>NZ_JBHXAU010000039.1:0-48048 GCF_042727395.1 Nocardia sp. NPDC060255 | reverse complement strand
ACGTGGCCCGCGACGTTGGCCCGCGACGTTGGCCCGCGACGTTGGCCCGCGACGTTGGCCCGCGACGTTGGCCCGCGACGTTGGCCCGCGACGTTGGCCCGCGACGTTGGCCCGGGACGTTGGCGCGGGACGTTGGCGCGGGACGTTGGCGCGGGACGTTGGCTGTCGCCAAGCGGATCCGCTTGGCGACAGCCGCGAGGGCTCACAAGGATCAGACCCGAGCTGGGCGTTGCGGCTGGGCGTTGCGGCTCATGGGGATCGGACCCGAGCAAACGTGCTGACCGCTGGACATGCTCCCCCTTTCATCGGGGCGGCCGCATCCATGCGCGCGGATCGCACTCCCGCTCGACGGACCAGGAACCCTCGATCCACTGCTATTCGGACATCAGCCCGACCTCGCCGCGCATGAATTGTGCAGCCGCGCACGGGATTGCTAGCAATTCTGCGCGCGGCGGGCGCATCCGTGCGCGGCGGCCGAGCCTTGACTCACCGTGCGGCGAGCCAGCCGCCGATCCGTCGGGCGATGTCCGGCGCGGTCAAGCCGAGCTCCGCGTGTACGGCACCGCGCGACGCGTGATCCAGGAACTGTTGTGGCACACCGAGATCCCGGGTCGGGATGTCCAGTCCGGAGTTGCGCAACCGAGCCGACACGGTCGATCCGATGCCACCGTGCAGTCCACCGTCTTCCAATGTCACTACGAGCCGGTAGTTTTCGGCAAGCTTGACCAGGGTGTCGGAGACCGGCAGGACCCAGCGCGGATCGATGACGGTGACCGAAACACCTTCGTTCTCCAGCAGATCCGCGGCCTGCAGCGCAGTCTCGGCGAAGGAACCGACGGCCACCAGCAGCACATCACCGCGCACGGCCTGGACAGATCCGCCGTCGCCGGCGCGATCGCCAGCGGCAAGCCGGAGCACATCGACCCCGTCGAGTCGCTCGACCGCCGAAATGTCGTCGGCGACACTACCTTTGGGGAACCTGATCGCGGTGGGCCCGTCGTTGACGGCGAGCGCCTCCGCCAGTTCCTCGCGCAACGTCGCCGCGTCACGCGGTGCCGCCACCCGGATCCCCGGGATGATGCCGAGCACGGACAGGTCCCACATCCCGTTGTGGCTGGCACCGTCCGGCCCGGTGATGCCGGAGCGATCGAGCACCACGGTCACCGGCTGCTTCAACAATGCGACGTCCATCAGCAGCTGATCGAACGCACGGTTGAGGAACGTCGAATAGATCGCGACCACCGGATGCATGCCGCCGAGCGCGAGCCCGGCCGCCGACGCCATCGCGTGCTGTTCGGCGATGCCGACATCGAACATCCGCTCCGGAAACCGCTCCCCGAACGCCGCGAGCCCGGTCGGCCCCGGCATGGCCGCGGTGATGGCGACGATGTCGTCGCGCCGTTCGGCGTGTGCGACGAGTTCCTGCGAGAACACCGACGTCCACCCGAGCGCCTTCGGCCCACCTACCGGCACGCCGGTGAGCGGATCGATCGGATCGCAAGCGTGCATTTGATCGGCGATGTGATTCTCGGCCGGCGCGTACCCGTGCCCCTTCTGCGTCACCGCGTGCACCACGACCGGCCCACCGAAGTCCTTGGCCCGGCGCAGCGCGGATTCCAGCGCGACGATGTCGTGCCCGTCGACCGGGCCGACATACTTCATCCCGAGGTCGCTGAACAACTCCTGCGGGCTCACCGCATCCTTTATCCCGGCCTTCACCGCGTGCATCATCGAGTACGCGGACTCGCCGACCCGCGGGATGCTCTTCAGGATCCGTTTCCCGGCGTCGAGCGCGTGCTCGTAGGCGGGCTGGGTGCGCAGCGCGGTCAGGCGGTCGGCCAGGCCGCCGATGGTCGGCGCGTAGGAGCGGCCGTTGTCGTTGACGACGATCACCACCGGCCGGTCCGGCGCGCCCGCGATGTTGTTGAGCGCCTCCCAGCACATGCCGCCGGTGAGCGCGCCGTCGCCGACCACGGCGACCACGTGCCGGTCCTGCCCGGTCAGCGCGAACGCCTTGGCGAGTCCGTCGGCGTAGGACAGTGACGCGGAGGCGTGCGAGGACTCCACCCAGTCGTGCGCGCTCTCGGCGCGGCTCGGGTAGCCGGACAGGCCGCCCTGCTTGCGTAGCGTGTCGAACTCGCCCTTGCGGCCGGTCAGGATCTTGTGCACGTAAGCCTGGTGGCCGGTGTCGAAGATCAACGGGTCGGCGGGCGAATCGAAGATCCGGTGTAGCGCGATGGTCAGCTCGACCACGCCTAGGTTCGGGCCGAGGTGCCCGCCGGTCGCGGCAACCTTTTGCACGAGGAAATCGCGGATCTCGTCCGCCAGCTCACGCAATTGCGGTGCGGTGAGCGGACGAAGATCTTCGGGCGTGTCGACCTGGGAAAGCACTCCCACCTGAACTCGCTCCCTCCGGATAGCGCTTCTGATCCGATCAGTCTACGGAGCGGCGGGCCGTGCCTTCGAACGAGAACCCAACTGCCACACCTGGCAACGACCGCCACCTGCCGACATCAGGCCGAAATGTGAGCCTCGGCATACCGTACTCGGCCTACAGTGATCATGTGGCCCAGCCCGAAGAGGCGATCGAGCGGACAATTGAACCGGGCGTCGTGTCCAGGATCGTCAACGACGTATTCCAGCTGTGCCGGCCCGACGATTCCGGTACACTTGCCGACTACATTCCGGAACTCGCTGCGGCGCAGCCGGATTCGTTCGCACTGTGCCTGGCCACCGCCGACGGGCGGGTCTACGGCACCGGCGACCTGGACATCTCGTTCACCATCCAATCCATCTCCAAGCCGTTCACCTACGCGCTCGCGCTCGCCGATCGCGGCACCGAGTTCGTGGACGAACGCATCGATGTGGAGCCCTCCGGGGAGGCGTTCAACGAGATCAGTTTGGATCCGGTGACCGAGCGCCCGCGCAATCCGATGATCAATGCGGGCGCGATCACCGCCGCGTCGCTGATCACCGGCCGCGATCCGAGTGAGCGATTCGAGCGCATCCGGCGCTGCTATTCGCGCTTCGCCGGGCGCGAACTGAGCATGAATGAGGCCGTGTACGCGTCCGAAGCACGCACTGGTTTCCGCAATCGCGCGATCGGTTACATGCTGCGCTCGTTCGGCATCATCGACTCCGACCCGGACGAGGCGGTCGACCGCTACTTCCGGCAGTGCTCGATCGACGTGACCTGCCGCGACCTCGCACAGATGGCGGCCACCCTGGCCAACAACGGGCGCAACCCGGTGACCGGTGAACGCGCACTGTCCACGGCGCTCACCGAGCGAGTGCTCAGCGTGATGACCACCTGCGGCATGTACAACGCGGCCGGCGACTGGGTGACCAGCGTCGGACTGCCCGCGAAGAGCGGGGTAGGCGGTGGCATCGTCGCGGTGCTGCCCGGTCAGATCGGCATCGCGGTCTACTCGCCGCGGCTGGACAAGCACGGCAACAGCGTGCGCGGCGTCGCGGCCTGCCGGGAACTGTCGCAGCGGCTGGAACTGCACTTTCTGCACGTCACACGGGCGGCGCGGACGGCGATCCGGGCCGGATACTCGGTGGCCGAGGTGCCGTCGCGGCTGCGCCGGACGACCGAGGAGATCGCGGTGCTCGCCGAACACGGGCATCGAGCGCGGGTCTACGAACTGCACGGCGATCTGTTGTTCGCGGGCGCGGAGAGTGCGGTGCGGACCATCGAGACCCAGGCGGGTGAGCTGGAGGCGCTGGTGGTGGATCTGCGCCGAGTCGGTGAGGTGAGCGAGATCGCAGTGCGGATGATCGATGATCTGCAAACCGAGCTCGCGGCGGTCGGCGTGCGGGTGGCACTGGTCGATCCCGACGCCAAGCTCGGGCACGTGGTGTCGAGCCTTGATCCGAACGATCCACGCGGGCGAGTGTTCATCGACCGCGACACGGCGACCGAATGGTGCGAGGACATCGTCCTCGACCAGCATCGGCCCGGCGACGAGCCGGTCTGCACATCGATCGCGATCGAGGATCATCCGGCGCTCGCGGCGCTCGACTCCGATGATCGGGTGCAGTTGGCGAAGGAGTTCGAGGTACACACTTTCGCGCGCGGTGAGGTGATCGCGCAGCGCGGGAGCGCGCGGTCCGGGTTATATCTGATCCTCGAGGGGCGGGTGCGAATCACCTTCGAGGGCAGCGACGATCGAACGCACCGGCTGGTGAGTTTGTCATCCGGAATGTCGTTCGGAGAAATTCCGATGCTGGTCGGGACCCCGTTCGTGAACGAGGCCCGAGCCGAAACCGGCGTGCGCGTCGCAGTGCTGAGCCCAGCACGATTCGATCAACTCGCATCCCGAGCCCCCCAGTTGAAGCTGGCGTTGCTCGAGCGATTGGCAGCAGGGGCGTATGCACAGATGGACGCGGCGGTGCGCGCAATAGCGGTGCGCGGCGGTGACTACTGAGCGATTCGTCGGCCGGTGCATGGGGGTTGCAGCACGCGTCAAGCGGCCACAACCTACGTCAAGTCGCACTGCACCGGCTCGCCCGACTCGACCCCAGCAACTACACCGCACCCACGCCAGTCCCCTACCCAAGACTCTCGCGAACAGCACTATTTACCCAACAGTGCTGAGCGCGTCGTGCGCCGTACCCGGCCTTCCCCGTACGGTCAGGCGCGCGGCGCGATCTTCCAGCCTGGCTGCCCGGCTGTGGTGGCGTATCGAGACCTTCGGAAGGCGAGTTCGGTGCGTATTGGCCCGTTCCAGCCTCGCCAGGTAGCTGTCGTTGCGCAACAGGGCCTTTCGGAGAATCGAGTCGAGTCAAATGGTCGCTACTTGATCTTCAGCAACAACCATTTGACTCGACTCGATTTCGCGCAGAACTTGCCTCGCCGCGGCGAACAACCAGCGACTCGCCTCGGGCCCGCCGACCACCACCCACCCCTGCCAAGGCTCTCGAGTACATCACTACAGCCGGGCTGACAGCTGCCGTTGCCGTTGCCGAACAAGAGAATCGAGCCGAGTCAAAAGGCGGCTACTTGATCTTCAACAACGACCATTTGACTCGACTCGATCACCGCGAACCACCATGTGACGCGACCCAACGCAGCCACGACGACTTGACGTACGAAGCATCCTCTTGACGCGGGCTGCAGCATGCATCAAGACGATGCAACCTGCGTCAGGTGGCAATCCGCGGCTCGCTCGGCACCACCAACGGCACCGCGCCCGACACACTCATCTCCCCGAGACCTCTCGAGAACAGCACCACAGCCCCCTAGCCACGCTCGCCAGCCGGGGCGGCGTATCGAGACCTTCAGAACCCAAGTTCAGTGCGCAACGGCCACTCCCGGCGTCGTCGAGTAGCTGCCGGTGGGCAACCAAGAATCGAGCAGAGTCGAAAGGTCGCTACTTGATCTTCAACAACGACCATTTGACTCGACTCGATCACCGCGAACCACCATGTGACGCGACTCAACGCAGCCACGACGACTTGACGTACGAAGCATCCTCTTGACGCGGGCTGCAGCATGCATCAAGACGATGCAACGTACGTCAAGTGGCACTGGCTTGCTCGACTCGGCACTGCCCAACTGCACCGGCCTGCGACACCTCCCTGACCAAGGCTCTCCGGGACAGCACCACAGCCAGGCTGGCCAGGGAGCCGGGCTGGCCTGCTTTGGTGGCCTATCGAGACCTTCGGAACCCAAGTTCGGTGTGCAATAGCCCGGTCCAGCGTCGCCCGGCAGCTGCCGTCACCCGGCAGCGAATCGAGTCGAGTCGAAAGGTCGCTAGTTGATCTTCAGCAACGACCATTCGACTCGACTCGAACTCCGCGAACGACCATTTGACTCGACTCGACGCGGCCACGACGACTTGACGTACGGGACATCCACTTGACGCAGGCTGCAGCAGGCATCAAGAGGACACAACCTACGTCAGGTGACAATCCACTAGCTCTCTCGACACCACCAGCCACACCGCACCCGACACACTCACCTACCCGAGAATCTCGAGAACAGCACCACAGCCACCCAGCCAGGCTGGAACCGTCACTGCCGTGACCAAACAGCAGGGTAAGGCCGGGGACGGCACACGACGCGCCCAGCATTACCCAATCATTCCCGGACCAGCAGACCTTCCTGAACCGTTATTGCATCGGCAGCACCGCACCCCACACCCCGGCACGCAACCAACAACCAAAGTCACCCCACCACGAGGCGCCGGGTTGCGACGCTTGGGTCGAGGGTGCGGCGGAACCGGCATCTCGATGAAGGGCTGACAAACTTTGACCGGCGGGGACGATTGCGTGATTTCCGCCGTTGACCACATGAAGCGAGACTCACCGCCGACCAATTGAGGAGCATGCCGTGAACGAGAAGTCCGAGTCCGCTGGTGCGGGCGTCATCACGATTTTCGGCAGCGGCACTGCCCGCGCCACGCCGGATTTGATGCGTGTCACGATTTCTGTCGAATGTCGGGCGGGCAAGGTCGCGCTTGCCTACAGCAAGGCGGGTGAGCGGGTTGCCGGGGTGACTCGTTCGCTGCGCTCCGACGGTGTCGAGGGTAAGGACATCGCGACCAGCGGATTGTCGGTGCACACCGAGACTGTGTGGACCGAGGGCAAGGGCAATCGGATCACCGGGTATGTCGCGAGTACGTCGCTGACCGTCGCGTTGCGCAACCTCGGTGACGACGCCGATCCGGGTCCCGCGACGATCATCGCCAACGCCGTCGACGCGGGCGGCGACGATGTTCGGCTGGGCGGGTTGAGCCTCACCTTCGCCGATCAGGAGTCGCTGCTCGTCCAAGCGCGGGATGCGGCGTGGGAGAACGCGGTCGCCAAGGCTGAGCAGTTCGCAGCAAGGGCAGGCCGGGCGCTCGGCGCGGTGCTCGAGATCACCGAGAATACTTCCGCCGCATCGCCTTCCTTTCCGCGGGTGAAGGCGATGTCGGTCGCGATGGACGCCTACGGTGCCGCCCCGGTTCCGGTCGAACTCGGCGAGAGCGAGATCTCGGCAGACATCCGGGTTACCTGGCAGATGGATTAAGCCAACAGGGCCACGCTGCTGCGGATTTCGGCAATCGTTATTCGCAAACTGTAGAAGAATTTTCGACATCGATGGAACCGGATGGACGTCTACGGCGTCCGAGTAGGTAAGGCAGCACGCCGTCCTAAGGATGTCGGATGATCGCTCGTCGCAACGATTTCGTTCTGTTCCTGCTCGTCGCGTTCGGTGCGGCGTGGGTGCTCGCGTCGGGGCCGTGGCTCGATGGTCAGGGGCTGCGGTCCGGACTGTGGCTGCATACGGCGGCCGCGTTGATGATGCTGTCCCCCGCGTTCGGCGTGCTGGCGGTGTGGCGGTACCGGCGACTATCGTGGTCTGCGCTGTTCTCGCAGAACGGGTTACGGCTCGGCGCGCGACCACGGCGGACCGGGTGGCTCATCGTGGCCGCGTGGCTCGGCGCGCCGCTGTTCCTGTGGCTGGCGTTCGGGTTGAGCGTGCTCTTCGGCGTGTACATCTTCGAGTTCCCCAGCCCCGCAATGGTGGCGGCCCTCGTCGTCGACGCGGTCACCGTATCCACCCTCGGCACCCTGCCGTTCGCGCTCGGCGAGGAACTCGGCTGGCGTGGCTGGCTGATGCCGCAGCTCACCGGCCGCTTCGGGCTCACCGGCGGAATCGTTGCCACCGGCGTGATCTGGGCGCTGTGGCACGCACCGCTGACGCTGCTCGGCTACAACTATCCGAACCTCGGCGCCTGGGCCGCCGTCGCGTTCATCGGATTCTGCGTGCCGCTCGGCGCTATCCTCGGCTGGCTGCGGATGTACACCGGCAGCATCTGGCCGTGCGTCGTCGCGCACGCCGCGATCAACGGCAGCGCAGTACTGTTCGGCTGGTTCGATTCCCCTGCACACGAGGCGAATCCGCTGCTCGCGGGTTGCGGAATAGTCGGCTGGGGCGTGCTCACGGTCATCGCGGCGTTGCTGTTCACCTGGTTCCCGGTCCGCCCGGTGGCGGCCAAATCGGAAACCTTTGCGGCACCGGCACACTCCTGGCCTTCATTCGGCTGACGCTTCGTATCCGGCACGGCAAGCGCATATCCGGCACAACCCGGTGCACGTCCCGAGGAACCGCGACCGGACATGGTGAGCGCCGGTCACCATCACCGCAACCGGTGCGCGTACGTCTAAGTCACGTTCGGACGAGCGCGGACTGCCGACGACTTATATTGAGAAGCTGGTGACACGCCGTCACTGGTTAGGGGTTCGTATGTCGTTCGTGCTCATCGACACACCGCGACCGCACATCGCCCTGGTCACGTTGAATCGCCCCGATCGGATGAACGCCATGGCATTCGACGTGATGATCCCGCTACGCGAGGCACTGGAAGACGTCAGCGCCGACAACGACATTCGGGTCGTGGTGCTCACCGGCGCGGGACAGGGTTTCTGCTCCGGCGCTGATCTGCAGAGCGCAGGCAAGGTGCCCAATGTCGAGGGCCTCACCGTCACCAGCGTCGCGCGCCGATCGATGGACCTGCTCAATGATGTGATGATCACGCTGCGGCGAATGAACCAGCCGGTGATCGGCGCGATCAACGGTGCCGCCATCGGCGGCGGATTCTGTCTCAGCGTCGCCACCGACATCCGAATCGCGGCCGAAGAAGCCTACTTTCGCGCGGCGGGCATCAACAACGGCCTCACCTCCACCGAACTCGGCATCAGCTACCTGCTGCCCCGCGCCATCGGCGCCTCCCGCGCCTTCGAAATCATGCTCTCCGGCCGCGACGTGGACGCCGCCGAGGCCGAACGCATCGGCCTCGTCTCGCGCACCGTGCCCGCCGCCAAACTCCTCGAAACCTGCTACGACCTGGCCGACCGCATCATCAGCTTCAGCCGCGTCGGCACCGAACTCACCAAACGCATGCTGTGGAGCGGCATGGAAGCAGGCGGCTTCGAATCCCACATGCAACACGAGGGAATGGCCCAACTCTACGTCCGCCTCACCACCGACAACTTCGACGAAGCCATCCGCGCCCGCCGCGACCGCAGACCCCCGGTCTACGACGACTGACGCGCGCAAATCCAACGACCGCGCTCGGACCGGAGGTTGAGCAAGCCCAGCTGTGACGAAGCAGGATGTCTGGCATCAAATCGAGCACTCGAGCTGGCAGCCCTCGCCGGACGAAGCCTGCTAGGGTCAGCGATTTCGCAGACTACTGGTCACTCAAGAGCGGCTGACGTCTATCTCGCCGGAGTTCGAAGTCAGTCCGCCGACGTTGAATGCCACGGTGATGGTGTCCGGCGGAACCTGCAAGGCCTGCACGGAAACCCACACAGCAGATACCGCACCCGCTTCATCCACGCCCAAATCGACGCTGCGGACGGTCAGTGATGTAGGCGCGGGGTTTACGGCAGGATTTTCATCGGCATAGAACAGGGTGAGTCCGCGCCCTTGGTTCCACACGGACAGCACGAACCTGGAGGGCACACCTTCGGGCACGAACCGGAGGATGCCCCCTGACGGCAGGGTCACGCGCACGGTTTGCGGTGCAACTCCGCCGCCGGTATTCCGCACCTGTACGCCCGGATTCCCTTTGTCGCCGCCCACGACCAACGAGACCGGCCCTCCAGGCTCAATCGTGAATTGCGTCGGAGCGGCCATGGCAGTTCTCCTTCGTAAGCTCCGGTCGCCCAGCCTGGGCAAGCTAATCATCACGTAGGACAACCGTTTTCGTTCCAGAATCAACCATGCTCACCTGGGGTACTGCGCCCTCGACTGGATGTCACCTCGGTGAATACTGCCGCGTTACTCCGGGGCCGAGCGCTCCAGTAACGCAATGCATTCGACGTGGTGGGTGCCGGGGAAGGCGTCGAAGGCGCGGAGGTCGACCAGTTCGTAACCGGCGGACTGGTAGAGGCCTAGGTCACGGGCGAAAGCGGCTGGGTCGCAGCCGATGTGGATGATGCGGAGGGGGCCGGTGGTGGTGATCGCGGCGACCACCTCTTTGCCTGCGCCCGCGCGGGGTGGGTCGAGGACGATGGTGTCCGGTGCTGCGCCGCCTACGCGTTCGGTGACCCAGCGCTCTACTCGCTGGGCATGCAGGTCGAGCCAGGGCAGGTCGTGCAGGGCGGCGGTGCCGTCGGCGACTGCCGAGCGGGCCGACTCCACCGCGAGTACCGCGCCGGTCTGGCCGACCTGGTCCGCCAGGCGGGACGCGAAAACGCCTGCACCGCTGTACAAATCCCAGGCCAGACCCCCAGGATGTAGCCCGGACCACTCGCCGACCAAGTCCGAATAGCATTGTGCGGCACCATGATGGGCTTGCCAGAAGCCGGTCGCGGAGACTTCCCAGCGGCGGCCCGCAACATACTCGACCGCACGCCCGGTTCCCGCGATGACCCACTCATCGCGCGCCGCATGAGTAGCCGCGCGCCGAGCAGACGCATTGCGCCGCTCACCGGCCTGCGGTGCCTCCAGCCGATCGTCGACAGTTCGGTCGTCGCTAGCAGGCCGATCGAGCCCACCGTGTCGGTTGCGGTTGTGTTTGGCGGAGCCACGGCGACCGGCGTCTTGGTGCCCGCCGCTATCAGTCTCGTCGGGGCGGCGGTCGTCGTTCTCTATATCGCGCTGCGCGGTGCCCCCGCGCCAGACGCCGCCGATTTCACCCGGGCGGCGACGATGGCCGCGGTCGGAGGCACCCTGCGCATCGTCGCCACGCAGTTCGCTGCCCGGCTTGCCGGTCGGGCGGCGACGGTTGTCGCGCTCGGCTGCGCTGCTGCGTCCGGCACGATCGTCACGCCCGCGCACGCCTTGGTCGTCACTGGTACGGCGGCGGTCAGTTCGCTCGGCGCGACCGCGACGATCACGGCCGCGTTGGTCGCGACGTTCACCGGCCGCGCTCGGCTCTGCTCGCTGCCACTCACCGCCGCGGGACTTCCGTCGATCCCCATCAGCGGCCGGGGCCAGTTCGATGATGTGACGCACCCCGTCGCCGTCGACGGCGATCACCAAATCCGCTCCCGGCGTCCACAATCGATCCGCCACCCCGTCGAGCGCGCCCGAAACCGGTTGGGGGCAGCGGAGATCCGTGATCACCTCGGTGCTGCGGTAGCCGTGGACGCCCGCTCGCCCTTCGGCGTCGACGGCCAGTCGGATGCGGGTGCGCCAGCCGCCGGTGGTGTCGCCGGCGCCGGTGATCGGTTCGACGACGATCTCGCGGTCGATGCCGGCGAGCCGACGCAGTTGTTCGGCGACCACCGAAGCTTTCAGCGCCCGTTGGGCTTTCGGGGTGGCGTAGGAGAAATCACAGCAACCCGCACCGCCGGGGCCGGAGACGGGGCAGGTGGCGGGGACGCGGTCCGGGGACGGTTCGAGGATCTCCACCGCGTCGGCGCGGCAGAACGAGCCGCCACGATCCTCGGTGACCCGCACGCGTACCAGTTCCCCCGGCAGTCCGTGCCGGACGAACACCACTCGCCCCTCGTGCCGACCAACACAGAACCCACCGTGTCCGGGCGGCCCGAGGCGCACCTCGAAAGTCGTGCCACGCCAATCGGTCATGCCCGCGCCTCGCCAGGCTCGGACAACGCACGCAGCATCGTCACACGCACCGCTGCGCGCGCAGTGCCCGCTGCGACACGATCCGAGCCGTCACCCACGGAACCGTCCCGCCCACTCATGATCGATCGTCGTAACCGCGACGCACCGCCCCGGGCGCGTTCACCATGCCGGGCGTCCGCGCCCGCGTCGACGAACTCAACTGCCACGGCACACTCGTCACCATCACACCCGGTTCGAACAACAGCCGCCCCTTGAGCCGCAGCGCACTCTGGTTGTGCAGCACCTGTTCCCACCAATGCCCCACCACGTATTCGGGAATGAACACGGTCACCACATCCCGCGGCGAATCCTTGCGCACCCGCTTCACGTAATCGAGGACAGGCTTGGTGATTTCCCGATACGGCGACTCGATCACCTTGAGCGGCACCGTCACATCGCTCTGCTCCCACTCGCGCACCAGCGCCCTGGTGTCGGCCTCGTCGACGTTGACCGTGATCGCCTCCAACGTGTCCGGCCGGGTAGCTCGGGCGTAGGCGAGCGCGCGCCGGGTGGGCAGATGCAGCTTGGACACCAGCACGATCGAGTGTGAGCGGCTGGGCAGCACGCCGTCCCACTCCTGCTCGTCCAGCTCGCGCGACACCGAATCGTAGTGCCGGCGAATCATTTTCATCACGATGAAGATCGCCACCATGGTGCAGATGGCGATGTAGGCGCCGGCGAAGAACTTGGTGATGAGCACGATGATCAGCACCGCGCCGGTCGCGCTGAGGCCGACGGCGTTGATCACCCTGGACCGCTTCATCCGCGACCGCTGCGCCGGATCGGTTTCGGTGCGCAGCAGCCGGGTCCAGTGCCGCAGCATGCCGGTCTGGCTGAGCACGAACGAGACGAACACGCCGACGATGTACAGCTGGATCAGCTTGGTGACCTCGGCGCCGAACAGCACGACGAACGCGATGGCCGCACCGGACAGGAACAGGATGCCGTTGCTGAACGCCAGCCGGTCGCCGCGCGTGTGCAGCTGCCTCGGCAGGTAACGGTCCTGCGCCAGAATCGAACCGAGCACCGGAAACCCGTTGAACGCGGTGTTCGCGGCGAGCACCAGGATCAGCGCGGTCACCGTCGTGATGAAGAAGAACCCGACCGGGAACCCGTGGAACACCGTCTCGGCGAGCTGCGCGATCAACGTCTTCTGGTGGTAGCCGGGCGGCGCACCGATCAGGTCCGCATCGTTGTGCGCGTACACGATCCCGATCTTCTGGGCCAGGATGATGATGCCCATCAGCAGCACGATCGCGATGGTGCCGAGCATCAGCAGCGTGGTGGCGGCGTTGCGCGACTTCGGCTTCCGGAACGCGGGCACGCCGTTGCTGATCGCCTCGACACCGGTCAGCGCGGCACAGCCGGAGGAGAACGAGCGGGCGATCAAGAAGGCGAAGGCGAGTCCGTACAGGTGCTCGTCCTCCGCCTTCAAGGTGAAACCCGCCGATTCCGCCTGTAGGTTGTCGCCGAGGATGAAGATCCGGAACAGCCCCCAGCCGAGCATGATGAACATGCCGACGATGAACGCATACGTCGGAACGGCGAAGGTGGTGCCCGACTCGCGGATGCCGCGCAGGTTGATCGCGGTCAGGATGGCGATCGCCACCACGGCGAACAGCACCTTGTGCGTGGCGACGAACGGAATCGCCGAGCCGATGTTGGACGCGGCGGAGGAAATCGACACGGCCACCGTGAGCACATAGTCGACGAGCAGCGCGCTGCCGACGGTCAGACCCGCGTTGGGTCCGAGGTTCGTCGTCGCGACCTCATAGTCACCGCCACCGGACGGATAGGCGTGCACGTTTTGCCGATAGCTTGCTACGACCACGGCCATCACCAAGGCGACGGCCAGGCCGACCCAGGGGGCATAAACGTAGGCCGAGATCCCGGCCGCGGATAACACCAGGAAAATTTCTTCGGGCGCGTACGCGACAGAGGACATCGCATCGGAGGCGAAGACCGGAAGGGCGATGCGCTTCGGCAGCAGGGTATGGCCAAGCGAATCACTACGGAAAGGCCTGCCCAGCAGCATTCGTTTCGCTGCCGTCGTCAACTTGGACACTGGAGCGAGCATAGGCGCACGCGAGGGTGGTCGCGCGCGTGGCTCGCAGGTTTGGCCACGCGGTGGAGGGGGAACGTGGCCGATGGAATGATTCGACAGGTACCGTTCGACCACATAATTAGCAGACCGAACGCTTGGTTCCAGGAACGAGGTTGCACGGGTGTACGTAGTGATCATGGGTTGTGGGCGCGTCGGCTCGGCGCTGGCCCGTGCCCTGGTCCGGGTCGGCCACGAGGTCACCGTGATCGACCGGGACCCGGCCGCCTTCTTGCGCCTGGGCCAGGACTTCACCGGTGAGCGGGTGACCGGCGTCGGCTTCGACCGAGATGTGCTGGTGCGGGCCGGAATCGAGCGCGCCGACGCGTTCGCCGCCGTCTCCTCCGGTGACAATTCCAACATCATCTCCGCGCGGGTGGCCCGCGAGATGTTCGGCGTCGAGCGGGTGGTCGCGCGCATCTACGACGCGAAACGCGCCGCCGTCTACGAGCGGCTCGGCATCCCGACCATCGCCACCGTGCCGTGGACCACCGACCGGTTCCTGCGCGCCCTCATCGGCGACAACAGCACCACCACCTGGCGCGACCCGACCGGCACGGTAGCTGTGACGCAGCTGACGTTGCACGAGGACTGGTATGGCCGGACCGTGCGCGACCTGGAGCGCGAGGTGAGCGTGCGAGTCGCGTTCATCATCCGATTCGGCCAGGGGCTGCTGCCCGACAGCAAGACCATCGTGCAGGCCGATGACGTCGTCTATGTCGCCGCCACCTCGGGTTCCGTGGGTGAGGCCATCGCGTTGGCAGGCAAGCCCCCCGTGAGCGAGGACTGAACATGAAAGTGGCCATCGCCGGGGCAGGCGCCGTCGGCCGATCCATCGCCAGGGAATTGCTGCGCGGTGGACACAACGTCATGCTGCTCGAGCGGCAACTCGACCACATCGAGCCGGAGGCGATCCCGGACGCGGTCTGGGTGCACGCCGACGCCTGCGAACTCGCGCTGCTGGAGGATGCGGGACTGGAAACCTACGAGGTGGTCATCGCGGCCACCGGTGACGACAAAGCCAATCTGGTGCACAGCCTGCTCGCCAAGACCGAGTTCGGTGTGCGCCGGGTGGTGGCGCGGGTGAACGATCCGCGCAACGAATGGCTCTTCGACGCGTCATGGGGTGTGGACGTCGCGGTGTCCACCCCGCGGCTGCTCGCCTCGCTCGTCGAGGAGGCGGTCACGGTCGGCGATCTGGTGCGCCTGATGACGCTGCGGCAGGGTCAGGCCAACCTGGTCGAGATCACGCTGCCCGGCGACACCGGGCTGGCCGGTAAGCCGGTGCGCACGCTCACCCTGCCGCGCGACGCCGCCCTGGTGACGATTCTGCGCGGCGGCCGGGTGATCGTGCCGCAACCGGATGATCCGTTCGAGGGCGACGACGAACTACTGTTCGTGACCTCGGTGGAGGCCGAAGAGGACCTCCGGGTCGAACTCGCCAACCATGGCATCAAGCCTTGACTCCCCGACAGGGCTGATGCTCGGCGGTAGCGACTTCACGGACGGTAGCGACTTCGGCTAGGCCACTTTCAGTTCCGCGCGCAGCTTGTTCAGCGCGCGGTGCTGCATCACCCGGACCACGCCGGGACTGGTGCCGATCGCCTCTGCGGTCTGCGCCGCCGACCAGCCGAGCACGATGCGCATCACCAGCACCTCGCGGTGCGCGGGCGCCAGGATCTTCATGAGTTCCTTGGTGGCCGCGCGCCGTTCGAGCGCGAGCGCCCACTCTTCGGGGCCCGCCTCGGTGGACGCGGTGTCCGGCATTTCGGCCATCGGGTAGGTGGGGTGCTGCTGCGAGCGGCGGAACGCGTCGGCGACCTTGTTCGAGGCGATGCCGTAGACGAAGGCGAGGAACGACTTGCCCTGATCGCGGTAGCGCGGAATCGCCTTGACGGTGGCGATCAGGATCTCCTGCACCACGTCGTCCGCGGTCACCTGCAGGTGCGCCGTATTGCCAAGGCGCGCACCGCAATACCGGCGGACCAGCGGATGCACGACGCGGATGATCTCGGTGACGGCGTTGCGGTCGCCCGCTGCCGCCGGGCCGATCAACTTGTCCAGTTCGGCCGCCACCCGGCGGCTCTCCGACAGGGCCGGATTGTGGTTCTTCGACAATGCTGCGGTGTTGTGCTCGGTAGCCACGTCCGAGTCCTTTCCTACGATCGTGCGTTGTTTTCTGTACGCAACGATCGTCTGACGAACCGGACCCACCAGCCAGGCACCCCAGGGTGGGTAACCACCCACCTCGGCGGTGGCAGTTACCCCACCCCTGATGGCTTTCGCGGGAAAGACCCGCAGGGTTAACGTCTTACGCGGGCTAAGCCGCTACCGCGGACTTGGTGGGCATGTGCCCCGCACGACGCACCGCCCACACGGTGACCGCCAGCGCGACCGCGGTGAGCGGCCAGCCCATGGCGATGCGGGTGAAGGCCAGCCAGCCGGTGCGGTCGGTGTCGTAGAGCTGCGACTGCACCAGGTAGCGGGCGCCGAAGACCAGCACCCAGGTGGTGGTCGCGAGGTAGTAGAGGCGCTGCACCCGCTGATCGCTGCGCCAGTCGGTGCCGTGGCCGTTCAGCACGCCCCAGATCACGCCGACCAGCGGCCAGCGCACCAGCATCGAGATCAGGAAGACACCCGCGTACACCAGGCTCGTGTAGATGCCGAACAGGAAGAAGCCCTTGGCCTCCCCCATGCGGTAGGCGATGAACGCGCAGATGCCGACGCCGAGGAAGCCGGAGATGGCGGGCTGGATGGGGCTGCGCCGGATCAGGCGCCAGACCAGGATGAGTGCGGCCACGCCGAGGGCCGCCCAGATCGCCCAGGTGAGCCCGGCGAAGCTGTTGACGGGAACGAACACGACGACGGGAACCGTCGAATAGATCAGGCCGCTGAAGCCGCCCAACTGCTCGAGCAACGTCTGTTCGGCCGCTTCCTCGTCAGGGTCGAGAGCCTCGCCATGGTCGAGAGGCACGGCCGGCTCGAGCTGTTCGGTCGAGGGGGTCTGTTCGCCCGAGGGGGCGTTGTCGTTGCTCGATGGCATACGTCAGCTGTTCCCGCGCAGTTCGTAGTAGGGGTTGTAGATCACCTTGCGGCCGTCTCGATCACCGACGCGGCCGCGAACCAAGATACGCCGCCCGGGTTCGATACCGGGAATGCGCCGACGGCCGATCCACACCAGGGTGATGGCGTCGGTGCCGTCGAAGAATTCCGCTTGCACCGTAGCGCCGGCGGACTTCGAACACGCTTCGACACTGCGCAGCTTACCGAGCATCGTGGCCTCGTCGCCGCGGCGACACTCCGACGCACGGCACGCTCCCGAAGCCTCCGATTTCTCGGCAAGCTCCTCGGCGTCCAACTGGTCGAGATCCTCGGTCAGTCTGCGGCCCAGACGTCGAAAATACCCTGAGGCAGCGGATGACATTTCGCACGCTCTCCTGCATAGAGCAGACAGTGTGGATCGCACACCATCGTGGATTCTCAGCACGACCGGCGGTGGACGTACACCCGCCACTGTAGATGCACCAGCACACCCCCGCTACGCTCGGACCGGTGTTCGACTCCCCACACTCCGTGTCGGCCGCCCACGTCGTCGTGGCGCTGCCGGGAACCGGATCCGACGCGGATTTCGCGCGTCGCGCGTTCGAACCCGCCTGCCGCGCGCGCCGTCTCGACGTGATCGCGGTGGAGCCCGACCCGACGGCGGTGGTCGCGAGTTACCGAGCCGCGCTCGACACGGCGGCCGCGGCGGGACCGATTGTTGTGGCGGGAATCTCGTTGGGTGCCGCGGTCGCGATCGACTGGGCCGCCGAACATCCGGACCGGACGGCCGGGGTGGTCGCGGCGCTGCCCGGGTGGACCGGGCCGGACACGACCGCCTGCCCCGCCGCGTTGAGCGCGTCGGCGACCGCGGCGCAGTTGCGGACCGACGGATTGGACGCGGTGGTCGAGCGGATGCGGGCGAGCAGCCCGCGCTGGCTCGCCGACGCGCTCACGCAGTCGTGGCGGTCACAGTGGCCGAATCTGCCTGCGGCACTGGAGGAAGCGGCCGACTACAAATGGCCCGGGACCGAGCGGCTCGGCACCATCGAGGTGCCGGTCGCGGTGGTGACGGCCGTCGACGATCCGGTGCATCCGTTCGCGATCGCCGAGGAATGGGCGGCGCTGATCCCGCGGTCGACGATTCACCGGATCACGCTCGCCGAACTCGGCGCGGATCCGGCGATCCTCGGGCACACGGGATTTGCCGCCCTGACGCGCGGCTGAGTTAGTTCAGACCCAACTGCTGCATCGCCGAACCGTCCGCGCCGCGACGCGGTCCCTCCGGCATCCGCGGCGGGGCGGCCTGCGGCGCTGCGGCTTGCGCCGCCGCCTGCTGCTGCTGGGCATCGGCCTGTGCCTGGTGCGCCGCGGCCAGCTGTTCGGCCAGTTCCTGCGGCAGCACCACGGGTAGTGGCTCACGCACCGGCAGCGGATCGTCGCCGCGGCGAATCACGGTCTCGCGCAGGATCGCCCGGGCCGCCGCGACCAGCGGACTGCCGTCGTTCGACGCACCCGACGGGCCCGCCGCGACCAGCCGAACCATCCAGCGCGGCCCATCGACACCGATGAACCGCAGGTCCGCACCCTCGGTGATGGCGAGCAGCTCGCGACCCCACGGGCCGGTCTCCACCGCGACCCGCGCGCCGTCGTTGCGCAGCGAATCGGCGAGATCGGCGGCCACCGTGCGCCATTGGCCCGCCGACTTCGGCGCGGCGTACGCGGAGACGGTGAGCCTGCCGTGCTCGGTGGCCAGGTGCACCGCCTGCGGCGTGCCGTCGGGAGTCATCTCGACCTGCAGCTGGCCGCCCTGCGGCACCGGCAGGATCACCGAGCCGAGGTCGAGCCGCTGATCGGTGACCTTCTCGAGCAGGTCGGAAACCTCGGTGAAGTCGTACGGGCCCGAACCTTCCGCACCGGCCGCGCGGTAATTGCCGGCGACCACCGGGTGCTGGTCGGTGTCGTACTCGTCTTCGTCGTCGTACTCGTCGACCTCGTCGAAATCGTCGGCCAGGTACTGGTCGTCGTCGGATCGCTTCTTCTTGCCGAACATGCCCATCACGCCTCCTTGACGGTGACCTGGCCCGCACCGGTCAGGCTCGCGTGACCGCCGCTCGAGCCGTAACCGCCCGCACCGCGCGCGGTCTCGTCGAGCGTGTCGACCTCCACGAAGTCGACCAGCTCCACCCGCTGCACCAGCAGCTGCGCGATCCGGTCACCCCGGCGCAGCTCGATGGGCGTGCGCAGGTCGTGGTTGATCAGGCACACCTTGATCTCGCCTCGGTAGCCCGCATCGACCGTGCCGGGCGTGTTCACCACCGACAGTCCGGTCTTGGCCGCCAGCCCCGATCGCGGATGGATCAGGCCGACCGTGCCGACGGGTAGCGCGACCGCGACGCCGGTGCCGACCAGCACGCGCTCCCCCGGTTCCAGGATGACGTCTTCCGTGGTGCACAGGTCCACGCCGGCGTCGCCCTGATGGGCACGCGCGGGCATGGGGATGCCGGGATCCAGCCGCAGCAACGGGATAGGTGAAAGTGCGCTCACGTTGGTCGAGCCTACGCGTTGACCAGCCGCAGTCGTGAATTAGTGTTGAGTCGTGTCGGACCAGCCCAACCCCGTGACGGTGGACCAGAAACAGCAAACCCCGCAGCCGTACCGCGAGCGCCTCTGGGTGCCGCTGTGGTGGTGGCCGGTGGCGTTCGCGATCACCGGGCTGCTGGCCGCCGAAATCCACATGGGCGCACCAGGATTGCGGGCCTGGCTGCCCTATGTGCTGCTGTTCCCGATTCCGGTGTGGGTGCTGGTGTGGCTGAGCAGGCACCGCGTCGAGGTCGCGCGGGACGCGTCGGGCACGCTGGAGCTCCGTGCCGACCGCGCCCACCTCCCGGTGAATTTCGTCGCCCGTGCGGCCGTCGTGGCCCGCACGGCGAAGAGTGCGGCGCTGGGTCGCCAGCTCGACCCCGCCGCCTATGTGCAGCATCGGCCATGGATCGGACCGATGGTGCTACTCGTGCTCGACGACCCGGACGATCCGACGCCGTACTGGCTGGTCAGTACGCGTCACCCCGAGCGGGTCCTAGCCGCGCTGGGGCTGCCCAGCGCGGGCTGATCACCGCGAGCTAGCTCACGCCGCGCAGTCCATGCAGATCAGCTGACCACCCTTCTCGCTGGCCAGCCTGCTCCGGTGGTGCACGAGGAAGCAGCTGGAACAGGTGAACTCGTCGGCCTGCTTCGGGATCACCCGAACGCTCAGCACTTCCTCGGACAGGTCCGCGCCGGGAAGCTCGAACGACTCCGCGGTATCGGATTCGTCGATATCCACGACGGCGGACTGTGCCTCGTTACGACGAGCCTTCAGCTCCTCCAGCGAATCTTCCGACACATCGTCGGTTTCGGTACGCCTCGGTGCGTCATAGTCGGTTGCCATGTCGTCTTCCCCTCGTCCTTACTTCGTATATCCCGGACCGGTTTCGCTCACACCGATTCCTGCTGGAACCGCCGTGACTCGCACCGTCCCGCCGGTGGTGCACGTCACACGTACACCGGTCACCCATCAGGTCGGATCGGGCTGATCCACTCCGGATAGCGCTCGGTAAACGCAGGACATGCCCTACTTGTTCCCGCGACCGACCACCAATTTCGCCACCGGCGATTCGATCTGGGCCGCCAGACAATAGCGGACCCCAGCACAAAAGTCGCAATCAAAACACAGACGATTCGAAACCGACGGGTAATCGACACCATCCGTCGAACTCCCCGAGACCTTCCGCAACGTATTTCGCCGCTCGACGGCCTGCCGTCGCCCCGTACCGTGACCTTTTCGTAGAGTGTGCTGGTGGTTTCACTGATCACCGAAGGCCGCCCCGTGGATTCCCAGGGCAGGCCCTTCCTCCGACGGCGCCCGCAGCCCTGGCTCATCATGCTCGGCATCGTCACGCTGATCTGCACGATTGTGTGGGTCAAGGCGTTGACGACGACCGAGCACGACACCAGCGCGATGGCGTGCAACTCGCCGAGCCCGGCCACCGAGCCGGGCGCTCAACCAGCGGTACCGCTCGGTCAGCGGGTCGGCGCGAGCCGGCTGCAGGACGTGGAACCCGCGCCGCTCGCGGCCAGCAAGGTGCGCGTGCTCAACGCGAACAACCAGCGCGGCCAGGCCGCGCACGTCGCGGCGCAGTTCGGCGACCTAGGGTTCGCCAGCGCGCCGGGAACGCAATATGGCAACGATTCGGTATACGTCAACGGCGACCTGGAGTGCACCGGCCAGATCCGGTTCGGCGTGAACGGCCGACCGGCCGCCGCGTCGGTCCAGCTGGTCGTGCCGTGCGCCGAGCTGATCGAGGATCAGCGGGCCGACGAGACGGTCGACATGGTGCTCGGGTCGCTGTTCCGCGACATCCGGCCGAGCAACGACGCCGAGGAGGTGCTGCGGTCGTTGAAGAACCCGGCGCCGGGCAACAGCACCTCGATCGACATCAAGCTGCTGGAAGCCGCCAGACAGGCTCGCTGCTAGCGAAAAGCGAAAGCCCGATCGGTGGTCGCCGATCGGGCTTTTTCGCGTTCAGCGGTCGGGAATCGGCTCTGTGGCACCGACTCGATCGAGCAAGTCGAACAACTCGTCGGCGATGCCGGGGGCCGCGGCGATCACCAGGTCGCCCGCCTCGCCCGGATTGGTCGCGGGCGGCAGCGTGAGCCGGGCACCCGCCTCGGCCGCGATCAACGCGCCCGCGCCCCAGTCCCACGCGTTCAGGCCGTGCTCGAAGTAGGCATCCACCCGGCCCGCCGCGACGTGACACAGGTCCAGCGCGGCCGCGCCGAAGCGACGAATGTCACGCACCTGCGGCAGGATCTCGCCGATCAACTGGGCCTGCCTGGTCCGGCGGTGCTTGCCGTAGGCGAAACCGGTGGCCACCAACGACATCGAGACCGTCTCGACCGGCGTGCAGCGCAGATGTTCCACCGCGCCCTCGGCGTCCACCCGGATCGCGCCGAGCCCGAGCCCGGCACTGTAGGTGGCCCGCCGGGCGACGTCCACCACCGCGCCGGCGACCGGACGCCCGCCGCGCATCGCGGCCACCGAGACCGCGTAGCCGGGGATGCCATACAGGAAATTCACCGTGCCGTCGATTGGGTCTACTACCCAGTGCACGACGTCGGCCGCCGAGTCGGCGAGGCTGCCGCCGCCCTCCTCGCCGAGGATGGGATCGCCGGGGCGTTGCTCGGCCAGCAGGCCGCGGATCAGTTCTTCGGTTTCGGTGTCCACGATGGTCACCGGGTCGGTCGGATGGGCCTTGGCCTGCACCGCCCCCTCGGCGGGTCCACTGGCCTGGCCGAAGACCTCGGGGCGGCGGGCTCGGACGTGCGCCGCGGCGGTTTCGGCGAGGTCGACGGCGACTCTGCGCAGTTCGGCCTCGTCGCCGCGGGCGACGATGATCTCGGAGGTGTAGTCGGACACGGGCGATGAGGTTTCCGGCACGCCCCCCATCGCATCACAGATCCTCGGGAACGCGCAGCATCGATCGCGCATTACTCTTGTCGTGCACGACACAACGCCGTCGTCGGGCACACCACCGCATCGCCGCTCGCGGCCGGGGTGAAGCCTTGTGCATCGGTGTTGTGCTCCACACCGGCCAGCACAGGAACGAGGGCTCAGTCATGTCCGCTCGGGGGCACGCATTCGGCATCGATATCGGCGGCAGCGGCGTCAAGGGTGGCGCGGTGGATCTGGCGACCGGTGAGCTGGTCCACGAACGCATCAAGATCGCGACACCGCATCCGTCCACCCCGCAGGCCGTCGCCGACGCGGTGGCAAAGCTGGTGGCGCAAGCCGATTGGGACGGACCGGTCGGCATCACCCTGCCGTCGGTGGTGCTCGACGGGGTCGCGCGCACGGCGGCCAACATCGACAAGGCCTGGGTCGGCACCGACGCGCGGGCGCTGTTCTCGAACACCCTGGACGGGCGCGAGGTGACCGTGCTCAACGACGCGGACGCGGCGGGCCTGGCCGAGGATCGCTACGGCGCGGCAAAGGATTTCGACGGACTGGTGCTGCTGCTGACCTTCGGCACCGGTATCGGCTCGGCCCTGCTGTACCAGGGGACCCTGGTGGCCAACAGCGAACTCGGCCATCTCGAGGTCGGCGGCATGGAGACCGAACATCGCGCCGCTGCCTCGATCAAGGATCGCGACGGGTTGTCCTTCGAGCAGTGGGCCGCCGAGGTGAGTACGGTACTGATCGGTCTGGAGAACCTCTTCTGGCCGAAGGTGTTCGTCGCGGGCGGCGGCATCAGCCGCGACTCCGATCAGTGGATTCCGTTGCTCACCAACCGAACTCAGGTGATCCCGGCGCATCTGAAGAACACCGCCGGCATCGTCGGCGCGGCCATGGCGATCGACGCGGGCATCGCGCCGTAAACCGGCTGCGGCAACCCTGCGACGGCGTGAGTTCGGACGGTATACCGTGGGTGTAGCGCAGCGAACGAACGCTTTACCGTGGCTGACAATGAGTGAAGCTGAGCTTGCGAAGCGCCGCCTTATGCATGGTGGCCATAGGTACCCTGGTTAGATCGTTACAATGGAACGTGCCCGGTGCTGAGCCGGAGAAACCCCGACCGGCTTTCGCCGGTGAAACCCGACAGACCGCTCCGCCGGAAGACCACTCTGGCGTGACGCCGCACGAGACCGTCACGAAAGGGCGTACGTGGTAGCCACGAATACCCGTCAGACCGCCGATTCGGCCGAGGCCGATTCCGCAGATGTAACCGAAGCCCGGCCGGTCCGTAAGGCGGCTGCCGCGAAGAAGGCCCCGGCCAAGAAGGCCGCTGCCAAGAAGGCGCCTGCGAAGAAGGCCGGTGCCAAGGCGCCCGCCAAGAAGGCTGCCACCAAGAAGGTGGGAGCCGACGGCGAGCCAGGCCCCGACGACGCGGGCGACGACGAGTCGCTCGACGTCGCCGATCTCGGCGACCTCGAGGTCTCCGAGGACGACCTCACCGAGGACGCCGAGGACCTGGTCGTCGAAGAGGTCGCCGAAGTCGCCGAGGAGGAGGCCGAACCGAGCGCCGCCGACAAGGCCTCGGGCGACTTCGTCTGGGACGAAGAGGAATCCGAGGCGCTACGGCAGGCCCGCAAGGACGCCGAGCTCACCGCTTCGGCCGACTCGGTCCGCGCCTACCTCAAGCAGATCGGCAAGGTCGCGCTCCTCAACGCCGAAGAGGAGGTCGAGCTCGCCAAGCGGATCGAGGCCGGCCTCTACGCGGCGGAGAAGGTGCGCGAGTTCACCGAGCAGGGCGAGAAGCTGCCGGTCGCGATGCGTCGCGACTACACCTGGATCGTCCGCGACGGCAACCGCGCCAAGAACCATCTGCTGGAAGCCAACCTGCGACTGGTCGTCTCGCTGGCCAAGCGCTACACCGGCCGCGGCATGGCGTTCCTCGATCTGATCCAGGAGGGCAACCTGGGTCTGATCCGCGCCGTCGAGAAGTTCGACTACACCAAGGGCTACAAGTTCTCCACGTACGCCACCTGGTGGATCCGGCAGGCCATCACCCGCGCCATGGCCGACCAGGCCCGCACCATCCGCATCCCGGTGCACATGGTCGAGGTCATCAACAAGCTCGGTCGCATCCAGCGCGAACTGCTCCAGGACCTGGGCCGCGAGCCCACCCCGGAGGAACTCGCCAAGGAAATGGACATCACGCCGGAGAAGGTGCTGGAGATCCAGCAGTACGCGCGTGAGCCCATCTCGCTGGACCAGACCATCGGCGACGAGGGCGACAGCCAGCTCGGTGACTTCATCGAAGACTCCGAAGCCGTTGTCGCCGTGGACGCGGTGAGCTTCACGCTGCTGCAGGATCAGCTGCAGTCGGTGCTGGAGACGCTGTCCGAGCGCGAGGCGGGCGTGGTCCGGCTGCGCTTCGGCCTCACCGACGGCCAGCCGCGCACCCTCGACGAGATCGGCCAGGTGTACGGGGTCACCCGTGAGCGCATCCGGCAGATCGAGTCCAAGACCATGAGCAAGCTGCGCCACCCCAGCCGCTCGCAGGTCCTGCGCGACTACCTGGACTAGGTCGTTTCGACGCCCGCATTCGTTGCGCCGCTTTCGTTTTCAGCGGCTCAGCGGATGCGGGCTTTGTCGTTTCCATGGTGATCCCCGGCGGGCCTGAGCAAACGAGCAGCACGACGGCCGGTAGTGTGGTTGTGCCACATCGTCTCGTCTCTCGCTTGGTCCGGCTCTACCCCTGATCATTCTTGGAGGACAAGTGCGTGTTCTGCGTTCCCTGTTCGTCACCGTCGCGATCACTGCTGTGCTGGCCGTGGTCGGTTTTGTCGTTCGTGCCCAGGCCGCGCCCGCGCCGACGCCCGGCGTGACCCAGGTCGAGGTCACCGATTCCGAACAGAAGCTCGTCAAGCAGGCCGCCGCGCGCGCGAAAAGCGCTGCCGCACGGGCCGACGCCGCGATGAAAGCCTCGCGCAGTTACGGGCGGTGACCACTCAGGTCAGTCGCTGGTGAGGGCGATGATCTCGCCGGAAGCCAGCGCGCCGGCGCGTGAGGTGTCCTTGAGGTCGACACCGGAGCGGCCGAGGACGCGTGCGCCGGAGACCAAGCCCGCGACCACCTTTGCCGCCTGCCGATAGCCGAGGCCTTCCGGCGGGTGAATGTTGGAGATGCAGTTGCGGTCCGCGTCCGTGCGGCCTGGGTGGGGTAAATGGGTCAGGTAGATGCCGAGGCTGTCGGCCACCGAGAGGCCGGGGCGCTCGCCGATCAGCACCACTACTGTCGCTACGCCCATCGCCTCGGCGATGTGGTCGCCGAGGGCGACCCGGGCCTGGGTGGCGATTACCGGGGCGGCGATCGAATAGTGCGGGGTGAGTTCTTCGATCAGCGCGGCCAGGGTCGCGGGGCCGTGGTCGGTGAGTGCGCGCGGGGACAGTCCGTCGGCGAGGACGAAGCCGATGTCGGCGGCGCTGCGCGGAACATCGGACAAATCGGACCTGCCTGTGGGATCGGGAGATTCGGCGGGCAATCGGCCGAGGTCAGGTCGGCGAAGGTACTCCGCGCGGTCGCTTGCTCGGCTGCGTACGTGCACGGGTTCGCCGACGCCGAGCTCGGCGACCCGCTCCCCCAAGGCGGCCACGTCCAACGGCAGGTGCACCGCGTCGCGGGCCGCCGAATGCGCCGCGCGGAATTCCAGCACCCGCGCGGTGGGCAGTGCGTCACCGGTGCGACCCAGACCGATCCTGGACTGGGTGCTGCGCCGGAGATCCTGCCAGAAAAGGTGCGCCGCAGCGCTTTCCGATCGCGAGGTGGTCGGCTCGGTGTCGGTCCGCGCCCCGCCGGTTGTTTCTCCCAGCGGCGCAACAACTTTCAGCCTGCGTTTCATCAGGCACCCGCCAACGCGCGTAGCGGCGAGGCGAGAGGCTCCACCGGGAGCACCCGGCCTGCCGCATCGATCATGCCGAGTCCGGACAGCCACGCCTCGAATTCCGGTGCCGGACGCAGATTCAGGACGCGTCGGGCATACAGGGCGTCGTGGAAGCTGAGGCTCTGATAGCCGAGCATGACATCGTCCGCGCCGGGCACGGCGATGACGAAGGCACAGCCCGCCGCACCCACCAGCGTCAGCAGCGTGTCCATGTCGTCCTGGTCGGCTTCGGCGTGGTTGGTGTAGCAGACGTCCACACCCATCGGCAGGCCGAGCAGCTTGCCGCAGAAATGGTCCTCCAAACCGGCGCGGATGATCTGTTTCCCGTCGTAGAGGTATTCCGGGCCGATGAAGCCGACGACGGTGTTGACCAGCAGCGGGTCCAGGTCGCGGGCCACCGCGTAGGCGCGGGTCTCCAGGGTCTGCTGGTCGACCGGCTTGCCGCCGGTGCCCAGGTGCGCACCCGCCGACAGCGCCGAGCCCTGGCCGGTTTCCAGGTACATGACGTTGTCGCCGACGGTGCCGCGACGCAGCGACCGGCCCGCCTCGTTGCCCTCGCGCAACAGCGAAATGTTCACGCCGAAACCGGCATTGGCGCCCTCGGTGCCCGCGACCGACTGGAACACCAGGTCGACCGGCGCGCCCGCCTCGATCAAACCGATGGTGGTGGTCACGTGCGAGAGGACGCAGGATTGCGTGGGGATGTCGAAGCGGACCCGCACCTCGTCCAGCAGGCTCAGCAGGTCCGCGGTCGCCTGGGGCGAATCGGTCGCCGGGTTGATCCCGATCACCGCGTCGCCGCAGCCGAGCAGCAGCCCGTCCAGCGTGGCGGCGGCGATGCCGCGCGGGTCGTCGGTGGGGTGGTTCGGTTGCAACCGGGTGGCCAGCGTGCCGGGCAGGCCGACGGTGGTGCGGAAGCCGGCGGTGACCACGGCGGCACGGGCGACCGCGATCAGATCCTGATTGCGCATGATCTTGCTGACCGCGGCCACCATCTCCGGCGTGAGGCCGGGTGATACCGCGCGCAGGATCGCCGCGGCACCCGCCCCGGCCGCGACAGCCAGTAACCAGTCCCGCAGACCGCCGACGGTGAGCTGCGAAATCGGTTGGAACGCAGCGCGATCGTGAGTATCGATGATCAGCCGGGTGACCTCGTCGGTCTCGTACGGCACCACCGGCTCGTCCAGGAACCGGGTCAGCGGCACCTCCGCCAGCGCCCACTGCGCGGCGGCCCGTTCGGCGTCCGAATGCGCCGCGCAGCCTGCCAATTCGTCGCCGCTGCGCAGCGGGGTGGCCTTGGCGAGCAACTCGACCAGGCCGTCGAAGGTGTAGGCGGTACCGCCGAGTCGCTGTGTGTAGCGGGTCATTCCAGCTCCTCCTCGGCCTTGGCCAGCAGCGCGAATTCCTCGTCTGGGGAGTTGGCCACCAGCCGATGCCTGCTGTACAGGCCGAAGTAGGCCATGAACGCGCAGAACGCGACGAGTGCCCAGGTCGCCGCCACCGGATCGACCAGGAACGTGGCAATCACCGCGGCACAGGCGATCACGAGCGCGAACGCGGTGGTCGCGATGCCGCCGGGCGTGCGGTACGGGCGCGGCATGTTCGGTTCGCGAACCCGAAGCACGATGTGGCTCACCATCATCAGCACGTAGCTGAGCGCCGCGCCGAACACCGCCATGTTCAGCAGCATCGCGCCCTTGCCGGTCAGCGACAACGCGAAACCGATTACGCCGGGCACGATCAGCGCCAGCACCGGCGCTTTGCGCGCATTGGTCACCGACAGGCTCGTCGGCAGATAACCCGCCCGCGAGAGCGCGAAAGTCTGCCGGGAGTAGGCATAAACGATGGAGAAGAAACTGGCGACCAGACCGGCCAGGCCGATGTAGTTGACCAGTTTCGCGGCACCGCTGTCACCGAGCGCCTCGACCAGCGGATTGCCCGACGTCGAAATGGCTTGCGCACCAAGCGCTCCGGTGGCCAGGAACAGCACGGCGGCACCGGTGACGATCAGCACGAGCATCGCGCTGATGATCCCCTTCGGCACGTTCTTCTCCGGCTCCCGCGCCTCCTCGGCGGCCAGCGGCACACCCTCCACGGCCAGGAAGAACCAGATCGCGAACGGCACCGCCGCCCAGATCCCGAACACGCCGAACGGCAGGAACGACGAGCTACCAACAGCATTCGGGTCCGCCGGGATGTCGGTGAGATTGCCCACCTCGAACAATCCCCACGCCGAGACGGCGAACACCGCGAGCCCCACCAGCGCGATCGCCGTGATCACGAACATCGCCTTGAGCGCCTCCCCCGCCCCGGTCAGATGCACTCCGATGAACAACGCGTACACCGCGAGATACACCCACCAGCCGTCGGTGATGCCGAACAGGTGCAACGATTCGACATACCCGCCGATGAACGTGGCGATGGCCGCGGGCGCGATCGCGTATTCGAGCAATACCGCTGTGCCCGTGGCGAATCCGCCCCACGGCCCGAGTGCCCGCCTGGCGAAGGTGTAGCCGCCGCCCGCCGCGGGCAACGCCGCCGACAACTCGGCCATGCCGAGGACCATCGCCAGATACATTCCCGCGATCAGCACGGTCGCGATGAGCAGGCCACCGAAGCCGCCCTGGGCGATGCCGCTGTTCCAGCCCGCGTAGTCACCGGAGATCACGTAGCTGACGCCGAGCCCGGCGAGCAGCACCCACCCGGCCGAGCCCGAGCGCAACGTCCGCTTGGCCAGATAATCCGCACCGGCGGTATCGGTCACCTTCACGTCCTCGATCGTCATAGGCGCTACGCACTCCTCGTCCACATACCGATTGGTCGGTGGACCAATTCTTGGGAGTGTTTGTTGCCCGGGTGTGAAGCGAGGTTACGGACGCGGTGCCGGCTCGG
Source organism: Nocardia sp. NPDC060255 (assembly GCF_042727395.1). NCBI lineage: Bacteria > Bacillati > Actinomycetota > Actinomycetes > Mycobacteriales > Nocardiaceae > Nocardia > Nocardia sp. NPDC060255. The sequence continues at coordinate 19,019 of NZ_JBHXAU010000039.1, read as the reverse complement.
GTGACCCGGAACACAGCAGGCCGCGCCCGGTTTCCGTTACTCGTCGACGGCGACTGCCAAGCTGTCTGCCAACCGACAGCAAACCCCTTGCTCCCGTGCGGATTTCGCAGAACGCTGGAGATCTACTCAGGAGGGGCTTCATGAAAACACTCACGCAGGTACTGAAAATCGGCATCCTGACCGCCGCGTTCGTCGGCCTGGCCGTCCCCGCCGCGCAGGCCGACACCTGGCACGCCACGGTGGAATGCAAGGGCAAGGGCAGCGCCGTGGGATACGGCAACTCTGCCGAGGAAGCCGTCACCGACGCTCTCACGAAGCTCGGCGAAGGTCCCTACGGACCGGGCTGCCGGATCACCGACGTCGGGTGACAGGCGAGCCGGTCGGTGCTTCCCGGCCCGGACACGGCAGACTGGGTAGGTGGTTGCCTCTACCTCGAGCAGGCTCGAGACACCCTGGACCCAGACGGTCGATCTGGTCACGGAACTGCGGGCGGCATGGGCGTGGTTACGCCGCCCGCGGCTCTGGCGTCGGGTGCTCCCGGCGATTCGAGCGCATCTGTCGGCCGCACCGGCCAGCACCGCCTACGCCTTCACCCTGTTCGTCACCTGGTGGACGCTGCGTGGCCTCGGTGACTCGACCGAACATCGACTGATCCTGTCCGCGTCCACCAATCTGATCAACATGCGGCACAATCCGGTTCAGGTGCTGGTCGCGTCCGCGTTCTGGACCGACGGCGGCTTCCCGTGGACCACCATCGGCAGCTTCCTGATCGTGATGGCCGCCGCCGAACGCTGGCTCGGTACCAGCCGCTGGATCCTGTTGTTCGCCGCCGGGCATATCGGCGCGACCCTGCTCACGGTCACCGGGATCTCGCACGCCATCGACCACGGCATCATCCCGTTCAAGGTGGCGCATGCCACCGACGTCGGAACCAGTTACGGCTTCACCGCGGTGCTCGCCGCGATGGCGTTCCGCTTCCGCGGCTCGACACGACTGATCTGGGCCGTCACGCTCATCGTGGTGCTGGTCGCGGCGGCATACAGCGGGCCGTCGTTCACCGACTACGGCCATCTCTGTGCGATGGTGATCGGCTTCCTGATCGCGATCGTGGCGAGCACCGTGTGGCGCTGGATCGATCGAGCGACGACGCGCCGCGCGGCACGCGAACTGGACGAGCCTGCGCCTACAACGGTGGGTGTGGCGGATTCCGCGGCGACCCCTACTGCCAGCGGGTGACTGTCACGGACTGACGACGGCGGGCTTCATGCGGCGCTGCACCAGTCCGACCGCAGGCTCGACGACGCGCGCGGCGATGGGACCGACGATCGCCATCAGCAGCACATAGGCCGACGCCAGCGCGGCCAGTTGTCCGTCGACCCCGCCCATGGTCACCGCCAATCCGGCGATGACGATGGAGAATTCGCCGCGCGCGACCAGTGCCGCGCCCGCCCGCGCCCGGCCCATCGGCCGGATGCCCTGCCTGCTCGCCGCCCACCAGCCGGTGGCGATCTTGGTCAGCGTGGTGACCACCGCCAGCGCCACCGCCCAGCCGAGCACCGGCGGAATGGCCTGCGGGTCGGTGGTGAGCCCGAACGCCACGAAGAAGATCGCCGCGAACAGATCACGCAGCGGTTCCAGCAGTTTCGCGGCCTCGTGCGCGGTCGAGCCGGAGATGGCGATGCCGAGCAGGAACGCCCCGACCGCAGCGGACACGTTCAACGCCGAGGCGACACCGGCCACCAGCAGCGCCGCACCGAGCAGCTTCAGCAGGAACACCTCGTTGTCCGAGCTGTCCACGATGGCCGAAACGTATCGCCCATAACGTAGCGCGACCACCAGCACCACCGTAATCGCGGTGAGCGCGACCGCCAGGGACTTCGCGCCGCTGGCGAAGCTCAGCCCGGCCAGGATGGTGGTGAGGATCGGCAGATACACCGCCATCGCCAGATCCTCGAACACCAGGATCGACAGGATCACCGGTGTCTCCCGGTTACCGAGCCGCCCGAGGTCGTTGAGCACCTTCGCGACGATGCCCGAGGACGAGATGTAGGTGACACCGCCCATGGTGACCGCGCCGACCGCGCCCCAGCCCAGGATCAACGCCACGATCACACCGGGCGTCGCGTTCGCCACGATGTCGACCAGGCCGGCTGCCCAGGACCGGCGCAGGCCGGTCATCAATTCCGGCGCCGTGTACTCCAGGCCGAGCAGCAGCAACAGCAGCACGACACCGATTTCGCCTGCTATGTGGCCGAATTCGTTGGCGGCGCTGAGTTCGATGAAGCCGCCCTTGCCGAAGGCGAGGCCGCCGATCAGGTAGAGCGGAATGGGAGACATCCCGAAGCGACCGGCCAACCGCCCGAACGTGCCGAGGGCAAACAAAATCGCTCCGAGCTCGATCAAGGCGAGCGCGGTTTCCGTCACTGATCTCAGCCGTGCGTGAGGATCTTCGCGGCGGCGTCCAAGCCGTCCGGGGTACCGACGACGACGAGCACATCGCCTGAGGTGAAGGTGAAGTCAGGGCCGGGTGACGGGTGTAGCTGGCCGGCCCGCATGACCGCGACGATGGACACCTTGGTGCGGGTGCGCATCGCGGTCTCGCCGAGTGTGCGTCCGCTGTAGGGCGATTCGTCGGCGATGGGCAGCTGCCGGGTGGTGATGCCGGGCAGGTCGCTGTGTTCGTCGTTCAGCTTCGCGACCAGCTGCGGCGCGCCGAGCAGGTTGGCGAGCACCGCCGCCTCGTCGACGCTCAGCGGGATCTGCGCGGCGCAGGCGTCGGGATCGTCCATCTTGGAGACGATGAGGTCGATATCGCCGTCGCGATGCGCGACCACGCCGATCCGGCGGCCGGAACGCACCTCGAAGTCTTTCCGGACTCCAATCCCGGGTAGGGCAGTCACGTCGACATTCACGGGGTCCAGGTTAGCCCGATGTCCGATTCACTCGACCGCGCGGTCATCACTTCGGCGGACGGCGCCTGGTCAGAGCTGTGCTGAGATAGTGGGGTGAGGCAGTGGTCGGAGGTCCCCGGTACCGCGCGCGACGCGCTGGGCGCGGTGCTCTCGTTCGCCGCCGGGACCGTGCTCTACGCCGCGAGCCTGTACGCCCTGGTCGAGCGCGGGGTGGACGTGCCGCTGACAACGCGCCTCGCCGTATTCGCGCCGCTGTGTCTGCTGACGATGTGCCGTCGTCGAATGCCGGTGCTGGCCATGATCGTCGGGCTGGTGCCGCTGCTGGTGGACATGCGGCTCGGTCCGTCGGTGCCGGTGTGGATTCTGTACGGCGACCTGATCTACGCGGCCGTGCTGTATTCGGCGCAGCGGGCCTCGCGGATCACGATGGCGGTCTGGTCGGTGTTCTCGGGGCTGGTGGTGATCCTGACGCTGGTCCGCACCGGCGATCTGCGGGCGGTCTCGATCGCGCTGGTCGTCGTGTTCGCGTTCATCGCCACGCCGCTGTGGTGGGCGAATTCGGTACGCACACACAAGGAGATCGCCGGTGCCGAACGCGCCCGCGCTCAGGCGCTCACCCTGGTCGCCGAGCTGGACCGGCGCGCGGCCATCGCCGACGAGCGCACCACCATGGCGCGCGATCTGCACGACGTGATCGCCGGGCACCTGTCGGCCATCGCGATCCAGTCCGAGGCCGCGCTGGGCGTGATGAGCCGCAAGGAGATCGACCCCGCGGTCACCGGGATCATGCGGTCGATCCGGACCAACAGCGTCAGTGCGCTGCAGGAGATGCGCACCATGATCGGGCTGCTACGCAGCGACGGCGGCACCGACGAGGTGGCCGCGCCGCGCAGGCTGGCGCAGCTGCCCATCCTGGTCGATGCCGCACGCGCGGCCGGGATCAGCGTGCGGGTGCGCGAAACCCTCGACGGGACCGAACTTCCCAGCGCGGTCGATCAGGCCGCGTACCGCATCGTTCAGGAGGCATTGACCAACGCCATGAAACACGCACCGGGACAAGAGGTCGAGATCGAGGTCGGCGCGCGGGACGGAGAGCTACGGGTCCTGGTGCGCAACCCGATGGCGGCGGCCGCCGTGCGACGCACCGAGAACGGCGACCCGCACCGCGGCCTGATCAACATGCGCGAACGCACCGCCGCGCTCGGCGGAAACTTCACCGCCGGACCGGATTCCGGCCGCTGGGAAGTGCTCGCCCACCTGCCGCTCACCGCCGCGAGCGCGTCATGACGATCCGGGTACTGATCGCCGACGACCATGCCGCGATCCGCGCCGGACTGCGGATGATCCTGGACGCCGAGGACGACATCGAGGTGGTCGGCGAGGCGGCCGACGGCGATGTCGCGGTCGCGCAGGCCAAGGCGCTGCGGCCGCACGTGGTCCTGATGGACGTGCGGATGCCCGGCGTCGACGGGATCACCGCGACCGAGCGGGTCACCGCCGACGGGCTGGCCAAGGTGCTGATCCTGACGACGTTCGATCTGGACGAGTACGTCTTCCGGACCTTGCGGGCCGGCGCGTCGGGCTTCGTGCTGAAGTCGGCGTCGGGCCAGTCGCTGATCGACGCCGTGCGCACGGTGGCGGCGGGCGACGGCGTGCTCGCCCCGGAGGTGACCCGGGCCGTGATCACCGCGTTCGCCGCGACGGATACCGATGCGGCCGAACCGGAACCGAGCGGCTTCGGCGACCTCACCGAGCGCGAACGCGAGGTGCTCGACTGCCTCGGCGACGGGCTGTCCAACGCGCAGATCGCCGGTCGCCTGTTCATCGGCGAGACCACCGTGAAGACGCACGTGTCCCGGGTGTTGACGAAACTCGGTGTGCGGTCGCGGGTTCAGGCGGCCATCGTGGCGCGCGAGGTCCGCGACCGATAGCTCATTTGGCCAGTGGCGCGAACACGCCATCCGGACCGGGCTGGAACTCCTCGACCGCGATCACCGCGCCCGTCGGCAGCGGCCCGTACAGGTGCGGGAACAGCATCGATTCGGGATCGGTCGGCACGCCGGGCTCCCACTTCACCGGCGCGCCGAGCCGGGCCGGATCGAGGCGGAGCAGCACCAGGTCGCGGCGCCCGGCGAAGAGGCGATTCGCGGGCAGGTGGGCCTGTTGCGGCGCGGACAGATGGATGAACCCCACCTCGTCCAGCGACGGCGCGCGGTACTCGCCCGTTTGCCGGGCGGAAAGCCACTCGCCCAAAGTGCATATGTGAACAAGCGTGTGAGTGTCATGGGTCACGGGTAATCTCCCGGTAGACAACTGGATCGGCCTGTTCGAGGTGGTGACCAAACGTAGTTCGTAGCGTGACCTGGGATGTTCGCCAGTAGCGAAATCCCTGGTCGTGTTATCGAAAACACACAGAATCACTCACGGGAACAAAGCCCCCGTCCCGAACGTCTGACAGAGTAGTCATACCACTGCTGGGAAGTAGCGGTTGCGAGCCCGCGGAGTGACCACGGGCCCCACACCAGGCGAACGGTCTGTGAAACCGGGAGCCAGGACGGAGGAGTCATGCCAGGAACCCTGACTAGCACCCCACTGACCGCGGTCGATCGTTGCGACCGCTGCGGGGCGGCAGCACGAGTGCGTGCCGTTCTGCCCGCAGGTGGAGAGTTGCTCTTCTGCCAGCACCACGCGAACGAACACATGGATCGACTGCGTGAGCTGGAAGCCGTGATCGACACGGAATCCGCTCCCGCAATCTGACCACTCCTCGCGTCCTGAGATAACAGCATCCGACAACAGAAAACCGTTTACCGCAGCGGGCGATCCTCGGATCGCCCGCTGTTGGTGTGTTCAGGGGTTTTCCGGTCCTGGAGGATTCCGTCCAGCAGCCGGGCCAGGCCGTAGTCGAAGGCGCCGTCCGGGTCCGCCGGGGCTTGATACAGCTCGCCGACCGCCTTGCCGACCCGGGACGACAGCGGAAACAGACTGGACGGCATGGCCTGAGCGAGCAAGGGGCCGTACACCTCCCACCACTGCGCGTCGGTCATGTCCTGCGTGTCGCGCTGCGCCCCGACCGCGACACGCGCGTTGCCAGTGGCGAATTCCGACAAAACGGCGATCACCCGATCCAGCTCCACCTCCGACAGGCCGATGCCGTCGATGGCGGCCAGCTGCCGTTCGTAGCGGCGCATCCGGCCGGGGCCGATCACCTGGCGCCACGGCGACACTTCCAGCAGCCACGGATGGGCGATCAGCTCAGCGCGCGTCTGGCGGGCAATGGCGGCCATCCGCTCGCGCGCGGGCAAGGTCGAGGGGATCGGCGTATCTTCGTCGGCCACCGCGTCGACCATCAGCACGGTCAGCGCGTCCTTGCTCGGGACGTAGGTGTAGAGGCTCATCGGACGCAGGCCCAGTTCGGCGGCCACCGACCGAATGGACACCTTCGCGTAGCCGTCCCGATCGGCGAGCGCCACCGCGGCGTCGACCACCGCGTCCACACTGACCGCCGGCTTCGGCCCGCGCCCGCCCGACCGCGGCGGAAGCTCGTGCCGCCACAGCAGGCTCACCAGCTGTTTGGCCTGCTCGGCGGCGGATTCGTCGGGCAAGGGACTCCTCGGAACAAACTCGGTACTCTGTACGTTATTCAGATACTTCGTACACCATACGCCGATGGAGGGGTTCGCTCTGCCCAGCACACAGGCCACTTACCTGCCCGACCGTCACATGTTCGCGTTATGGACCTGGACCGGGCAGCACACCGGGTCGGCACCGGCCGCGCTCGGTGATCGGGAGACGCTCACCCTTGCCGTGCCGACCGGGTTCGACGGGGCGATCGAGATCGGCGAAGTCGATTGCGCGTTGATCGATCCCGCGACCTTCGGCGCGCTCGAGCTCGCCGACGCGGGGGCGTCCGTGCAAGTGTGGCGGACGACGCTGCGTGACGAATCCCCCGAGGATCCACTGCCGATCGCGGCGCATGCGGTCCCCAATGCGGCGGGCACCTCGATCGTGTCCGCCGCCCGCGCGATCCGGGTGCTGCGCGAGACCCAAGCCGTGACAACGGAATTGCGATCGGGCCTGAAAGCCGATCTGCGGCCGTATCAGGTGCGCGGGGTCAGTTGGCTGCGGGAAACCACCGCGGCGCACGGAGGGGCCGTGCTGGCCGACGAGATGGGCCTCGGAAAGACCGTGCAGACCATCGGTTTTCTGCTCGGGCGGGCTGCCGCTGGACCGCAGCTCGTGGTCTGCCCGACCTCGCTGGTGGGCAACTGGGCGCACGAGATCGATCGGTTCGCGCCGGGACTGCGCGTGGTGGTGTGGCGCGGCGGTGAAATCGACGCGGGCGCAGGGACTGTCGTCGTCGCCGGATATCCCACGGTGCGGATACACAGGCAGCACCTGGACGAGCGGCGCTGGGCGACGGCGGTTTTCGACGAGGCGCAGGCGCTGAAGAATCCGGGCACGCAGCTGTCCAAGGCCGCGCGGGCGCTCGACGCCGAGGTGCGCGTGGCACTCACCGGTACACCGGTGGAGAACCATCTCGAGGAGCTGTGGGCGCTGCTGAACCTGGTGACGCCCAAGCTGTTCGGGCACAAAACGCAGTTCCGGCGGCGGTTCGTCCGGCCGATCCAGGAGGGTTCCGCGGCCGCGGCGGCGCGACTGCAGGACGCCATCGAACCCGTCGTGCTCACCAGGAAGAAGGCGCAGGTCGCCGCGTCGCTGCCGGCCAAGATCCACACCGACCTGCTGTGCGACCTCACCGACGAGCAGGAAGAGCTCTACGACAAGCTGCTCGTCCGCGCCATCGACGACGGATTCGGCACCGGCATCGACCGCCAGAGCCGGGTCCTCGCGGCGCTCACCGCGCTCAAGCAGGTCTGCAACCATCCTGGACTGATCACCGGCGAGCTCACCGAGCTCGCCGGCCGCTCCGGCAAGCTCGACCTGTGCACCGACATCCTGGCCAACAATCTCGAAATGAACGCGCCCACCCTGATTTTCACCCAGTACCGGCAAACCGGTGAGCTGCTGGTCCGGCACCTGGCCGAGCAGTTCGGGATCACGACGCCGTTCTTCCACGGCGGACTGAACCAGGCCGAGCGGGCCGCCATCGTGACCGGCTTCCAGGCCGAGGACGGGCCGCCCGTGCTCGTCCTGAGCCTGCGCGCCGCGGGCACCGGCCTCACCCTGACCCGCGCCGCGGACGTCATCCACTTCGACCGCTGGTGGAACCCGGCGGTCGAGGCGCAGGCCTCCGATCGGGCACACCGCATCGGCCAGACCCGCACGGTCACCGTCACCACGCTCACCTCGACCACCTCCGTCGAAGAGCACATCGCGCGCATGCACGACCGCAAGTCCGCGCTCTCGGACCTCGGCGACTCGGCGGGCATCGCCGCACTCGCCCGCCTCGACGACGACCAACTCGTCGAGATCCTGCGCCGCAAGAGGGAGAACTGATGGCGGACAATGAATTCGGCTACACCCAGTGGGGCAGAGACTGGGTTCGGCTCGCCGAACCACTCCGCCAAACCCGGCCCGAGCCGCTGCTGCCCCGCGCTCGCTCCATCGCACGCAACCATGGGGTCAAGGCCACCATCGACGGTCGCATCGTGCGCGCCACCATTCATCGCGGCAGCGAGGCCTCGGTGATCCACCTGGAAGTGACGCCGTTGCCCCGGGCTGCGATCACCGCGATCGGCGAGATCCTCCCGGACACTACGGTTCTCACCGACGACATGCACCGGGCGGTTCTTGCCGCCGAGCTCAGCATCGCGCCGGTACTCGCCGGAACCGATTGCTCGTGCAAGGCACGCACGGCGCGATGCCTGCATGTGCTGGCCGCGTTCTACGACATGGCGAGCCGGGTAGACGAAAACCCGCGCCTCGCCTTGGAAGTGCAGGGGTATTTCCAAGCCGCACAAGACGATTCACCCACGCCCGTGGAAGTGCCCCGGTGGGTACCCATCAACACCTTCGCCCCCGGCACCTACTTCGAGGCCGCGACCCCCGCCTGACCGAGGCCCACAGAGCGTGCATACCCCAGTCGACTGTGGTGACGTATCGATACCTTCGGAACCCAAGTTCGTTGCACATTGTCCCGTTCCAGCGCCGTCAGACAGCTGCCGTTGCGCGACAGGGGCTTTCGGAGAATCGAGTCGAGTCAAATGGCCCCTACTTGATCTTCGGCAACGACCATTTGACTCGACTCGATCCCACAGGGGCAACACGCTGTGTGCGGCGTACGGGTGGATGTGGCGTCAGGCGGGGCGACGGGCTTGGAAGCGGAAGCTTGTTGTGCCGGTTTCGATGTGGACGTCGGTGAATCCTATGCGGGTCAGGCGGGTGGCGGCGGTTTCTGGGGGGACGGGGACGCAGGTGTCGCCGAGGTGCATCAGGCGGAAGAGGCGGCTGTCGAGGCCGTCGCTGCCCGCGAAGACGCCGCCGGGGCGTAGGACGCGTAGCGCTTCGGCGAACAGCGCGTCCTGCTGAACGGGTGTCGGCACGTGATGCAGCATGGTGAAGCAGACCACCGAGTCGAATTTCTTTACCGGAAAAGGCATCTCGGTACCGTCGCCCTCCACCACCATCATCACCGACCCGTGCCTGGTGCGCAGCCGCGCGGCCAGGTCCGGGTCGATCTCGACGCCGGTGAGGGTGCCGGCGCGGTCGAGCAACGCGCGCACATTCGCGCCATAGCCGGGGCCGATCTCGAGGGCGGAGCGGCCGAGGTCGAGGCCGGTCAGCGCCCACGGCACGATCTTCGTCGCGCTGGTCCGTTCCCACATCGACGAGCGACAGCAGAATCGGTGGAAGAGGTTCATCGCCATACTCATGACGCTAGGAGCGGACAGCCGTGACCGCGACGAGCTACGGTGACATATTGTGTCGCGAAACGGCCATCCGTCCATCCAGCCCGACCCACCCGGATCCACCGCGATGGTGCTCGGCGCCGGGGTGCTGCCGGCCAGGTACTGGTTCGACACCCACGAGCATCCACTGCACCAGATCGCCTGGGCCGCAAGAGGAGTCATCGCCGTCGAAGTCGGCGACAACCGCTGGGTACTGCCGCCGACTCGAGCCCTGTGGATTCCCAGCGGCCTCCCACATCGCACCGGCACCGCCGACGGCGCCGACATGCGCGGCATCTACGTCGAACCCGAACGCTGCCCCGTCACCTTCACCGCGCCGACGATGATGCGCGTCACCCGGCTGCTGCACGAACTGTTCGACCATCTCGGCGCCCCGGGCACCACCCGCGAGCGCCGGGAACGCGCCGAGTCCGTCGTCTTCGACCTGATCGAACCCGTCGACGTGATCCCCATCGGCGCCCACTCCCCCACCGACCCGCGCGCCAAGCAGGTCGCCGACGCCCTGACCGCCGATCCCGCCGACAACCGCACCCTCACCGAATTCGCCACCGCCGTAGCCACCAGCCCCCGCACCCTCGCCCGCCTCTTCATCGCGGAAACCGGAATCAGCTTCGGCCAGTGGCGAACTCAGATCCGCCTCACCGCATCACTACCACTGCTAGCGGGCGGCCTCCCGATCGCCCGCATCGCAGGCCGCGTCGGCTACGCCACCCCCAGCGCCTACGTCGCCGCATTCCGCCGCGCCGTCGGCGTCTCGCCGGGCAGATACTTCGCTGGCTAGTCCGCCTATTCGGACCATTGCCTGCCCCCCGGCCGCTACTGGCCCGCAGCCTGCGATCACCCGCATCGCAGGGCGAGTCGAGTACGCCACCCCAGCGCCTACGTCGCCGCACTCCGCCGCGAGGTAGCCGTCTCGCCGGGCAGATACATCGCTGCCTAGTCCGCCCTTCCAGACCATTGCCCGTCCCCCTGTCCCTACTGGCCCGCAGCCTGCGATCACCCGCATCGCAGGCCACGTCGGCTGCGTCACCCAACGCCCACGTCGCCGCATCGCCGATCGTGCCAGGCAACTCCTGCCCGGCCGGTTACGTCGCACCGTGGAGGAATCGTCACTTTCCACGGCAGAGGTGGTCGCGGCGACGCTCCATTGGACAACGCCCCCTCTGTGACCGCTCCGAATACGCGGCGCGAGAACCTACGCGTTGCTGCCGCCGTCGACCGTGAAGATCGAGCCGGTGACGCTGCGGCCCGTCTCGCCCGCGAGGAACGCGACCATCGCGGCCATGTCGTCGGGCTTCGCGAAGTGGCCGAGAGCGGTCAGCTCGACCTGGGTGTCGTAGTGGCCGCCATCGACCGGATTCATGTCTGTCACAGTGGATCCCGGCTGTAGCAGGTTCACGGTGATCGCGCGCGGGCCGAGTTCGCGGGCGAGGGCCTTGGTGAATCCGTTCAGGGCCGACTTGCTCAGGTTGTAGAGCGAGAGGCCGGCGAAGGGGGCGTGCTCGGACAGGTTGGTGCCGACGCTGATGATGCGACCACCGTCGGTCATGTGCGCGACCGCGGCCTGCGCGCCGACGAACGCGGCCCGAGCGTGGATGTTCAGCGCGCGGTCGATCTCGTCGAGGGTGAAGTCTTCGAACGGCTTGGCGGGGAAGATACCCGCATTGTTCACGAGGATGTCCAGCCGACCGAGCTCAGTCGCGGCCTGGTTCACCGAGCGCACCACGTCACCGGCGTCGGCGCTGTCCGCCTGGATCGCCACCGCCCGGCGACCGAGCGATTCGATCTCCGCGACAACGGATTTCGCCTGCACATCGGCGCTCTGATAGGTGATCGCCACCTCCGCGCCGTCGGCCGCCAGCTTCCTGGCGATCGCCGCGCCGATCCCTCGGCTGCCGCCGGTCACCAGTGCCACCTTGCCCGTGAGATCCGACATCGGTCCTCCTCCAAATTCTGTGTCGATCAATACATAAATAGCTAAGCGCATGGCGCGCACGCCGTCAAGGGGTATATTTAACGATCGACACAGAAAGGATCGACCATGGCCGAACGCGGACGACCACGCGCCTTCGATCGCACCGACGCGCTGCGCCGCGCCATGGAGGTGTTCTGGGAGCACGGCTACGAAGGCTCCTCGATGACCGACCTCACCACCGCGATGGGCATCAACTCCCCCAGCCTCTACGCGGCGTTCGGCGGCAAAGAGGCGCTGTTCCGGGAGGCCATCGGGCTGTACGGGCAAACCGACGGCGGATACACCGCGCGGGCGTTACGGGAGGAGCCGACGGCGCGCGCCGCGATCGATGCGATGTTGCGGGACAACGCGATCGCCTACACCGTCGAGGACAAACCACACGGCTGCATGGTCGTGCTGGCAGGCTCGACCTACACCACGCGCAGCGCGAGCATCCGCGATTTCCTGGTCGAAAAACGCAGGGAGACAACCGAAAACATCCGCCAACGGCTGGATCGCGGTATCACGGAAGGCGATCTGCCCGCAGCCACCAACACCCATGGACTGGCCCACTTCTACACCACGGTGCTGTACGGGTTGTCGATACAGGCCCGCGACGGGGCTTCGCTGGCGGACTTGACGCAATCGATCGACTGCGCGATGGGGGCCTGGCCAGCAGCAGCCACTCCTGCCTGAACGGCCGGTCAGCCAGCAGTTCACGGGGTCGGCAGCGTGTTGCGTTGTGCGCCACACTAATTGGCTGCCATCGCAGACACACGACATCTGAGCAATCAGCCGGTTAGCTCCGCTGCCGATTGGCCGCGCGCCACGTTCAGACGACGGATGATTCGCGACCCGCAGCGCCCGCGGCAACGGAACACCTCTGAACTGGCCCACTTCTACACGACGATGCCGTACGGGTTGTCGATACAGGCCCGCGACGGTGCTTCACTGGCCGACCTGACGCAATCGATCGACTGCGCGATGGAGGCCTGGCCAGCGACCTGACCTACATCCGGCGCAGCGCTGCGATCCGCTCAACCAGTTGATCAGCAGAGGCCAATGCTGTTGGTGGACCGCCACATTCGCGGCGCAACTCACCGTGGATCACGCCGTGCGGCTTGTTGGTTCGATGGTGGTGCATGGCGACCAGGCTGTTGAGTTCACGCCGCAACTCACCCAATCGGTCAGCGGTGGCGACCCTTTCGGCCGCGCTCGCGACCTGCGGCCCCGGCTCGGGCGCGTTGGCGGATTCCCCGCGGTCGGCGATCTGTTTGGTCTGCCGTTCGCGCAGCAGCGCGCGCATCTGGTCGGCGTCGAGCAGACCTGGGATGCCGAGATAGTCCGCCTCCTCGTCGCTGCCCGCGAAAGTGGCGGTGCCGAAGGAGGATCCGTCGTAGATCACCTGATCGAGCTCGGCGTCGGCGGCCAGCGCGACGAAGGACTTCTCCTCCTCACCCGGCTCGTCCTGCTGCTTGTTCGCGTCGATCAGCAGCTCGTCGTCGAGCCCGTCCTTCTCCCGGTGCGGCTTGCCGATCACGTGGTCGCGCTGCAACTCCAGCTGCGCGGCCAGGTCCAGCAGCACCGGCACCGAGGGTAGGAACACGCTCGCGGTCTCGCCGGGCTTGCGCGCACGCACGAACCGGCCGATGGCCTGCGCGAAGTACAGCGGCGTCGAGGCGCTGGTCGCGTACACGCCGACCGCGAGGCGCGGCACGTCGACCCCCTCGGACACCATGCGCACCGCGACCATCCACGGTTCGGTGCTCGCGCCGAACTGCTCGATCCGATCCGAGGAGGTCGGTTCGTCGGACAACACCAGCGCGGGCTTGGTGCCCGAAATGTGTTCCAGCAGTTCGGCGTAGTCGCGGGCCCGGTCCTGGTCGGTGGCGATCACCAGGCCGCCCGCGTCGGGCATGCCCGTGCTGCGCAACTGGCGCAACCGCATGTCCGCGGCGCGCAGCACGGCCGAGATCCAGTCGCCCGCCGGGTCCAGCGCGGTGCGCCAGGCGCGGGCGGTCTGTTCGGGATTGAGCGGCTCGCCGAGACGCGCAGTGTGCTCGTCGCCCGCGCTGTCGCGCCAATGCGCCTCGCCGGAGTAAGCGAGGAACACCACGGGCCGGACCACGCCGTCGGCGAGGGCCTCGGAGTACCCGTAGGCGTGGTCGGCGCGCGAGCGCGGGAAGCCCGACTCGTCGGGCTCGTAGGTGATGAACGGGATCTGACTGTCGTCGCTGCGGAACGGGGTTCCGGTGAGCGCGAGCCGGCGGGTCGCATCGCCGAATGCCTCGGCCGTCGCCTCACCCCAGCTCTTCGCATCGCCCGCGTGGTGGATCTCGTCGAGAATCACCAGGGTCCTGCGGTTTTCGGTGCGCACCCGATGCCGGGACGGATGCGACGCGACCTGGGCATAGGTGACGACGACACCGTGATAGTCGCCGGACGTGCCGCCGGTCGCGTTGGAGAACCGCGAATCCAGCTGGATCCCGGACCGGGCCGCGGAATGCGCCCACTGGTGCTTGAGGTGTTCGGTCGGCGCGACGACCGTGATCTGGTCAACAGTCCGATCGGCGAGCAGTTCGGCGGCCACCCGCAGCGCGAACGTGGTCTTGCCGGCGCCCGGCGTCGCCACCGCGAGGAAGTCGCGTGGCTTGGACGCCAGGTACTTGGTCAAGGCCCGGCGCTGCCAGGCACGCAGCGATCCGCTGCCCGATGTACCGGAGCTGTTCGGCGTCCCCGACGCGTCGGGTCTTACCGAATCGCCCGGTGTCTCCGCTTTTCCCGCCACAGCGGCGCCACCCGACCCAGTCACGCACTCGACCCTACTGGCCCGGCACGGCGTGTTGCTAAACCGACGCGGCATCGGCGACAGGCATCACATGTTCAACTACCGACACGCCGAAGTTCACCGATTGCCCGACGACACGTCTTCCCCGGAGTCCGGTGCGGGAACGCCCGGTGCGCGATGCTGTAGGCACGATGACCGACGAAAACGCCGTGCCGAGCGATCCGCTGCGAACCGACATACCGTCGCTCAGCGGTGGCATCGCCGCGCGTCAGCTCACCTTCGGTCAGCGGGTGACCATCCGGTTGCGCCGCGCCCGCCGAAACACCAGCAAGCTCGTGGTGCGAGTGGTGGTGAAGGCGTGGGACGACTCGATCTTCGCCAAGTCCGCGGCCGCCGCGTTCTGGCAGACGCTGTCGCTGGCGCCGCTGCTGCTCGGCGTGCTCGGCAGCCTCGGGTATGTCGGCACCTGGTTCGGGCCGGACACCGTGCAGATCGTGGAATCCAAGATCATTTCGTTCAGCCGGGATCTGTTCAGCGCCAGCGTGGTGACGGATCTGATCGAACCCACCGTCAAGGACGTCCTGGGAAAGGGCCGCGGCGCGGTCGTTTCGGTGGGTTTCGTGCTGTCGCTGTGGGCCGGGTCGTCGGCGATGGCGACGTTCGTCGACTCGATCGTCGAGGCACACGATCAGCAGGACCTGCGGCATCCGGTGTGGCAGCGCATCTTCGCGTTGCTGCTGTACGTGGCGTTCCTGGTGGCCTCGGTGTTCATCCTGCCGCTGGTGGCGCTCGGGCCCACACTGATCGGCCGGGTACTGCCCGAACCGTGGCGGGTCACCGGACTGCAGCTGCTGGACTTCTTCTACTACCCCGGCGTCGGGTTGCTGCTGATCATCGTGCTGACCACGCTGTACAAGCTGGCGCTGCACACGTCGCTGCCTTGGCATCGGCTGTTCGGCGGGGCCTTGGTCGCGGCGGTGTTCTTCATCGCGGCCAGCGAGGTGCTGCGGCGGTATCTGGCGTGGGTGACCAAGACCGGCGTCAGTTATGGCGCGCTGGCCACGCCGATCGCGTTTCTGCTGTTCACGTATTTCCTCGGGTTCGCGGTGATCCTCGGCGCGGAATTCAACGCCGCCGTGCAGGAGTTCTGGCCTGCCCGCGCGACCCGGATGGAACAGGTGAAGGAGTGGATCACCAACCAGCTGACCGGGGATTCGTCCGACGAGGACGATCCGGAGACAGAAAGCAGCGAGACGGCGGAGAAGCCTCCGCCGTCACCTGTCGACGCACCCGATCAGCCGCATGCGGCGTCCTCGCAGACGCCCCAGCAACCTCAGTCGCCCTTTTTCAGCCCGTCGTAGACCTTCTTGCAGTCCGGGCAGACCGGCGAACCGGGCTTGGCCGACCTCGTCACCGGAAAGACCTCACCGCACAGCGCGACGACATGGGTGCCCATGACGGCGCTCTCCGCGATCCGGTCCTTCTTGACGTAGTGGAAGACTTTGGGGGTGTCGTCGCTCGTCGACTCGTCGGTGGTCGAATCGGGGCGAACCATGGTGTCGGTGCTCACGCATTCCATGATGCCGCATTCCACGATGGGATGACTGATCACGGTCCGGTGTCCGCCTGACCACGCTGTGTGCGCTGGTGCGCCGACAGTGGAAGACTCAGAGATATGCAGCAGCACGGCGACTCTCCCAACGCCGACGACATCGGCCGTGGTGAGCGCCCGGACGTGACGATGCCGCCAGCTTCCACTGGCTCGGCCGGATACTTCCCCGGCACCGACGACAAGCATCCGGTCCTGATCACCGAGGCCCAGCCCTCGCTGGAAGATCAGCATCGCTCCCGGGTCCGCCGGTACACCATCATCATGGCGTTCCGCATCCCGTGCCTGGTGCTGGCCGCGATCGCCTACAGCACCTTCAACAGTGCGTTGCTGGCGATCCTCATCATCGCGGTCTCGATCCCGCTCCCATGGATCGCCGTCCTCATCGCCAACGACCGGCCGCCGCGTCGCAAGGACGAGCCGAGCCGCTGGGATGAGCGCCGCACCGCCATCGAGGCGCGGTCGCACAAGTCCATCGACGGCTGATCAGGCCTTGCGGCGGATGACGGCGGACATGACCGCTGCGGTCGCGCACAGGCCGCCGGCCAAGTACCAGGCCAGGTTGTAGCTGCCCTGCACGTCGCGGATGACGCCCGCGCCGGTGGCGGCGACGGCGGCACCGATCTGGTGCGAGGCGAAGACCCAGCCGAACGCGACCGGGCCGTCGTTGCCGAAGAGTTCGCGGCAGAGCACGACGGTCGGTGGGACGGTCGCGACCCAGTCGAGGCCGTAGAAGATGATGAACACCCACAGACTCGGCTGGGTGTGCGGGCCGAGCAGCGACGGCAGGATCAGCAGCGACAAGCCGCGCAGTACGTAATAGCCGATCAGCAGATAGCGCGGGTCGATGCGGTCGGTCAGCCAGCCGGACGCGATGGTGCCCGCCACGTCGAAGATGCCGACCGTCGCGAGCAGGCTCGCCGCGGCGGTCGGCGGCATACCGTGGTCGTGCGCGGCGCTGACGAAGTGAGTGCCGACCAGACCGTTGGTCGACGCACCGCAGACCGCGAAACCGCCTGCCAGCAGCCAGAATCCGGGCGTGCGTGCGATCTTGACCAGCACCGTGATGGCGCGCGAGGCGCCGACCGTCGCGGATGTCCGGACACCGACCACGCTGCCCGGCTCCGCGCCATACGCGGTCACACCGACATCACTCGGGAAATCGCGAATGAACAACAGCACCAACGGGACAACAGCCAGTGCCGTCCCGGCGACGATCAGCGACGGCAGCCGCCAGCCGTGCTCGTGCGCCAGCATGGAGATCAGCGGCAGGAACACCAACTGACCGGTCGCACCCGCCGCGGTCAGCACCCCGGTGACCAGTCCGCGCTGCCGCACGAACCAGCGACCGGTGATGGTCGCCACGAACGGCATCGACATCGACCCCACGCCGACGCCGACCAGCAGGCCCCAGGTGAGCATCAGATGCCACGGCTGAGTCATGAACACCGTCAGCCCGGCACCCGCCGCGACGAGCAGCAGCGCACCCGACACCACCTTGCGGATACCGAACCGGTCCATCAAGGCGGCCGCGAACGGCGAAATCAGCCCGTACAACAGCAGATTCAGCGAAACCGCCGATCCGATCGTGCCGTGTGACCAGCCGAACTCCTCGTGCAGCGGATCCATCAGCACACTCGGCACCGAACGGAACGCGGCGGCACCCAGCAAGGCGATGAATCCGACGCCCGCGACGATCCACGCGGGATGCGGACCGCGCCTGCTGACGGTGTCGTGCGGCGGGACGGTCGGCGTCTGCAGTTCGGTCACCCGCTGAGCGTGCCGGAAATCCACCCACCCAACGAGTGGCCGGAATGCCACAAAGCACCAAGATCGTGCCAGCGCGGGCGACACGCCAATCCGCTCGACACCGCGCGTGGCTTTCCCTAGGGTGTCTCGGGGTACAAGACAGGAGTGAACATGATCAGGTGGATCTGGGCCTTCCTGGACCGCCCCGCACAGCGATTCGACGACTGCGCGAAGTTCTGGTCCACGGTCACCGGCACCGAACTCTCCGCACGCCGTGGCGAACACGACGAATTCCTCACGCTGCTCCCCGATCCCGCGCTCTTCGCCGCGGCCGGGGTGAAGATGCAGGCGGTCACCGGCCTCGGCGGCGTCCATCTCGACCTCGACGTCGACCACATCCCCACCGCCGTGCGCACCGCACTCGACCTCGGCGCCGACCTGGTCGCAAACCATCCCAACTACGCGGTCCTACGCTCCCCCGGCGGCCAAACCTTCTGCCTCACCCCGAGCGGCCGCGCCACCAGCACCCCCGCCCCCGCCATGACCGCCCCCGACGGCACCCTCAGCCGCCTCGACCAAGTCTGCCTCGACATCGGCCGCACCGACCACGAGACCGAGACCGACTTCTGGAAGTCACTGACCGGCTGGAACTTCCACCAAGGCAGGCGCCCCGAATTCGCCCACCTCCGCCCCAACGAACCCCGCCCCATCCAACTACTCCTCCAGCGCCTAAACGAAGACCGCCCCACCAGCGCCCACGTCGATTTGTCCTCCTCGAACATCGAAGCCACCACGCTGTGGCACGAAACCCTAGGCGCCACAGTGATAGACCGCCACGAAAGCTGGACCGTAATGACCGACCCAGCAGACGCCATCTACTGCATCACCGCCCGCAACCCAAACACCGGCTAATCATCGAGTCGAGTCATATGGTCGCTGAAAGATCTTCACCAGCAACCATATGACTCTGCTCAATCACGCCAACAACCATTCGACTCTGCTCGACTCGATGACGCCAGCGCCCACGCGACTCGCCGCGCTTTCCCCAGCATCTTTCAACCGGACCACAGCCAGTCCTCACGCTGGAACACAAGCGTTGCCCATCACAAGCCGCGGAAGAGCAGGTCGGGTACCC
>NZ_JBHXAU010000038.1:0-77062 GCF_042727395.1 Nocardia sp. NPDC060255 | reverse complement strand
CCTCCCCCACAACCGGGCCCCAAAAAAAAAATTCCCCCCGGTGGGGGGGGGTGTGCGCTATTTCCCCCCCAAACCGCCCACAGTCTTTTCAGCTCCTGGGCAGGGTCGCGGTATGTTCGGCCTTCACTGCCTGCAGGTCCTGCGGGTTGAGGGCGAGACGTGTCATCGTGGCCGCGCACCCGCGCAACGTCTCGGTCAGGAATCTTCGCGCCGGGCTGCGGGGTCGGGTAGGTCCGCTGGCGCACGGTCGGCGACAGGCGTGGTTCGAGCGGCCAGGATGGCGAGTAGGGCAAGGATGGCGATGGTTGTCCCGAGAGTTACCCATCCGGTGCCCAGGGCGAGGCCGTCGGCTCGAGAGGACGCGAGCCAGTCGGTGATCGACGCACCGAGGGGGCGGGTGACTACGTAGGCGGACCAGAATGCAGTGACCACACCGAGCCCGCCCCAACGGTGCGCGACGGCCGGGATAGCGATGGCGATGGCGAACACGACGGCCGACGTCAGGTAGCCAAGGTGCAGTGTTACCGCGGTCAGGTCGCCCGCGACAGTGCCCAGTGCGAAGGTGGCCATGACCGTCGCCCAATAGAACCCCTCCCGGCGCCGGGTCGTGATGCTGTGCACCGACAGTGTCTTCTCGCTGGCATACCAGAGTGCGAAAATCACCGCGAGGATGACCGCGAACACTAAAGTCGCTGCCAGCAATGGGATTCCGATGATGAAGCTGGTGATGTCGGCGACCATGGTTCCGAAGATGCTCACCATCACCACCGCTGACCAGTAGGTCCAGACGTGGTAACCACTGGCACGGAATTGGGCGATCAAGCTGATGACCAGTACCAGCCCGGCTAAGCCGACAGCTATCTCGGGTACGAAATGGGTGACGAGAAAATCAGAGAACGTCTCCCCCATCCCGGTGGTCAGAATTTTGATCACCCAGAACAGCACGGTGATCTCGGGAACCTTGGCGGACAACGATCTAGCTGGCGGAGCAACAACACCGGTCTTGCTTGTCATGCGCGCCAGCGTCGCAGCCCGCCGCTGAGGACCCACTGAGAATGTGACACACGACACCCCCGTTCAGTCGGCCCTGCCGATCGAGTGGGGCACCCGACGATCCGGCACGGCGGCAACCCTTTTCGTATCCACGGCACGGCACAAACGGGCCCACCGCAGCGGGTTGTGATCGTAAGTCGGTTCGCAGCGTGGCGGAGCCGGTGGGTCGCTGTGCTGTGGCAATGTGCTGGGCAATGATGCCCACGGCCAGCTTGCCGATATGCCGGAACCTCATCGCATGACTTCTTCGTCGAACGGATCCCGGTGCAGCACACGGTCACCGGATCAGATGCGGCCACGGCGACCATGCACATACTGCCCGGACGGGTTGGCTTTGGTCGCAAGGACCGCCGACTTGGGCGCGCCCTTCGGGTTCATGGTGAACACCCCGCTGTAGACGTCGCTCGAGTCGGACGGGTGATTGGTGGTCACCGCGAACAGCGGACGAAACTGCTTGGTGCCGACCACCGCGAGCCCGTCGTAGTCGCCGAGGAAGTGGCCCCAAGTGGCGTACGGCGCCTTCAGCCAGTCGAAGACCGGAGATATCTGCCGCTCGCCCGGGCATGCCTCATCACCGCGGGCGAAGGTGAGCAGGAATTCTGCGGTCGGCACGGTCGTGGTGTCGCCTGGCTTCAGGTTACGCAGATCCTTGTATGTGAGAGCCACATTGCCATCGTGATCGACCACGATCGACGGGGTGAACGCCGGGGCGGTAGGCACCTGGCTCATCAGCATCGGCTTGGTCCAGGTCGCGCCACCATCGGAGGAGGTGACCATCTCGATCTGGTCGAACTTGCCTGCGCTGAAATCGCTGCCCTCATAGGTCGCGTACAGCTTGCCGGTCTTCGGGTCGATCGCCGCGCTGAGGAGATTGGCGCCGGCCCGCAGCGCCTTGCCGGCGTCGGTCGGCGCGTTCGGATCCAGCTCGGCGACCGAGGTATCGGGGGTAATCGCGGTCGGCTTGCTCCAGGTCCGGCCCTGGTCGGTCGACTTCACGAACGCGAAATGCACGTCCGAGGTTGTGGTGCCCGCCGGGTCGGTGTAGCTGATCGAGTCGAAGAAGTCGTAGAGGCTGCCGGTGCGGGCGTCGGCGACGACGATGTTGCCGATGGTCTGCGTGTTGGGGGTCACGCTGGTGTCGACGAAGACTGCGGGCTTGGTCCAGGTCCGGCCGTGGTCGTGGGTGATCGAAATGAACGCCGGGCCGTTCAAGGAACTGGTGGTCTGATCGAGCCGGTCCCAGACCTGATAGGCGTAGCCAGGATGGTTCGGGTCGGCGGTCACCGAGTTCTTGTCGTTGCCGAACTCGGCCGAGGTGTCCTGAATGATCGGCTGAATGTCCGTCCAGGACTTGCCGTCATCGGACGAGGTAGCCGCAGCGACGGCGGTGCTCGGGTCACTGACGTTGAACACCAGGCCACTGGCATAGGCGACCCCGTCGGGCCCGTAACTCACCCAGACGTCGGAGGCCCGTTCGTACTTCAGCCCATGGTCGGCGCCGCCCGCGCAGGTATCGAATGGTAGCGCGGATTTGGTGAAGTGTTTGCCGTCGTTGCTGTAGCTGGTGCCCAGGCCATGCGAGCCGCCTGCCGCGGACCACCGGTCCTGCTGGTAGGACGCGATCGTGCGTCGGGGGTTGCGCGGGTTGACCGCGACCCATGGCTCGGCTTCGGAGCCGATCTGGGCGACCGCGCCAGGGCTGGCGCCGACCGTGCATCCGGCGAACAGACTCGGCCCCGCCGAAACCGACTCGACGTGGCGGTTGGCCGAGACCGACTCCACGGATTGGTTATCGGAGCCATCGGCCCACGCGGTCCCACCGAGCACCGCGGTAATGGCGATCGCCGCAGACAGGGCCAGCGGTATTTGTGACTTCATCGAAATTCCTCCATAAAATCAAGCGCCTGCACGCGCCATCAGCGACCAGCAGATATGTTCCGCCAGCCCCCAGAAAAACGATAAGATGCGCGGCGCTGGATTCCCCAATTCCCCACTTCCCCCAATTCCCCAACTATCAAAAGGTTTCCGGCACCATCCACGCCTTCGCCTACAGTGCCAGGGCCGGGAAGGGCCGAATCATATTGACGTGTGGAAGGTACTGCGATGACCACCTCGTCCGCCGGTGTGGGTGATCCGATAGGCCCGTCACTGAGTGCGTGGCGGTTCGTCGCGGTGTTCGGCACCCGGATACGCGCTTACGGTCATCACCGTCCCGGTGTTGGGCATCGCTGGAACATTGTGGGTCGCATGCCTTCTCGTGATCGGCGAACGGGTCGGCAAAGCCGTCCGCAGCCCGGCCAAAGACACCATCTTGTCCCATGCGACCGCAGTCACCGGTCGCGGGCGCGGGTTCGCCGTACACGAGGCCCTCGATCAGATCGGCGCCGTGATCGGGCCACTCACCGTCGCCATAGTCCTGGCCGGCACCGGCGGCAACTACACCCCTGCCCTGGGGATCTTGGCTGTTCCTGGTGTCGGCGCGCTCGCCCTGCTGATTTGGCTACGACTGCGCGTGCCAGAGCCGCACCGCTACGAGCACACCGAACCCTCGTCAACCACGCCGCGCCACGAACAGCAGATGATGAGGCTGCCGCGACGATTCTGGCTGTACTGCGGATTCACCGCGACCACAATGCTCGGGTTCACCTCCTACGGGCTGCTGTCGTTCCACATGATCGAGCACGGAGTTCTGCCGGCCGCCGTCGTCCCGGTCATCTACGCCGCCGCCATGGCAGCCGATGCCTTCGCCGCCTTGGCGTCGGGCTGGATCTACGACCGATTCGGCGCGAAAACCCTTGCGCTGCTACCTGTTCTGTCCGCGGTAGTGCCAGTGCTCGCCTTCACCGACAATGTCGGGCCAGTCATCGCCGGAGCCCTGGTCTGGGGTTCAGGGATCGGCGTACAGGAGTCCACCTTGCGCGCCGTCATCGCCGACCTGGTACCCCCCGGCCGTCGCGCCACGGCCTACGGACTATTCGCCGCAGCCCTCGGCGCGGCGACCGCTGCGGGCGGCGCACTGACCGGCTGGCTCTACGACACCTCGACTACCACACTCATCGCCGTGATTGCCGGAATCCAAGCCCTAGCCCTGGCATTGGCCATCGCCGCCTTCTACCTCACCCCGCGATCTCCGCGATAGCGAAAACCGTTGTGGCACGTTCCTGCCGAACGCCTCGCGCCAGTTGGCGGTTCAGATCGCGAAGCTGGCCGGGCTCGTTCGGCCTCGAGCTGGTGGGCTTTGGGCCTATTGTCCGTTAGACGGGTGCTTTGCTGGCCACAACTCGATGGTCGAGAGATCGAGAAGGTCGAGATTATGCAGCGAATTCTGCTTCTGAGCGGTGCCGATAATGGGCTCACTCGGCGTGCGGCCCTAGCGCTGCGCCGAGCTGGGCGGACGGTCCAGGTAGCGGTCGTGACAAGTGGGCAGGATATGGAGGTCGCGGTCGCGGGCGGCACCTTCGATCTGGTCATCTGCCCGTTCCTGAAAGCCCGGATCCCGGAAGCCATCTATCGAAAATGGACCACCGTGATCATTCATCCCGGCCCGGTCGGTGATCGAGGCGCGCATTCGCTGGATTGGGCGATCAGTGACGCAGCACCGGTGTGGGGTGTGACCGCGATGTCGGCGGTCGAGGAGCTGGATGCCGGGCCGGTCTGGGCAGCAAGAACTTTCGAGCTTCCGGCGGCGCGGAAGTCGGCGGTGTACAACACGGTTGTCGCCGACGCGGCGGTGGAATGCGTGCTGGAGGTCGCGGACAAGGCGGCCGACCCGGCGTTCGAGCCGGTCGACCAAGCCTCGGTGAAACGGCGGGTAGCCGGTACCGGAGCGCGGCCGAGGATGCGGCAAGGCGATCGAGGGTTCGATTGGGCCGCTGATCCGGAGGTGATTCTGCGGCGGATCCGCGCTGCGGATGGCTCGCCCGGGGTGTTGTCGATGATCATGGGCTGCGCTGTCTACCTCTATGACGTCCATCCCGGGCGGACAGGCAGCGTCGATGTCGAACCGGGCACGGTGGTCGGTCGCCGCCACCATGGCGTCGAGATCAGTTGCGGGGCAGGGCACAGCGTCTGGATCGGACATCTGCGCGTCGAACTCGGTGCCGGATGGTCGTGCAAAGCTCCAGCTGCTACGGCGTTGGCGGCGGCGGGGCTGTCGTTGAATTCGGTCGCGCTCGACCGCAGCGACATGTTCTCCGACATTCGCTACGAGCGCACCGGACATGTCGGCACCGTGACATTCGAGGCCTACAACGGAGCCATGACCGCGGATCTGTGCCGCCGGTTGCTGGCCGCCATCGGTACGGCGGCTCGCCAAGATACCCGGGTACTGGTCATCCGGGGACGCGGGGGCGCGGTGTTCAGCAATGGCCTGCATCTGGGCGCCATCGAGATCTCCGACGATCCACCAGGGACGGCGTGGCGCAATATCAAGGCGCTGAACGCGGTGTGCCGGGCGATCCTGTCGGCGACCTCGCAGGTCACCATCGGTGCGTTCACAGGATCCGCGGGGGCGGGCGGGGTGATGCTGTTGCTGGCGGCCGACGTGGTTGTTGCGACGAATCGCGCGTTACTCGATCCGCATTACGCCACCATGGGACTCGGCGGATCCGAGCTGCATACCTATACCCTGCCGCGGCGAGTCGGCACCGAGACCGCGCAACGGTTGCTCACCGAATGCGGGACGATCGATACCATGGACGCTCGTGCGATAGGCCTGATCGACCAGATCTGTCCCGACGAGGGATTCGACCGCACACTGGCCGACCTGGCCCACCATTACGCACAGCCCGATCAATGGCGTAAGACAACCGATCGCAAACGGGAACGACTCGCGCGCGATCTCACCCGAAAACCACTCGACGCCTATGAACACGAAGAGCTGGGAGAGATGGCGCGCAACCTGTTCGACGACAGTCTCGGGTTCGCGGCCAAACGCTCGGCGTTCATGAACAAGCCCGCGCGCGGCAACCCTGACCGACAACCAAAGGCGCTACCCCACAGTTGATCTCGCCGCGATACCGGCGCGCGCTACATTCAGGGTCGGTCTGCGGGCAGGTCGAGGACTGCTGAGCACAAGGCTCAGCTCATTCCATGGGCGAAACGGGGCACGGCCGTCGATCCCGGTGCGACTCTTCCCCGACACATCGCGCAGCATGGCCTGAAGTTGTGGAGGCTCGGCGGGTGTGCTGTCGATCTTCCCCGGCATCATCGTGTTGACCGCGGTACTCGGGCTGCTCGGCCCCGCCGCGACCTTCGCCGGCCAGGACCAACTGAAAACAGGTTCTTCCACCGTGGATCACCCGACACCACGCTCCCCGATGCGGACGCGATGCATTCGCGAGGTCATGTGGCGGGGTTCGGCAGGAAGCCGACCTCGGTCAAATAGTCCAGGTGGCGATCGATCAGCTCGGCTGTCATCGGGGGACAGACTATTCCGGAACCGGACAGAGCTCGGCGGGTGGTGGTGTCGTCCCACTCGCTGGTCTCGGTACCGGTCGTCTGGCTGAGGATCAGGGCTCGGGCCATTCCCAGATCGGTGAGAGCGGCCTCGCGAAGTTCTGTGACGAAGTCCTCGGGTGAGACTATCTCCACAGGAAAACCTTTGATGCGCAGGCGATCCAGGATCACTTCGAGTGTGATCGAGGTGTGGTTGACCAGGTGGTGCACCGGTGGCTGCCCACCGAAGGGGCGGTGCTGCCCGACGGTGTGGGCGATCGCGGAGGCCACGTAGTCGGCGGGGACCAAGCTGATGGCCGCGTCGGTGATCGACGGTGCCACACCGAGGCGGACGATGGCGCGGACGATCGTCCAGAAGGCGTCGTCGGTGCCGGTCGCGCCGGTCGCGGTCGCGCCGCAGATGCGGTCGGGACGGTGGATCACCACCGGCAGGCCGCGTGCGGCAGCCTGAGTCATCAGGACTTCGGCCACCCACTTGCCGAGCACATAGCCGTCGGAATGGCGGGGCAGGCCGGGCACAATCTCGCGGATCGGACTGTCTTGTCCGGCCACTACCGAAGTGGTCGATACGAAATGCACCGGAATCGCGGCACTTCGGCACGCAAGCCGCAGAATCTCCACGGTGCCGGTCACATTGGCCGCGCGCAGCCGCTCGTAGGGTTCGGCGTGATTGACCCGCGCTCCATTGTGGACGATGGCATCGGTGGTGTCGGCCAGGCGTCCGTAGTCGGCGGCATTGAGGCCGAGTCGCGGTGCGGTGAGATCACCGGGCGCGGCCTCCACGTTCCGCATGGTGTCCGGGCTCCACAGCCGATGCCGCCGCAATGCCGACTCGACCCGCCCCTGAGCCGCCACCGATCCGGTCGCTCGCACCATGCACCGCACCCGCACATCCAGCCGGTTCACCAACTCGTGCACCAGATACGCGCCGAGAAACCCACTCGCACCGGTGAGCAGAACCGTTCGAAGCTCACTCGATCGCAGAGCGCCGGGCACGACGGCCGGATCGAGCGCGGTGTCCGCCAACGCACGCGCGGCCACCGGCGAGCGACTCCGCGAGGTGCTCAGCGGTCCGCGCAGCTCCTCCAACGATTTCGGGCGTCCCTGCAGACCCATTTTCCACCCCGCCAGCTCACCATCGGCACAAGCCGAGGCTATGACTCAGAATCGTCGGTCGCCAGACCCGGATTTCTCTGCCCCTCGCCTTGGCGTCGGGCCCAGCACAACCGACCGCGAATGGGCCGTTGAGTGAATTCCGCTGCCGCGCAACATACAAGGGCACCGAGCAGACGCCGCCGGTCGGCCGAGACTGCGGCGCCACGATGCTCGAAGGCGCTGCGCGTGGTCGCGAGCGACCAGCCGATATCGGTCGCATTCAGCTCGGGATGCGCCATGACATACACGCGCAGTTCCCACGCCCGCGCCCGCAACGCCGACGGCGTCTTGCTCGATATCGGCGGCCGAAACGAGTAGGCCGTCAGCGACTTGGGGTTGTCCGCCGGCATCACCGTCGGCGGCGTTGCCGCGAAATGACCGGCCTGTCAACGCGATTCGGCTTTGCGGCGAATTGGCGAAGCCCGCCACATCTGGACGTCATATTTGCGTCACATGGCCAGTTCGATTGCCGAGATTGTCCGCCAATCCATAAGCACAGCAACTACTTTCAATTCTAATTAGCCAACGCTATCGAAGGTGTTCGGAGATGTGGTTCGAGGTACTGGGACCTGTCAGGGCCTGGCGGGGCAGGGTCGAGGTCGATCTCGGGTCGCCGCAGCAGCGGGCGGTGCTCGCGATGCTGTTGCTCGACGTGGGGCGCCCGGTGAGCGTCGATCGGCTGGTGGACGGGCTCTGGGGTGACACGCCGCCCCGGCACGCGTCGCAGGTGGCACGGACCTATGTCTCGCGACTGCGCAAGATCCTCAATGTGCCGGGTACGCTGCTGTTCTCCGAGGTCAGTGGCTACGCCCTGCGTCCGGACGAGGATTCGTTCGATCTGCCCGTCTTCGAGGACGCCCTTGCGGTCGCGGACGAGGCGCAGGCCGGTGGCGATCTCGAGCGCGCCGATCGGGTGCTCGGTGCGGCCTTGGCGTTGTGGCGCGGCGAGCCGCTGGCCGGTATCGCCGCGCCGTGGGCCGAGGCGCCGCGCGCCCGCCTCATCGAGAAACGATTGACGATCCGGGAGCAGCGCTGCCGGATCAGATTGGAATTGGGCCGCCACGCACAGGAAGTGGCGGAATTGATGGAGCTGTGCCGTGCGCATCCGTTCCGGGAACGGTTGCGCGAGTTGCTGATGCTGGCGCTGCACCGATGTGGCCGAACCGCGGAGGCGCTCGGCGTCTACGCCGACACCCGCAAACTGTTCGCCGACGAATTGGGTATCGCTCCAGGCCACGGGCTGTCCGCACTCCATGATCGCATTTTGCGAGACGATTCCACCCTGCTCGTGCGCACCGGAGTCGAGCGCGCCGTTATTTGTGTTCCGGCGCAGTTGCCTGCTGGCGCAAGAGATTTCACTGGACGCACCGAGGCCGTGACGGCGTTGCTCGCGGCTGTCTCCGGTGGTGGCGCCGCCGTGGTGTCGGGCATGGGCGGAGTCGGGAAGACTGCTCTCGCAGTGCATGTCGCACAACTGGTGACCGCCGAGTTCGACGGCGGCCAGCTGTACGCGAATCTCCGTGGCGCGGCGGCGGATCCGGCCGAACCGGCGAGTGTGCTCGCGGCATTCCTCACCGCGCTCGGCGTGGCCGAGACAGCGATTCCGCGCGGGCTCGTCGAGCGGGCCGCGCTCTACCGGTCGATGCTGGCGGGTCAGCGGGTGCTGGTGGTGCTGGACGACGCGCACGATGCCGCGCAGGTCCACCCGCTGGTGCCCGGCTCGCCTGACTGTGCGGTGCTGGTCACGAGCCGTGCTCGCAGGACCGTTGTCGACGGTGCGTTCCCGCTGCATCTGGATGTCATGCGGCGAGACGAGGCGGTGGCGCTGCTGCGCGCGGTGGTCGGCGCGGGGCGAGTCGACGCGGAACCGGCCGCGGCCGATGAACTGATCGATGCCTGTGGCCTGCTGCCGCTGTCGCTGCGGTTGGTGGGCGCCAGGCTGGCGGCGCGCCCTGGCTGGTCGGTCACCGATGTCGTGGCTAATCTCGTCGGCGGCCAACGGATTCCGGGTGCGGAGGTGGAGGCGGTATTCGAGCTCAGCTATCGGCAACTCACCGTTGATCAGGCCGGGGCATTCCGGCGACTTGCGGTCGTCGACGGTCCCGACTTCTCGCTGGAGGCCGCTGTCGCGATACTGCGTATCGGGAATGTCGAGACCCAGGAGCTGCTGGAATCTCTGGTCGACGCCAGCCTGCTGGATTCGCGGGCCTTCGGCCGGTACTACTATCACGATGTCACGCGTGCCTTCGCGCACCTGCGCCTGCGCGGGGACGAGACGCAATCCACGCTGCGGCGGCTGCTCGACTTCTATCTCGCCACCGCGTGCACGGCATTCGAACTGGCGGTACCCGGCGACCCCGTCACCGAGATCGCTGCCCCGCCGCAATGTCCTGGGCTACCGATCCCCGATGCGGCCAGCGCGCGGGCCTGGGTGGTGCTGGATGCCGACAATATTGTCGCCGCCGTCTGTCAGGCCGCCGCCGCGGTCGATCGCGACTGGGACGCGGTGCGCATCGCGGTGGATCTGCTGGTCGTGCTGTGCCCCTACAACCACGTGATTCGATATGTCCGACTGGAACCCGCGGTGATGACCCTGTGGCAGGCGGTCGGCGCGCACCCGGATCTCGATCCGCGCGTGGCGGGACGCATTCATTTCCTGCTGTCGATGGCGCACCTGGGTTCGGGAAGGCCGACGCTTTCCGAAGCCGCTGCGTACCAGTCGATCCGCTCGTGCGAGGCGGCCGGGGACACCGCCATCTGTTGCCAGGCGCTGAACGTTCTCGGTCGGATCAACCGCAGGCGGCGGCGATACGAGGAGGCGCTGCGACACTATCGGCGAACCCTCGAGCTCGCGCGCGCGGCCGGACACCGTTCGATCGAAGCGATCACGATGGCCAATCTGGCCGCGGTCCTGATAGATCGCGGTGACCCCGCCGATGCCGTGCTGAGCTGTGAACGCGCACTGGCCACCGCCACCGCCGTCGAGGACGTCAACGCGCGCATCTACGCCATGCACACCCTGGGAATCGCGTTGCACCGCTGCGGTCGTCATCAGGACGCCGCGGATATGCAGGGGCGGTGCCTGCAGGCCGCGGCCGAGACCGGGCTGACCCGATGGCAGGCTCACGCGCGGTTCCAGCTGGCGAATGCGCTGATTTCGCTGGGCTGCCCGGCCGAGGCGGCATCCCATGCCGAGCAGGCCCTGGTGCTGTGCCGTGAGCTGAGCGATCAGGTGGCCGAGGCCGCTGCGTTGACCAGTATGGCCGACGCGCTGGCGGCCACGGGCGACGTCAATCGCGCCCGCGCCTGTCTGCGCAGCGCCCACCGGATCTTTCGCGATCTGAGCATGCCCGCTGCGGGGGATACTCTGCGGCGGCTGCGTGAACTCGGCGATCCCATTGATGATGGGAGCGAGGGCGCACGGGCGGAGTTGATCACCGAGGATTAGCTTTGCGCCCCGGGCGTTCCCAGACCGGCTGACCCCCAGTCCTTCGCGGTCGGGCTGTTGTGGGACAGCGGCGGGTCGATGTGATGTGGTGTATCGGCCGCGGCTGTCGTTTCACCGATCAATAGTAACGACAGTGCGATTCCGGCCGCGAGGGCGCTGCGTCGCATATATGTGGATTCCCGTTCTACCGTCTCGAGCATGTTCGAATCATGACCGAATCCGATATACGCCGAGAATACGCCGGATATACCGGCGCGATTTCCATCCACCGACCTGTGCGTATACGTCGTGTATGCGGCGCGTCGATCCGGCACCGCTACCTTTTGGTTTGTCGGTGCGGTCCACCGGCTCCAGAAAGTTCGCAGAGCGAAAGGGCGAATCATGCCTGACGAGAAGAAGAACAAACACCAGGACGACGAGGTCGAGGCCCACGGCATCGAGGTGGAAGACGACACCGAGGCCTCGGCCGTGCTCGACATCAACAACGGTTGCGGCCGGTAGATCGGTTAATTCTGGTGGCGGGTCGCGCCAACCCTGGCGCGACCCGCTGGTCCATCGGCGGAAGGACGAGTCATGTCGGACGAACAGAAGAGAATCGGCGACCACGACGACGAGCGGCACAATGACAACGAGTCCAACCTCGGCGACGATGTGGAAGCCCACGGCATAGAGAACGACGACGACACCGAATCGTCGGCGTTCGATGTCAATCTCGGGCCGTAATCGACATGGAAATCGAACATCTCGATGTGCACGGAGCACGAGCCGCATTGGTCTGGGAGCCGGATGTCCCGATCGTGTCGACCAGTATTCGGATCGCCGCGGGAAGCCGGGATGATCCCGCGGCGCGCCATGGTCTCGCCCATGTGCTGGAGCACACCATGTTCGCCGGATCGGATTCTCGCGGACGGGGAGAATTCGGGCGTCTGATCGAAACGGCGGGCGGCGTTGTGAACGCCAATACGCTGGCCGACTGGACAACGTATTGGCATGTGGTCCCGGCGGAATCGTTCCCTTTGGTGTTGAAATCGGAGACGGCGCGGTTCGCCGCGGCCTGCGACCGGTTCACCGAGGACAGCGTCGGCGCCGATGCGCAGATCGTGCTCCGCGAGCGTCACCAGCGAGTCTCGTCTCCCGTGTACGGTGATGCCGCTGAGCGGTTGCTCGCGGCGGTTCATCCGGTCGGATCTCCGTATCGGCACCTCCCGGTGGGCGACCCGGAGCATGTGGGTCGCGTCGGCGCCGCGGACTGCCGCGCATTCTTCGAACGAAACTACGTGTCGGAGAACGTCTTCGCGGTGATCCTCGGGCGTTTCGACCGGGCGGCGGCCCGTACGGAGACCGCCGAACTGCTCGGGATGTTCGGCTCGGGAACCGCCCGGGCACCGATTCCCGACGATCGGCGGATGACGACCGTCCGAGTGGTGGTGGCGACCGAAAGCCGCGACCGGGTTTTCCTCGGAGTTCCCCTCGCGCCGATGAACGAGCGGGGATTCGAGCTGGCCGAAATCGGTTCGATTGTGCTGGGCAGGGGCCCGTCGAGCATCCTGGCCCGGTTGCTCGTCCAGGAGTCCGCCCTTGCGGAATCGGTGTCCCTGCGCGTGATTCCGCATCAGTGGTGCGGTTCGCTGGGAATCGTCGAACTCGCCCCACGACCCGGTGTCGGGGTGGAGCAGATCATCGATGGATTCGACGCCGCAATGGATTCGGTGGTCCGCCGCGGCGTCGCGGCCGACGATATCGGGCGGGCACGTGCGGTCTATCTGTCGAGTTGGCTCGCCGAGGACGATTCGCTGCTGCACCGGGCCGACGGGTTGACGCTGTCCATGCAGATCCACGGCGGGATCGACCGATATCTCGAGCAGTCCGGCCGCATCGAGGCGATGACCGCCGATGATTTCCAGCGCGCGGCGCGGCTGTGGAACAGCCCGCGGGCGCGCGCCGAGGTGGTGTACGTCCGATGAGCACACCGCTTCGAAAGCTCCCGTCCCCGCGGGGAATTCGCCTGTTGAAGGGTCCGGCGCGGGCCAGCGGTTACGAGGTCGCCCGTATTGTGTGGCACCTCGATGCGGGCGCGGTATCGGACGGGGACCGAGGTGTGCCGCTGGTGGCGCTCGAGGCGCTGTTGCGTTCGCCGGTCGCCGGAGCGCGACGAACGACCCTCGCCGATCGTGCGGAGGCGCTCGGTGTCCGGATCGAGCCGGGGCTCACCCATCTGTCCTGCTACTGCGATGTCCGAGGGCCACGCGACAGCGTCCGGGCGATCGTTCCCGTCCTCACCGCGTCGATCGGCGCGGCGGGGATCACCGACGAGGCCGCCCGCGCGGCCCGGGTGACGGTCGCGGCCGGTATCGGGGAGCGGGAACGCAGTCTGGCCGATCATGCGCAGCGAGCGCTGTATTCGGCGTTCGTCGGCCCGGACGGCTGGCTCGGCGCGCACAGTGCGGGCACCGTAGAGTCGGTCGCACTGATCGATCGGGTGCGGGCGGAGTCGGCGGCGCGGGACCTCGCCTCGGCGCCGGCCATCAGCGTGCTGTTCTCCGATGATGTGGCCGGTGATCTCTGGTGCGCCGAACTCGCCGGACTCGTCGCCGCGACGGACCAGCCAGGTGTGCTCGAGAGCGTGAATATCCTTCGGGGACAGCCTTCTTCGCGCATCGAGCGGCATCTGCGCGGCCCGCGCGGGAGCCACCTGCTTTGGGGGTGCGTCACCGGGGTCGACGGGGTCGCGGACCAGGTGGCCCTGGAGATCGCGACCCATGCGCTCGGCGGCACGACGACGGCCAGGTGGCAGCGGCTGTTCCGGGAGCAGCTCCGCTACACCTACGGAATGACGGCCACCTGCCGGATCATTCGGGTGGGCACGCGTGAATACGGTCTGGTCACCCTCGGCACGGCGCTGATCGATGCGGATCGCGCGGCCGTCATCGAACTGCTCGATCGGCAGGTGCGGCGACTCCTGGCCGACGGACTCACGCCGGACGAATGTGCCAGCAGTGCAAGGCAATTGCTCGCCGCCGAACCGCTCGGCGCCGTCTCGGCCCGGATCTTCGTTGCGCGGGCGGCACAACCGATCCAAAACGGACTCGACCCGGCGAATGCCGCGCAGCGACTCGACTGCCTGGCCGCAGCGGATCCGGACGATGTCAACGACCGACTGGGGCGGCTGATGGAAACGACGGTGATCGCCAGCGTCGTAGGAGAGGTGAGCTCGACATGACAACCGTGTTCGACACCACGCACACCGACGAGCCCGCGGCCCTCGGACCGCTACGCACGGTGGACCCGCTGATCGTCGAAGCCTCCGGGGGCGGGTTCCGTATCTCCAGCCCGCGCTGCGAGAAACGGCTCAGGGTCGCGCCGTACATCGTAGAACTTCTCGTCGCCGCCCGAAACGGGCTCGGCAAGAACGACTTCCGGTCCGACACCGAGGGGCCCATCCGGTTGCTGACCGAATACGGATACCTGGTCACGGAGAATCCCCCGACCCCGTCCCCGTGGGACACCTGGGGAACCACCGCCTGGACATTCCACCAGCGGGTCCGGGATACGCCGTTCATCGACAATACGTCGCCAACGGCGACGGCCGCATATCTGGAGAAGGTGTCGCGTAGACCGCGTCCGTCGAGCTTCCGGGTGCGACCCGACGCGCGAATTCTGTTGCTGCCCAGGGTCAGGGTGCGCTGCGATGTGCGCTATCTCGATGTCGTGCAGGCACGGCGCACCCATCGGCACTTCGACGGTGAGCCACTGGATCTGGACCGCTTCTCGGACATGTTGCACTACACCTTCGCCCCGCTGCGCTTCGCGGACGCGGGCGCGCTCGGTGTGCTGCAGCTCAAAGCGGCCGCCTCCGGTGGGGCGCGGCACGAGTGCGAGGCCTTCGTCCTCGCCCTCGATGTCGACCAGGTGGCGCCCGGTCTGTACGCCTACGACGGTGTTCGGCACGGTCTCGTCCCGATCGATGCCACGGTCACCCGCGACCAGGCCGAGTGGCTGACCCACGGGCAGGGCCTGTTCCGGACCGCGGCGTTCGGCGTGTTCACTGCGGCGGTCGCCGACCGCATGGCCTGGAAATATCTCAACGCGCGTGCCTACAAACTCATGCTGCACAACGTCGGCCATATGGCACAGGTGTTCTCGATGACCGCGGCCGCACTCGGTCTGGGCGCGGCGATCACCGGGGCCATTCGCGATACCGAAGCCGATCGGCTGCTCGGGCTCGACATGCCCAGTGAATTCACCACTTTCGCCATGGCGTGCGGCGTGCCGCTGCTGCGTGCCGACGGTCTGCCACTGTCGATCAAGCTGCCGTCGACCGCTCCGGAGATGTACTGATGGACGCGCCCACAGTCGGTCTGCGGGGCAACCGGAACTGGCAGAAGCTCTGGCTCGGTCAATTGATATCGGTATTCGGCGATTTCGTATTCGACATCACCCTCGTGCTGTGGGTGGGCAGCGTGATAGCCCACGGACGGTCCTGGGCGCCGCTGGCCGTGAGCGGGGTGCTGGTCGCGGCGGCGATACCGATCGTCGTCGTCGGCCCGATCGCCGGGGTGTTCGTCGATCGCTGGGATCGGCGGCGCACCATGATGATCGCCGATCTGCTGCGCGCCGGCCTGATCGGCGTCCTGGTCGTCGTCGCGATCATGCGCACCGTTCTTCCGGTCTGGGCGACGTTGGCGGCGGTGTACGCCGTCGTCGCCGCGACCGCCGCGGTGGCGCAATTCTTCAATCCGTCCCGGTTCGCGACGGTCGCGGCGGTTGTCGCGGAGCAGGATCGGCCCCGGGCCTTCGGGCTGACGTCGGCCTCCGCCAACGCGGCGGCGATTCTCGGCCCGCCGCTCGCGGCGCCACTGCTGTTCTCGATGAGTGCGGTGTGGGCGCTCGTGGTGAACATGGTGTCGTTCCTGATCTCCTACGCGCTCATCCGATCGACCGCGCTGGCCCCGCAGCAGGATTCGATCGACAAGGGCACGAAGAATTTTCGTGCCGAGTTCGCCGACGGGGTGCGATTCGTCTCCGCCAGCCCGATCCTGCGGCTGATCCTCGTCACGGTGTTCCTCTACATGTTCGGCGTCGGCGCCGTGAACGCGCTTCAAATCTTTTTCGTCGGCGAGAACTTGCGGGTCGATCCGAGCTGTCTCGGCGTGCTCGAGGGGGCCTTCGGGGCGGGCAGCATCATCGGGGCACTCGCGACGCCGCGACTGGTCTCCCGCATCGGCGAACGGCGCGTGTTCGCCTTCGGTGTGCTCGCCACGGCACTTGTCGCCTTCGCGTACTCCCGGTCGACCTCGCTGTACTTCGCGATCGGCATGCTCGGACTGGTCGGAATCCCGGTCGCGGCCGTGAATGTCGCGCTGAGTCCCATCATCCTGCGGGAAGCGCCGAACCGGTTGATCGGCAGGGTGAACGCGGTGCTCAACCCACTGGTCTATCTGGCCTCGGTGTCCTCGATGGTGCTGGCCGGAATCGTGGCCAGTGGTTTGCCGATCGACTTCCGATGGAGTCTGTCAGGAATCGAATTCCATCGCGTCGACACCATTTTCGCATTCTGCGGGCTGCTGATGCTGGTGGCCGGATGCGTGGTGACGGCCCGGATGACATCGCTCCCGGAAACGGGAGCGACAGATAATTCACGAGCCGCCGTGGTGGGCGGCGACGCACGAATCGAAACGAACGGACAATGACATGAACATGGTAGCCAGCCGCTATCTGGTCGTCGGTGATCGCACTTACCGTCGCGCGGACGATTCCATTGTCCGCGTAGGTTTTTCGTCCCGCACCGGTAAAGCGTTCTCGATGGATCGCGACACCGCCGATCGGCTGCGGACCGGGCACATCGAAGCTATCGCACCGGCCACGCTCGCGGAGTTGACGCGCCTCGGCGTGGTCGTCGACGCGTCGCGCGACGAACTCGACGACGTGCTCGCGGTGTTCACCGATGCGCGTGAGTCGCGGCGGCGCAGGACATTCGCGATCATGCCGACGGCGTACTGCAATATGGGCTGTTCGTACTGCGGTCAGGAGCATTTCCGAACCCGGCACAATCCCGAGCGGACCGAGCGGCTGGCGCGCCGGGTGGAGGCGGTGATGGAGGCTCCGGAAACCGAACTCGTGACCGTCAATTGGTTCGGCGGTGAGCCGCTGCTCGCCTATCGACTGATCATCGAGATGAGTGAACGGTTCGTCGCGAAGGCGGCGGAGACGAGCACGGAATATCACGCAAGGATGCCTACCAACGGCAGCCTGATCAGCGTCCGGAAACTGACCGAACTGCACGAGAGATGCCGCCTGCGTCACGTCGACATCACCATCGACGGACCGCAGGAGATTCACGACCGTCGGCGAATCCTCAAGAATGGCATGAATTCCTTTCACAAATGCGTCGCAGTACTCGCGGAGATCGCGCGCGAGGACCTGATTCCCGGACTGCGCGTCAACATCCGCGTCAACGTGGACAACGAGAATGAGCCGCACATTCCGCGGCTGCTCGACGATCTCGCCGCCGCGGGGCTGAATGTGCCGAGATTCACCGTACAGTTCGCGCCGGTGCACTCCTGGGGTAACGACGTCTCCAACGTGGAGCTCGGGATCAGGAGCTTCGCCGAGCGCGAGCTTGCCCTGCTGCGGACGGTGGCGGACATGGGATTCTCGCGCGCGGTGCTGCCCGGCGTGAAATCCTCGACCTGCCTGGCCACCTCGCGGGGCGCCGAATTGCACGATCCCACCGGAAAGGTGTACTCCTGCACTGAATATCCGCTGGTGCCGGTGGTGCGCGATACCGGAGTCCTGGCGCGGACGGAGGATCTCGTCGGCGCGCAGCCGCGTCCGGTCGGGCCGTTCGACGACTGGTACGACCAGGTGGCCGACGAAGCGCAGTCCTGCCATCGCTGCCCGTTCCTCCCGGTGTGCGGCGGCAGTTGCCCCAAATTGTGGCGCGAGGGTCATCTGCCCTGCCCCAGTTTCAAATTCAATTTCCAGGATCGGCTGCATCTGCATGCCACCGGCGCCCTCGGTCTGCGGCCCCTACCCGAGGTGTCCGGTGCGAGTAATTAAGTTCGCCCACACCTCGATCGGCGCCGCGTTTCCGCTCGAACGGATGGCTTCGCCGCGCCGCGCGGACCGCGACTGGGCCATCGGGCGTGGCAGCGGCGGCGGCGTGCGGGTCTGCGTCGTCGACAGCGGAGTCGATCGCCACCATCCGCTGCTCGGCGCCCCGGCCGACTCGTACGGCATCGTCGAGCGGAACGGTGGCTGGGGCGTCGAACCCGACGACGGCGGCGATCCCACCGGACACGGGACCGCGTGTGCCGGAATCATCCGGGCCGTCGCGCCGGAGTGCGAGCTGACCAGCCTGCGAGTGCTCGGTGGCAATAACCGGGGCAGCGGCGCGGGTCTGTTCGCAGGGTTGCGCTGGGCGGTGGAACAGGGTTTTCCCTTGATCAGCCTGAGCCTGTCCACCCAGCGCAGCGCCGTGAAGGAAGCTTTGCACGACCTCACCGATCAGGCCTACTTCGACGGCGTGACCTTCGTCGCGGCCGCGCACAACAGTCCGGTGTCGAGTTATCCGTGGCGATTCTCCTCGGTGATCTCGGTCGGTTCGCACAACCATCAGGATCCGCTGCGCATCGAGACGAATCCGAATCCGCCCGTCGAATTCTTCGGTGCGGGCGTGCGTATCCGGGTGGCCTGGCCGGACGGCGGCACCAGGGTGGTGTCCGGCAACAGCTTCGCGACGCCGCACATCACCGGTATCTGCGCACGAATTCTGGGTGAGCATCCGGAATTCCGCACGACCCAGCTCCGACATGTCCTCTCGGTCATGTCGGACAACTTGGAAGGAGATCTCCCATGAACATCACCGATTATGAGGAGGCGCTGCGTTCAACGGTAAGACTGGCCCGACTATCGTTCTCCTCCGCCGCCGCCTCGGTATTCCTCTATCGCGAGGACCGCAACGCCCTCGTCTTCGAGGCGGCCTCGGGTGCGGGCGAGGATCAGATCATCGGCATGGAAGTGCCCGCTGGGAAGGGCATCGTGGGCTGGGTGGCCAATTCCGGCGAACCCATTATGGTGCGGGAGGTTTCGTCGGACAGCCGCTTCGATCTGCACACCGCCGCGGCGACCGGATACATTCCGGATGTCATCATGGCCATCCCGTTGATCAGGCGCGGCGAGACCGTAGGCGTCATGGAGGTGCTCGATCCGGCGGGGGTGGAGGACGATATCGTGGCCCTGGACATGTTGTCGGAACTGGCCAACCAGGCCGTGCTGATCCTGTCGATGGTGCCGCGCGAATTCTCCCAAACCTTCGCGCAGCGCGCCGCCGCCGCCCGCGAATTCGCCGAACTGCTGGACCGGGTACCCGACGACAAGGTCTCGGAGGTCAGCGGAATGATCGCGGCCGTGGCCGCCGTCATCGCATGAGCGAGGAACGACGACTGGTCGCGGTGTTGTTCGCCGACGTCGTCGGATCGACAGCGCTGGCCGACGGGATGGATCCGGAGGACACCCGCATACTGATGGGTCGCTATTTCGAACATGCGGTGGCGGTGATGGATCGGGAGGAGGGGCGGCTGGAGAAATTCATCGGCGACGCCGTGGTCGCGGTTTTCGGTATTCCGCGGGCATTCGGTGACGAATCCGAACGCGCGGTGGCGGCGGCGCTGAACCTGCTCGAGGCGGTCCGCTCCGACGAGCTCCTCGGCGCGCTGTTCCGGCTCCGGCTCGGAATCAATCTCGGTGAGGTCGTGACCAACCCGGAGTCGCGGGCGGATCATT
The DNA here is from genome assembly GCF_042727395.1 of Nocardia sp. NPDC060255. Classification (NCBI taxonomy): domain Bacteria; kingdom Bacillati; phylum Actinomycetota; class Actinomycetes; order Mycobacteriales; family Nocardiaceae; genus Nocardia; species Nocardia sp. NPDC060255. Next base: position 57,165 of record NZ_JBHXAU010000038.1, on the reverse strand, counting down.
TTCTGGCGTCGGGGGACACGATGAATACGGCGGCGCGGTTGCAGCAGGCGGCCGAGCCGGACGAGATCCTGGTCTCCGAGCGGGTATTCCTCGCCGCCGACGAGGCTTTCGAATTCGGGCCGCGGCGAGAAGTGCAGATGAAGGGCAAAGCCGCCCCCGTGGTCGCGTGCCGGGTGCTGGGGGCGCGGACCACGAGACGGGTCGAGCGGCCCCCGCTGGTCGGGCGTCGGCAGGAGTTGTTCCGGCTGCGGCATGCGGCTGAGCGAGTCGTCGAACATCATCGCGCGGAACTGGTCACCGTCCTGGCGCCGAGCGGTCTCGGAAAGACCAGGCTGATCGAGGAATTCACCGCGAACCTGCCGCCGCAGCTGGGATTCGAGGTGGTGCGGGTAGTCGTCGCGCAGCACGCCCAGGCGAGCAGCGAGCAGGTGCGATCGCTTATCGGCGGATTGCTCGGGGCCGATGTCGACGCCGCACGAATCCGCCGGGTTTTCGTCGACGCGGGGCACACCATCGAGCGAGCCGACGATTACACCCGCGAGATCATGGCCGCGATGGGCGACGGCGGTCGGATCGGCGCCGACGGTACCGCCATGGCGGCAGCGCTGCGGGTGCTGATCGCGAGCGCGGTACCCGGGCGCAAAGTCGCGGTGCTGATCGACAATGCCCATCAAGCCAGTGACCTTCTGCTCGAAGTCGCCGCGCAGGCCATCAATCAGCGGTTCGATCTCCGGCTGCTCGTGGTGATAGCGGCCCGTCCCGAACTGCTCGATCGCCGACCGGACTGGGGCCGGCGCCGTGATCGCCATACCCTGCTGTCGTTGCCGCAGTTGACCGATGATCAAACACGCAGTATCGCCGCACGCTATCTGACCGGGCGTCCCGCGCGGCTGGTCGATCTGATCGCGACCAGAGCCGGCGGGAATCCGTTCTTCATTCTCGAATTCATCCGCTCCGCGACCCGGGGCGTCGTCGATGCGACGGAGGCGGAGCCGCCGCTTCCCGATACGGTGCATGCCGCGGTCCTGGCCCGCCTGGATCTGCTGACCGCCTGTGCCCGAGACGTTCTGAAACTTGTCACCGTGGCGGACGCGGTACTGCCGACGGACCGCTACGCCGATCTGCTGGCCGAGTGGGGGCGGGCGGAGGTGGACCGTGGTATCCATGAGCTGCTGGCCAAGGATATTGTTCGCGCGGAGCAGAGCGGCCGGTTGATGATCGGGCAGCCGATCGTGCGCGACATCGTCTACGGCGCACTGCCGCGCGCGATGCGCATCGAGTTGCATTCCGGAGTCGCCAGCCTTCTCGCCGGTCTCGATCGGCGAGCGCGGCGACTATCGGTGATGATCGGCAAGCATTATCTGTCCGCGATCGAGGCCAGCCGCCGATCGACGATTCCGATCCGGTTGCCGTTCGAATCCGGCACCGCGGTCACCGATCTGATGACGGCGGCGACCGTATCGAGTAGCGCCGGGCTGGTGGTGGACGCGCAGACCTTCCTCGAGGGTGCGCGGTCCATCGCGGAGCCCGAACGATTACCGGAGCTGTTCGAACTGCTCGGCGCGGTGTCGGGCATCTCGCCGACCGCGGTCACCAGCTACGAACAGGCCCTGCGGCACTTGGCGGAGGCCGGCGCGGGGTGCGGTGACTCCCGCGCGGTCGCGGTCCGGATCCGGCGAAAGCTGTTGCTGCTGTGGTTGCGGTGTGGGCTCATGGCGCGGACGCGAGTCGATCGGGACACGATTCTGCGGCACTACGTCGAGGCCCATCGGCTCGCCGCCGACGGGGCCGACCGGGACGAGACGTTGCGCCTGCGAACGGTCGATCTGTTTCTGTTCTTCGAGCGGCAACCCGTGCAGGTCGTGGACGGCGAATTCGTCGCGCGAACAGATCCCGCGGCGCTGCTCGCCGAGGGCCGGGCCATCGTCGCGCACTTCCTGGCGATCGGCGATGTCGTGGCGGCCAACGAGGCACTGGACGGCTGCCATATCGCCGCCACCCACCTGCACCTGCCCGAGACGGCACTCGAATTCTGCCGCGAGCGGCTGCTGCTGCACGATCTGCCACCGCACGAACTCGGCGACGCCTTGGCGATGCTGGCCAGAGCGCATGCGGCCCTGGGCAATCCGGCCGCCGGGCTGGCGGCGATCGAACAGGAGGCCAACCGTCATCGCGACGGCGACCACGCCCCCTACCTGGCGCACCCGCTGGCCCACGGCATCGCGATCGCCTACGCGGCGGGCGAATGGGCGACCGCGGAACGACTGGGCGCGCGGCTGGCCCGAATCTATGAGCAGACCACCGCCTCGCCGCAGGACGCGGCCCTGTGTGTCGAGGGCTTCTTTGCCCTCGTCCGCATCGCGGTCGCGCGGGAAGACCGCCAGGGTGCCAACGGATTCGCCCGCCTCATTCTCGACTGCCTGCGAACGCTGCCCACCCTGCTCCCCGCCGGCCGCGCCCTGCTGGCATTGGAGCTGCGCGACGGCGCCGATGGCGCCGTCGATGGCGCCGAATTCGGTTCCCAGGCACTTAGTTTCGTGTCCTTCAACAACGAACGCGGCCTGCTCAGCTCGCCCGCCGCCATCGCGGAGGCCGCCGCGAACAGCGCCGCGTACCGCTCCTGCGTCCCCGAAGTGGCGCGAGCGCTGCGCGACGGCGACGATACCGCCCTGGCCGCCTGCATCACTGCCCTCGACGACCTCGGCCGTCTCGTCACCGCGGCCCGGCTACGTCTGGTTCACGCCCAACGAACCGGCGACCGCTCCCACCTCCCTGCCGCGCGTACGACATTGGAACGGTTGCGGGACAGGCGATTCCTGCGGCGGTTGGCTGCGCTGGGTGATCCAAGCCGCGCATAGGCCGTGGAGTAGGAGCAGCGAATCACGGACCTGCGCGGTCTCCGATGTGTTTGCCGTGCAACGACTTCCGGCGACTACCGGACGCCGACTGGTTGACAGCCACCAACGCCGCAGCGAGGAGATCGTCACGCGGCCATACTGTTCGGGGAATCAATGCCTCCATGCGGTGTGGTATAGCTCCGATCGATCTAGCGGCCTGAACACCACGCGCCCGTTCTGGTTGAATCCCCCGTATGGCAACCAGCGTGCGCATCCCCGGCCTAGTGCTCACCGAGCACGAGTTCTTCGTCCCCCTCGACCATTCCCGCCCTGACGGCCCGAAGATCACCGTGTTCGCTCGGGAGATCGCCGATCCGGACGGACTCGGCCTGCCGTTTCTCGTCTACCTCCAGGGCGGGCCCGGGCAGGAGGCGCCGCGGCCGTCGCGCGGGGCGCCGAGCTGGCTGCCGCGGGCGTTGCGGGAGTATCGGGTGCTGATGCTCGACCAGCGCGGCACCGGACGGTCCACACCGGTCGGCACGTTGTCCGGCACTCCGGCCGAGCAGGCCGAGTACCTCACCCACTTTCGTGCTGACGCGATCGTCCGTGACGCGGAGTTCGTGCGGCGGCAACTGGGCGTCGAGAAGTGGAGCGTGCTCGGGCAGTCATTCGGCGGGTTCTGCACGCTCGCATACCTTTCCCACGCTCCCGAAGGCCTGGCCGAGGCCTTCTTCACCGGCGGGCTGCCGCCGATCGCGCGGCATCCCGACGAGGTCTACACCGCGACGTTCGCCAATATGATCGAGCGCAACCGCCAGTACTACCTCCGCTATCCGGGTGATCGCGATCGGGTCGAGGCGCTGTTGCCGATGCTCGACGACGGTGCCGTCGTCCTGCCCGACGGCAGTCCGCTCACCACACGATTGTTTCGGCAGCTCGGGTACGTCCTCGGTGCCGGCGGCGGCGAGGAAACGCTGCATTACCTGCTGGAACGCGACCCGAAGTCCCCCGCCTTCGCGCACGACGTCGCCAACTCACTGCCGTTCATCGCGCGCAACCCGCTGTACTCGGTGATCCATGAGTCGTCCTACTCCGACGGATTCGCCACCGGCTGGTCCGCCGAGCGCGTGCTGCCGGACGAGTTCCGCACCGACCGGACGCTGTTCACCGGAGAGCACGTGTTCCCCTGGGTCTTCGACGACTTCCACGGTCTGCGGCCGATGAAACAAACCGCCGAGCTGCTCGCCGCACACGAGTGGCCGCGGCTGTATGACGCCGACGTACTGCGCAAGTGCACGGTCCCGGCAGCCGCCGCGATCTACGCCGACGACATGTACGTCGAGCGGGCGTTTTCCGAGGAGACCGCGCGGCTGATCCCGACCCTGCGGCCGTGGATCACCAACGAGTACGAGCACAACGGCTTGCGCGCGTCGGGCGACCACGTACTCGGGCGCTTGATCGACCTCGTCCGCGGCCGCATCTGACGGGTCGTCAGGGATACGCGTCACCTTGACTGACGCATCTGCGGCACCCCCTGCTGGACGCGCACGTGGTCAACGCGGTCTAATCTGCTGTCATCGCCTGGTCGCTTCCAGGATCACGAGGGGACTCGGGGTCGGAACGACTCGGTCGAGGTCGAAGCCGTTGTTGTTCAGCAGTATTCGGTACTCGTTCTCGGTGCGTTCCTTGCCGCCGAGCAGGCTCAGCATCACGAGGTCCATGTCCTTCGACGGGTGCGGGACGCCGAGCATGGCGGAGCCGAGCCGATCGCAGTCGTCGCATCGAATTAAGCTGCGGACGTGGCTGAGTGGCAAGCGTTGGGTGACGCCGAGGTCAGTGCGTTGGCCGTCCAACTACTGTCGTTGAACTGGTCGTGGCAGATCTCGGATTTTCCTAAGCTCGCCGCCGAGTTCGGTTGGCAGGTGCAGAGTGTCGAGCCGCGGTCGATAATTCTTGATGTCGGCTTCGGGATGCCTCCGGGCGAGTTCCCCGAGTTTCGACGGTGCGGCTGTTCCTGGTGACCAACGTGTGGCTCGCTCTCCATGACGAGACTGTCGAACTGCAGGAGCAGGGCCTGATATGACCAATGGGACAGGACTATGCGCCTCCATCTGGCCGACGCCCGTCGGGCGGCATGTCGGAACATTGGCCGGGGGCTACCTCGGCGACACTGACACCATGAGTGATGATCAAGCGGCATTGCGGGCCAGTTGGGGCCGGACGGCCGGCCACCTCGACGCCGCTCAGACACTGCTGTCGAATGTGCCGAACGTCGACCTGTCACCAACGCGCGAATTCCTCGAGCACAACGAACTCGGTCTTGCCTTCGACTATCTGGTCTACCTCGGTCACAACCTGGATGTGCCCCAGTCCTACTGGCAGCACCTCGACCGTGCGGCGCATGAAATGCGGCTGTACAGCCCCGAGGCGGACAAGGATCACCAAGCTTCTGCTGAGATCTGCCGACTGCATCTCGAAGCCGAATCCGGGATGGAGTCGCTCTGAGAGGGGTCCATAAATGATCGAGCATTCCGAGGCGCGAAGCGCTGTTATCGACATATTGGGGAACTTGGCCGACCGCGACTTTCAACAGCGTGTCTGGGTGGAACGTCGAGGTGATCCAGATCTGATCGAGAATTTGGACGAAGCGGTGGCAGACCTGTTCGATCTGTATCTTGACGACAAGAATATCGAGCGGTACGTCGGTGCGGTGCTCAGGAACAGTAGCGAGGCCGAAGGTATAGCAGAATTGGCTGGCGTACTACTTCCGCTCTACTCGTCGCTCCCGCCCGGCACCAGCGATGCTGCCGTTATCGCGATGCCTGAGTGGAGCAACGTTGTGGAGACCGCTCGAGCAACATTGCGAACCTTCGCCGAGGAGTAGGGGGCGAGCAGGAGGTGTTCGGCACCTGATAGGTTCGCGCGCATGTCTCGCCGTGACGACAAGACCGTCGGCCTCATCCTGGTGACGTATCAAAGCGCTGAAGATCTGCCGCCCTTCTTGGAATCGCTGCCGGCGGCGGTGGAGCCGCTCACGCTAGACGTGGTCGGCGTCGACAACGTTTCCGCTGATCGAAGCGTCGAGCTCGTCGAGGAATTCGGCGGCACCGTGATCCGCAACAGCGAGAACGTGGGTCTTGCTGCCGCGATCAACCAGGGAGCGGCAGCGACCAACGCGGAATGGATCTTGGTCGCCAACCCCGATACGAGGCTTGCGCCCGGGTCGATCGCCGGACTGGTCGAGACAGCGATGACCGACGACAGAATCGGCATGATCGGCCCGCAGGTGGCCCGGCTCGATGGGACGCCGTACCCGACCGGACGTCGGTTCCCGTCGCTGGCAGTCGGAATCGTGCACGCGCTGCTCGGCGGAGTATGGCCGGGCAATCCCGCCACTCGTCGGTATTTCGGTGAGCCTGTAACCACGGTCAGCGATGTCGACTGGATCTCCGGCTGCTGTATGTTGTTCCGCCGCAGCGCATTCGACGCCATCGGCGGATTCGACACCCGATACTTCCTGTACTTCGAGGAAACCAAAGTCGCACTGGACATGCACCGCGCCGGTTGGCGAGTGGTCCTCGACCCGACCGTCGAGATCCGCCACCGTGAAGGCGGCAGCATGCGCTCAGCACCGTTCCGCAAGATCCGCAGCCACCACCGCAGCGCACTGCGGTTCTACTGCGACTACCACCGACGCTCCCCCTGGTTGGTGTTCGCGCCGGTGGTAGCGGTAGGACTCGTGGTGCGCGGTGTGATCTCGGTACTACGCACCGCCGTCACACAACGCACCACCGCCTAGCCGAACAACCGCCGAACCTCAGCGTGTGGCGCGCAAAAGTGCGAAATCCATAGCCAGCGGCTGGGTTTCGCGGAGATGAAGCCCTGCACTGTCGAGCAGCGCCCGGAACTCGCTCAGGCTACGTTCCCGCCCACCGACATTGCACAGCATGTGCACGTCCCAAGCTGGGGCGAGCGATGGTGAATCATCTTCTGGCAGTAGACGTTCGATCACGTACAGACTGGCGTGGTCCGGCATGGCCGCAGCGCAGCGCTGGAGAATTGCTCCGCAATCGATGTCGTTCCAGTCGTGCAGCACCCGGGACAGGAAGTACAGATCGCCGCCGCCGGGGACCTCCTGGGTGAAATCACCCGCGACCAGCGTTGTACGAGCCAGGCAGCCGGCCCGATCCAACGACGGTCGCGCGACCGCCAAGGTGCCGGCCCGCTCGAACAGCACTCCGTGCGCGTGTGGCGCGGCGCGCAGCAGTCCCGCGAGGAGGGCTCCGTTTCCGCCGGCCACATCGATAATGGTGTGCGCGGCAGTGAGATCGATCAGTTCGTCGATTCGCCCGAAGATCGTCGCGCTGGCCGCCATGGCCGCGTCGAACAGTTCCGCGCGTTCGGGTGCCGCGGCGAAGTATTCGAAGTGATGTTGCCCGAAATGGGTGTCGAAGGCCGGTCGCCCGCTGCGCATGGACTCTTCGAAGTGGCCGAACGACTGGTAGAAGTCGCCGCCGTAGAGCTGGGCCAGTGGATGCAGTGACTGTGGCGCCGACTTCGACAGCAGCGCACCGAGTTCGGTGAGTGCGTATCCCGTCCTGTCGTAGGAGGGCGCCACGATGCCGAGTTCGCGCAGATACCGCAGCAACCGATGCAGCGCGTCGGGGTCGGTGCCGCTGTCGCGGGCCAGCTCGGCGACCGGATAGCCGGGACGCGCGGCGAGCAGGTCGGCCACGCCGAGGGTGGCGGTGGCGGCCAATGCCTGTGTGGCCCAGGCCCCGGTCAGCAGTCGCAACAGGCGGGTCGGGGCGTCGTGGGAAGCGGCCAGGTGAGTGGCCAGCAATCGCGAATGTGTTCCGGTACAAAGCAGTTCCAGCCTCTGGAAGGGGCCGGGGGCGTTGCTCCGGAAGTACAGCACAGTCACGTTTTCGTGCTCGTTGTAGCCACCGCCGTCGCTGTGCAGACCGCCGCCGGTGAGCATGGCCCGCAGCCCGGTGAGCACGATCTCGTCGGTCGACTCGGTGGCCAGGGCGACATGCTGTTCGTGGCCGGCTACCCGTTCGGCGGCGACTATCTCGTCGATCGGGCTGCCCGGCACCGGCAGTAGCGCGAAAACCTCTACGGTGCAGTGGGATTCGTCGGCGGCGAGCACCGGGGCATGCACGATCCGCACATCTAGTCGAGCCGCGGGCCTGCCGTAACGGACGGCCAGCCGCCCACGGACCACCGTGCTGGGTGTGGCCGGCCCGGCAAGGAGTCCGCGCTCGGCGAGGACCTCCGATAATTCGGTGAGATCACGCGGGCTCAGCAAAAGTGCGGCATGCGACAACCGGCATCGGGCGGCGATCGCATCGCGTTCGCCGACGGTCAGCTCGGGCAGCATCGCCTTCAGCGTGCTCTCGGTGTCGTTGCGGCGCAGGAACATTAGCACCGCGTCCAGTTGCTCTAGATCTGCTGCGACCAGACCGGACGAGGTCGTGGAGACGGTCACTGCACGGGTCACGCGCCCTCCTGAGGGGGATTCAGATGCCGACATAGCTATTAGCGAAAACATCTTGATGGGCCCGCGAGATGGCCAGATCGCGCAGCCGCGCCTGTTGCTGTTCGCGCCGTTCGGCGCGTTCGTGTTCGTCGCCGGTCGGCGGATGTAGCAGATCTATCATCCAGCGCGAGAATTCCTGGGCACGCTCGATACGCGGCCGATACTCCGCCGAATACTGTTGCAGCGCAGTCTCATCAGCGTTCCGCGTGGCGTCGATGAGGCCCCCGGCGAGCAGCTGCGCGCCGAAGATGGCCAGGTTGGCCCCCTTGGCCGCGGACGGGCTGATCGAGGTGGCGGCATCCCCGACCAGGAACAACCGGCCGGCTTGGAGCGTGTCCAGAATCTGCGAACGCAGCCGTACCAGCGTGCGTTCGATGATCGGTCCGGTGACCAATGCCGGGCTGCCCGGCGCGGCCAGCCGCCGCTCCAGCTCGGCCCAAATCTGTTGCTCGGTCCATTGTTCGGGGTCCGTGGCCGGATCGCATTGCAGGTAGTACCGGGTCACTTCGGCGGTGCGCGGCATGTGCCCGGCGAACCCCGAGTCGTGCACGCCGTAGATGACCGAATCACTGGCGGGCGGCGCCTGTGCCAGCAGCGCGAGCCAGGTAATGCCGTGGTCGCGAGACGCGGCTTCGGCCGGCACCGCGGTCCGTGCCACCCCGCGCGCGCCGTCGCATCCGGCCAGGTAGTGGCCGGTGTATCGGCGCTCGCGACCGTTCCCGTCGCGAGCCACCACGGTAGGCCTGTCGGTGTGGATGTCGTCGATCCGCTCGACTGTGGTGTCGAATCGCAGTGTGCCGCCTCGGCGCAGGTATTCCTCGACCAGATCGGTGACCAGGTCCTGCTGGGGGTACACGGTGTGCACCCGGCCGCTGCCCAGCTCGCTGTAGCGCAGATCGATACTGCCTGCGGGACTTCGGAATTCGCAACGACCGTGCGTGTGGCCGCGGGCGTCGAGCCCGGCGGCGAGGCCGTGTGCACGCAGGATCGCGACGCTGTCGGGAGCGAGGAACCCGGCCCTGGCCCGCTGCTGTACCTGCACGCGACTGCGCCGCTCCAGCACGATCGAGGCCACCCCCGCGGCCTGCAGGATGTTGGCCAGCACCAGCCCCGCCGGGCCGGCGCCAAGGATGAGCACTGTGGAATTTTGGTGGTTCGCACTATCGAGCACGTGCAGAATCTAGATCATCGCAACGTGATAACTGATGCAAACGCCCGAATGCGAGTTAGCGCATCGGTTGCTACATGGAGGATTTGACAGTCGGCGCGGAGCTGAGAACTGTTCCGGCCGACGTCGATCCGGACTATCCGGACGATCCGGGCTGTCCGTGTGCGTCTCCCCCGAGCAACACACGTGAGCGCACGCAGACCATCGACGAAAACCGTAGGCAACAGCCAGTTTCCAATGCACCGATGACACCGATCGCCGGTTGACCACGCGTTTTGCCGAGCGTTCATTCGATGAGTAAGGTTGCGGCGAACTCCCGAGAGCGCGAGTCGGGAGCCCCGTCCGTCACACCAACTCTTCGATGGTTCTAGCAAACTCCTGGGAACCATGACCGTCGGCCACTTGGCGGTCGATGAGGTTCTTGATGGGAGCGACGAAATCGACGGTGACACCCGCGTCGCGGGTGGCTCGGTTGATGGCGTCGAGCGCGGCTTTGTGGAAGGCGAGGGATTGGATGGGTCGGGTGTAATCGCCGCCGTCGATGATCTGGCCGTAGGCCGGGAGCATCTGGGCCATGGCGGTTACCCAGGCCGTGGCACGTTCGGCGAAAGCACTGGCCGAGACCCCTACCGAGCGCATCATTGCCGCGCCGTGCATGAAGCCGGCGAACATGGCGTACATGTTGGCGAGCAGCGCGAAGTCGTAGGTCGAGGCCAGTCCGGCATCATCGCCGAAATACTCTGCGGCCGCCAGCAATTCGAGAACAGCGCGGTGTTCCTCGAAGACCGCACCCGAACCGCTGTACAGGATGGACGCGCCGGGCTGCCCGATCATCGGCGGCACGGCCATAATGCCGCCGTCGAGGTAGTCGATGCCGTGCCGGGCCGCCCAGGTGGCGAGTTCGCGGGCCTCGTCGGGGGCGGTGCTGGTCAGGTTGATGACCTGTCTGCCGGAGAGTTCACCGGCGACCGGGTCGAGGATCGCGTGCACGGAGGCGTGGTCGAACAGGACGACGATGATCGGCCCGCCCGCCTGAACCGCCTCGGCGACCGATGCGGCGACGACGGCGCCGAGCTCGATCCCCTTGCCCGCAGTGCGATTCCACACCGTAGTCGGGTGGCCGCCCTTCAGTAGCGTCGCGGCCAGCGCCTGGCCCATCGCGCCGAGTCCGAGGACTGTCACCGGGGTGTTCGTGGTTTCCGCCATGGCGGGGTCAACTCCTTGGAAAGTTCGTGAACGATGTGGTCAGCGCGCTGAAACCAAGGTTGCGCTTTGCCCGCTATGACGACAAGTACCTACTATTTAGTCCGGTACTTACCAATGGGTGTGTGAACAGGTAGCGAGGTCGTGCGATGGGCGAGAAGAGATCCGGACCATACTTCTGCGGCATCGACGCGGCGATGGACGTGGTCGGCGGCAAGTGGAAGGCGCTGATCCTGTGGGAGCTGGAGGCGCACGGCATCCGCCGGTTCGGCGAACTCCGCCGCGGCCTGCCCGGCGTCTCGGAAAAGATGCTGATTCAACAGCTGCGCGAATTGGAGCAAGACGGGATCGTGTCACGCGAGGTCTATCGCGAGGTGCCACCGCGCGTCGAATACCAGCTGACCGAGTTGGGTGCCGAGCTCAATCGCGCACTGGAGCCGCTCGGCGCCTGGGGTCGTGATCGGATCGACCGGATCGGCGCGGACCGCGTCCACCCGGTTACCACGTAACGCCTATTCGCGACCCGGTGTGGGCTGATCGATTGGCGCAGTAGGCCTTACGTCGACAGTGGTCGTCGGCGGCGTCGAGATGAAGGGCAACGTCCGCACCTGCTGGTTGGTCGCGGGCATCGGCGGTTCGTTCGTGGGCATCAGGAACAGGGCGAGGATCACGAGCAGTAGGGCTGCCAACCCGCCGAGGATCGGTCGGCAGTAAATGCGCACATGCGGATGATCGGTGCCCGTGTTCGATCCGTTACCTAGAACCGTGAATCGGCTCGCCTCGGAGCGCATCGGCGAGGTCGATCGAACCTGCATCCAACCAGGTCTCAAATCGTCAATACCATTCCGAAACAACCGGATTCGAGTGTGATGCCGACGACGGGGGTGGACTTTCCGATGTTCGGGGTGGGCTTCCCGGCGTTCGACTCCAGAAACAACTCATCGCCGACCCCGGATCGTCGCTTCCGCCCCTCAGTTCGCCGAGGAGGAACTGGTGCTGTTGGGCTCTCGCGATATACCAGCACCAGTACCCGGTGATCATCCGTCCAGATCCGGAGTTGTGATGCCACGACCGACCAGGTAGCGCGGCTACCACTGCGGGAGACCGCGCATCCGAACCGCCGGAGGTCATCCGCCGCGTCCGCCCATGACTTCGCGCACCCACCTGCGACCCGCATCACATCTGCCTATTGAATGTGACCCCCGCTTGGTGCTAAACATTGTGGCACGCAACGCAATACACGTTGCACTATATGCAACGAGTGATGAATGGGAATCGAAAATCTTGATGCTGCACCGTGAATTCCGGCCAGGCGGGGCCGTGCGACGCGCACTCACGCTCGGAGCCACACTGTTCCTGCTCGCCGGGTGCGCGCCGGTGCAGTCCGGTCCGGCCGGATCGGGTGCCGATGAGAAAACCGGCACCGTCCGGGTCTGGCTGTTCGACGAGGCGACGCGCGCACCGAAGGAAGCGGTGATCAACGAGGCGATCGCGGAGTTCAAGGCGAACCGGCCGAATGTCGACGTCGACGTGCAGTGGGTGCCGGTCGCCGGACGAGCGGAGAAGTTCGCCGGCGCCTTCAACGATCCGGCCAGCGCCCCTGATCTGGCCGAGTTCGGCAACACCGACCTCGCGGGGTACGCCGTCACCGGCGCGTTCGCCGACCTGGGCGCCGACCTTGCGTCCTGGCCGGAGGGCAAGGACATCGACCCGTCGGTCCTGGAGACCGCGAAATCAGGCGGCAAGATCTACGGGCTGCCCTGGTACACGGGCATCCGCGCGCTGTACTACCGCACCGACGTCTTCACCGAACTGGGCCTGCGGCCGCCGACCACCCTGGCCGAACTCACCGACACCGCCCGCCGCATCCGCGCGAAAAAGCCCGACCTGTACGGCATTTCGGTCGGCGGCAAGTACACCTACGCGATGCTGCCGTACCTCTGGGCCCACGGCGGCGAGATAGCGGAAAACGACGGCACCATGTGGAACGCCACGGTCAACTCCGACCGGGCGAAGGCGGGGATCACCCGCTACGCGGAGCTGATCCACGACGACATCTGCCCGCCCGCGCAGTGCGCCGACTTCACCGGAACCCAGAGCGTGCAAGCCTTCGCGGGCGGCAAGGCCGCGATGACCATCGGTGGCGACTTCAGCCGCAAGGCCATGGATCAGGGTGCGTCCAAGGGCAAATACGCGGTGATCCCGCTGCCCGGCACCGAAACAGGTTCGGTCGCACCGGCCTTCGCGGGCGGCAACCTGCTCGGCGTTTTCCGCGCCGGACAGCATCGCGGCCTCGCCGTCGACTTCGTCGAATTGCTCGGCAGCGCAGTGTATCAGGAGAAGATGTACCAGGCGATGGGTAACCTGCCGACGCTGACCAGCGTGCAGCACAAGCTCGCCGCGAACGACCCGTTCCTCGCCCCGTTCGTCCAATCGCTGAAGGCCGGTACGAAGTTCGTGCCGAGCACACCGGCCTGGTCGAAGATCGACAGCCAGAACCTGCTGCCGGCCGCGGTGCAGCAGATCGCCACCGGAGCCAAGGATCCCTCGGCGGCGTTGAACGCGGCGGCCGCCGCGATGAACAAGGCATTCAGGTAGGCGCACATGGCAATTCAAGAACTATCGAGAACAACTCCGCGCAGCTCGCCGAAGCCTCGTCGCCGCAGCCGGGACACGGTCACCGCGTGGCTCTACCTCGCCCCGGCGGGCCTCCTGCTCGCCGCCGTGCTGATCTATCCGATCTATCAGATCGTAGTGATCTCGTTCTACGACTACGGCCAGGCACAGGCCACCGGCGCCGCGCCGTTGGAGTTCATCGGCCTGGGCAACTACCGAGAACTCCTGTCGGACAGCCAGTTCTGGATCGTGCTCGCCAACACCTTCGTGTTCGGCGCGGTCTGCGTGGTGGGCGGCCTGGTCGTCGGCACGGCGCTGGCCGTCCTCGCGACACGGGTCCGCGCGCTACCGCGGATGCTGCTGTTCCTCGCCGCGCTCGGCGCCTGGGCGACTCCCGCGATGGCCGGATCTTATGTCTGGCTGTTCCTGTTCGACGCCGACTTCGGCATAGTCAACGAGGCGCTGTCCGGCCTCGGACTCCGTTCGATGGACGGGCACTCGTGGACCTTCGGCACGCTCAGCGCATTCGGAATTGTCGCCACCGAGGTGATCTGGTGCTCGTTCCCGTTCGTCATGGTGACCATGTACGCGGGCATCAAGGCAATCCCCGAGGAAGTGCTGGAGGCCGCGGCGTTGGACGGCGCGTCGACGTGGCGCTCGGCCCGCTCGGTGATCCTGCCGATGCTGCGCCCCCTGCTGCTGATCGCGACGATCCAGTCGATCATCTGGGACTTCAAGATATTCACCCAGATCTACGTCATGACCAATGGCGGCGGCGTCGCCGGGCGCAACTTGGTGCTCAACGTCTACGCCTACCAAAAGGCCTTCGCCGGGCAGGAATACGGTCTCGGCTCAGCGATCGGAGTGCTGATGACGCTGTTGCGGTTGTCGATCACCGGGCTCTACGTCCGGTCCCAGCGCAGGAGCACACCATGGCAGTGAAACCCTTGCTGCGCACTCCGCGCAAGCCCGGACGCCTTGTCGCCGAGGCGGTTACCGTGGTGATCGCCGGGTTTGTCGCCTTTCCGCTGTACTGGATGGTGCTCTCGGCGCTCAAGCCGCCGGGCGAGATCCAGTCGGCCGACCCGAAACCGTGGACGTTGGCGCCGAGCCTGGACAGCTTCAGCCGGGTCCTCTCGATGGACGGCTTCGGCCGGTTTTTCCTCAACAGCTTGCTCATCGCCGCTGTGGTCGTGGTCCTTTCGCTGTTGCTGTCGTTCCTGTCCGCCGTGGCACTCACCCGCTTCCGGTTCCGTGGCCGGACCGTGCTGCTGGTGATGATCCTGGTGGCGCAGATGGTTCCCGTTGAGGCGCTGACGATTCCGCTGTTCTTCCTGATGCGTTCGATCGGCGGCACCGTTCCGGCGTTGGGGCTCAATGAGCTCGGCTCGATCATGTTGGTGGACCTGGTGTTCAGCTTGCCGCTGGCGATCTGGCTGTTGCGCGGGTTCGTCGCGGCGGTGCCGGTCGAGCTGGAGGAGGCGGCGAAACTCGATGGGGCGAGCCGTCTTCGGTTCGCCTGGCAGATCCTGCTGCCGCTGGTGACGCCAGGGCTGGTGTCGGTCAGCGTGCTGTCGTTCATCCACGCGTGGAACAACTTCCTGTTCGCGAAGACGTTCATCATCTCCAAGACCGAGAATCAGACGCTGCCGCAGGCGATCCTGGTGTTCTTCAAACCGGAGGACACCGACTGGGGCGCGGTGATGGCGGCCTCGACCCTGATGACCATTCCGGCGCTCGTGCTGTTCGTGCTCGTGCAGCGCAAGCTCGTCTCCGGCCTCGGCGGGGCGGTGAAAGGCTGACATGCCAGGTTTCGACACGCTCCTCCCCCGACCTGTCTCGGTGACCCCACGGCCTGGAGTCTGCGCGTGGCCCACGGAAGTCGACACACATGTCGATCCGGACCTGCCGCCCGAGGGATACCGGCTGGAGATCACCTCCGCGGGTATCACGCTCACGGCTGCGGATCAGGCCGGGCAGACCCACGCCCAGCAGACGCTGCGCCAGCTCGCCGGACCGGATACGTTCCGCGCCGCGGCGATCGGCACCCGGAACAGGACCATCCCGTGCGGTGTCGTCGAAGACCATCCGCGATTCCGTTGGCGCGGTTGCCTACTCGACGTGGCACGCAACTTCCGCACCAAGGCGGAGGTACTGCGGTTCATCGATCTCCTGTCAGCACACAAACTCAACGTGCTGCACCTGCACCTGACCGACGACCAAGGTTGGCGCCTCGAGGTCCCCGCGTTCCCGAAGCTGACCGAAATCTCCTCGTGGCGAACAGGATCGATGGTCGGCCGCCATGACGGCCCCGAACGCGACGGCCGCCCGCACGGCGGCTTCTACACCACCGACGACCTCCGTGAGATCGTCGCGTACGCGGCCGACAGATCCATCACCGTGGTGCCGGAGATCGATGTTCCCGGCCATGCCCGCGCCGCCATCGCCGCGTACCCCGAGCTCGGCCCCGAACCCGAAAGCCCTTGGGAGGTATGGACGTCCTGGGGCATCAGCACCTCACTGCTCAACCCCACCGCGAACACGCTGGACTTCTTCCGCCAAGTCTTCGACCATGTGCTGACCATATTCCCGTCACCGGTCATCGGTATCGGCGGCGACGAGGTCCCCGGCGCCACACCAGCGCACGGCCGCCTAGTCGCCGACCTGGCAACATATCTGGCCACCCAGGGCCGCCGAGCCTTCGGCTGGGACGAGGTCCTCGACGCCGGCGCCCTGCCACCCATGGTGATCGGCGCATGGCGCGACGCCGCCGCGGCCACCCGCGCGGCTACGGCAGGCCACGACGTCGTGCTGTGCCCAGAGGATCACTTCTACTTGGACCACCGCCAATCCGACCACCCCGGCGAACCCATCCCCGTCGGTTACCTGCGCACCCTCGAAGACGTCTACCACTACCAACCCCTCGACGCCCCGCACGTCATCGGCCTCCAAGCCCAATTGTGGAGCGAACACCTGGATTCCGTACGCCGAGTCGACTACGCCGCCTTCCCCCGTCTATGCGCCGTCGCCGAACTCGCGTGGAGCCCACCAAATCACGACTACACCGAGTTCCTCCCCCGCCTGCGCAACCACCACCTCCCCCGCCTGGACGCACTAGGCGTCGAATACCGCCCACTCGACGGCCCCCACCCCTGGCAAACCCGCCCCGACGTCCCCGCAACCGCCCACCGTCCGAACCAACTGCCGGTGGGCTGATCTAGCGGTCCGCCAGCACGCGCTCGAGCGTCACCCGACCCGCGCGTCCCCAGGTCGGCTGGCCACCGGGCAGCCCCCGGTCCCACGCCTGGCCGATGCTGATGAGCGAAGCCGCGTGCAAGACGGCCCACCCTCGCGCTCGCCGAACCATTGTCGTGTCCGCGTTGGCATAGGTTTCGAGGAATCGCGCGGCACCGCCGGTGGGCAGCAGTAGCCACGCGGCCGCAAGATCGTTCGCCGGATCACCCGCGCAAAGCTCACCGAAGTCGATAACGCCCGCGAGCGTCCCACCCGAAACGACGACGTTCGCCGGATGCAGGTCACCATGCAGCCACACCGGCGTCCCAGCCCACGCGGGCGCGGAAACGGCTGCCTCCCATACACGTTGAACATCGGCGACAATGCCGTCCGGGACAAAAGCTTGGAGCTTCGGACCGGCATCGTCAGCGAACGTCGCGAGCGCGACGCCGCGGCGCGGATTGGCCGGAGCCTCGGCGGGCGCCTCCTGATGGAGCGCCCTGAGGAAGCTCGCCAAAGCATCGGCAGCGTGCTCGACGCGGCTGATCGTCGCGCGGTCGGCCGGTTCACCCGGAACCCAGCGCGCAATCGTCCACGGCCTCGGAAAACTTGCCGACGCCGCACCGAACCGAATGGGCGTCGGGACCGGGAGCGGGAGACGCGCGGCCAACATGGGCAACCACTGCCGCTCCTTGTCCAACAATGCCGGAGCACGCGGCGTGCGCGGCATACGGACCGCCAATTCCGCACCGAGACGCCACATTTGGTTATCCCAACCGGCAGCAACACGCTGCAGGCCCAGTCCGGCAAGGTCGGGGTGCTGCTCATTCAGGAGCGAGCGCACCAGGGCTTCATCGATCTCGACGTTGTCCACGTTCGCGACTCAATCCCCCGGCATCCAGCCGATGGACTGTGCCCACGTCTCCGCTCGGGCGGTGATCTCGATGATCAACGGGCCCTTGGCATCTGCGTAGGCATTCATGTCGGGCCAGTCACGTTGTACGAGTTGTTGTTTCAGCTGTCCATAGGCTGCGCGGTCGTGGGCATCGTGCCGGAGCCAGTCACGGAACAGGAGATGGCGGCGTTCCCAGTCGCTGGCGACGGTGGATAGGTGTACGTGGACATCGCGTTTCGGGGTTCGTACCATGCGGTGGCCCGGCTCGCGGACGCGAAGTTGGTAGCCCGCGGCGAGTAGTGGTTCGAGGTAGGTGTTCTCGTCCTCGATGTCGGGCACGCTGACGTCGATATCGATGATCGGTTTCGCCGCGAGCCCCGGTATCGAGGTCGAGCCGATGTGGTCGATGCGGCGCGCGGTGACGCCCAGGGCGGTGGCGATGCGGGCGCGCTCGTCGGCGAAGCGCTCCGGCCAGGTGGGGTCGTAGTCGACGATGCGGATGTCCCGCTTCTCGACGCCGCCGATGAGCTCCGTCCGATCAGGCATACCGCCCATCCTCGCGCGTCGACCGTGCACCACGCCACTCGAACAGGCTGCGACGACCGCTATCCGAAGATACTCTGCGGATAGCGGTCGAATTCGCATCGGCCCGGTAACCGTCTACCGATCACCGTGCCGATTCAGGAAATGACGCCGTCAGGCGTATTTCACTAAGGGCACTGCTTCCAGGCGAAGTGGTAAGTCGTGGTGATACTTCCGTCGGTGGAATCCATTGTGATGAAGCTGGTGGTCTTCTTCGGATCCGATGTGCCCGCGTCGACGCGCAGCTGAGTATTGATGTTGAAATTGCGGAATTCGCCGCAGGGCTGGTAGACGATCGCGCCGACCTCGGTGGAGTCGGTATTCTGCCAGTCGTCACCGTACGGACCCTTGAGCGTGTGGTCGACGTAGTCGGTCGGCGAATTGCCCTGGAAGTAATACCTGGCCCTTTCCAGGGAGGTCGCACCCTTCGCCAACGACGCGAAGCCGCGGTAGTCCGCCGAGGCGATGCCGTAGGTGAAGCCTTGCGGTACATGTACTTTCAGGTTGAGCTGGCAGTTCATCCGGAAGTCGGTCGGGCCCGCGCCGATACCCACCTTCGCGGTGTACTGACTGTAGGTCACCGTGAAGGCCTCGTTGTCGGGCGAAACCGCGACGGCCGCGGTTCCGGCCGGGCAACCGGTGCCATTGACGGTCGCGACGTCGATGACAATCTTGTCCGGCGGAACGGGGCCGTTCCAATCGGCCGACGCCTGCGAACCGGCCATCGGAATAGCAAGCGCGAATACAGCAGCGCTGACAGTGAATAATTTCTTGTACATGGGATGCCTCACAACGGGCGGGGATCGGACAGATCTCACTGTAAGACGTCTATACCCACTCGAAGCTCCCCAACAGAAGTGGGGAAACCCGGAAATTACTCGGCCCCTACATAATTGGCGGTCGGTTTCCCGGATACCCACTGAAACGTTGAATGTTGGAGTTTTATAGTGTCTGCCCGATTCAGGGCCGGAGCAGGCGGAATGCGTCCATCCGCTGCCGATGGTACGCGAGGTCGTCCTCGTCGTGCTGCACGCCGCGGCCGACGGCGATGCCGAAATACACTGCTTCCCTGCGCAATCGATGCCGCATCAGCTGCGCGAGCACGACATCGCCGAGTTGCCCCGCCGTGCCGCCTGCCGCGTAGTACACGTCGACGAACCGACGCGCGCCCTCCAGATCACTCCCCAGCACATCGGCGAATTCCAAAGCGGCGGAGGCCAGTTCGACCTCCGGCGGCCCGATCAGCGCCTCGTCCCAGTCGAGCACGGCGATGACATGCCCGTCGCGGGCCAAGAGATTCCCCTCGTAATAGTCACCGTGCAGCGGCTGCACACGAGCGGTCCTGCTGAACTCGGCAAGCCAACGATCCAATTCGGGATCGGGCAACTCAGCGGACGGCGCACCGTCGAGCCCGATCTCCAGGAACGACCGCTCGGGCCGCGGCGCCGGCCGATGGTCCGCCAGGGCACGATGCACGCGCGCCAGCAGCCCGGCCGCCTCGGCCACCTGCACCGGATCCTCGCTACTGGCCCACTGCCCTTCGATCAGCGGCCACACGGTAATCGGGCGACCCGCCACCACCTCGACCGTCGCCCCATTCGCCCGCGGCAACGGGGCCACCGCCTCCGGCACAGTGCGAGCGGCCGCAACCGCAATGCGGTTGCACCACTCGACTTCGACGGGGTCGCGATCCACCACCCCGATCCGCACCACGACCTCGCCGACGCGGTACGCAGCGGACTCCTCACCGCCATACAGCCGCTCGCCGTCGCCTTTGTATCCCCATTCGGCCGCCACAGCGGCGCGAATGTCCTCGGTCAGCGGGACGTCGACATAGATCACACACCCACTTCTACCAGCGCGGCCATTCGGCACGCAGCAGGATTTCCCGGCTCCCCCGGCGCACCCCCCGACTCGGGGGCGCACCCGCACACGCTCCGCCGGTAGACAGTAACCAGGAGAAACCGCAGGCAGTGTCACAGCAGCGGATTTCCGATCGCACGCCGTCACGCGGCGGTCGCGTCCGAGAGTGGGACAAAGTCTTATGTCACAGATCGCACAACGAATGTCGCGAGCATGAACGCGTATGCGCCGATCCTCGTCCTCGGGGCGATCGCGCTCAGCTTCACCAGCCTGTCCGTCACGATGGCGTCGTTCATCGGCCCGAAGCGCGCCAACAGAGCCAAGCTGGCCGCCTACGAATGCGGCATCGACCCGACCCCGCAGCCGCTCGGCGGTGGCCGCTTCCCGGTGAAGTACTACCTGATCGCGATGCTGTTCATCATCTTCGATATCGAGATCGTGTTCCTGTATCCGTGGGCCGTCGGCTTCGATTCGTTCGGCCTCTTCGCCCTCGTCGAGATGTTCCTGTTCATGCTCACCGTCTTCGTCGCCTACGCCTACGTGTGCCGGCGCGGCGGCCTGAGCTGGGAGTGAGGGCCGGATGGGACTGGAGGAGAAGCTGCCGAGCGGTTTTCTGTTGAGCACGGTCGAGGATCTGGCCGGCTATCTCCGGAAAGGCTCGGTATGGCCCGCAGCGTTCGGCCTCGCGTGCTGCGCCATCGAGATGATGTCGACCGCGTCCGGGCGCTTCGATATCGCCCGGTTCGGGATGGAGGCGTTCCGTGGCTCGCCACGGCAGGCGGATCTGATGATCGTCGCCGGGCGGGTCAGCCAGAAGATGGCGCCGGTGTTGCGTCAGGTCTACGACCAGATGGCCGAGCCGAAATGGGTACTGGCGATGGGGGTTTGCGCGTCCTCGGGCGGGATGTTCAACAACTACGCGATCGTGCAGGGCGTCGACCACATCGTTCCGGTCGACATCTATCTGCCGGGTTGTCCACCGCGCCCAGAGATGCTGTTACACGCGATTCTGGCGCTGCACACAAAGATTCAGCAGATGCCGCTGGGCGTCAACCGGATCGAGGCGGTGCGGGTGGCGGAAATGGCTGCACTGGGGTTGCCACGATGACGGGCGATCAAGGCGACGCGCCGAACACCGTGCGTCGGGGCATGTTCGGCGTGCACGGCAGCGGCGACACCTCAGGGTATGGAAGGCTCGTCCACCGAACTCAGCCCACCCGGACAGCCCGCCCCTACGGCGGATACTTCGACGCGATCCTCGACAGTCTGCTGGCAGCACTGACTTTCGCGGGCATCCGCCGCTCCGAAGCTGTCGATCGAGTCGTCGTATTCCGCGACGAGCTCACCGTGCACGTCCACCGCGAGCACCTTCGCGCGGTCGCCCGAATCCTGCGCAACGACCCTGCCCTGCGCTTCGAACTCTGCCTCGGCGTCAGCGGAGTGCACTACCCACACGACAGCGAGCTGCACGCCATCTATCCGTTGCTCTCGATCACCCACAACCGCCGCCTCCGACTAGAGGTCACCACACCCGACACCGACCCCCACCTCCCCTCGCTCTACGACCTGTACCCCACCAACGACTGGCACGAGCGCGAGACCTACGACTTCTTCGGCATCGTCTTCGACGGCCACCCCTCGCTGACCCGCATCACCATGCCCGACGACTGGCACGGTCACCCGCAACGCAAGGACTACCCACTCGGCGGCATCCCCGTCCGATACGACGGCGCGCAGATCCCGCCGCCCGACGAGCGCAGGGCGTACAGCTGATGACCATGCGCGAAAAGGTTTATGTGGCAGGCGGTCAGGACTGGGACGAGATCGTCGACGCAGTCCAACGGGCCGACGACGAACGGATCGTGGTCAATATGGGCCCGCAGCATCCGTCCACGCACGGCGTGCTGCGCCTCATCCTGGAACTCGACGGCGAAACCGTCACCGAGGCGCGCTGCGGAATCGGCTACCTGCACACCGGAATCGAGAAGAGTCTCGAGTACCGCAACTGGATCCAAGGCGTCACCTTCGTGACCCGAATGGATTACCTCGCGCCGTTTTTCAACGAGACCGCCTATTGTCTCGGCGTAGAACGTCTCCTCGACGTCACCGACCGGATTCCGCAGCGCGCCACCGTCATCCGAGTCTTGCTCATGGAACTGAACCGGATCTCCTCACACCTGGTGGCGCTGGCCACCGGCGGCATGGAGCTCGGCGCGGTCAACGTGATGTTCTTCGGATTCCGTGAGCGCGAACGGATCCTGGACGCCTTCGAGGCGATCACCGGCCTCCGCATGAACCACGCCTACATCCGGCCCGGTGGGCTCGTCCAGGATCTCCCCGACGATGCTGTGCCGCAGGTCCGCGAGCTCGTGCGCACCCTGCCGAAGGGACTGCGCGATCTCGAGCTGCTGCTCACCGCGAACCCGATCTGGAAGGCCCGCACCAAAGGCATCGGCTACCTCGACCTGAGCGCGTGCATGGCGCTCGGCATCACCGGCCCGATACTGCGCGCCACCGGGCTGCCGCACGACCTACGCAAATCCCAACCCTATTGCGGCTACGACGATTACGAGTTCGCTGTCGCCACCGACACCGGCGCGGACTGCTATGGCCGCTATCTGATCCGAGTCGCCGAGATGCGCGAGTCACTGAAGATCGTCGAGCAATGCCTGGACCGATTGCGGCCAGGCCCGGTGATGATCGAGGACCGCAAACTGGCCTGGCCCGCCCAACTCGCCCTCGGGACCGACGGATCGGGGACCTCGCCGGAGCACGTTCGCAAGATCATGGCCACTTCGATGGAAGGATTGATCCACCACTTCAAATTGGTGACCGAGGGGCTGCACGTCCCGCCCGGCCAGGTGTACGTCTCGGTGGAATCCCCGCGTGGCGAGCTCGGCGTACACCTGGTCAGCGATGGCGGCACCCGCCCGTTCCGGGTGCACTTGCGCGATCCGTCGTTCACCAATCTGCAAGCGGTGGCGGCGATGTGCGAGGGCGGCATGATCGCCGACGTCATCGCCTCTGTCGCCAGCATCGATCCGGTCATGGGTGGGGTGGACCGATGAGCAGCGGACGCGTATTCATCCAGCTCGGCCCGCATCCGGACGAAGACGGTCAACTCGTCCGACCCAATGCGCGACAGAACTATTCGGCCGAGATCCAGGCCAGGCTCGAAGCCGACGCCGCCCTCATCATCAGCCGATACCCGGTGGCGCGGTCGGCGCTCCTCCCCCTACTGCATCTTGTTCAGTCCGAGGACACTTACATCACACCAGCTGGAATCGATTTCTGCGCGGCACAACTCGGTCTCACCGGCACCGAAGTCCTTGCCGTGGCGACCTTCTACTCGATGTACCGCCGCAGCCCCACGGGCGACTACCACGTCGGGGTCTGCACCAACACGCTCTGCGCGGTCCTCGGCGGCGACGCTATCTTCTCCGCACTCGAACAACACCTCGGCGTGCACCACGGTGCCACGACGGCCGACGGCATGATCACCCTCGAACACATCGAATGCAATGCCGCGTGTGACTTCGCCCCTGTGCTGATGGTGAATTGGGAGTTCTTCGACAATCAGACGCCGGATTCCGCCCGCGCGATCGTCGATGCCTTGCGCGCGGGTGAGCGGGTCACGCCGACCCGTGGCGCGCCGCTGTGTACCTTCCGGCACACCGCGCGCATCCTCGCGGGGTTCCCCGACGAACGCATCGGCGCCAACGACACCACTGTCGGTCACGCGACCCTCGCCGGGCTCGAACTGGCCCGCCTCCAGAGCATCGACGAATTGTCTTCCGCCGAGGCCTTTTCCGTCGACCGAGCCGACGGAGGTTGACATGCTCTTGACCCCCGTACTGAGTCGCTACTGGGACGAGCCACGCTCCTGGACCCTCGACGCCTACCGACGGCACGCCGGTTACTCGGCCTTGAGGACAGCACTGCGCATGTCCCCCGCCGAAATCATCGAGCTGGTCACCGATTCCGGCCTGCGCGGCCGCGGCGGCGCAGGCTTCTCGACCGGCACGAAGTGGTCCTTCGTCCCGCGCGATGACGGCAAGCCGCACTACCTGGTCGTCAATGCCGACGAGTCAGAACCGGGTACCTGCAAGGACATCCCGCTCATGCTGGCAACGCCGCACGCATTGATCGAGGGCGCGATCATCGCCGCGTACGCGATCGGAGCGAGCCACGCGTTCATTTATGTACGCGGCGAGGCGGTTCCAGTGCTGCGCCGACTACACGCCGCGGCAGCGGAGGCATACGCCGCCGGATACCTGGGACACAACATCCTGGGCTCGGGCTACGACCTCGAACTCATCGTGCACGCCGGTGCGGGCGCCTACATCTGCGGCGAGGAAACCGCACTGCTCGATTCACTCGAAGGTCGTCGCGGCCAACCGAGGTTACGGCCGCCGTTCCCCGCCGTCGCCGGTCTCTACGCCTGCCCGACCGTGGTCAACAACGTCGAGACGATCGCCAGCGTGCCACCGATCATCGAACGCGGCGTCGACTGGTTCCGCGCCATGGGCAGCAAGAAGTCACCCGGCTGCACCCTCTACTCGGTGACCGGACATGTGGCCCGCCCCGGCCAATACGAGGCACCGCTCGGCGTCACCCTGCGCGAGTTACTCGACTGCGCGGGCGGCATCCGAGCGGGGCATCGCCTCAAGTTCTGGACACCCGGCGGCTCATCGACCCCCCTCCTCACCGACGTCCACCTCGACATCCCACTCGACTACGAGGGCGTCGCCGCGGCCGGTTCCATGTTGGGCACCAAGGCCTTACAGATATTCGACGACAGCACCTGCGTGGTGCGCGCTGTTCTGCGCTGGACCGAGTTCTACGCCCACGAATCCTGCGGCAAATGCACGCCATGCCGCGAGGGCACCTACTGGCTGGTGCGGGTCTTCGAACGATTGGAGGCAGGCCGCGGCACCGCGGCGGACCTGGTGAAGGTCCTCGACATCGCCGACAGCATGCTCGGCAAGTCGTTCTGCGCCCTCGGTGACGGCGCGGCCAGCCCGATCATCTCGTCGCTACAGTACTTCCGCGACGAATACATCGCTCACTTCGAGCACGGCGGCTGTCCGTTCGATCCGTACCAATCCACTGTCATGACAGCACAATTCGTGGCAGAACCGGTCGAGGTCTACGCGCGATGACCAGGACCACCAACGAGACGACCAACCTGGCGTGGCTCACGATCGACGGCGTCGAACTCAATGTCCCGAAGGGCACCCTCGTCATTCGCGCAGCCGAGCTGATCGGCGTACAGATCCCCCGCTTCTGCGACCACCCGCTACTGGCGCCCGTCGGGGCCTGCCGCCAATGTCTGGTCGAGATCGAAGGACAGCGAAAGCCGATGGCGTCGTGCACCATCCCGGTCGCCGAGGGCATGGTGGTACACACCCAGCTCACCTCACCCGCCGCTGATAAAGCACAGCGCAGCGTGATGGAGCTGCTGCTGATCAATCATCCGCTGGACTGCCCGATCTGCGACAAGGGCGGCGAATGCCCGCTGCAGAATCAGGCAATGTCCAACGGGCGGGCCGAAACTCGGTTCGACGAGGGCAAGCGCACCTTCCCGAAACCGATCAACCTGTCCGCCCAGGTGCTCCTGGATCGTGAGCGCTGCGTGCTGTGCGCACGGTGCACCAGGTTCTCGCAGCAGATCGCCGGTGACTCATTCATCGAACTGCTGGAGCGTGGCGCGCTGCAGCAGGTCGGCCTTTACGCCAAAAAGCCCTTCGAGTCCTATTTTTCGGGCAATACCGTGCAGATATGCCCTGTCGGCGCACTCACCGGGGCGTCATATCGGTTCCGCGCCAGGCCTTTCGACCTGGTCTCCAGTCCGAGCGTGTGTGAGCACTGCGCGAGCGGGTGTGCCCAGCGCACCGACCATCGCGGCGGCACCGTGCTGCGCCGTCTCGCGGGCGACGACCCGCACGTCAACGAGGAGTGGAACTGCGACAAAGGACGGTGGGCGTTCAGCTATGCGACGCAGTCGGATCGGATCACCACACCGCTGGTCCGCGACGACAACGGGCAGCTGATCCCCGCGTCCTGGCCCGAGGCGCTCGCTACGGCGGCGGCCGGCCTGCTGGCGGCGCACGGCAACGCAGGCGTGCTCGTCGGCGGCCGCGCGACGCTGGAGGACGCGTACGCCTACGCCAAATTCGCGCGAATCACACTGGGCACCAACGACATCGACTTCCGGATCCGTCCGCATTCGACGGAGGAGGCCGAGTTCCTCGCGGCCCGCGTCGCCGGACGATTCCTCGAAACCACCTATGACGACCTGGAACACGCCCCGGTCGTGCTGCTGGCCGGGTTCGAGCCCGAAGAGGAATCACCGATCGTCTACCTCAGGCTGCGTAAGGCGGTGCGCAAGAACGGCCTCGCGGTCTACTCCATCGCGCCGTACGCCACGAACGCCCTGGCCAAAATGTCGGGTCGACTGCTGCAAACCGCTCCCGGTGGTGAGGGCGCAGTGCTCGGCAGCGTGCACGCACGAGACCTGCTGGCCCGGCCGGGGTCGGTCCTCATGGTCGGTGAGCGACTCGCGATAGTGCCCGGCGCGTTGTCGGCGGCGGCACGGCTGGCCGATCGCACCGGTGCGCATCTCGCCTGGGTGCCGCGCAGGGCGGGCGAGCGAGGCGCGGTCGAGGCCGGGGCACTACCTGGTCTGCTGCCGGGCGGTCGGCCGGTCGCGGATGCGTGGGCGCGACGCCGGGTTTCGGTGGTCTGGGATGTGCCGGGTCTGCCTGCGGCGCCGGGTCGTGACACCGACGGCATCCTGCATGCCGCGTTGGGTGCGCTGCTCATCGGCGGCGTCGAGCCGGACGATCTGCCCGATCCGGCCGCCGCGCTGGCCGCGATCGACCGGGCACCCTGCGTCGTGAGCCTCGAATTACGGCACAGTGCCGTCACCGATCGGGCCGACGTTGTCTTCCCGGTCGCGGCGGTGGCGAGCAAGTCCGGCACGTTCCTCGATTGGGAGGGCCGCGCGCGCACGTTCGACGCGGCGCTGGGCAAGGACGAGGCCATGCCCGACGCACGAGTGCTCGACGCCCTCGCGAACGCGATGAATCTCCCACTGGCCCTGCCGGATACGGCAGCGATCCAGGCCGAAATCGCCGCCCTCGGCGGGTGGACCGGATACCGGGGCCAGGGACCGGACGTCGCGGCGGCACCGCTGCCGCGACCGATTCGCGGCACCGCGGTGCTGGCAAGCTGGCGGATGCTGCTGGATGACGGCCGGCTGCAAGACGGCGAACCGCAGCTGGCCGCCACCGCCCGTACCCCGGTGGTGCGCCTGTCCGCCCGGACCGCCGCCGAAATCGGTGCTGCTGAGGGCGATTCGGTCACCGTGTCGACAGATCGCGGCAGCATCGTCCTTCCGCTGGTGCTCACCGACCTGCCCGATCGTGTCGTCTGGTTGCCGCTGAACTCCCCGGGGTCGGCGGTGCACCGTAGTCTCGCCGCGACCGCGGGCAGCATCGTCCGGATCAGCGTTGGTGATGCTCGATGACCGATCTGAGCCTGTTCGGCCATGACCCGTGGTGGTTGGTTCTCGCCAAGTCGCTGGCCATCTTCGTGTTCCTGATGATAACCCTCGTCTTCGCGGTGCTGGCCGAGCGAAAGATCGTGGCGCGCATGGCGATGCGGGTCGGGCCGAATCGGGTGGGGCCGAAAGGCGCGCTGCAAAGCGTCGCCGACGGCGTCAAGATGGCGTTGAAGGAAGACATCGTGCCCACCGGCGTCGACCGGCCGGTGTACGTCCTGGCGCCCATCCTTGCGGCGACGCCCGCGCTGATGGCGTTCGCGGTCATTCCGATGGGTCCGGCGGTCTCGATCCTCGGCCATCGAACGGCATTGCAGCTCACTGACTTTCCGGTCGCGGTGTTGTATGTGCTCGCGTTGGCATCCATCGGTGTCTACGGAATCGTGCTGGCCGGGTGGGCGTCTCGCTCCACCTATCCGCTGCTCGGCGGGTTGCGTTCGACCGCGCAGGTGATCTCCTACGAGATCCCGATGGCGCTGTCCTTCGCCGCCGTTTTCCTTGTCGCGGGCACGATGTCGACCTCGGGCATCGTCGCCGCGCAAGACGGGAACTGGTACATCGTAGTGTTGCTGCCGTCGTTCGTGATCTATCTGGTGTCGATGGTCGGCGAAACCAACCGTGCGCCTTTCGATTTGCCCGAGGCCGAAGGCGAGCTGGTCGGCGGATTCCACACCGAGTACTCGTCGTTGAAGTTCGCCATGTTCATGCTCGCCGAGTACGTGAACATGGTGACCGTCTCGGCATTGGCGACCACCCTGTTCCTCGGCGGATGGCACGCACCGTGGCCGTTGAGCGTATGGGCGGGCGCGAATTCCGGTTGGCTGCCGCTGCTCTGGTTCGTGGCGAAGGTCTGGGGCTTCCTGTTCGTCTTCATCTGGCTGCGTGGCACCTTGCCACGGCTGCGCTACGACCAGTTCATGAATCTGGGGTGGAAGATCCTGATACCGGCGTCGCTGGTGTGGGTGATGATCGTCGCCGCGGTTCGCGCGGCTCACAACGCGGGATACGGCAGCGGGTGGATCGCCCTGGTGATCGGCGGGGCAGTCGTCGGCCTCGCACTGCTGGTTCTCCTCATAAAGGCACTGCGCCCCACTGAAACTCCGCAGCCCGACCTCCCGTTCGATCCGATGGCAGGCGGGTTCCCGGTCCCACCCCTGCCTTGGCAGAAGGAGCACAGCGATGCCTGAATTCCTCGGCCCCCTCGCGGGTTTCGGCGTGACCTTCTCGACGATGTTCAAAAAGCCCAACACCGAGTACTACCCCGAGCAGAAGGCGCCGACGGCACCCCGCTATCACGGACGACATCAGCTGAACCGCTACCCCGACGGGCTGGAGAAGTGCATCGGCTGCGAGCTGTGCGCGTGGGCCTGCCCCGCCGACGCCATCTACGTGGAGGGCGCGGACAACACCGACGCCGAGCGCTACTCGCCGGGCGAACGCTACGGCAGCGTCTACCAGATCAACTACCTGCGCTGCATCGGCTGCGGGCTGTGCATCGAGGCCTGTCCGACGCGGGCCTTGACCATGACCAACGAGTACGAGATGGCCGACGACAATCGCGCCGGCCTGACCTACGGCAAGGAGCGACTGCTGGCGCCGTTGGAGCCCGGCATGGTCGAGGCTCCGCATCCGATGGTTCCCGGCGCGACGGCCATCGACTACTACTGCGGCACCATTCCTATTGTCGCGGAAGGTGAGTCCGATCGATGAACACCGCTCTGTTGCTCGCCGAACCCGCTGTCCGTGCGTCCACGGGCGAGAGCGTGCTGTTCTGGGTTCTCGGTGTGTTGGCGGTGGTCTGCGCGCTGGGGGTGGTGTGCGCGAGCAGGGCGGTGTACTCGGCGATCTTTCTCGCGGCCTCGATGATCATCTTGGCGGTGTTCTATGTGGCGCAGGGTGCGGTGTTCCTCGGTGTCGTTCAGGTGGTGGTCTACACCGGCGCGGTGATGATGCTGTTCCTGTTCGTGCTGATGCTCGTCGGCGTCGACTCGTCCGACTCACTGGTCGAGGCGCTGCGCGGGCAGCGCATTGCCGCCGTCGCGGTCGCCGCGGGATTCGGGCTGCTGCTTATCGTCGGCATCGGACACGTTCGTTCGAGTCGCCCCGCCAACTATGAATCTGCCAGTAACATAACCGGTTTGGCCCAGCTGCTGTTCGTCCGCTACGCCTGGGCGTTCGAGCTCACCGGTGCGTTGCTGATCACCGCGGCGCTCGGGGCGATGATGCTGGCGCACCGCGAACGCATCGCCGCACGTCGAGGTCAGCGCGAGATGTCCGCTGACCGCGTACGCAGCGGTGATCGCATCACTCCGCTACCCAGTCCCGGTGTCTACGCGCGACACAACGCGGTGGACATGGGCGCTCGCCTCCCCGACGGGACAGACTCGGAGCTGTCGGTCAGCCGGACGATGCGGCAGCGCACCGTCGCCGAGGCGGAGGCTTCGCGGTGAACCCGGAGAACTATCTCTATCTGGCCGTGTTCCTGTTCACGATCGGTGCCGCCGGAGTGCTGTTGCGGCGCAACGCCATTGTCGTGTTCATGTGCATCGAACTGATGCTCAATGCCGCCAACCTCGCGTTCGTGACGTTCGCGCGCATGCACGCCGACCTCAACGGCCAGGTCTTCGCGTTCTTCACCATGGTGGTCGCCGCCGCGGAAGTCGTGGTGGGCCTGGCGATCATCATGACCATCTTCCGGGCCCGCCGCTCGGTCTCGGTGGACGACGCGAACCTACTGCGGCACTGATGAACTCGACGATTCCGGCGCCGACGTTCGAGTACGCCCAGCTGTCCCCCATGCTGATCGTCTTCGGTGTGGCGATACTCGGGGTGCTCGCCGAAACGTTTCTGCCACGCGGCAGCAGATACCTGAGCCAACTCGTACTCGGCCTCAGCGGGCTGGTCACGGCGTTCGTCGCGGTCGTTGTGCTTGCCGGGCAATCGGATTCGCCGCACGGTGCGGTGGTGATGGGCTCGGTCATGATCGACGGACCGACGCTGTTCCTGCAGGGCACGATCCTGGTGTTGTCGATTCCGGCGGTCATGCTGATGGCCGAGCGCCGGGTCGATCCCGGCGGCGTCGCCTTCACCCCGCAAGCTTCCGCCATCCCCGGCAGCGTGGCCGAGCTGGAGGCGACCAAGGCAGGCATAGTCACCACCGAAGTGTTTCCGCTGGCCATGTTCGCCATCGGCGGGATGCTGCTGTTTCCGGCCGCGAACGACCTGCTCACGATGTTCGTCGCGCTCGAGGTGCTCTCACTACCGCTGTACGTACTCTGCGGGCTGGCCCGCCACCGACGCCTCCTGTCGCAAGAAGCCGCACTGAAATACTTTCTGCTCGGCGCATTCTCATCCGCCTTCTTCCTGTTCGGCGTCGCCCTGCTGTACGGCTGCGCGGGCACCGTGGAACTGGCAGGCATCGCGAATGCGATCGCTACGCAGCCCGACGACCGCAACCTCGCGGTGATCGGCGCGGGCATGCTGTCGATCGGACTGCTGTTCAAGGTCGGCGCGGTCCCCTTCCACTCCTGGATCCCGGACGTCTACCAGGGCGCGCCGACAGCGATCACCGCATTCATGGCCGCCGCGACAAAGGCGGCAGCGTTCGGCGCACTACTGCGCGTCTTCACCGTGGGACTGCCCGGCCTCCAAACGGATTGGCGCCCACTACTCTGGGCCATCGCCATCCTCACCATGGTCGTCGGCGCACTCACCGCCGTTACCCAAACCGACATCAAACGCATGCTCGCCTACTCCTCGATCGCCCACGTCGGCTTCATCCTGATCGGCGTAATCGGCGCAAACCCCGCTGGATCCTCAGCCACCCTCTTCTACCTACTCACCTACGGCCTCAGCACAATCGGCACTTTCGCAATCGTCACCCTGGTCCGCGACCCCACCGGCGAAGTCACCGAAATCGCCCGCTGGGCAGGCCTAGGCAGACGCTCCCCCTTACTCGCCACCACCTTCGCCCTATTCCTACTAGCCCTCGTCGGCATCCCCCTAACCAGCGGCTTCATCGGAAAGTTCGCCATCTTCCTAGCCGCGATCCAATCCGGCGCCACCCCCCTGGCCCTCGTCGGCATACTCAGCAGCGCAATAGCCGCCTACATCTACATCCGCGTCATCATGATCATGTTCTTCGCCGACCCCCCACCAGAAGCCCCCGAGGCAACCATCGCCCCCTCCAGCGTATTAACCACCGCCGCAATCACATTCGGTGCCGTCGCCACGATCGTCCTCGGAGTCATCCCACAACCGGTCTTGAATCTGACGACCGATGCCGCGACGTTCTTGCGCTGACACTATTGCGGCGCCGCGTAGTTGGTGACGTTCAGTGGGATTCCGTTCTGCGCTGGCGTCGCGATGCCGATGGTCAGTGGTTCGTAATGCGGGACCAGTTTCATTCCGGCGACGGCCTCGAAGGTGACCTCGATGTAATCAGGCTTCGTTGACGGGACGGAAACAGCGCTCGCACTGAACTAGGGGGTGCCCGCAAGTAGATGATGCAGCAGGACCATTTGTACGACAGCGAGGGGGGTGCTGTGTTCGTCGGGGTCTACTCGGCCGAGGCCGCCAGGGGGTGGGGTGGTTGGGTCGCCGAGGGCTTGCCAGATCAATTTCTCCACGGCTGCACCGTCTTCGGTGGTTGCGTAGCCGTGGATGTGCACGCTGTCGACGGGTTTGCCGTCGGTGTCGCGGGCGAGGCGGAGGTGGATCGCGTGGGTCAGGTCAGGTTGCAGGATGGCGGTCAGGTCTGGTTGCTGGATGGTCGGGCGGAGTAGGAGTTCGGCGGACAAGTTGGGGCGGCCCTCGATGGTCGCGAAGCGGACGACAATGTCGGCGTGTGCTCGTTGCGGGCGGATGAATTGGGTGGACTCGGGTTCGCTGCGGGACAGTACGGAAAGAACCTGTTCGGCGGAGTAGCCGCGAGTCGCGGTGTCGCGCTTGACCTTCCAGCCGCGACGGATCTCTTCTGAAGGGTCGAGGTAGACCGTGAGGTCGAAGCAGGCCCGGGCGAGACTGTTGTGCATCGGCAGCAGGCCCTCGACGATCACGAACTCGTTGGGTTCAACGAGTTCCGGCCGCGTGAGTCTGCCGGTGTCGTGGTCGTACACAGGCTTGAGAATCGGCTGGCCGGTGGCGAGCAACTGCAGATGCTGGCCGAGGATATCGATGTAGTGGCAGTCCGGGTGCAGCGGTGTGAACGGTTTGTCTTGCCGCTCAACGCGATCGAATCGGTGGTAGTCGTCGGTGGACAGCCATACGCAGCGGTGCGCGCCCAATGCCTCGACCAGTCCTGCGGTTACCGTGGTTTTGCCCGCGGCACTGTCTCCGGCGATCGCCAGCATGATGGGTCGTCGCCGGGTGTTCCGGCTCGCGCGAAAGATCCGCAGCGTCTTGTCAGCCACGAGTCTTCGCCCGCTCGACCGGAATTCGGCAGCGGGCACTACGGGCGGGTATGTCCATCCCGAACTCCTCATGGGTCATCCTCAATATTAGGTGTCGGCTGATCTCCTCGGTCACCCCGGAGCGGGGGGTTGACGAGGGGATAGACAGGGCCGAAAACCGCCGTATCGTGGGGATATGGTGACGTCCGCCACGGGGCCGGTACGAGTTGTCCTGGTCGACGACCATGAGATGGTGATCGAGGGCCTGAAGGCGATGCTCGCGTCGTTCCACCAGCGCGTCGTGGTCGTCGGGCAATCCGTCGGCGCGGACGACGCGTTGCGGGTCATCACCGACCTCGAACCCGACATCGTCCTCTGCGATATCCGGATGCAGGGCATCAGCGGGCTGGACCTGTGCCGGTCGATGCGCGGCCTCGCCCCGGAACGCAAGGTGGTGCTGCTGTCGGTCTACGACGACGAGCAGTATCTGTTCCAGGCCCTACGCGTCGGCGCCGCCGGCTATCTGTTGAAGAGCATCGGCAGCGACGAGCTGGTGCGGCAACTGGAGCTCGTGCACGGCGGATCCACCGCGATCGACCCGGACATGGCGGTGCGCGCGGTAGACACCGCGGCCCGCATGCAGCGCGACGAGTTCTGGCCGGGCGCACGGCAGGGGCTGACCCAGCGCGAGAGCGAGATCATGTCGTTCATGGTCACCGGCCTGTCCAATCGCGGCATCGCGACCCGACTGATCATCAGCGACGAAACGGTCAAGAGCCACCTGCGCTCGATCTACCGCAAGCTCGGCGTCAGCGACCGGACAACCGCGGTCGCGACCGCCCTCCGGGAGGGCATCTTCCTGTGACGGCACCGGGCCAGCAGCCCGAATTGCCCACGGCGAGTGAACCTTCGGTGCCCGGCCGTTTCGGTCTCGAACGAGAGACCCTGCTGGACATCGTGCAGGCGATGTCCAGCGGCCCGGCGATCGAGCCACTGGCCGCCGCGGTCGCCCGGATGGTCGTCGCGTCGACGGCGGCGGATGTCTGTCTCGTGCATGTCCTCGACGACTCGGACCGTTCACTCACCCTGGCCGGTGCGACCCCGCCCTTCGATCGCCAGATCGGCCGGGTTCGGCTCGCGCTCGGCTCCGGGATCACCGGCTGGGTGGCCAGCCGTCGCCAAGCGGCGGTGATCAGCGACAACAAGGAGGCCGATCCGCGATACCAGCCGATCGCCGCACTGGGCGGCGCGGAATTCACCTCGATGGTGTCGATTCCGATGGAAACCGATCCCGGCGGGCTGGTCGGCGTCCTCGACGTGCACACCGTCGAACGACACGAATTCAGCGGCCACGACATGGAATTGCTGCTACTGCTCGGCAGGCTGGTGGCCGGTGCGCTGCAGCAGGCCAGGCAGCATCGACAGCTCGCCGCGCGGGAGCGGGCACACGAGGACTTCGCCGAGCAGATGATCGCGGCGCAGGAGCTCGAACGCCGCCGGCTGGCCGGCGATATCCACGACGGCATCTCGCAGCGGCTGGTCACCCTCGCCTATCGCCTCGACGCCGCGGCCCGCGCGGTCGTCGACGACCAGGTCGAGGCCGCCGAACAACTCGACAAGGCAAGGGAATTGGTGGATTTGACGCTGCAGGAGGCGCGGGCGGCGATCAGCGGTCTCCGGCCGCCGGTGCTGGACGACCTGGGCCTGGCCGGCGGGCTGGCCAGCCTCGCCCGATCGATACCGCAGATCGATCTGGAACTCGAACTCACCGACCACCGGCTGCCCGAACACATCGAACTCGCGCTGTACCGCATCGCGCAGGAATGCCTGCAGAACGTCGTCAAACATGCCGACGCGCGGGTTGCCACGCTCCGCTTCGCGGTGCACGCCGATACCGCCCGCCTCGAAATCGCCGACGACGGAATAGGTTTCGACACCTCCGAACGCCCACTGGGCGCCAGCGAAATGGGCGGCTACGGCTTGCTGTCGATGGCCGAGCGCGCCGAGCTCGTCGGCGGCCGCTTGAGCATCCGGTCCCGCCCCGGTTCCGGGACGACGGTGACGGTCAAGATCCCCCTGGAGTCACCGAAACACCCTGCTGGCGAGCAGATCTGACGCCTCGATCGTGGTGAGGGCAACCAAACCGACCTCGGCGTCCTCGGTGACCAGCCGGCGCGCATGCCGCAGCCGCGCGCGTTCCACCGCGTTGCGGACACTGCGCGCATTGGCGAACCACGGCTGCCCGATCCGATGCCCGAGGTACTGACGCAACGCCACCCGCGCCTCGTCGGAGAACGCATAGCCGAGCTCACCGGTCATCAGGCAGGCGATCTCCTCCAACTCCCCCACCGTGTAATCCGGGAACGAAATGTGGTGGGCGATACGGCTTTGCATGCCGGGATTCGCGGCGAAGAACCCCGCCATCTTGTCCGCGTAACCGGCCAGGATCACCACCAGGTCGTCGCGATTGTTCTCCATCACCTGCAGCAGGATCTCGATCGACTCGCCACCGTAGTCGCGCTCGTTCTCCGCCTTGTACAGGTAGTAGGCCTCATCGATGAACAGCACGCCACCCATCGCCCGCTTGATCACCTCCCTGGTCTTCGGCGCGGTGTGACCGACGTACTCGCCGACCAGGTCGTCGCGGGTGACGCTGACCAGGTGCCCGCGGCGCAGATAGCCCAGCCGGTGCAGCAGGTCGGCCATCCGCAGCGCGACCGTCGTCTTGCCGGTGCCCGGGTTACCCGTGAAGCACATGTGCAGCGTGGGTTTCGGTGCGAGCACACCGAATTGGGCTCGCATCCGATCGATCAGCAGCAGTGCGGCGATCTCGGCGATGCGGGTCTTCACCGGCGCCAAGCCGACCAGCTGCGCGTCGAGTTCGCCGAGCACGTCGCCGATGCCGGACTGCCGGCGGGCCGCGGCGAGATCGACCACGGCATCGGCGGGCAGGAAGTCGGACGCGGGCTCGTCCGGATCCGACTGTGGCCCAGTGGTATTGCCGGGCCACGACCCGAACGGTGTCCGGGTTCCCGCAGGTACGTCCATCTCAGGTGCGCGCGTGTCGGCCGCCGACCGGCCGCTCGGTCACGTAGGCGAAGGTGCTGTAGGAGATCCGCCGGTCCGAACCCTCGGTCCGGTCGAGCCGGAAGCCCGGCTCGTCGGCGGGTCGCTGCACGATGAACGAGAACGCCGTCGTCTGCCTGCACAGCCGGGCATCGTAGGCGTTGAGCCGGACGTACAGGTCGGGATGAGTTGTCCGGCAGGCATTTACCTCCAGGAGCACCCCGGCGGCGTCCGCCAGATCGAACATCGGCAACCCCCACATCTCCCAGTAGATATTGCGCGGGTGCGGATCGTCGGTGAATTCCACCGACAGCGGCCACTTGTTGTCCAGCGCGTACTGGATCTGCGCGGTGATCTCCTCGTCGGTGAAGTCGGGCAGGTAGGAGAAGGTGCCCTGGGTGATGCGCATGGTCGCTGTCCTTCCGTCAGACCGTGGTCGGTGTCGCGACAACGTCTGGGGTGTCGGTGGATTCGTAGTTGAAGGTGATGTCGCCCCAGGTCGCCAGCGCCGCATCCAGCGCGCGATTGCGCGATGCGGCCTTGCGCAGAATCTCGGGGCCCTCCTTGAAGTAGTCGCGACCCTCGTTGCGCGCCTTGACCATCGTCTCCAGCGCGACCCGATTCGCCTCCGCGCCGGCGGCAATGCCCATCGGATGGCCGATCGTGCCACCGCCGAACTGGAGCACCACGTCCTCGCCGAGGTAGTGCAGCAGCTGATGCATCTGGCCCGCGTGGATGCCGCCCGACGCGACCGGCATGACACCGGGCATCGAGGCCCACTCCTGGTCGAAATACAGGCCTTTCGCCGGGTCGGCCTTGACGCTGTCCAGTCGCAGCGTGTCGTAGTAGCCCGCGATGACGTGCGGGTCACCCTCCAATTTGCCGACGACCGTACCCGCGTGCACATGGTCGACACCGGCCAGCCGCATCCACTTCGCGATGACCCGGAAGCTGACGCCGTGCGACTTCTGCCGCGTGTAGGTGCCGTGACCGGCCCGATGCAGGTGCAGCAGCACGCCGTTGGCACGGGACCAGTTGGCCATCGACTGGATCGCGGTGTAGCCGACGGTCAGATCGATCATCACCACGATGGAGCCGAGTTCCTGTGCCAGCGTGGCTCGTTCGTACATCTGCTCCATGGTGGCGGCGGTGACGTTGAGGTAGTGGCCTTTGATCTCGCCGGTCGCGGCCTGGGCACGGTTGACGGCCTCCATGCAGAACAGATACCGGTCGCGCCAGCGCATGAACGGCTGGGAGTTGATGTTCTCGTCGTCCTTGGTGAAATCGAGCCCGCCGCGCAACGCCTCGTAGACGACCCGCCCGTAATTGCGGGCGGACAGACCGAGTTTCGGCTTGGTGGTCGCGCCCAGCAGCGGGCGGCCGAACTTGTTGAGATGTTCGCGCTCCATCACCACCCCGTGTGCCGGGCCCTGGAAGGTCTTCACGTACTGGGTCGGGATGCGCATGTCCTCGAGCCGCAGCGCCTTGAGTGGCTTGAAGCCGAACACATTTCCGATGATCGAGCTGGTGAGGTTGGCGATGGAGCCTTCCTCGAACAGGTCGATGTCATAGGCGATCAGGGCGATGAACTGCCCCGGCGCGTTCGGAACCGGCTGCACGCTATAGCACTTGGCTTGGTAGTGCTCGAAACTGGTGAGCCGGTCGGTCCAGACCACCGTCCACGTCGCGGTGCTCGACTCCCCCGCGACCGCCGCGCCCGCCTCCTCCGGCGGCACCCCCGGCTGCGGGGTGATCCGGAAGGCGCACAGGATATCCGAGTCCTTGGGCTCGTAATCCGGCTGCCAGTAACCCATTTCGGCGTACGGGATAACCCCGGCGTTCCAGCGGTCTGTCATGGCTCGAATACTCCTCGCGGACAATGAAGCTGTCCATGGAGAGTTTTCCGCGAATACTTCAGTGATTACTTCATAATTAGCCCCCTCACCCGTCTGGGTGATGTGCGATCGGCTGCCCGCTCGTAGATTCGAGTTCTGTCGAACCGATCGGGAGGACCTGCATATGCGCACGTGCCGGGAGATCGCGACCCAATTGATGGCGCCCGGTAAGGGGATACTCGCCGCCGACGAAAGCATCGGCACCATGTCGACGCGGCTGGAAAACGCCGGTGTCGAAGGGACAGCGGAGAATCGGCGCGTTTATCGCGAGCTGTTGGCGACCACGCCCGACCTCGCTAATGGCGTCTCCGGCATCATTCTGTGCGACGAAACGCTCAATCAGCACTGCGACAGTACTCCGTTCGCGCAAGCACTGCGCGATCTCGGCATCCTGCCCGGCATAAAGGTCGATACCGGCGCGAAAGCGTGTCCCGGCCTGCCCGGTGAAACAGTGACCGAGGGCCTCGACGGACTCGCCGCCCGACTCACCCGCTACGCCGAACTCGGTGCGATGTTCGCGAAGTGGCGTGCGGTCTACGCGATTACCGACAGCACGCCGACCGCCGGTGCCATCGCCGTCAACGCCTCCGCCCTCGCCCGCTACGCCGCCGCCTGCCAGGAGGCCGGGCTGGTGCCGATCGTCGAGCCGGAACTGGTGATGACCGGCGGCCACTCACAACTCCGGTGCGCGGAGGTCACCGCCGCCATCCACGCGGAGGTTCGCACGGCCCTCGAGCTGCTCAACGTCGACCTGGCGGGGATGGTGCTCAAGCCGAACATGATCGTCGAAGGCGCGGACAACCCCGATCGGACCGCTCCGGCCGACGTCGCCGCGATGACCGGAAACGTGTTGCAGGCGTGGCCCGACCACCTCGCGGGCGTCGCCTTCCTCTCCGGCGGCCAGCCACCCGACCGCGCCACCGCGAACCTCGCGGCGCTCCAACATCTTTGCACCCCATGGCCGTTGACCTTCTCGTTCGGCCGCGCTCTGGTCACGCCCGCACTCCTGGCCTGGCGCGGCGACGCCACCAGATACACCGCAGGCCAGTCCGCGCTCGCCGAGCGGGTGCGCGCCAATGCCGCAGCAGTTCGGCTGCGCACCGAACTCCAGCGCACCTGACCGATGACGACCAACGCTCGACTACGCGCGCTCATCGAACTGGATGCCGCAGGCTCGGTGCGTGGCGCGGCCCAGCGGTTGGTGGTCACCGAATCGGCGGTGTCCTCGGCGGTGAGCGCGCTGAGCGCCGAGGTGGGCACCGCGCTGGTCGATCGGCACGGCCGCGGGGTCCGGCTGACCCCGGCCGGGTTGACCTACGTCGATTTCGCGCGCCGCATTCTCGGATTGCACGACGAGGCGGTGCTCGCGGCGCGTGGACGGGCCGATCCAGAGCAGGGGTCGATTCGGATGGCGGCGGTAGTCACCGCGGGCGAGCTGTTGATACCCGCGCTGCTCGCGTCGTTTCGGGCGAAGCATCCCGGCGTGGTGCTGCGGCTCGAAGTCGCGCCCGGACGACGCATTTGGCCGCTGCTGACGCAACACGCGGTCGATCTCGTCGTCGCGGGACGTCCGCCGGCCGACCTGCGGAACGCGAGGGTGCGGGCGGTATCGGTGAATACCCTGGTTGTCGTCGGGCCGCCGGATATCGCGGCGGAATTCGAGCTCGCTCGCGCGACTTGGCTATTGCGCGAGCCGGGTTCCGGCACTCGGGAGACCACCACGACATTGTTGCGCGAACTCGAAGTGGCGCCACCACAATTGATGCTGGGGTCGCACGGGTCTGTTGTCGCCGCAGCCGTGGCCGGACTGGGTGTCGCCCTTGTTTCTTGCCAATCTGTCCGCCGCGAATTGGATTCCGGCGCACTCGTCGAACTCGACGTGCCAGGTACCCCGCTGCACCGCCCATGGCATGTCGTCAGCCAAACGACGGCAACGGCATCCACCGAACTTCTGGTCCAGCATTTGACCGCGCATCGCGAATTGGGTTGGCTCCCCCCGGCCGCCACCCCGCGGGGGGATGGAATGGCATGCCCGAAAGGGGATGCTCGACAGTTATGAAGACTCCGACAATGCGGCAACGAATTGCCTACAACCTCGGCCGCGAACTCCCCGCATACCTTCATGATTGGGTCTTGCACGACTTGACCGGACCGTACGCCATGGAACGGTATCTGGTCCGATTCATTGTGCCGTTCATTCCGCTGTACGGGTTCGTCCTGCTTTTCCCCGGTCCGATGCACATCAAGTGGCAGATGATCGTGATCATGGCCGTCCCGATGGTCGTCTTCACGGTGGCGCACAGCTACGTGTGGCGGCGGTTCCGGCTCACCCAGCACGGACTCGATCCGGGGATCGTCGACCGCAGCAAGAGCACCGCGTACGAGAAGGAGCGGTATCGGATGCGGTACGGGCACTAGCGATTTCGCCTAATTCTGCCCAGGAGGTACGGGTCATGCTCGCCGATCACACCACGCTCGTGCAGTTCCTCATCGAGGAGCGGCGGCGGTATCCCAGCGCCAGTGGCGATTTGAACGCGCTGATCCTCGAGGTCGCGCTCGCCTGCAAGGCCATCGCGAATCGGGTCGCCAACGGCGCGCTGGCCGACGTGCTGGGTTCGGCGGATCGGACGAACGTGCAGGGCGAGGTCCAGCAGAAGCTCGACATCGTCGCGAACGACTACTTCCTGCGCGCGACCGAGTGGAGCGGACAGGTCGCCGGCATGGTGTCCGAGGAACTGGCGGAGCCGTACGTGCTGCCCGCGGGTTACCCACGGGGGAAGTACCTGTTGCTGTTCGACCCACTCGACGGGTCCTCCAACATCGACGTGAATGTCTCTATCGGCAGCATCTTTTCGATCCTGCGCGCACCCGAACCCGGGGTGGACGCGAGCACCGAAGACTTCCTCCAGCCCGGCACCGCACAGGTGTGTGCCGGGTACGCGATCTACGGTCCGTCCACCATGCTGGTGC
The DNA here is from genome assembly GCF_042727395.1 of Nocardia sp. NPDC060255. NCBI lineage: Bacteria > Bacillati > Actinomycetota > Actinomycetes > Mycobacteriales > Nocardiaceae > Nocardia > Nocardia sp. NPDC060255. The sequence goes on along the minus strand of NZ_JBHXAU010000038.1, from coordinate 16,340 downwards.
TGACCGTCGGCACGGGTGTGCACGCCTTCACACTCGATCGCGGGCTCGGCGAGTTCATCCTCACTCGCCCGACGATCAAGATCCCGCGCACCGCCTCCGAATTCGCCATCAACGCGTCGAACCAGCGCTTCTGGGAACCGGCCGTGCAGCGCTATGTTAACGAATGCCTGGCGGGCAAGCCGGGTCCGCGCTGCAAAGACTTCAATATGCGGTGGATCGCGTCACTCGTCGCCGAGACACACCGAATCCTCACTCGCGGTGGCGTTTTCCTTTATCCCCGCGATTCGAAGGACCCGGCGCGGCCGGGCCGGCTCCGGCTGCTCTACGAGGCGAACCCGATGTCGTTCCTGATCGAACAGGCCGACGGTGCGGCGAGCACCGGCCGCGAACGCGTGCTCGACGTGGTCCCGGACGGTCTGCACCAACGCATCCCGTTCATCTTCGGCGCGACCGAGGAGGTGGCGCGCATCGACCGCTATCACCGCGAGCACAACGACAGTGCCTGCGCCTGGCCGCTGTACGGCAACCGCGGCCTGTTCCGAGCGGCCGGTTGAGGCAGGTTTTCCGCCGATGTCGCGCATGCATCCGATCGTCTCGGTGACCGGTTCCTCCGGCGCGGGCACCACCTCGGTGATGCACACCTTCGAGCAGATCTTCCGGCGCGAGCACGTGAACGTGGCCTTCGTCGAGGGCGACAGCTTTCATCGTTACGACCGCGTGGCCATGAAGGCCGCGATGGCCGAGGCGCAAGAACGCGGCGACCATGCGTTCAGCCATTTCGGCCCTGCGGCAAACCTTTTCGGCGATCTCGAGGAGTTGTTCCGCCACTACGGCGAGACCGGGTCCGGCAAGATCCGCCGCTACCTGCACGACGCCGTGGAGGCGAAACCGTATGGGCAGCAACCGGGCACGTTCACCCCGTGGGAGGAACTACCCGCCGATTCCGACATGCTGTTCTACGAGGGACTGCACGGCGCGATCGTCACCGACGAGGTGGACGTCGCCGGGCACGCCGACCTCCGCATCGGGGTGGTCCCGGTGATCAATCTCGAATGGATCCAGAAACTGCACCGCGACAAGATGGTTCGCGGCTACACCTCCGAAGCCGTCACCGACACCATCCTGCGGCGGATGCCCGACTACCTCAACTACATGTGCAGGCAGTTCTCCTGCACGGACGTCAACTTCCAGCGAGTCCCCGTGGTGGACACCTCGAATCCGTTTATCGCCAGGACGATTCCGACGGCCGACGAGTCCTTCTTGATCATCAGATTCCGCGACCCGACCAACATCGACTTCTCCTACCTGCTCGGCATGCTGCACGACTCGTTCATGTCGCGCCCGAACACCATCGTCTGCCCCGGCGGCAAAATGGACCTCGCCATGCAGCTCATCTTCACCCCGATGATCCTGCGGCTGCTCGACCGCCGCCGCGCCGAACTCGGCGCGCGCTGACCCACCGCTGGCCACCAGGCGTAATACGCGCGTATTATGGCTAGTGTGGGTTTCGAGTGGCCTGATTGGGCGTTGGACATGCTCATCGGGATCTCTCCGAACGAGGTGATGCAGGTGCTGACCAAGCAGCGACGATGGCCACGGCGTGGCCGGGGCACTGCGGGCATGGAGATGCTGACGATCTGGGGCCGGACGGCCGCGGGCCGCCCGCTGATCGTCGGCCTGCGCCAGGCCGAACCCTGGCAATGGCAGATCGTCGCCGCCCGACCGATGAGCCCGGAGCAAGTAACCGAGTTCGAAAAGTGGGAACAGGAGAACCAGTGATGGGCGACAACAACTTCCCCACCACCCCTCAGGGGGTGGACGAGTTGATGGACAGCCTCGTCTTCGATGACGCCCCGGTGCGCGAGGCCGACGTGCCCCCGCCCATGGCCCCCGGCGAGGACATCATGGTGGTCCGATCCCTGCGTATCCCCCTCGACATGGACCAATCCATCAAAGCCGAAGCCCAGGCCCGCGGCATAACCATGAGCGAACTCATCCGCGACTGGCTCGCCATCGAACTCGCCGCCCTCGCCGACGACCAACCCATCTCCCGCGCCGACGCCCTCCGCGCCCTCGCCGGCGTCCGCCCCATCCACCACCGCGCCAGCTGACCCCCGCCAGCACAATCTGCACCCTAACTCGGGACCTGCACTGGCTTTAGGGCCCTATTCCGAGTGCATGTCCCGAGTGTGAGTGCGGATTTCGGGCTACAGCGTGAGCCGGGGCGGGCAGCGGAGTCCGCACGCTCGCTGAGCGTGCCCCGCGCGCTGGCAGCCGGAACCGGCGCAGACCGGAGTCGGCCCGAGCCCGTCCACCGATCTCACAGAACTTCCACACCCCTCACAGCAGCTATAACCGCTGTGAGGGGTGTCCACACTCTGTGACACCCCTTCATGCCGCCACCGGATGGGGGCGATGGTGACGGTGGGGGTGCGCTTGCCGTCTGGCTAGGCTTGATGGCTGCGCAACAACGTGCGTTCGACAGTGCTGAACTGGGGAAACGTTGGGTGAACTGTCGGTGAGTAGAGGCTCGACGTTGCGTGGGGATTCGCACGTCGACCGGCCGTGTGTTCTTCGGGGGCGGCAGCTACCAGTGCAGCGTGAAAGTAGTCACGGCTAATTCCTGGCGAATTGCCTTTAATCTTCCCTCAACTGGTCGTACGACCAGTTTCTGTTTCAGCTCCACACGTCTGTGCTCATAGCACCTCTCTTTCTAGGAACCAGCAAATGAGAAGCATCCTCCGTTTGTCGCGCACGGTCGCGGCGATGATGGCAGCCGGGATTGTCGGATTTGGGCTCAATGCCGCGGTGGCCGTTGGGGATCCGGGATCGGTCTCGGAGACGCACTCCGCCGATACGGTCGGATACGGTCCGGTGCTGACCGATGAGGCCGCGGCCTTCGCCTACGGACTCGTCAATCCGGACGTCGCGCCGCAGGGGTCTAACAACTGGGCGTGCAAGCCCGACGACGCCCACCCGCGCCCGGTCGTCCTGGTGCACGGGACCTGGGCCAGCGCTTTCGGCGCCTACTCCTACATGTCTCCGCAACTCGCCAAGGCGGGCTACTGCGTCTTCACCTTCAATTACGGCCGCGCCAATGTCGCGGGCGCGGGACTCAACCAGCCCACCATCGGCGCCACCGGCTACATCGAGGATTCCGCGAAACAACTCGCCGTCTTCGTCGATCGCGTGCTCGCCGCCACCGGAACGGGACAGGTCGACATGATCGGGCACTCGCAGGGCGGCGTAGTGGCACGCCAGTACCTGAAGTTCGAGGGCGGCGCGAACGCCGACGACCCCGCGGCGAACAAGGTGAAGAAGCTCATCACCTACGGCGCCACCAACCACGGCACCACGCTCAGCGGCCTCGGCAGTCTCCTCGGCGTCTTCAAAGACACGATGGGACTTGATCTTTCGACCCCGACCGAGGCGCTCATCGGCCACGCGGGCATCCAGCAGCTCATCGGATCGCCGGTGCTCACCAAGCTCAACGAGGGCGGCGACACGATGTCCGGCGTCGAGTACACCATCGTCGCCGACCGCTACGACGAGGTGTCCAGCCCGTTCACCCGCACCTACCTCACCGCGGGCTCGGGCGCGACGGTCGACGACGTGCTCCTGCAGGACGGCTGCGTGCAGGACATCTCCGACCACAACTCGATGCTCTACTCGCCCCGCGCGGTCTCCCTCGCGCTGCGCGCGCTCAACCCGGCCACCCACCCCGCGCCGGTCTGCTCGATGAATCCTTGGCTGCTCTGAATAGTCGCCTCGAGCCATTTTCTGATCTCGTCGGTCAACGGAATCGGGGCGTCGTAGTGCATCAGATGCCCCGAACCCGCGACCAACCGGAGCGTCGCACCGGGGATGAGATCGGTCAGTTTGTGGGCTAGGGCAGCGAGGATCCAGATGTCCTCGCTGTCCCACAGCACCCGGACCGGGATGTCGATCCCGCCGAGTCGCTGCTCGTTCTCCTGTACGAATCGTTCGTCATAGTCGGCGATCTGCGGATCACTGCCACAAAACGGCAGTGGCAGCCCCCATTTCCGTCGGGATCTTCACTAGGGTGAGGTGGCGCGCCTGGGCCGTGGACGTCCTTACGGTGCAACGACATCCGGAGGGGTCCCGATGAATGTGCTGGTGTTGGGCGGATACGGGGCGGTCGGCGGGCACGCGGTGCGACTGCTGCGGGCGGACGGGATGTCGGCGCTGGCCGCTGGGCGGGACCCGGCGCGGGCGGATGTGGTGCTCGATCTGTCCGATGTCGACAGTTTCGTAGCCGCGTTGGATGGTGTTGCCGCCGTGGTCAATTGCGCGGGCACCGAGGACATCCGGCTGGCCGGGGTGTGTGCCGGGCGTGGGATTCCGTTCCTCGACATCTCCGCCACCAGCGAATACGTACACAGCTTGGAGAGTGTCACCGGGCCGATCGTGCTCGGAGTGGGGTTGGCACCCGGTTTGACCACCCTGCTCGCCGCGGACGCCTTGTCCAGCCACCGAAGCCCGGTCGACATCGTGATCGGACTCGGATCCGGCGAACACCACGGGGCCGCCGCGACCGCGTGGACCTACGGCCTGCTCGGCAAACACTTTCTCGATCCCGACGGCACCCCCATCCGCAACTTCACCAGGCCGCAGCGCTTCGACGTGCCGAAGGAGTCCGGATACAAACCGGCCTCAGCCCTGCGCGCCGATTTCGCCGACCAGCACCGCCTCACCCGCGAATTCGGTGTTCCGGTCCGCAGCTATCTGCGGATGGACACGCGACTCGCCACGCTCGGGCTCGGCATGCTCACCCGAGCACCCGCGTTGCAGTCGCTTGCGCCGAAACGGATGCCGGGCAGCGACAAGTGGATGGTGCTCGCGCGCTCGTCGAACGGGTCGTCACTCTGGGCAGCGGGTCGCGGTCAGTCGCTGGCAACCGCCGTCGTGGCCACCGCGGCCGTGCGGGCGGCCGTGCGGCGCCAGCCCACCGCGCCCACCTGGATCCACGAAATCCTCAGAATCGATGACCTGCGGGACACCTTGCGCGACAACGAGATCACTCTCGGCGGCTGATCGGACGCGGTGCCGGCCGCCAACGGCCCGACCCCGCGTCCGTAGCGACCATCGCCAGCCCAACTGGCGACTGACTATGCACGCTCAGCGTGCATAGTCGGCCGCGAGATTTCGACGCCACGAAGCCACGCCGGCCGCCTACGCGTACCAAGCGACCGGCACCCACCCCGATCGATGTAAAACCACAAATGCGCTGATCAGCGGCGTGTCGGCGAGCCGACGCACCCGGCCTGCTGCCAGGATGGGGCACGCAAAGGGGCAACGTTGTCTGACGCTCGTCGAGGAGAGGTATGTCGCGTCGCCGGCTTGTCGGCATCGTTGTTCCATTGTTGCTTCCCTTGATTCCCGTTGTGGCGCACGCTGAGACCGTGGCCGATTCCAGTAGATATGTGAATCCGTTCGTCGGGACGCAGGATGGTGGGCCCGATTTCGGGCACGGCGGCGGAGCGGGGATGACGTTCCCGGGCGCGGTGACGCCGTTCGGGATGATGCAGTGGAGCCCGGATACGGTGCGCACCGCGGGCGGCGGGTACAAATACGAGGACAACCGCCTGTACGGGTTCTCGATGACGCACATCTCCGGCCCCGGTTGCACTGGCGCACAAGACTTTCCGGTGCTGCCGGTGTCCGGGATCATCGGCCGGTCACCGGCCGTCGACGGCGCGGGATACCTGCAGACCTTCGATCACGCGAACGAGCAGGCCAACCCGGGCTACTACCGCGTCACCACCGACTCCGGCGTGCAGACCGAGCTGACCGCGTCGACCAGGGCGGGCGTCGCCCGCTTCACCTTTCCGCAGGACAAGCCGGGCACGCTGCTGCTCGACGTCACCGGCTCGGTGAACGGGGTCGACGACGCCGAGATCACCATCGACGGCAACTCCGTGTCCGGCTGGGCGCTGACCGGCGGGTTCTGTGGCGCGCGCACCCGATATCGGGTCTACTTCCAGGCCACCTTCGACCGTCCGATCACGGCGTCGGGCACCTGGAAGGACAACGTCATCAAGCCGGGCTCGACCACCGCCCGCGGCGCGGCACCCACGCGTCGCACGAATTCCGGCGACATCGCGAGCAACGGCCTCGGCACCGGTGCCTTTCTGCAATTCGACTCGGCGCAGCCGGTGCAGATGCGCACCGGCCTGTCTTACGTCAGTCTCGACGGCGCTCGCCGCAACCTCGCCGCCGAGATCGGCACGAAGGACTTCGACACCGTCCGGGTGGACGCGCGCGACGCGTGGCGGCGCAGGTTCGATCAAGTGCAGGTGACCGGCGGTGATCCGGATCGGTTGCGCACCTTCTATTCCGCGCTCTATCACGTGTTCCTGCAGCCGTATATCTTCGACGACGTCGACGGCAACTACACCGGATTCGACGGCAAGACCCACCAGGTGCGGCCCGCGGCGCCCGGTCAACCCGCACACCACTATTACGCCACCTTCTCCGGCTGGGATATCTACCGCAGCGAAGCCCAGCTGCTCGCGTGGCTGGCACCCGACGTGGCCTCCGATATCGCCCAATCGATGTACGACAACGCACACGTCCTCGGCGACGTGTGGGACCGCTGGTCACATCAGAACACCATCACCGGGGTGATGAACGGCGACCCGTACCACTCGGTCGTCGCCACCGCATACGCGTTCGGGGCCGACGACTTCGACGCCGAGGACGCGCTCGACTCGATGGTCGCGGGCGCCGAACGCGTCGGGGAGAAGGCCGGTTACACCGAGCGGCCGAACAACGACGAATACCAGCGGCTCGGCTGGGTGCCCGGCCAGGTGTCCGACACGCTCGAGTACAACATCGCCGACTTCGGCATCTCCCAGCTGGCCGACCGGCTCGGCAACCGCGCGGTCAGCGACAAGTTCCTGCGTAGCGCACACGGCTGGCAGCACCTGTACAACCCACTCACCGGCTGGCTGCAACCCCGTTCCGCCGAGGGCTTCTTCGGGCTGCTGTACGACCCGGCCGGCACCGACGGATACGTGGAAGGCAATGGCGCGCAATACCATTGGATGACCTTCCAGGATGTCCGCGGCCTCTTCGACCTGATGGGCGGCCGAGCCAAGGCGGCCGGGCGGCTGGACGCCTTCTTCACCCAGTTGAACGCGGGCCCGCATGCGCCGTTCGCCTATCTCGGTAACGAGCCGACGCTGCAAACTCCGTGGCTGTACGCGTGGGCGGGGCTGCCCTACCGCACGCAGGACGTGGTCCGCCGCGCTCGCAGCGAACTGTTCGGCCCGACCCCGAACGGGCTGGTCGGCAATGACGATCTCGGCACCATGTCGGCCTGGTACGTTTGGGCCTCGCTCGGGCTCTACCCCGTAATCCCCGGCCGCGCTGAACTTTTCGTGCACACGCCGGCATTCTCGAAGGTGGAGATCCGGCGCTCGTCCGGCGAGCAGTTCACCATCAGTGCCCCCGAGGTCGATGATGCCGCACCGTACATTCACACGTTGCAGGTGAACGGTGAGAACACCACCAAGGCGTGGTTGCCCGAATCCTTCGCCGTGTCCGGCGGTCGCCTCGACTTCACCTTGAGCACCGAACCCGGTCCGGACTTCGGCACCGCCGAAGCCGACGCGCCACCCTCGTTCGGCGTTCCTCACTAGCGGTAACTGGTTCGATCATCGGATGTTAGGAGGTGTGCCGACTCCTGCGTAATGCGTTCTGCTGGCCGCAAACTGGCCCGTAGCTCGCCCGACGCGCCCACTATAGAAGAGGGCGCGGAGGATGAAGGTTTCGGTGGCTAGTGATGTGAGCAAGATCGTCGGTGTCGTCGAGCGGATCGACTCGTTTCCCACGGTGGATGAATTGAGCGAGTTCGTCGACAAGTTGGCCGACGCGGTGCCGGATCGGCTGACGGTCGCCGAAATCGGCAGGTCACGCGGGGGTGATCCGATTCGCGAGGTGCGGGTCGGGTCGGGGGCACGGCAGGTGGTCGTGATCGGGAATCCGCATCCGAACGAACCCATCGGGATGGCGACGATCCAGCACCTGCTCGGCAGGCTGACCGCGAACGACGCGCAAACCTTGGGCGCCACCTGGCATTTCGTGCTGTGTCTGGATCCGGACGGCACCCGGCTCAACGAAGGATGGTTCGCCGAGGCGCGCACCAGGACCGGCGTCGCGCGCGGTTTCTACCGTCCGCCCGCCGCCGAGCAGCCCGAGTGGTGCTTCCCGACTCGTTGGCGCGGAAACGATGTCGGCACGCCGCTGCCGGAAACCCGGGCGCTGATGGGCTTGATCGATCGGACCCGTCCCGCGCTGATCGTGTCGCTGCACAACGCCGATTTCGGCGGTGGATTCTTCTACACCACCGGCGGCGATCGCGATTACTGGACCGGACTCACCGACCAGCTGACCACCTCGGGCGTGCCGATCTATGACGGCGAACCCGACGTGCCTGGCGCCAGAACCTGGGCGCCAGGGGTTTTCGAGCTTCCGACGTTCCAGCGGATCGCCGAAACGTTGACCGCCGAAGGTGTCGAGCCGCTGGCGATGATGTACGGCGCGGGCATCCGCGACTACGCGGCCCCCTACGGAACCGCCCTGCTGGTTTGCGAATTGCCGTTATGGGTCGATACCCGGGTCACCGACGACACCCCGAGCGATCACTCCCTCGCCAGTGTCCTGTGTTCTACCGCAACCGCTTACGAGGAAATCGCCGACATCGTCCTAGGCGTACTCGACCGACTATCCGAACGACTGACCGGCCGAAGCCCTTTCGAACGCGCCCTCACCGACACCGTCCGAGCCCTACGCGGCAACGCCACCGCCAAACGCTCCGCCACCGAATCCCGCACCGCAACCCGCGGCGAAATCTTCATCGAAAACTACGTCTGGGTCGGCGTAGCCCGCCTGCGCGCCGGCGGCATGCTCCAACGCCTCCTCGACGAGGAGACCCGCCACGCCCCCACCACCGAAATAGCCACCGAGCGAACCAATTTCGCTGCCATCTTCGAAAAATGGTGCACCGACATAGAAACCAACGCCCCCGGCCACCCCATCCCAGTCCACCGCCTGGTAACCATCCAATCCTCGGCAATCTTCACCGCCGCCAGCCGCCTCCACACCAACCTCCCCCTGTGATGCCTGCCGAATTCCATCATCCGACCGCGATCGGTGACGGAATCAGCCACAAATAGCTGGCTGGCTGGTAGCTGGATATCCGGTCGAGTGAGCTGGGATCATGATTCTCGACTTCGATGATTTTTACACGACCTCGCCGGTGCCCTGGGATATCGGCGAGCCGCAACCTGCTGTTGTTGCGTTGGAACGGGCGGGGCGGATGTCCGGTGCTGTGCTGGATGTTGGCTGTGGCCTTGGTGATAACGCGATCTACCTAGCTCAGCGGGGTTACCGGATGACCGCGATCGACGCCGCTGCGCCTGCTATCGACTTGGCACGGCGGCGAGCGGTGGCGCGCGGGGTGGACGTCGAGTTCATGGTTGCTGACGCCACCAGGCTCGATGAGTTCGGCGGACGGTTCGATTCTGTGCTGGACAGCGCGCTCTATCACTGCCTGAGCGACGGGCAGCGCGCACAGTATGTCGCCGCCTTGCATCGGGCCACGAAACCCGAGGCATTGTTGAGCATGTTGTGCTTCTCCGACGAGACGATCGGCGGACTGCCTGCGCCATTTCCCGTGTCACAGAGCAGTATTCGCGACACGCTGACCGCGGGCGGCTGGGCCGTCACCGACCTGACCGCGGGTGAGGTGCTCGCGGTGGCCGAGTCGTCTCGCGACTTCTTGACGCAGTATCCGAACGTCGTGATCGATGCCGAGGGGCGAATTCCCATGCCGGTCTGGGTGATTCAAGCGCGTCGGGTGTAGACGCCCAGCGTGCGCGCCCCGGCCGAACAGCCGGGGCGCGCAGTCGGGTCAGTAGCCGAACTGGCGCAGGATCGGCCCGCAGACGTGCCATTCGTCGCCGCCGTCGTGGGCCTCGTGGGCGAGGTGCGCGACGTACCACATGACGATGTCGGCGCCATCGGTGTTCTCGCCGTTGACATGTCGCCAAATCTCGTCGTCGTTCGGGCCGCCCAGCGCGCCGCCGAGATCTTCGGGGCCGTGGTAGGCGGTGATCGCGACGTCGAGCCGGGAGAACCAGTCGCTGGCGCCGTCGAACGGGCCCTTGTCGATGAGGAAACCGCGGCCGGTGCCCTTTTTGAGGACGGCCCAACGGTTGTCGCCGATGTGGATCGCGGACAGCTCGCTCGTCCGCGGGATCCAGCCGGGGCCGTAACCCCAATCCTGGCTTGTCAGTGCGTGTTGCAGCGCGAGGTTGTTCGCGGCGCCGTCGATGTCCCAGTCGAATCGCCAGTAGGTGTGGTGGCGATGGTTGGCCGGGTGTTGCAGGCCCGCGCTGTACAGCTGCGGCAGGATGATGCCGTCGCTGCGGAAGATCCACCGGTTGAGCAGCCGGTAGCGGCCGATGACGTGATAGCTCTCGACCACGAGGAACCGGTAGTCCGGGTTGGTGCCCTCGTAGACCGCGACGGGTCGCTGCATGTTGCCGCTGCTGAGCTGATCTTTGTACGGACCGCCCGCACCGCCGTCGTATTGCACCCGAATCATCGGCAGGCTGGCGCGATGCAGCACCTTGACGCCCTTGTAGTAGACGTCGCGGAAGGCGATGGCTTCACTCTTGCCGTCGAGCACCTCCCACAGGAACCTCCAGACCGGAGCCTCCGGTGGCCAACTCACTGTTCCCGAACTGCTCATGACCGTGCCTCCGGGATCAGGCCGACCTCGGCGACGTCTTCGGCGCTCAGATCCACGATGGCGAACGCCGTCGGCACCCGCCGATCCGCGGGCCCGAACCGGAGGTCGACGAGCCGATGCCGGCACCGGGAGCTGTGAAAATTCACGTCCTCGACGATCAGCCCGGCACCGGTGCCGACGTCGATGCCCTGTTCCGTCAGCCGGCCGTCGCGGCGGACCAGTTCGATGGCGCGCGCCTCCTCGGCCGCCGACACCGCGGGCGGGGTCTGTGTCGTGTGCACCTCGACGAGCGAGTGCTCGGCCACGTCGACGACCGCCTCTACGACGATGTCGTCGGAATAGTTGTAGAGGACGACCACCGGATACTCGCTGTCGCGATCCAGGAAACGTGTTCCGACGCTGATGATTTCGTAGCGCTTGCCGTCGAGCAGGCGGTTGACGCCGGGCAGCGCGAGCGCGACGTGCGGCGCGACGGACGCGGCTTCCTCGGCTGCCGTGAGGTCCCGCTCCCCCGAATCCACCGGCGTCGTCGGTACCGGCGGGAGGTACTCGCTCCAGTCGTGTGCGTCGGTGAATTTCGGATCGATGACGGGTCCGAGATCGGTGATTTCGGTTCGCAGGAATCCCGGCGGCGGGAGGGTGAATCTTTCGGCCATGAGCGCACTCCATGCTCTTGGTAACTGCTGCGCGGTCTTCCGCACGCCCTCATCCTTCGACCGCCCGCCGCCCGGGTCGCGAGTACAGCTGTACTCCACTTGCGGCTCCCCACCATCTGGGGAACGCAGGTAGCCGAGCCCGCTGCCAGGGCATTCACAACGCGTTCACCTGCGCACCGCGCGCGGGCAAGGGCGCGGCCATACCCTGCCGTCGTCCATGACAACGATCGACAAGCAGGGAAAGGTTTTCCGAGTGCAGTCGAGAATCGCACGACTCGTCCTGACCGCTGTCGCCATGCTGATGGCAATGAGCGTCCTCGGCGCGGGCACCGCCGCCGCCGCGCGCACCGACGGTATGCAGAGCTACAAAGGCATCGATCCGGAGCAGTGGCTCCGGGATGTCGACACCGCACTGTCCACCGCCTCCGCCGATCTGCGCGGCCGAGTCGCCCAGGGCGGCAAGCTGGCCATCGTCTTCGACATCGACGACACCACCCTCGCCACCGATTTCGCGATCGACCGCGACAATATTCCGGCGGTCGACGGTTCGTTGAAACTGGCCAAGGAGGCCGACCAGAGCGGCGTCGAGGTCTTCTACATCACCAACCGCAACTACGCCTCGACCAACTCCCCGTCCAAGACGCGAATCGCGTTGGAGCGGGCGGGATTACCCGTGCACACCATCTACCACCGCACGCCCGGCGACTCCCGCGGCAAGCAGGAAATGAAGACGGCCTACCGCGCCCAGATCGAGGATGACGGCTACACGATCATCCAGAACGTGGGCAACAACTGGACCGACCTCAACGGTGGCCACGCCGAACGCACCTACAAGCTCCCCGACTACGACGGCAAGCTCCAGTAGTCCCGGGTGGGACATCGCGCGCCGCGATGTCCCACACAACGGGACACGAACAAGCCGCTGACGTGGCGATTCAACAGTCACGGTTTCGTAACGGCGTCGAGTGCGTACTGAGAGAGGTATGACATCGACGGATCACCGACCCGCCCGGATCGCCGGCGTGGAGCCGGGGACCGCGGTGCTGGCATTCGCTACGTGCCTTGCCTTTTCGATCGGCATTGCCGCTCTGACGCAGTCTGCTACCACCACGGTCCTCGCGTTCGCCAGCATCGCGGCCGGGCTCGCACTTGTACTGACCATCTTGCCGCACAAGGCATAAACCCCTTCTCGCCTCCACTACCGCTGCGACACTGAGGTTTGATTCTCGGACCCGCGCTATTCGGAGGCAACATGCTGTCCCTACAGGAGATTTCGGACCGTCTGGAGATCCAGGACCTGATGGTCCGGTATTCCCACGCGGTCGACACCGGCCAGTGGGACCAGTTGGACGACATCTTCACCGATGACGCGCACATCGACTACACCGCGATGGGCGGCTCGGTCGGCGACGTGGCGGCGACGAAGAAATTCCTCGCCGCCATGCTGCCGAATTTTCCCGCGTTCCAACACTTGATCAGCAATTCCTCGATCACCGTCGACGGCGACACCGCCACCGGGCGGACCATGTGCCACAACCCGATGATGCTGTCCGGCGGTGATGGACCGCCGAGTCTCATGCTGTGCGGGCTCTGGTATTTGGATACGTTCGCCCGCGTCGACGGTCAGTGGCGGATCGCGCGGCGGGTCGAGGAGAAGAGTTACATGTTCGTCGCGCAGGCCCTGCCCGGCACGAGCTGAATCGCCCGGCACCAGCTGAATCGCCCGGCACGAGCTGAATCCATCAGCCGACGATCGGCAGGCCACGCTCGTCCGCGAGGTCGCTCAGCGCCTCCTGCATGACGCCGGTGACGTGCTCGTAGGCCGCCTCCAGATCCAGCTCCGGCCCGAGTTCGGCCCGCAGATCGATCGGTTCGAGGAACTCGACGGTGACCTTGCTCGGCAACGGAATGTGCCCGGCGAGATCGCCGATATTGAGTCCCCACGGCAGGGCGATCGAGATAGGAAATACCTTCAGCCGCAACATCTTATCCAGCCGCAGCAGCCGGGCCAGTCCGTCGCCGCGCGACAGCATCAGCGCGGTCTGCTGAGCGCCCATGTTCACCATCGGCACGATGGGCACGTTCTCGTCCCAGGCCAATCGGAGGAAACCGGTCCGGCCCGCGAAGTCGATCTCGTCTTCCTTCCAGGTCGGCCGGTGCACCTCCCAGTCACCGCCGGGATACACGAGCACCACGGCCCCGTCGCGAAGCACCTGCCGCGCGCTGTCCGGGTCCGCACCGACCGTGCCGAAGCGGCGCAACAACGTACCGATGACCGGATAGGCCATCACCATGTCGTGCGCCAGCTGATAGAACGGGCGGTGCGGACCGAACCGGCGCACGAACGCCAGCGTCGCGACCATCACCTCCGGTGAAACGTTGCCCCCGGAATGATTGCCGACCAACAGGACCGGGCCCTCGGCCGGAATCCGGTCGAGACCGCGGACCTCCGCGCGGAAGTACAACCGCGCGAGCAACCAGCCGGGACCCACTGTGTCGATGATGAATTCGGGATCCCGCTCGGCCGGATCGGCCGCGGGGACCCGCGCGTTCACCTGCTTGGACACCCAGTCGGCCGCCTGGTCGATCCGGTCGGTCGGCAATCGAAACCAGTTCATGGACAACGCCTTCCGGTGCTGCTTACGACTCGATCGACAACAGGCGCCGGAAGAAGCCCCGATAGCCGCGCAGTGCCTGACGCAGTTCCTCGGTATCCCCGTCCGTTGCGCCGGAGGTGCGCTCCTCGAGCACCCGCTTGCGCTCCGCGATGGCGGTGGTCAACTTGTAGATGATGTCGGTGACGATCTGATCAGCCTGGGTGACCGCGTCACGGGGGTTGTCGACGAAGGTGCCCTGCACCTCACGCCACTGGGTGCGGAGCTGGTCGAGGTCGGTGTCGGCGAACAATGGTGCGCCGACGTCGTCGAGCGAAGTCTGTTGCCGCTCAGCGCCGTTGCCCGAGGTGGTCGACTGGTCTGGAGTGGTAACCGGCGTGACCTGATCCGCTTCGGACTCGCCCGCGGTGGCTACCTGATCCGCCGCGGGCTCGCCTGCCGTGGTGGTTGCCTGATCCGCTTCGGCCTCACTGGTCGTGGTCGGTTGCGCGTCGTAATCGTAGTCAGCGGTGGTTGTTTCCGCGGGTTGCGCTTCGTAGTCCGCCGTGGTCGCCGAACCCTCGCCCGCGTTCGCCGACGTCGCCCGCTCCGCACCGTACTCCGTCGCGGTCGCGTGCTCCTCGCCGTATTCCGTAGTGCTCACGTGTTCCGGTTCGACATCCAAGTCCGTGTCGGCACGCGCGGAATCACCGTCATCCGGTGCCGCGCCAGCCTCAGCATGGTCGGCGTATCCGGTCTCTGATTCGCTTGCGACGCGCTCGGTTTCAGTTTCGTCGCGGTCCCCTTGCCAGGACTCAGAGCTAGCCTCATGCTCGCTCAGCGGAGCATCCTCGGTCGACTTGTCGGAATGCACGGTGCGCTCGTATTCGGTACTCATGACAGTGCTTTCTTGTCGTGCTCGGACTTCTTCTCAGCTGTCTTCTTGTCGTCGCCCGCACCATTGAGCAAGTCCTGGAACAACTCCCGGTAGTGCACGATGGCGGTGCGCCGGTCCTCGGTGGACACCTCGGTGCCGGTCGCCCTGGTCGCGATCTCGTGCGCGGCGCGGTAGTGGCCGAGCGGCTCCGCGTGCTGCACGGACAGGTCGGCGACCTGCTGGTCGAAATTTTCGGTGGGATAGCCGCGTTGGCCCATCACCGTCGTCAGCAACCGGTCGGCGGCCTGCAGCGCCTCGGCCGGGTCGTCGATGAACCGCTCCTGCACCTCGACCCATTCCGCGGTGTAGAGCTGCTTCTGCTCCGGTGTCAGCGCCCGCAGTTCCAGCTCGGCGTGCCGCTTCTCCCGTTCGGCCAGTTCACGTTCGGCCGCCCGGCGGTCGTCGTGTTCCTCGACCGTCCGGTCGTACTCGGGCCCGAACGTGCTGCGCAGCCGCTGCCTGCGCACCATGGGCCATACCAATAAGGCCGCGACCAACGCCGCGACGACGACCAGAACGATCACGATGATCAACACTCCAGACGACACCTGTACCTCCTTGCCGAGCCTGTCGTATTCGGACAGGGAATGCCTCGCCGCCAAGGTTCCAAACTCTTGATCTCACCCGGATGTCACCAATTGAGATTCCGCCCCGCCCACAGCTTTCCGCGATCCACCGGCAACACACCCACCACCCCGAACCCGACCGCGCGGTACCCCAGCGCCAAGTCAAATCCGACGCAACTGGCCAACCGCGTCTACGCCCCCGCGCCCCGCGCACCCTCTCGCCGCACGCCCACTCACCCGCGCAAGCCCTCGCCCGCCGCGCACCCCCTCGCCCCACCCCCTGTCGCCGCGCGCCTTCTCGCCCGCCGCGCACAAAATTGCCAGCAATTACATGCGCAGCGGCACAACTCATGCGCGGCAGCTTCGGCCGAGCGCGGCGGCACAACTTGTGCGCGGCAGCATCGGCCGACCCTCGAGGCGCACGCCCGCGCCCTCTCGCCGCACGCCCCTTTCGCCCGCGCAAGTCCTCGCCCGCCGCGCACGAAACTGCCAGCAATTACATGCGCGGCAGCATAACTCGCGCGCGGCAGCACAACTAATGCGCAGCAGCTTCGGCCGAGCGCGGCAGCACAACTTGTGCGCGGCAGCACGACTTGTGCGCGGCAGCACAACTTGTGCGCGGCAGCACAACTTGTGCGCGGCAGCACAACTTGTGCGCGGCAGCAACGGCCGACCCTCGAGGCGCACGCCCGCGCCCTCTCGCCGCACGCCGCTTTCGCCCGCGCAAGTCCTCGCCCGCCGCGCACGAAACTGCCAGCAATTACATGCGCGGCAGCATAACTCGCGCGCGGCAGCACAACTAATGCG
>NZ_JBHXAU010000037.1:0-79990 GCF_042727395.1 Nocardia sp. NPDC060255 | reverse complement strand
ACGGTGGGCAGCCGATTTGAGAGCACCCCACCGGGCACCTAGACCAAATCCTGGCCTGGATCCGGTCCTGACACCAAGTGTCTAACTAGCCGCATGGCGCGCGTTGTCGGCGAGTCGATATCAGCTGGACTAGACGCGTGTCTTGCGTCAACCCGGTGGCAGGCTGCGGTGGTGAGTTCGGTTGTCTGGGCTGACCCTGAGATCGCGCTGTATTGCCGACTATGTGATCCTCGTTGCCGCAACAACATTCGAATCGATGATCGGAACGGAATGTTCGAGTACAACCCTGAAGTCATCGCCGAGTTCCGTGCCAACAGCGGCCGGGTCGGCGGCCGGTTCGCCACGTTCGATCTGGCATTGCTGACCACCGTCGGCGCCCGGACCGGCCTGACGCGCATCAGCCCTGTCGTGTACTTCACCGACGGTGGCGACATTTTCGTCGTCGCTTCCGCCGCCGGTTCCGACCGGAATCCGGCCTGGTATCACAACCTCGTCGCCAACCCGGAACTCACCGTCGAGGTCGGCGCCGACAGCTACCGGGCCGAAGCGACGCCTACCGAGGGGGCAGAACGTACCCGGCTGCTCGCGCAGGCCATAACCGTCCAACCGGGTTTCGCCGAGTTCGAGGCCAAGACACGGCGACGGATCCCGGTACTGCGGATCACCCGAATCAGTTGATTCGTGGCCTGGCCGCAGGAAACTGCACGGTATCCGCATCGGTTCCGGGCCGACTGAGCTCTACCGAGAGCAGGCGATTGTCACTGCACTCGATACGGATCATCAAGCCGCTCGGCCACATCTGCTCGAACGGTGTGGCGGGTGCGGCCGGCGCCTCGTCGGTGGACAAGTTCGGCTGATCGGGAGAGGTCTCGCGTGGCCGGCCGCAGGTTTCCGAAACGGGCACAGCAACTCTCGAATCAACAGGCAACATTCGGTACTTCGCCGCGTCGGTAGTTCGCTTCAGCCTAGCGCGGTGTGCGCCGAGCGCACACTATGAGTGGTGAACGCACGTCAGCGCTTAGCTCTCCGATCTGCCCGAACCTCGAGCGTCGGAGACATTGCCGGCTGGCCCGCGGTCGACATCCGTCGGCTCCGCCGTCGCGATCGTATGTGGTGCGGTGTGCCGGTCGTGAAGGTG
Organism: Nocardia sp. NPDC060255; assembly: GCF_042727395.1. Lineage (NCBI taxonomy): Bacteria > Bacillati > Actinomycetota > Actinomycetes > Mycobacteriales > Nocardiaceae > Nocardia > Nocardia sp. NPDC060255. Next base: position 78,852 of record NZ_JBHXAU010000037.1, on the reverse strand, counting down.
ATTCGGTCGATCGTGACCCCCGGCGTCGAGGAGGTCCGGGCCTGGCTCGCCGACCGGGCCATCGCCTACCCCTACGACGCCCGGGTGCGGCTGCTATGGGTAGAGCGCGGCTGCACTGGCCGCCCGGCCCCGGGCTGGCAGGCCGCGTTCCTGCGCGCGCTCGTCGTAGGCTCCGACGAATGCTGTCCGTCGGACGGCTCGCTGGATCCGGTCGGGCTCGACCTGAGCGGGCTGCCGTTCCGGCTCACCCTGGGCCGCGACTGGGCACAGTTCTGTCACTCGCACGCGCTGGGTGACGGCACCGCCACCTGGCATTTCCTCGGAATGCTCTTGGCGCCGGACTATCGACAATGCACTCGATCCGGTCCGGGGACCGGTGCGCCACTGACTCGCGGACTGCTGAGGGCATTCAGCCCGCCCAGGTCACAACTTCCGCACGCGATCGCGGTGCAGCGAGAACTGATGCACCTGAGAACCCCGGGCACCCAGCACGCGGTCCACGGCGCCGACCCGCCACCTTCCTTCTCCGTGGCGACCGCCGTCAGTTCCGATTCTTTTACCCAGCGGGTCCGCATGTTTCGCGCGGCGCGGGGATCGGCGGCGTCTGTCATGTCGATCATGACGATGCGGGCGCTGCTCCTGTGCCGCCACCACGGGCTCACGGTCGACGACACGGTCACATTCATGGTCGACCTGCGGCGATATCTGGTGGCCGATACGTCGGTCGACGGCAACTTCAGCTGGTCGAAGTCGGTGCCGATCCTGGACTCGGACACACCGACCCAGCTCAGCACCCGAATCGGCAGCATCCTCGACAGCGGGTTGCCGGTGCTGATCTTCGGTGATGCTTTGCGACACTCCGCAATTCCGGGTTCCGGCCTGCCACCGGCAAGGCGTCACGGCGACCGCACGGTCCGCTTGATGATCTCGTACGCGACCAGGTGGACAACCGCGCCACAGCCCGCCGGCTCGGCACCACCGCAGATCACCGTAGCGATCGCACCGCCGGGCCCGAAATTCTTGGGCTTCAACGTCGTCGAAGCCTATGGGCGCATCCACGTGTCGATGAACTGGTGCACGGCGACACTCGATCGGGCGGTCGCCGAGCGGATCGCCACGGAGTTCGTCGCCGACCCGGGCACCGGACCGATCGACGAGTCGCTCTGGGAGCGCTGACGGGCCAGACCCGCGCCCATTGCTACTCGCTCCGCCGACTCTCGTTGGTGGCATGAAGCTGTGGCGGACGAGGGTTGGTCATGCGGGGCGGATAGGCGTTTGCTGGTTCGGGTTGTCGGTTTCGCTGCGGGCGAGGTTGTGGCGGATGGCGGCCAGTATCGGGTGCTCGGGTGGGAGCGTGCGAGTCGCGATGTGCAGGGCGCGGCGCTGGTATTCGGTGGCTTCGGTATGACGTTGTTGCTGGTGCAGCAGGGTGGCGAGATTGTTGGTGAGCACGGCGATTTCGGGATGGTCACCGCCGAGGATGCGTTGTTTGATGGTCAGTGCCTGCCGGTAATGGCCGAATACCGCGCTGTCCCGAACCGTGCCCGCGGGATGGCGGAAGATCAACTGCCGTGTCCATCCGAGTCAGCCCGAGCACGCAGCTCAGCTTGTCTGGCGGTGTCCCGGTTCAAGCAGATGGAATCGACAGATCACGACCATCGAGCACTTCGATCCCGGTCACCGATCTCGCCGCGGGGTCGAAATTCAGCAAGGCGAGAGTTTGGCCATCGCGTTCCAGCACGATGACTCCCGTGCTGGGCGAGCCGACTGGTGCGGTCAACAGGACCGGACAGGTGGGTGTGCAGGTGCATCGACCGTAGAACCGCAGATTCTGGACGGTCCGTGCTAGCCGCGCATCCTCGACCGCCAACAACTCGGCGACTTCGTTGGCCAGGCCGGGAAGAACCTCGGCGAGGCGTGGGAACTGAACCGCCGTCATGCCCGAACGATACAGCCAAGGCTTGCAAGAGATCTCAGTCTGCTCTTGAGATCAGAACCGCAGACATCCGGTACTGGCCGCGACCCGCGCGGTCCGAGGATGCACGGCGCGGGTCATCAGAAGATCCACGCGCGGAGATCATCTCGACCTCAGTAACGCGCGCTCAAGCCGATGACGGTGTTTTCGAAGTCACTCCGCCACGGGCCATCGCACTGCGATACTTGTTGCGGATGAACGGATCTACCAGCGAAAGTGACTCCGATGAGTTCTGATCCAGCTGCCGACGAGAACGAACCTGTCACCAGCGCCGAACCGGAGACGGATGCGCAGAAGTCCGAGCAGCGGACTCCGCCACGGGTGGGTGCCGTTCCAGACTCTGTCGTGTTCATCCAGCCCCCTCCGGTCGACTAGATCGAGTCGGCACGCCCGCTTCTGCCGCATAGCGCGCTCACCCGGCGGTCATTGAGGTGGATGTAGTGCGGACGAGATGCGTTCTACGACTTCACCGGTCGTACCAGCAAGCCACCGGGTCAAGCGGTGGTGTGGTCGGGAGGTGACCATCGGTAGGCGATAGGTCCGATGAGCAGGGGCTGGTCCAGCACGTCTGCCGTGCACGACACTCCGGTGACCTTCGCCGCCAAGGCGAAGGCTCTCGGCACGCCGGTCCTGACGCTGATGTGCCAGACGTCGGAGTCGGAGATCACGCGGACGTTATCCGAGATTTATGTATCACCGCCAATGTTGCTGGTTGCGTGCGGTATTCATGAACGCTCGCAGTTGCAGCCAGGGCGGGTCCTCGGCCGAAGCGCTGGTTACCGTCTCCAGGTCATCCTGATTCCAGGTCCGTGTTCCATCGGTGCGGACGAGATACTCATCGATGTCGCCGTCCTCGGGAACCTCGGAGGTGGCACTGAGGAAGTCGGACACACTGTCGGGCAGCGCAATACCGTCGACAGCGTCGGCGCGCGCGGAGGTCGGGCGCACCAGCCGGAGCCCGCCGTCACCAGATGCGACGACGAGTTCGCCGGTCGCCGTGGCGGTCAGGGCAGTCACCGGGGAATCGTTCAGGACTGCGTGGTCGACGGCGGTCATCTCGTCCACATCGACCTCGACGAGAGTTCCGGTGGGCGTGCCGATCCACAGCACGCCCGGCCGCGTTCCGAACGCGAGGTTGTGGGGTGACCACGCATCATGCTGCTCGCGCCATTCGGCGGTGTCTCCGTCAGCCGGACGGGGCTCGCCGAGGCCGGTGCTCAAAACGCGAGCCAGCGAAGGAAATTCGAAGACATCCACCGAATGCCCGTACGCGTTGCCACGGATCGCCAGATGCCGACCGTCCGCACTGAAGATGGGCGTCTGATAGCCGTCGGCATCCAGGATCAATGCCTTACGAACCACACTCATCGCATTGTCGTCGGCGAGCCGCGCGAAGATCACATGGGTCGCACCCTGATCGCTGCGGAGAGTAGCCGCCAAACCACCGGCCGGATGCAACGCAACTCCCGTGTCCCACCCGACGTCGGGGTAGACGGTCGCCGACGCGAGATCGATAGCGTCGGAACGATCTTCACCCCCATACTCGATATCGCTCGCCGACGGCGAAGCCCACAAAATCTCGCCGTCGGGACTGAACGCCATCCATCGGTAGGCAGCATCGGGCGATAGCCCCTCCGGGTCGGACATTCCCGCAGGCGTCCACTGCACGATCCTGCCCCCGATCCGCGCCAGCAGCAACGGCTCCTCGGGATGCCATGCGAGGGTAGGCGTCGACTCGCTGCGTTCCCAGATGTGCGCGACGCCATAGGCGGCGGAGTCGGCGCCGATAGACCCACGATGCAGCAATTCCCGATAATCCCAGACATGAACCGCCGGCCGCTGCGAATCGATACCGGCGACCAGCGAAAGCCGCGGGTGACAGATCAGGCGCTCAATACAACCAGCGCCACCACCCTGCCACGACGCAACCGTCTCGACCTCACTCACCCCAAGACCGTAGCTCAGACCTGCGACACGTACTCGCCCGACAGTCGCCGGTGACAAGCTGCTCACCACGTGGGACCACGCTCGGAACAGCAAGCGACACAAAGCCGTTCCGGCCGACTCACGGTTCTCGGGGATGCACGTCAGTAGTCGGGTTCTGCCTCGAGCCAGCGCGGACCCAACTGTATTCCAGTAGCGCAGATCTGGATCTCCGGCGAGTCGATTAGAGCGCAGAGATGCCGCAGCCGATGAGCGGGCCACTCGCTGGCAACCCCAGGACGCGGCAAGAGAAGCCCGGTCAGTCGCTCCTTGCGGCCAGGGCTTCGGTGTGGAAGGCAGCATAAACCGATCTTGTAGATCAGGATTGATCGGCGATCAGGCCCTCCCTCACCAGTGCCTGGTAGGTGCGCTCCAGGTTGACGTTCTTCGGGTAATCACACATTCCCGTATCCACGTTGAACAACTCTTCGGCAGGGCAGTCGAACTGTTCCGCCTCGCCATGGTTGACCTCGTAGTACTTGCTCAGGTCGCCCGGATCTGGCAACAGAGTGCCCTGAATGCGCTCCGCAGCCCACTGGTCAATGGTCAGATCGGTTCGCTTCCAGGTGCTGGGATTGCGGATATCGAAGTCGACCATCGCTGTCCTCCAAGGCATTTCGTGCGTTGAGCGTCCCTTCATGAGCACAGTAGCTGCTCGCCGGTTGCCGCGGTGGGCGTTGCGGCCAGCATGAAACACTTGCGACAACCAGACGCACTACTGTGCCGCTGGGCGGCGATTTCCGGCGCGAGATCGGCTGCGTGGCAAATGCAGTCGCGTCGCCAGTTTGAGATCAACAACGCGGGGTATCAGCTGGTCGATCACAGATTCTCGCACCAGCGCAGCCGATCGGATGCGATGCGAGAGCGCCACGGTTAGGAGTTCGTCATTATTACGTTGGGTGTCGTCTTGCTGGTACTCGGTTTCCTGCTCGGGATCCCGGTTCTGTGGACATTGGGCATTGTCGCGCTGGTGGTCGGTGCTGCCCTGGCCTTGTTCGGCGCGCTGGGACGACCGGTGGCGGGCCGGGCTCATTACTTCTAGCCAAGGCAGGCTTCGGTATCGAAGCGGTGGGGGCGGGCCGAATCCGGCTCGCCCCCACCGGTTTCCGCTCTGGTAAGTATTGGACTTCCCCGAGTTCTCCCCGCTCGCCCTGGGAACACCAACGGGGCGAGATCACCTCGATTGATAGAACGTCCGCTCTTGCCGAGTTGAGGGCATCCGGGCAGACTCCGCTACCTGACCCGATGTTCACGCTGACCTCGGCGTGCCCGAACGACGACCGCTACAGTCCATGATCGTGGATCTGCCTCAGGAAGTGCCGGCATCACCAACGATCTTTCGATCTTCGTGGGTACGTTGGGTAGAGATGGTGGTTTTGGGTCTGATAGCGATCGCGGTTGGCTGGTTGCTCCTCGTAACGACGACCACCACCACCAATCCGGCGCCGACGTTCCCCGTGGTGCGATCGTTTCGGGAGCCCTTTCTGTTCTCCTCGGACTGCACCACTTCATCCGTCCCTCACCCGAGGTGACAATCGACGATCAGGGGATGACGCTCAGCCCATTCGGCCGAATCCCGTGGGCTGGGATATCTCGCATCCATCTGATCACAGCCCATACGAGGAGGCATCTAGCCGTCGAACTAGTCGAGCCGATGCCGAAGCTCACCGAAAGGCGTTGGCCCAGATGGATCTACGGCCCGCTGGGCAAGTTCTGGATCGGCTACCCGCTTACCATCTCGGAGCGCTGGCTACGCCCAACCTCACTGGACGACATCGCCGACGAATTGCACAGGCGAAACCCTGGTCTGGTCATCACCAGATCCGAACGGAAAGGCTTCCGCCGGTGAGCCAGCCCGAGCTGCCTCGACCCAGCTAGCAGACGCATCTGATCTGGTCCCGATGAGCGCCTGCACGCCAATCAACTCCACAGAGAACCTCCGGCAATGCCGCTGGGCGCGCGTTCCGCGCGGATGGTGGCCAGGCCTTGGACTGGCTGGCCGCCAACGCTTCTGAAACGTCCGGTTCTGCCGATTGCAGTGCATTTGTCGTCGGGAGGCTTTGACTACCGGTAATCGGCCCGGGGCCGCCGGCATCCGGTGCGGGCATGCGAATTCCGGTTCGGATCAGGCTGGTCGATCGGTGGTGTAGCGGGCGAGCATGGTTTCTACAGCCTGCTCGACGGCGTAGCGGATGTCAGAGGCTGCGGGGTTCCAGTCGGTCAGCAGCATGCGGGGCCACAGGACGTAGTTGGCGATCATCCCGAGGAATTGGTTTGCGGCGCTCTCGGCGTCCGGGACGTCGGCGTTACCGGCCTCGTGCTCCGACTCGAGGTAGTGCTGGACCGAGGTGAAGTAGGGCAGCTTGCCGAGCTGGAACTGCATCCGTCCCAGTTCGGGGAAGCGGGGCAGCTCGGCGATGACGATGCGGAACAGGGCTGTCATGGCGGGCCGGCCGATCAGGTCGGCGTAGCGGTGGCCGATGGAGGTCAGGCCGGAACGCAGGTCTCCGGTCTGCGGCTGTGTGACAGTGCCTGCGGCGTCGCGCTGCCAGGACTCGGTGACGATGGCCTCGAACAGGGCTGCCTTGGTGGGGAACTGCTTGAACAGGGTCGACTTCGAGACTGCCGCCTCTTCGGCAATGCGGGCGAGGGAAGTGCCGTCGTAACCGCGGTTCAGGAAGAGGTCCGTGGCTGCGGAGATGATCGCCGCACGCTTTTGCTGGGCGAGGCGGCGGTGATGTGCGGAGAGCTCTGCTGCCATGCGTGCAGTATGCCCTAGCTCCGAGGCGAGTCACTTGACTCGCCTCTTATGGCATGTCTACAGTGCGATGGAAAGGCGAGTCGATCGACTCGCATCTGATTGCGGCGCCCGCCGTCTCTCCGGTGCCGTGCGATGAGGGAGCAAATGATGACAGCCGACAGGATCGCTTTGGTGACCGGTGCGAATCGTGGCCTGGGTCGGAGTACGGCACTGGCCCTGGCGGCGCGCGGAGTGCGGGTCGTGGTCACCCATCGCGGTGATGCGGCCGGGGCCGAGGAGACCGCGCAGCAAGTGCACGCTGCGGGCGGGACTGCCGCTGTCGTACGGCTCGATATCAGCGACGTTCCCTCTTTCGGAGCCTTCACTTCCGAGCTGAGCGGACTGCTCGAGCGCTGGGGGGCTTCGCGGCTCGATATCGTGGTCAACAACGCGGGGGTGGGCGTGTTCGGCCCGCTGGAAGCTGTCACGGCCGACGACTTCGACACGGTGTTCGACACGAACGTGCGGGGCACGTTCTTCCTTATCCAGTCGCTTGTGCCGCTGCTGGCGCAGGGCGCCCGCGTCATCAACGTCTCGTCGTCGTTGACCCGCCACACCAGTCCCGCGACCTCGGTCTACTCCGCTTCGAAGGCCGCCGTCGAGGCCTTGAGCCGCACTCTGGCCGCAGAACTCGGCCCCCGCGGCATCCGAGTCAACTCCATCGCCCCGGGGCCGACCGCCACCGACTTCAACGGCGGCGCCATGCGCGATGACGCCCAGATGCGCCAGGGTCTCGCCGGGCAGACCGCGCTCGGCCGCGTCGGCGAACCCGAGGAGATCGGCGACGCCATCGCCACGCTGGCGTCGCCGGGCCTGCGCTGGATGACGGCCGAGCGCATCGAGGTCTCCGGCGGCGCCCTCCTCTGACCGGCGCGTCCGGGTCGCGCAGGGCGCGAATTCTCCAAGCCGTAGTTTCGCCAGGCCGGGCCCGACCGAGAGCGCGGGTTCGACCACATCGAACGCACGGTGATAGCCGCTGGGCGCGCGCTGGTTGGTCGTCCAAATATGTTGGTCGACAAGGCGTTTCCAACGCGTGCATGCTGAATTGGGGGCAATCCGCCGGGACGATTTCATGCCATACTCATCGGATGACGAAGCGTCAGCGGGGACTGCGGCAGTGGTTGCGTGATGACCTCGAGAAGATGGTCGGTTTCCGTGGCGCAGCACGGTTGATTCGCCGTGAGCCGCGCTTGCTGTTGCGGTTCGCGCTGTATCTCGCAGTCACATTCGGAGTAACGGTCATCGGCTTCGCATTGGCTGGTCGTCTTGATGCCTTCGGCAACTGGGCCTTCTTCCCAGCCCTGGTGTCCGGCGGCCTGTTCGGTAATCTGCTCTACGAACGACGCGAATCTCAGTAGCCGCGCGGTGAGCATGGGGCTTTCGCACCTACAGTGCGAGGCGCCGCTCGCCGCCCATATGGCCTCGGGCACATAACAACTCAACGAAACCTCAAGCCGATGTGCGGGCATTCGGGCGGACAGCTGCGACCGACAGGCGATGCCACCCCCTCGAGCCTCTCGGGTATGCGCCAGTCCCGCTGGACACCCCTTCTGTCTCCGCGCGGCCTGACCCGATCGAGGTCATGACACTCCGAGGGATACTGGTCGGACGATCATGAGGAACTGGTGCTGGTATCGCCCGAGAGGCGAGTTGCCTGAGTTCCTCGTGATCGCCTGTCCAACAATGCATCTCGAATGAGGTCGGCCAAACAGACGGTGTTGCCGTATCGCCGTGCGGCGACAACGCCGGGCGCGGGTGGCCCAGGAGAACCTCAACACGGGTACGCCTCGCCACCGGCCCTGCCTCACCCGATCCGGTCGGGCTCAACCGTGATGCAGCCGACGACTACGAACTGCGACCCACGCGTTTCGAACCGGCCCCCCGCGGGCCGGACCATACCGATTGCAGGCCGTCCCTCGGCGGTGTTTTCCATTGCGGCACAGCGATCTTCATGTACGTCGGAATCGAGACGTCACCAGTCCAGCCTGCCTGCGAGTCGAAGGTCGCTGTTGCCACCTACCGGCCGGCAGCACTGCATGTCAGCCCGAGCGGGACACGCGAAGCGACCGGAATCCATCTGATGACACGCCCGGATCGATCGCCACGCCGGGATCGAGCCAGTTGTTTGCCGGGTCGGCACTGCACCGATGGTTAGCGTCTACCGTTTTGATCGCCTTGTTCCACCGAGGAATGAGGGGAATCCGCCATGAGCGCTGGAGAATTCGCACCCGCCCAGGATCTGGGCAAGCCGGCTTCGCCGAGCACGTACCAACAACTCATCGGGCCGAGAGTCCTGGGAACTTCGGCGGCGCGGGCATTCCTGTCCACGCTGCCGAGGGTGTTCGACGACGAACGGGTACGCCGATCGGTCGGGGGGTGATGGGCCCGGACCGCCGGTGTACTGTCCCGCTCCGGAGCGGATCGACACCGCGTGCCAAGATCGATGTGGGGGATGCGCCGCCGACACAGTATTTCGTGACGAGATCGTCGACGCTCCAGTGCGGGTGCGGGCAGCCCACGGCGCCGTGCATTCCCCCTGGAGATGCACGGTGCCGTGGGCGGTTACTGCCCTATTCCGGGATGTCGGTGCTCAGCGGGATGTTCACCCAGCTGGGCTCGTTCGGGTCCAGGCGTAGGTGTTGTGGGGCCAGCTTGCTGTCGACCAGGATCGGCATGGGCGGCAAGCCTTTCGGGAAGTTGCTCGCGTAGACATCGACTCGCAATCGATGCCCGGGTTGCAGGACAGCGTCGGTCGGGTCGACGGCTATATCGAGGACCAGGGGCTGGCCGGGCGTCACGGTCTGTCGCTTGTCGACGTCTATGTAATACGAAGGGCGCGTGTAGTCGCCGTTGGACGATTTCGTGCTTTTGAATTCATCGATCTGCCGTAGTGAGGAAACCAGTTGGCCCGAGCTGATCTCGCGTGACCGGCCGTCCGGGGACACGTCGTTCACCGTGACGACCCAGTATCCGTCGGGTTGATCGAGCACGGTGTTGAGGTGGGCGTTGATGGCGCCGGACATCGTCGTCGGCTCGGTCACCGGACTGCTGGTGAAGCTGAGACCGTTGTTCTCCCAGATCCGGGAATCCTCCCCACAAGCCATGATGATCGACGGTACGCCCGCCAGGATTCGCGAGGTGTCGCGTGAGCAGGCGCTCAGCACGCCCGGCGCGACGGTCAGATCGTTGACGCCGCCCTGCTTGGCCAGGCCCGAAAGTCCGCCGTCATAAAGCGAATTCGCGGTGCCGGAGCGCTGATCGTTCAAATACATTCGCCGGTAGCCGGTTTCGATCTGCGGGAAGGTGTCCGACGAGATCCACCCGCCGCCTTGCTGTTTCAGCGTGAGCGGGCTGTAGTTGTCGATCCCGTTGTCGATTCCCTTGAGCCACTTGTCGAACCATGCGCGTTGCAGCACATCCAGGCGGGGCGGCATGCCCGGATCGCCGAACCCCTTGACGCCCGCGCCCGCGTGAAAGCCCTCACCCATGACAAGCTTCTTACGATCCGGCGTCTGCGGCATCGCATTGTAGGTTTCGGTGGGGGTGCTGCCGAACAGATCCCACCAGCCGCTGATCATGAAGCTCGGTGCCGTGACCATCTCGGTGTCCGCCTTCAAGCCCTTGCGCAGGTCCGAGTCCGGGCCCAAGAGGTCGTGCGTCTTGGGGGTGAGCTGGCCGGTGTTCATCGCCGTGAAGGCATTGGCGACAACATCGACCATGGTCAGCGGGTCGGCGAGCCTGTCCTGCAACCACTTCAGCTGTTGCGCGGGATCGAACTTTCCCGCGATGATCGACTCCACGTCGGGTGCGAATTTGGCCAGGTTCACCACCATCGGCCAGAACGCCGCGAATCCGAATCCGACACTGCCGCCCGGGGCCACGATGTCGTCGACCAGATCGCCGCTGCCGATATAGGTGAATGCCGCCTTCACGGCCGGATTGCCGCGGTCGGCAGCCCGCAACGCCGCGATCCCGGTGGCCGACGTGCCTTTGACGGCGACACCGCCATCGCTCCACGGCTGCTTGGTGATCCAGTCGATCACCTCGGCCGCGTCTTGGCGCTCCTTGTCCCCGAACATCTGCCATTTGCCTTCGGACGTCCCGGTGCCGCGGATGTCGACGTGCACCATGTTGTAGCCGCCCTTGACCAGGTCATAGTTGTGCAGGAAGGTCTGGATCGGTCCGGAGCGAAGCTGCTCGGTCAGATCGGTGATCCCCTCGAGCCCGGACCCGGGCGGCGCGCCGATGGAGCCGATCCACGGCAGCAGCACGTTCTCGATTCCCGGGATTTGCAACAGCACCGAGGCCAGGTTGATCGCGATTTTGCTGTAGGTCTCGAACTCCACGATCGTCGGCAGCTTCGCGTCCACCGGTCGCCCGGTGTTCCCGGGCCGGGTGACATCGAGCTTGAGCACCGTCCCGTCGCTCATGGTGACCGGCACCGCCAGGTCCGGGAAGATCTGCGAAAACGGTTGCGGCCCATCGACTGCCGCCTTCCACCCGGCCGCGTACTGCCCACCGTCGATCCCGGTGAACTCGGGAGTCGCGTCGGCCACCGGGCAGGCGAACAGCGCCACGGCGGCGACTCCGACGATCGACGCGACCGTTTTCCGGGCGAACGTCATCGTCCGTTCCCTTGATTTCATAACGCTCCACATTCTTTCGGGCCATTCGAGGCGGCCGCGTTTTCTGCATTCAGGGCGCATGCTGATTGCCGGTTACCGGCGAGTAGGGACTGTAATGGCCGACACAATCCAAGGCAACAGGTCAATTGCCTGCAGTTTCAATGTAATTCGAGGTCAAGTGGCATATTTCGGCTGTTTTATCCTATGGCGACATTCTTTTGCAGATCGGGCTCGCAGCAAAAAGAGACCCCCGATTCGCGGAACGAACCGTGGGCGATGACTTGCTTGTCCGGCGCGCCGGACGATCCGCTGCGGCGACTACTCGCTCGCCTCGCGGGCGCCCGCGCCGAACGGTTCGAGCATCCGCAGCAGCAGCGAGACCCGGCGTGTGTTGCTTCTCGGGTGATGTTCGCGCAGTGGCCGCTGGAAGACTTCGCTGTCGAACAGATCGGAAACCATGAAGACCAGCGTGATGGCATCCTCGTAGCCGAGATCGGTTTCGTGACCGACCATTTCGCGTGCCGTCTCGATCATCAACGGCCCCACGTCGCGCATGGCCTGCTGCAGACTCGCGCGCAGGAACGGGTCCGTTCGGGCGGCCATGGTCAGTTCGAGGATGACCGTGTGCGTCGGCCGGCCGCTCAGCTCGCGCAGCACCTGCAGCGAGGTCTCCATGTCGGTGCGGCCCTCGCGCCCGGCCACCTCGCGGAACCGCTGCCGGGTGGCCTCGACCTGACGGCGAACCGCTTCGTGCGCGGTCGCCGCCATGAAGTCGCTCATGGTCGGAAAATGCCGGAACAACGCACCGTAGGACAGTCCGGCCCGAGCGGTGATGTTCGTGACCGAGGCCCGCGCATAACCGAGTTCGTCGATGACTTCGATGCTGGCGTCGAGCAGGTTCGCGATGGTCGTTTCGCGGCGCTCGCGCTGGGTTCGGCTCACCGGCTCACGGTACAACCGAGGCGATTGCCGGTCAGATGGAAATCAATCACAATGTTGTGGCGGATTGTGACCTGGGTTACCGTCTATTCGCGAGTAGGCCGAAGGGAAGCCGAACTGTCCCACCGGGAGGGGTGATCCAATGGTGACCACGGCACGAGCGGCCAGCCTGCGAGGCTACCCGGCGCTGGTAGATGAACTGGGCGGTGACGGCCAGGCCCTGCTCGAACGCTTCGATATCAGTCCCGGCGCGCTCGACAACGACGATGCGATCGTTCCCGCGGAGGTGATCGGGTGGGCGCTCGAAGCGGCCGCAACCGAACTGGACTGCCCCGACTTCGGGCTGCGTCTGTCGTCCCGGCAGGACCCGGAGGTGCTCGGCGCGCTGGCGATCGTGGTGGCCAACGCCGCCACCGTCGGTGACGCGCTGGCCTACGCGTCTCGTTTCCTGTTCACACACAACAGCGGCATCGCGATCCGGCTGACCGGCGACCCGGAAAAGGAGGCGGGCACGATCGCGCTCGAATACCGCGACACCGCCGACTCGACGGGCTTCGTACAGGGCACCGACCTCTCGGCGGGCACGATCCACAACTGCCTGCGCAAGGTGCTGGGCGGTGACTACGGCCTGCGCTCACTCCACCTGCCGCACAAGCCATTGGCCCCCGTCGCGCGGTACCGCGAATACTTCGGCGCCCCAGTCGTGTTCGAGACCGGACGGACCGCCTTTCGGATACCGGACGACCTACCCGACCGGCCGATCACCGGCGGCAACCCGATCCTGCGCACGATGTCCGTCGACTATCTGACGCGCAACTTCTCCGAACTGGATTGGACGTTGAGCGCACGGGTGCGCGTAGCGATCCTGCAGACGATCAGCACCACCAAACCCGACATCGAGTCCGTGGCGCGCACGCTGAGCATGCACGAACGCGCCTTGCAACGCGCACTCGCCGACGAGGGAACCACCTTCAGCGAACTACTCGACGGAGCCCGCCGCGACACGGTGCACCGGATGCTGTGCGATACCGATCTGCCGATGAGCCGAATATCGACGCTCGTCGGGTTGCGTGAGCAATCGGCGCTGACTCGTCTGGTCCGGCGCTGGTTCGGAGCCACCCCGCAGCAGATCCGCAACTCCGCCCGAGCCCAACACGGCCCCCGCCCCGGCCTGCGCATCCAACCGGTCACCCGCGATTAGCGGGCGCCGATCCGGTGCCACCTGGGCGGCAACCGATTGTGTTGTCCGGACCAGGGCTTGTCGCGTCCGAGATCGACGGGCTCGGTGATCGCGGAGCGCCACTTACGGTCCGGGCCGCCCGATTTCCAGTAGGCCCGAGGCCGTGAACTTTCGGACTAGTTCCGACTCGGTGACGACCTCGAGGAACTTCTCGACATGGAAGGACTTGTCGCGTGCGCGCACGGTCAATTCCCGGCGAATCGGACGGGGTAGTCGGACCAGGGACAGCAGCCTGGTCGATCCGTGTAGCGCCATTTTCGGTACCAGTGCGACACCGACGCCGTGCTCGACGAGGTTCAGTGCGGTGGTGACGTCGGGTGCGCGGACGGTGAACCGCACGTGCACGCCCGCCAGGCCCGCCTCGCGCGAAACGATGTCGGTGAGATCGGAATTCGTGCCGCAGCGGATCCACGGCGCCTCGACCAGCTGCTTCCACGAGCCGTCGAAGCTGCCGCGCTGGCCGGGATGGCAGACGACGACGAGTTCTTCCTCGCCTAAGCGGTGCACCACCCGCGAGGTCGACTGTTCGAGCGGGCCGATGGCGAGATCCACCGCGCCGTCGGCCAACGCGGTGTTGAGTTCGCGGAGATCGTTGAACGCCCGAACCTCGACGTTGTCCATATGTTGTTTGTGGCGCAACCGGTAGATAAGCGGTGGCAGCAGTTTCTGGGCAATGGTCGGCGTGGTGCCGACGGTCATCATGCCCTCGCCGAAGGTGTGTCCCATGGCGATCGCTTGCCGGGCGGACTCGACCACAACGGAGGCCTGGGCGAAGAACTCACGGCCGAACTTGGTGAGTCTCGACCGGCGTGACCGCGGATCGAACAGCTTCTGGCCGAGCGTGGACTCCAGCGCGTCGATCTGCTGCGACATGGCCGACGGTGTTATTCCGAATCGCCTGGCGGCGGCCGACAGCGAGCCGAGTTGGACCGCGTTCACGAAGTAGTCGAACTGGCGCAACGTGATCGTATTGGAAGTCAGTAAGTGGCAGTCAGACATCGGCAACCTTTGTCCAGAGCCGTCGGCTCATGCACAGCACCTTCTTACCCGCTGCCACCGGCCCGTGCGACCTCTGGTGCCTGCCCGCATGGTGGCTCTCCGTCTTGGCGCAGCTTCCGCTGCGGCCTTCATTCCGCGGGCTCATCGGCCTCGGGTTTGTCCTGATCACGGCGACTTTGCCGCGAGTCGATCACAACGGAAACACTGTCGTACCTAAACATCGGAGGACTGTATCCCTCATCACGTGAGCGCGCAATAGAGGCCGCCACCAACCACGGTTGCCTGCCCGATCTCGGATACGCTGCGTTCGATGAATGCGCGCAACGCTGGTTCTGCCACCCGGCTACCTCCTGGGCGGCACAAACTCGCGCGCGATACCGTCGTAAATTCCCAGATCCAACGACTGCATCGCGCCGCGTTCGAGCAGATCGCGGCCCACGGCTACCACGGCACCTCCGTCGCCGCGATCGTCGCCGCGGCAGGGGTCTCCCGGCGCACCTTCTACGAGTTCTTCGCCAACAAACAAGACTGCTTCCGCGCCGCCTGCGACTATTTCGTCGCCACCCTCGACACCGAACTCCGCACGCGCGCAGCAACACTGGACACCCGCCACTGGCGCACCCTCGTCCACGACTCCCTCGAGCTGTATCTGACCGCGCTCGCCGACAACCCCGCCATCGCGCAAGCCCTGCACGTCGAAACCCTCGTCGCCGGCCGCGAACTCGCCGAACAACGAGCCCAGGTCCAAGCAATCCTCGCCGACCGCATGCGCCGAGCCCACCACCTCGCCCGTCAACAACAACCCACCCTCCCCGCCCGTCCCGACGAGACCTTCGACTTCATCATCGGCGGCATCGACGACCGCGTCCGCCACTGCCTGCAAACCCAAGGCCCCGCACACCTACCAACCCTGCTGCCCTTGCTCAACACCGCCACCGTCGCCCTTTTCGGCGCCCCCGAACACCTATGAACCAGCCCGCAGCCTGAACGGTCGGAGCGAAGACCTCGAACGACCAGGGCCGATCTAGGGCTGACCTGCCGCCCGACTGGCCGCTGCCCGGTCGAAAGGCCGCCGTCGGCCAATCACCTTGCCCGAGACGCTGAGCGATCCAGGGTGGCGGCTTGCGGTTCGACACGCCAGGGGAGAGGGGCGCGGCCGAGCATGAACTCGGCTACACCTCCGCGATCCGTCGTCGCTCGCCCTTGGTCCAGCAGGACCAATCGGTGTGCGTTTTTCGCCTCGTCAGGCCGTGTCGTAGCTCGGGTGTGGTCGGAAGGATTGGCGGTATCGAATATCCGGCGGCCGGCCGGTCGCGTCGATCCGAAGGAATTGATATGGCCACTGCGGTAGGAATCGATCTGGGAACTACGAACTCTGTCATCGCGAGCTGGCAGGGCGGCGAGCCGGTGGTGATCGCCAACGTCGAGGGGGCGCGCACCACGCCATCGGTGGTCGCGTTCACCGAGAGTGGTGAGCGACTCGTCGGTCAACTCGCCCGCAGACAGGCGATCCTGAACCCGAAGGGCACGATCTATTCGGCCAAGCGATTCATCGGGCGTCACTTCGACGAGATTTCGGCGGAAGCCAAGGCGGTGAGCTTCGACGTCGTCGAGGGCGAGGGCGGCGTCGCCCGATTCGATGTGCGGGGCAAGTTGTATGCGCCCGAGGAGATCAGCGCGCAGGTGTTGCGCAAGCTGGTCGATGACGCGAGCAAGTATCTGGGGGAGCGGGTCAAAGAAGCGGTGATCACCGTGCCCGCCTACTTCAACGACGCGCAGCGCAATGCCACCAAGGACGCGGGCCGGATCGCGGGACTCGAGGTCCTGCGCATCATCAACGAGCCGACCGCCGCCGCGTTGGCGTACGGACTGGACAAGCAGACTCATGAGACGGTGCTCGTATTCGACCTCGGCGGAGGCACTTTCGATGTCAGCCTGCTCGACGTCGGTGAAGGCGTAGTCGAGGTCCGCTCCACCGCGGGTGATTCGCATTTGGGCGGCGACGATTTCGACCGGCGCATCGTCGACTATCTCGCCGACGAATTCCAGCGCGACGAGCACATCGACCTGCGGGCCGATCCGCAAGCGCTGCAACGGCTTTTCGAGGCGGCGGAGAAGGCCAAGGTCGAGCTGTCCTCGGTGACGCAGACCCAGGTGAATCTGCCCTTCGTCACCGCCGACGCGAACGGACCCAAGCACCTCACCACCACGCTCATGCGCTCGAAGTTCGAGGACCTGACCGCGGACCTGGTGCAGCGCTGCCTCGGCCCGGTCGAGCAGGCCATGACCGATGCCAAGGTCACCGCCAATGACATCGACGAGGTGATCCTGGTCGGCGGTTCCACCCGCATCCCGGCGGTACAGGCGCTGGTGCGCAGGCTGACCGGCGGCAAGGACCCGAACATGAGCGTCAATCCGGACGAGGTGGTCGCGCTCGGCGCGGCCGTGCAGGCGGGTGTGCTCAAGGGCGAGGTCTCCGATGTGCTGCTGCTGGACGTCACGCCGCTGTCGCTGGGCGTGGAGACCCAGGGTGGGGTGATGACGAAGATCATCGAGCGCAACACCACCATCCCGGCCCGGCGCAGCGAGGTGTTCTCCACCGCGGAGGACAACCAGCCCGCGGTCGATGTGGTTGTGCTGCAAGGCGAACGCGAGCGTGCCGCCGACAACCGGGTGCTCGGCCGGTTCCGGCTGGAGGACATCCGGCCCGCGCCGCGCGGCCAGGCGCAGGTCGAGGTCATCTTCGACATCGACGCCAACGGCATCCTCAATGTCACCGCGCGCGACAAGGACACCGGCAAAGAGCAGAGCATCACGATCAGCGAGCAGTCCAATCTGGACCAGAGCGAAGTCGACCGGATGCTCGCCGAGGCCGAGCGGCACCGCCGCGAAGACGAGGAACTGCGCAAGGCCGTCGATGCCCGCAACGCGTTGGATTCGGCCGCGTACCAGGTGGAACGGCGGCTGGCCGAGCTCGGCGACAGCGCGCCGCCGCACGAGCGGGCACGCGCCGAGATGCTGATCGCTGACGCCAGACAGGCCGTCAAAGGAGAAGCGCCGCTGGATCGGGTGCAGTCGCTCACCTCGGAACTGCAGCAATTGCTGTACGGGTTGCAGCCCACGCAATCCGGGGGCGGCGACGGACAGTCCAGCTACGCGGGTGCACGGTCGGGCGCGCCCGGTGACGACGACGTGATCGACGCCGAGTTCGACCAGAGCTGAGGAGGTTCGGCGATGGAAACCTCCGCAGACCAGTCGATCACCGACACCCCCGACCCGGACGCGGTGCAGGAACAACCCGACGCCCAGAACGCCGAGTGGGAAGACCGCGCGCGGCGCACCGCAGCCGATCTGGACAACCTGCGCAAGCGCTACGCCAGGGATCTCGATCGAGAGCGCGCGGCCGAACGAGCGAAGGTTGCCGGGGCCTGGCTACCGATGCTGGACAACTTGGAATTGGCGCTGGCGCACGCGAACAGCGAGACGGACCCGCTCGTCGCGGGCGTCCGCGCGATCCGGGATCAGGCGGTGCAGGTACTCGAACAGCTCGGCTACCCGAGACATTCGGAGGTGGGAGTCGCGTTCTCCCCGGAAAGGCACGAGGTGGTCAGCGTGGTCGACCGGCCCGATTTCCCGCCGGGGACCGTGGTCGAGGTGCTGCGCCCCGGATATGGCGAGAACGCACAGCAACTGCGTCCGGCGGCCGTGATCGTCAGCAGACGCGAGGGGTGAGCGTCGATGGCGCGCGACTACTACGAGGTCCTCGGGGTTTCCCGCGACGCCGACAAGGACCAGATTCAGCAGGCGTATCGCACGCTGGCGCGGCGATACCACCCGGACGTGAATGCCGATCCGGCGGCGGAGGATCGGTTCAAGGAGGTCAGTGCGGCCTATGAGGTCCTGTCCGATCCGGCGACGAGGAGTCGCTACGACCGCTTCGGTGCGGACTTTCGGCGGGTGCCGGAGGACTACGACGAACGGGCCGGCGCGGCCACCGGCGGGTTCGGTGGCGGCGGTGGCGGGACTCGTGTGCACTTCGGTCGCGGTTTCGACGGCAACGTCGATTTCGGCGACATATTCGGCGATATCTTCGCTGGCCGTGGCGGATACGGACCGATTCCGGGCGCCGATCAGGAGGCCGCCCTGGAGTTGACCGTCGAGGAGGCCTACCGCGGCGGCAAACGCAAGCTCCGGCTCGGCGAACGCAACTACGACGTCGATATTCCGGCCGGCGTCATCGACGGCCAGCGGATCCGGTTGGCCGGGCAGGGGGGTAGCGGCAGCGGTGACGCGCCCGCCGGAGATCTCTACCTGGTCGTGCACATCAAGCCGCATCCGCGCTTCCGGTTGGTCGGCCGCGACATCTACGTCGACCTGCCCGTCGCCCCCTGGGAGGCGGTGCTGGGTGCCACGGTCGCGATCTCGACGCCGAGCGGCGAGGCGAAAGTCAAAGTGGCGCCGGGCTCCTCGACCGGCCGCAAGCTGCGATTGCGTGGTGCGGGCGTGCCCAACCGTCGCGGCACCGACGGCAACCTGTACGCCGAGGTCAAGGTCATGGTGCCGGCGAAACCGACCGCGCGCGAACGCGAGCTGTTCGAGCAGTTGGCCGCCGCGTCGACCTTCGATCCGAGGAGAGAACAATGAGCGCGCCCACAGCGCACTACGTGATCGTGCGGCGAGCGGGGCTACGGCTCGACGAGTTTTCCCGGCGGTCCGGTCTGCATCCGGACATGGTGCGCCGATTGGTCGCACTCGGGCTGCTCGACGGTGCCCGCGAAGGCACCGATCTTCGCTTCGAACCGGCCGCGGTGGCCGTTGTCGCCCGAATCCAGCGCTTACGGTCCGGGCTCGGATTGAACTACGCGGCAATCGGATTGGTGCTCGATCTGCTGGACCGAATCGAAGAACTCGAAGCCGATCCGCGAAGGAGGACGTCCCGATGGACACCAGCAAGTTGACGGAGAAGTCTCGGGAAGCCTTGAGCGAAGCGCAGAACGCGGCGACGCGATTGGGGCACAGCGAGGTCGACGGCGAGCATCTGCTGCTCGCCTTGGTCGACCAGCCGGACGGACTGGTGCCCCGGCTGCTCGACCACGCGGGCGCGGACCTCGACGCGTTGCGCGCCGACCTGAATCGCGAGCTGGCCCGCCGGCCCAAGGTGAGCGGTCCCGGCGCCGCGCCCGGGCAGGTGACGGTCACCCGGCGATTGGCCGCGCTGCTCGCGTCGGCCGAGCGAGAAGCCAAGCGGCTCAAGGATTCCTATGTTTCGGTGGAGCACCTGATCATGGCGTTGGCCGAAGAGGGATCGGGCACCGCGGCGGGCCGGATTCTCGCGGGCCATGGCATCACCAGAGAGTCGTTCCTGCAGGCGCTCACCACGGTTCGGGGCAATCAGCGGGTGACCTCGGCGACCCCGGAGGGTGCTTACGAGGCACTGGAGAAGTATGGCCGCGATCTGGTGGCCGAGGCCCGCGCGGGCAAGCTGGATCCGGTTATCGGCCGAGACGCCGAGATCCGCAGGGTGACACAGATTTTGAGCAGGAAGACCAAGAACAATCCGGTATTGATCGGTGATCCCGGTGTCGGCAAGACCGCGATCGTGGAGGGCTTGGCTCAGCGCATCGTGCGTGGCGATGTGCCGGAAGGCCTGCGCGACAAGACGATCTTCTCCCTCGATATGGGGTCGCTGGTCGCGGGGGCGAAGTATCGCGGCGAGTTCGAGGAGCGGCTGCAAGCGGTGTTGTCGGAGGTGAAGGCGGCCGAGGGCCGCATCCTGCTCTTCGTCGACGAGCTGCATACCGTGGTCGGCGCGGGATCGGCCGGCGGTGACGGATCCCTCGACGCGGGCAATATGCTCAAACCGATGCTCGCCCGCGGCGAGTTGCACATGATCGGCGCGACCACCCTGGATGAGTACCGCAAGCACATCGAATCCGATGCGGCACTGGAACGCCGATTCCAGACGGTGCTGGTGGACGAGCCCAGCGTGGAGGACGCGGTGTCCATCCTGCGCGGGCTGCGCGAACGCCTCGAAGTCTTCCACGGAGTGAAGATCCAGGACGGTGCACTGGTGGCCGCGGTGACCCTGTCGCATCGCTACATCACCGACCGCTTCCTGCCGGATAAAGCCATCGACCTGGTCGATGAGGCCTGTGCCCGGCTGCGTACCGAAATCGACTCGATGCCAGCCGAACTCGATGAACTCACCAGGAAGGTGACCAGGCTGGAGATCGAAGAGGCGGCACTGTCCAAGGAGACCGACGCGGCGAGCAAGGCTCGGCTCGAGGAGCTGCGGCGCGAACTTGCCGATGTGCGGGCCGAGGCCGACTCGCGGCACGCCCAGTGGGAGGCCGAACGGCAGGCGATCCGGCGGGTGCAGGAGCTGCGTGGACAACTCGAGCAGTTGCGCCGCGAAGCCGAGGAGGCCGAACGCAATTACGACCTCAATCGCGCGGCCGAGTTGCGTTATGGCGAGATCACCGAGCTGGAACGTAATCTGCGGGCGGCAGAGGAACAATTGCAGACCAAGCAGGGTAAGCAGCCGCTGCTGCGCGAGGTGGTCACCGAGGACGAGATCGCCGAAATCGTCGCCGCGTGGACCGGAATCCCGGTAGTGCGGCTACAGGAGGGCGAGCGGGAGAAGCTGCTGCGGCTCGATGAAATCCTGCACGAGCGGGTGATCGGGCAGGAGGAGGCGGTGCAACTCGTCGCCGATGCGGTGATCCGGGCCCGTTCGGGCATCCGCGATCCGCGCAGGCCGATCGGGTCGTTCATCTTCCTCGGCCCCACCGGCGTCGGTAAGACCGAACTCGCGAAGACCTTGGCCGCAACACTTTTCGACAGCGAAGACAATATGGTGCGCCTGGACATGAGCGAGTACCAGGAGCGGCATACGGTCAGCCGGTTGATCGGCGCGCCGCCCGGCTACGTCGGTTATGACGAAGGCGGGCAGCTCACCGAGGCGGTGCGCCGCAAGCCCTACTCGGTGGTGTTGTTCGACGAGATCGAGAAGGCGCACGCCGACGTCTTCAACACGCTGTTACAGGTGCTCGACGACGGCCGTATCACCGATTCACAAGGCAGGCACGTCGATTTCCGCAACACCGTGGTCATCATGACCTCGAATATCGGCTCCCACCACCTCCTCGACGGGGTCACCGCCGACGGCGAGATCAAGCCGGACGCACGGGATCGGGTGCTCGCCGAGCTGCGCGGGCACTTCCGCCCCGAGTTCCTCAACCGCGTGGACGACATCGTGCTGTTCACGCCGCTGACGCTGCCCCAGATCGAGCACATCGTCGTGCTGCAACTCGAAGAACTCCGGCACCGCCTGGCCGAACGGCAGATCACCCTCGACATCACCCCCGAGGCCCGCAGGCTCATCGCCCGGCACGGATTCGATCCGGTCTACGGCGCGCGGCCGCTGCGCCGCTACATCGCGCACGAAGTCGAGACGAAGATCGGCCGGGCGCTCGTGCGCGGCGACATCGGCCAGGGCGGCACCGTCACTGTCACCGTGGCCGGTGCGGATCTCGCCGTCGCGTACACCACGCCCGCGCTCACCGGATGAGAACGAGGTACGACTATGGAAACCGCGAAGATCAAATGCCCCAACTGCGGGATGGTGAACCGGGTTCCGGGTGCGGCGGCGGGCACACCGCGCTGCGGCAACTGCCACACACCGCTGCCGTGGATCGTCGCGGCCGGTGACGACGACTTCACCGAGGTGACCGAAAAGTCCTCGGTGCCGGTCCTTGTCGATCTGTGGGCGACCTGGTGCCGGCCTTGCGTGCTGGTCAGCCCGGCGCTCGAACAGCTCGCGACCGAACGTGCCGGTCGGCTGAAGCTGGTCAAGGTCGACGTCGATGCCGCACCCCGCACCGCCGAGCTGTTCGTCGTGCGAGCCGTGCCGACTTTGCTCGTACTCGACCACGGCGAGGTGCTGGCCCGGCAGGCCGGCGCCGCTCCGATGCCGGAACTACGGAGATGGCTGGACCAGAACCTGTCCGACCGAACGGAGAAGGATGTGAGCGCATGACTTCGATCCATACTGATCCCCACGTCGCGGCGATCCGGCCGGTGACGCCGCGGACACCGCAGGGTTGCGAGGAATGTCTTCAACTCGGCACGCCGTGGGTGCATCTGCGGCTGTGCCTGACCTGCGGGCACGTCGGCTGCTGTGACTCGTCCCCGATGCGGCACGCGCGAGCGCACGCCGGTGGGGTCGGTCACCCGATCGTCGAATCGATGGAACCGGGCGAGAATTGGCGCTGGTGTTACGTCCACCAGAATTTCGTCTGATGAGCGCCGAAACCCCCGACGAAGTGGGCGCGTTTCCGCGATTGTCGGAGGCGCAGGTGGCGACGCTCGCCGTCGGCGGTACCCGGAGGTCGGTGCGCGCCGGAGAGATATTGATTCGGGCCGGGGCGCCGAGCGATGAGTTCTTCGTGATCCTGTCCGGCACCGTCGCGATCATCGACGACGATGCGGGGGAACCCCGGGTGCTGCGTATACACGGGCCCGGCCGATTCCTCGGCGAGCTGGGCCTGCTGGAAGGTCAGGTCGCGTTCTATACCGCGCAGATGATCGAGGACGGCGAAGTGCTGGCGGTCCCGGTCGACCGCATACGCGCACTGGTCGAACACGATCCGATGCTCAGCGACCTCATTCTGCGGGCGTATCTGATCCGCCGCTGCCGACTGCTCGGTATGGTGTCCGGGTTCCGGATCATCGGTTCCTGCTATTCACCCGACACCCGGCGGCTGCGCGAGTTCGCCGTGCGAAACCGTCTGCCGCACAACTGGATCGACCTCGAGCGCGACAGCAGGGCCGAGCGGCTCCTCGCTGATCTCGGTGTCGCGGCCGAGGACACACCGGTCGTCATCTGGCGGGGCGAGCGTGTGCTGCGCAATCCGACGAATGCCGAATTGGCGCGCCTCATCGGCCTACCGGTGCCGGACACGCTGCGCGAGGTGTGCGACCTCATCGTGGTGGGTGCCGGCCCGGCCGGTCTGGCCGCCGCGGTGTACGGCGCCTCGGACGGGCTCGACACGTCGGTGCTGGAAGCGATCGCGGCGGGCGGGCAGGCGGGTACCTCCTCGTGCATCGAGAACTACCTGGGCTTTCCCGCAGGCATCTCGGGCACCGAACTGGCCGAGAGGGCGGTCATCCAGGCCGGAAAGTTCGGTGCTCGGTTGCTGGTGTCCGCGGACGTGGTCGGGCTGGAAGCCGAGGACGGACATCATCTGCTGCGGCTGGCCGGTGGCGGCGCGTTGCTCGGCCGCACGCTGGTTCTGGCCACCGGCGCCCGCTATCGCAGACTCGCCGTAACCGGGATCGAGCGCTTCGAAGGCACCAGTGTGTATTACGCCGCTACCCACCAGGAGGCGTCGATGTGCGGTGTGGACCCGGTGGCGATCGTCGGCGGCGGCAATTCCGCCGGGCAGGCGACGGTCTTTCTCGCAGGGCGGGTCGCGCACGTGCACCTGCTCATTCGGGATGGCGACCTCGGCAAGAGCATGTCCCGCTATCTGGTCGAGCGGATCGAGCAGCACCCGCGGGTGACGGTGCACCGCAACACCGAGGTGCGCGAGGTGATCGGGACCGGCGAGCTCGACGCGATCGTGGTCGAGAACAATCGCACGCCGGAGCGGGAGACGCTTGCCGTGCGCGCCCTGTTCGTTTTCATCGGCGCGACGCCGTGCACCGCGTGGCTGGCGGACTCCGTGGCACTCGATGCGCACGGCTTCGTCCGCACCGGCCCGGACGCGGTGTACCCGGCCGAGGATCAGCATTATTCCGGCCGTCGGCCGCTGCCGCTCGAAACAAGCAGGCCCGGCGTCTTCGCGGTGGGCGATGTCCGTAGCGGCTCGGTCAAACGGGTCGCGTCCGCTGTTGGTGAAGGCGCGATGGCGGTGCGCCACATTCACGAATACTTCGAGAGGGGCTGATCGGAATGCCGATAATGGGCGTTGTCAAATTTCAGCGTTTTTTCCGCGCTGCGGCCGGGCTGCAGGTGCACCACAACGATCTCGCGCGCTACACCGAGTTCATCGACGACAAGATCTACGACCTGTTGCTCGTGGCCAAGGCATCGGCGAAGGCGAACGCGCGTGACGTGATCGAGCCGTGGGATCTGCCGATCACCGCAGGCCTGCAGCAGAGCATCCATCGCTTCGAGAAGCTGGACGAGGAGATCGAGCTGCAACCGCTGCTCGACCAACTCGTCGCCCGTCCGCCGTTGGACGTGGCGCTCTCGCCGGAGACCGAGCGCCGGCTGCCGCTGATCGCCGGCGGCCTGAGTGTGGCGCTCGCGCGGACGTTCGTCGCGATCGCCCCGAAGGCCAAGCATCCGGGAACCGCCGAATGGTCGGTAGTATTCGAGATATTTCATTTGCTGCTTTGATGCATTAATGGTGCATATTCGTCCGGATTGCATACGCCGGACGAGTTGGGGGTATCTCGATGATCAACATCCCAACTCGGAGGCCAGACCTCATGCCATGAATCAGCCGCTGCTGAGTTATCCCATCGTCGCTGGATTGGCAGATACCCAGCTGGCGTCGCTGCGTGGGCTGTGCGCGTTGTCCGCAGCGCTGTCGAGCGAGCACCAAGTCGTGGAAATACTGCGGATGGCAGGTGCGGCCGTCTCGTGTCTCGGCTCGTGCCGCACGCTGGCGAGCTACCGTCGAGTGGACGGCGAATTCCAGCGGTACCCGCCCGAGCGACCCGCACAGCCACGCTTGGACGCGCAGGTCAGCGCCCTGGACGGAGCGGGCAGCGTGATCGTGGTCGGCGAGAAATGGGGCTGGGCCTTTGTCCTGGGGAGTTTGTCCGGAGTCGTAGGTTCATTGATTGTCGGCTCCGACCGCGCGCCGCGGCCCGACGAGATATTCCTGCTAGAGGTGCTGGCGCAGATCACCGGTGCGGCGTTGGCCAATGCGGCCACTCACGAACGCGCCGGCCTGCATGCGATCGAACTCACCGAGATCAACGAACATTTGGCCGCCACAGTCCTGCGTCTCGAACGGCAGACACGAGCACTCGAGGTGCTCTCCGGAGCCGCCGCCTACGGACAGGGCGAACAGGGTATCGCCGATGCCATCGCCCAGCTGACCGATTTGCCGGTCGCGGTCGAGGACCCTTTCGGCAATCTGCGCGCCTGGTCGGGACCCGGCCGGCCGGAACTGTATCCCAAAACCGCACCGGAGCAGCGTGATCGACTGTTGCGCCGGCTCGCGACGCACAATGCGCCGCTGCGGGTTCACGATCGGGTGATCATGTTGGTGAAGCCGCGTGCCGAGGTCCTCGGTACGCTCGCCTTGATCGATCCGAACGATCAGGTGGCCGAGCCTCAGCTGTTCGCGCTGGCGTACGGCAGCACCATGCTCGCCCTCGAACTCGCACATCAACGCAATCTCGCCGAGATCGAGCTGCGGTTACGCCGCGATCTCATCGACGATCTGGTCTCCGGCACCGACAACGACAGCGCCTACGCCCGCGCAGCAGCCCTGGGACACGACCTGCGCGGAACGTACTTTGTCGTCTTGGTGCACAGCGCGAGTCACATCGATTCGATCGCCGAGGCGGCGAGCCGCGCCGCGTCGGCTCAGGGTCTGCAATCCATCCAGGGCCGCCACAGCGGAATGATCGTGCTGATCACCGACCGCAGACCGGATCCGGCCGCCTTCCACCACGCCCTCCGCGAGGCCGACGACGCGACGCCGATAACCATCGGCATCAGCAGCCGATGCGAGCAGCCGAGCGACTTCGCGCGATCCTTCACCGACGCGCGCCGGGCCGTTCACATCCGGCAACGGTCGCGTATCCCGGACGGCGCGTCGGCCTTCGACGAACTCGGCTTCTATCGTCTGGTCGACGCGGCGCACACCCAGGGCCAGGTCGAGGACTTCGTGCGCGAATGGCTCGGCACCCTCCTGGATTACGACGACAACCGGAACTCCGACCTCGTGTACACCCTGGCCCAGTATCTCGAATGCGGCGGGAACTACAACGATTCCGCCGCCGTATTACACATCCATCGCAGTACCCTGCGCTATCGCCTCGGTCGCATCCGCGAGCTCACCGGCTTCGATTTGCGCGATATGAATGTCCGATTCAATCTCCAAGCAGCAACGCGCGCTTGGCAATTCCTCGCCGTCGTCCCGGATTCATGACGTCGCGACCTTCGGCCCATGTGCCGTGGCCGATAGCTACCCGCCGGTGATCCCGAACTTTCGACCCTGTTATTTCGGAGTAGGTCGCATCTCGCGGGCCCGGAACTCGCCGGGTGTCATTCCCGTCGCCTGTTTGAAGGCGCGGTAGAAATGCCGCTCCGAGGCGAATCCTGACGCGGCCGCTACCGACGCCAGCGACCGGGAGGGCTGGGTACGGAGCAACTTCCGTGCGTGGTCGAGCCGCATCCGCAGCAGCCGGGTGCCTATTCCGTGCTCGGTGTCCTCGAACAACCGGTACAGGCTGCGCCGCGACATCATGCAAGCGTGCGCGATCTGCTCGGCGGTGAGCTCGGGATTCGTGTAGTTCCGGTGAATGAAGGCCAAGACCGTCTGCTTGGTCAGCGTCTGGGCCGGTGGACCGCTCGGCGTTACCCCCGCGGACAACGACATCATCGATGCCAGTAGACCGGTGCCGTGCTCGGCCAGTGCCGCAGCCCCGCCCGGATCGTCGAGTTGCAGCGGGGCTACCCCGCGAAAGAACTGGCCCACGACGGCCGCCGCGCCCTCGGCGGGGAACCGCACGGCGGTCGGCAGCCGGTCCAGGGACAGTGTCGTGTGCGCCAGTAGCTCGGCCAACGGCACCCTGATCACCAGCATCCGGATCGCCGGATCGAACTGAGCGGTCAACGGGCGGACCGTATCCCAGCAGAACATTCCGCCGTGCGTTATCGCGCACGTATGTCCATTTTGCGTGAGCCAGCCGCCCCCTTCTTCCGAGAACGCCACCACCAGGTGCGGATCATCGGGTCGTTCGAGCAGGCGGCGCGATCGTCGCAGGCGCTGCCCGGTCGTCCGAACATCGGAAACTTCCAGGTTCTGGAATGTATTGACGACTATGCGCCCGCGGAACTCGCCTTCACCGACCGGTGAAACCGCTAGTGGCGCATAGTTCTCGGCCAGAGCGGCTTCCCACTGTTCGAATGCATCCCGGGCTGACACGGCGGCCGTGGACCGGATGTCGTAAACGGTAGGAGTGGCACTGCTACCCATCGACCGATCATTTCACTCGGCGACCGAACGCTGGACCAGAATTGGCGGGGGAACTTCCGTGCCGCGCAGATGCGTAGCGGACCCACGGGGTCTGGCGCGCTCTGTCAGTGGGGTGGCACTGGTGGTCGGTGTTCGGAGGCGGCGTTGGGTGGACAGTTGTCATGGCAGACCGTCGTCTTGGGGGAGACCACCTGTGACGCAAGTTCTTTCGTTGCCGGTGTCTCGTGCCGAGGCGGTGGTCTGTCCTGAGCCTGCTCGAGGAGCGCTCAGGGTACCGGAGGTGGCTTCGTCTCTAACCCCGCCCGGAGACGATCCGATCGGTACCGGAGGCGGATCCGGCAATGGTGTCGGATCCGCCTGTGGAACCACCGGCCGAGGCCGCGCGGCGAACTCGCCATCCAACTTCTTGTTCCAGATGCTTGCACTCATCTGTCGAGAGTGCTAAAACTTATCTATGCCAGATGGCATAGATAATCTGGTTCCAACGATGACGAATGGAGTGTGTTGGAGGTGGCGACCATGCTGATGCGTACCGATCCTTTCCGTGATCTGGACCGTCTCACGCAGCAGGTGTTCGGCACGGCGGCCCGGCCGACGGTCATGCCGATGGATGCCTGGCGCGAGGGCGATGAGTTCCTGGTCGAGTTCGATCTGCCCGGCATCGATCCGAAGTCGCTGGACTTGGATATCGAGCGCAATGTGGTGACCGTGAAAGCAGAACGCCCGGAACTGGATTCGAGGCGGTCGATGATCGCCGCGGAACGTTCCCGTGGCGTGTTCAGCCGCCAGTTGTTCCTAGGCGAAGGCCTGGACACCGATCACATCCGCGCCGACTACACCGATGGTGTACTGACCCTGGCGATTCCGGTCGCGGAGCAGGCCAAACCCCGCAAGATCGAGATCGGACACAGCAACGGCAAGCGCCAGGCAATCAACGCCTGACTCAGCTGGCCCGGATGTCAGAACCAACCCTCTAGTAGAGACGAGGTGATGCCCGTATCCGAATCTGTGGAATGAAATGCGTTGGCGGCGATGCCATCACCCCTGCGCGATCGCGTGTTCGAGAAACCCGCGGTAGCCGGTTTCCATGCACCGCCACACCTGTGGCGCCACCGGGGTAGCACCACCGCCATCGCGGAATCTGTCAATGTCACGTCACTCTTCCTCTCCGTCGGGGTGGGCCTGGATCGGTAACCGGGCCCACCCCGCCCAACCGGCACCGCTACCGCCGACCGCAGCCGGCCAGGACGAATGGAGGTTGACCCATGACCACGATCCCCACCCGCGACGACGCCGACTACGCCGAACAACTCACCACCGCTTACGATCTCGACCACGATGCCGGCTTGGACACGACGGCACTCACGCCGCCGCCCGAAAACATCCGCACCGCAATCGATCCCGCCGACACCATCGACCGAATCGAACAATCCCTGATCACCCCGGCACCTGATGACGACTACCCCTTCGCCTAGTGCCAAGGGCCGCTACAGCCCTAGTCGCTCGACCCGACACCCCTGCCATCTCCTCAGATCGGACACGGTCGGCTGACCTGCCGCACCGGTCGAGGTAGCAATAAGAACCGCAGGTCTTTGACCTGCGGTTCTTTTGGTCGTATTGCTAAAGTGAGCGCTCACTTTATTATTGGCGTGTGTCCGTATCGATACCCATCCCGCCCTGCCCCGTGGGCCGGCGCAAGGCTCTGCGCGCAGGCGCCACGGCTCTGCTCCTTCCCGGTGTCCTCGCGTCCTGCGGGATCGGACCGACTTCTCACCCGAACAGCAACGAGGAAGGATCTCCCATGACCACCGACGATCCCGTCGAGCGCCTCCGTGCGGCCATCAACTCTCACGACCCGCAGCGCATCGCGGATTGCTTCACCCCGGACTACCGCGCTGAGACCCCACACCGGCCGGCGGAGGGCTTCGTGGGGTCCGAACGCGTCGTCGCCAACTGGCAAGGCATCCTGGCCCGCATCCCGGACATCGAGGCCCGGGTGCTGCGCCGGGCCGAGTCCGGAGGCGAGCTGTGGTCGGAGTGGGAGATGACGGGGACCGGGCCCGGTGGTGTACCGGCCGTCCTGGGAGGGCCGGCCATCATGACCATCCGGGACGGGCGGATCGCGGCGACGCGGTTCTACCTCGCCCCTATTCCCGCCGCGTAGCGGGCGGTAACGGGGCACCGTCGGGTGCGGGATCCACAAGGCCGGCCAGCGCGTCGACGAACCGGCGCTCGTCGACCGGCACCCCCGCCGCGACCAGTGCGGCCATCCCGATGACCGCGGCGAGCGCGACCTGCGCGACGGCCCCTTGGTCGTCGTGCGGGACGCCATCCACACCGAACAGGTGCGTGAGCTGCTCCTCCAGCTGGAGGTGGACGGGGACGGCCCGCGCGGCAAGGTCGGGATCGACGGCGGCCTCGCCCCAGACCTGCACCGACAGGCGGGCGTGCTCGCCGCCAGGCCTGACCTGGGCGACGAGCCGGGTGAGCAGATCGCGGGGGTGCTCGACGGGGAACTCACCGTCGATGTCGCCCCCGCGACCCTCGCAGACCGCGATGATCAGTTCCGCCTTGCTCGGGAAGTACCGATACACCGCACCCATCGACAGACCCGCCTCGCGGACCACGTCGTTCATGCTGGTCCGGGCGAAGCCGCGCTCGGCGAACAGGCGGGCGGCGGCATCCAGGATCTGCTGCCGTCGTGCTGCCAGGTGTTCCTTGCTGACCCGTGGCACCCGTTTCCCCTTCAGCTGGATTCCGTCTTACGACGGTAGACGAGCGAAACGCACCGCTGGATCGATGCGAGCCCAGAGCAGTCCGCAGGTAAGCCCTGCTAGAGATTCAACACTTGTGTTGACCGGCTGGGCGAGGGCAGCTACTGCCGCACGGTGTGGAGTCGGACTGCCTCATATAAAGGCGAATTCAGTTGTGGGCGCAGAGGGGATCGAACCCCCGACCGCTGGTGTGTAAAACCAGTGCTCTACCGCTGAGCTATACGCCCTTGATCGTTGCCGACCGGGTTATGAATCTAGCGCGGCGAGCGCTTTCTCCCAAGCCGCCTGGTCACGGGCTTCTCCGGGGCCGTTCATCTCCGAGAATCGGATGAATCCTTCGCGGTCGACGACGAAGGTGCCGCGGTTGGGGTAACCGGATTTCTGGTTGAAGACGTCGTAGGCCTGAGCGACGGCGCCGTGCGGCCAGAAGTCGGACAGCAACGGGAAGACGTAGCCCTGTTCGGCCGCCCAGATCTTGTGGGTCGGCGGCGGGCCGACGGAGATCGCGAGGATCTCCGCGTTGTCGTTCTGGAACTTGGGCAGTTCGTCGCGCACCTTGCACAGTTCACCCTGGCAGATGCCGGTGAAGGCGAGCGGGTAGAAGACGATCAGGACGTTCTTCTTGCCGTGGTAGTCCGACAGGCTGACGTCCTGGTTGTTCTGATCCTTGAGCGTGAAATCCGGCGCGACAGTGCCAACTTCGAGCGGCATCGCAAATCCTCCATCGTGTCGGGTTCCCGCCGGGCGGCGCGATCACCGCCCGGCGACACCATAGCGAAAGGTGGGTCAGCGCTGCTTCGAGGGCGCCTTCGGTTGCACCAGGCGGCTGCCCGCCCAGCTACCCAGGGCGATCGCCGAGGTCTGAGTCAGACCGGCGGTCGGTGCGGATTCTGCGATTTCGCTTGGTTCAACATGTCCCGGATGTCCGGTCTTGGGCGTGAGTACCCAGACGAAGCCTTCGTCGGCGAGTGGACCGATCGCATCCATCAGTGCGTCGACCAGATCACCGTCCCCGTCGCGCCACCACAGCAGCACAACGTCGACTACTTCGTCGGAATCCTCATCGACAAGATCGCTGCCGATGGACTCCTCGACGTCGGCTCGCAAGTCGTCGTCGACGTCCTCGTCCCAGCCCAATTCCTGGACAACCAAGCCGTGTGTAATGCCAAGCTTCTGAGCGTAGTTCTGCGCGTCCGCCGCGGCGACCACGGTGGTGTCCTCCTCAACTCCCGACAATAGGTAGTTGCAAGCGAACATGGTTATGGCCTCCAGCGCAAGCCGATCCGAAGAAAATGGCCCGGAATGTCGCGTGACAATGTTGTGTCATGGACCGTTTCAGCGCTTCGGGCAGGCGTCGCGAACGGCGTTGCGCGCGTCGTTGACCCGCCTGCTTGCGTCGTTGAGCGGCCCGACAGGCGCGGAGTAGGTCATCTTGCGGGTCTCCGCCGAGAGTGCGCGCGCCGCTGTGACGTAGTCGGTAAATTTTCCCGCCAGATCCGGCGGCATCGAGTCCTTCGCGGTGTTGACTCCGGTCTCCACCTTGTTCGCGGCGTCATCCAGGGTTGACGCGGCGAGCTCTCGCTTGGCGGCGTAGTCGGCGGCGTTGGCGTCGTGCGCGTCGACGAACTCGTTGTACTTGGAGACCCCGACACCGGTGGTGGTGGGGAACTGCGCACAGTTGTCGGTGATCGCCTTGTCCTGCGCCGCAGCGCGCTTGGACGAGGTGGCCGCGGCCGACGAGGCCGCCGCCTCGGTCTTGTAGGCCGCTAGATCAGCGGTATTGGGATTCGCCGTGCCCACGACCCCGTTCGCGCAGCCGGCCACCACCAAGCCGACAACGACCGCTCCGGTCGCGCACACCAGTCCGAACCCGCGCGGGTCCAGCGTCTTCATCGTCCTCCCGTATGACGTGCGCCTCGCTCGGCGCTCGAAAACTGCAGTGGCCTGGGCTCATGAGCGAGCGTAGCGAGCGAATCGATGACACAGCGCCCATGGGCATGACGGAGCCGAGCGTCAGCGAGGCGCAGTCTTGCCCAGCGCACGGTACTGGATTTCCGGCTGACATGATGACCTGGGGCACACCATCGGCAAGGATGGAGGGTGCGCCCCGACCTTTCGTAAACGAGTGGTACGCAAACCCGCGCGACATCACTCGGGGATACCGACGCTATCCGCATGTCCACCCCTGTACGAGGAGCAGATTTGACCGACCTGATCCACTCTTCCGCTCCAGCGCAACCCGCTGGATCCGAGTCCGCCGCTCCGGCTGGCCGCGATCCGAACGGTTCGCAAGCCCAGCCGACCGAGCGCGTGCGGGTGATCCGCGAAGGGGTGGCGTCCTACCTACCGGACATCGACCCGGAGGAAACCAGCGAATGGCTCGAGTCGTTCGATGAGATGCTCGACCGTGAGGGCCCCGGGCGAGCGCGTTACCTCATGCTCCGCCTGTTGGAGCGGGCCGGTGAACGCCGGGTCGCCATCCCCGCGTTGACATCTACCGACTACGTCAACACCATCCCCACCGAGAACGAGCCGTGGTTCCCCGGCGACGAAGAGGTGGAACGGCGCTTCCGCGCCTGGATCCGCTGGAACGCCGCGATCATGGTGCATCGCGCGCAGCGGCCGGGAATCGGTGTCGGCGGCCACATTTCGACCTACGCGTCCTCGGCGGCGCTGTACGAGGTCGGCTTCAACCACTTCTTCCGCGGCAAGGATCACTCCGGCGGCGGCGACTCGATCTTCATCCAGGGGCATGCCTCGCCGGGCATCTACGCGCGCGCCTTCCTCGAGGGCAGGCTCGGCACCGACCGGCTCGACGGCTTCCGGCAGGAGTACAGCCACGGCGGCCCCGGCCACGGCGTGCCGTCGTACCCGCACCCGCGGCTGATGTCGGACTTCTGGGAATTCCCCACGGTTTCCATGGGTCTCGGCCCGATGAACGCCATCTACCAGGCCCGGTTCAACCACTACCTGCACGACCGCGGCATCAAGGACACCTCCGATCAGCACGTGTGGGCGTTCCTCGGCGACGGTGAGATGGACGAGCCGGAGTCGCGCGGTCTCGCGCACGTCGCGGCGCTGGAGGGCCTGGACAACCTGACCTTCGTGGTCAACTGCAACCTGCAGCGGCTGGACGGCCCGGTGCGCGGCAACGGCAAGATCATTCAGGAGCTGGAGTCGTTCTTCCGCGGCGCGGGCTGGAATGTCATCAAGGTGATCTGGGGCCGCGAGTGGGACGCGCTGCTCGGCGCGGATCGCGATGGCGCACTGGTGAATCTGATGAACACCACCCCCGACGGCGACTACCAGACCTACAAGGCCAACGACGGCGCCTACGTGCGCGACCACTTCTTCGGCCGTGACCCGCGCACCAAGGCACTCGTGCAGGACCTGTCCGATCAGGACATCTGGAACCTCAAGCGCGGCGGCCACGACTACCGCAAGGTGTACGCCGCGTACGCGGCCGCGATGGCGCACAAGGGTCAGCCGACGGTGATCCTGGCCAAGACCATCAAGGGCTACACCCTCGGCAAGCACTTCGAGGGCCGCAACGCCACGCACCAGATGAAGAAGCTGACGCTGCAGGACCTCAAGGATTTCCGTGACCTGCAACGGATTCCGATCACCGACGCCGAGTTGGAGAAGGATCCGTACCTGCCCCCGTACTACCACCCCGGCATGGAGTCGCGCGAGATCCAGTACATGCTGGATCGCCGCAAGGCGCTCGGCGGCTATCTGCCCGAACGACGCACCACAGCAAAGCCGCTGCAACTGCCGGGCGACGAGGCGTACAAGTCGGTGCGCAAGGGCTCGGGCAAGCAGAACGTGGCCACCACCATGGCGCTGGTGCGGCTGATGAAGGAACTGCTGCGGGACAAGGAGATCGGCAAGCGGATCGTCCCGATCATCCCCGACGAGGCCCGTACCTTCGGCATGGACTCGTGGTTCCCTTCGTTGAAGATCTACAACCGCAACGGCCAGTTGTACACATCGGTCGACGCCGAGTTGATGCTTGCCTACAAAGAGAGCTCGGTCGGGCAGATCCTGCATGAGGGCATCAACGAGGCCGGATCGACCGCGTCGTTCACCGCGGTCGGCACCTCGTACTCGACGCACGGCGAGCCGATGATCCCGCTGTACATCTTCTACTCGATGTTCGGCTTCCAGCGCACCGGCGACGGCCTGTGGGCTGCGGCGGACCAATTGGCGCGCGGCTTCGTGCTCGGAGCAACCGCCGGGCGAACCACATTGACCGGTGAGGGCCTGCAGCACAACGACGGACACTCACTGCTGCTCGCGTCCACCAATCCCGCTGTGGTGACCTACGATCCGGCGTTCTCCTTCGAGATCGCGCACATCGTGCGGGACGGCCTGCGCCGGATGTACGGCGGCGGCACCCCGGATCCGGGCCCGTACGCGGTGCCGGGCACCGACACCCGCAAGGCGGACGGCGGTTTCGGCGGCGAGGACATTTTCTACTACATCACCCTCTACAACGAGCCGTACCAGCAACCGGCCGAGCCGGAGAATGTCGACATCGCCGGTCTGCTCAAGGGCATCTATCTCTACAAGCCCGGCGGCGAGGGCAATGTGCGGGCCCAGATCCTGGTCTCCGGCGTCACCGTGCCGGACGGCCTGCGCGCGCAGGCGCTGCTGGCCGAGGACTGGGGCGTGCAGGCCGATGTCTGGTCGGTGACCTCGTGGGGTGAACTCCGCAAGGAAGCACTGCACCGCGAGATCGCCGCACTGCGTTACCCCGACGAGGACCACGGCACTCCGTATGTCACCGAGGCGCTGTCGCGGGCCGAGGGCCCGTTCGTCGCCGCGACGGACTGGATGCGCGCGGTACCCGATCAGGTGCGCAAGTGGGTGCCCGGCGACTTCATCACACTCGGCACCGACGGCTTCGGCTTCTCCGACACCAGGGCCGCCGCCCGCCGCGTGTTCAACGTCGACGCGCAATCGATCGTGGTAGCCGCCCTTTCCGGGCTCGCGAAGGCCGGAAAGATCGACAACGCCAAGGTGATCGAGGCCGCCTCGAAGTACCGCATCGACGACGTCGACGCCGCGCCGAAGAACGCGTCGAGTTCCGATGGGGACGGCGAGTAGCGGACGATTGAATGGTGGACCGTAAACCGCCGCGGCCGCGACGGATCTCCGAGGGCTCTTCCGAGCACGAGGTGTATCTGCCGACGGGCGCGCTCTCCCCGAACCGGCAAACCCGCGACCCACTACCGGACACGCTGCTCAAGCGCGTGAAGCAGTTCTCGGGCCGTCTCTCTACCGAGGCGGTCGGGTCGATGCAGGATCGGTTGCCGTTCTTCGCCGATCTGGACGCCGCGCAGCGCGCCGGCGTCCAGATGCTGGTGCAGACCGCGGTGGTGAACTTCCTGGAATGGCTGCAGGACCCGGACAGCGACATCCGGTTCAGCCTCGACGCGTTCCAGGTGATCCCGCAGGATCTGGCGCGGCGGCTGACGCTGCGCCAGACCGTGGACATGGTCCGGGTGGCCATGGAGTTCTTCGAACAGTGGCTGCCCGCGCTCGCGCGCAACGACCGGCAGCTGGTCGCGCTCACCGAGGCGGTGTTGCGGTACGGGCGTGAGCTCGGGTTCGCGGCCGCCTCGGTGTACGCCAGCGCCGCCGAATCGCGTGGCGCGTGGGACACCCGGCTGGAGGCGCTCGTCGTCGACGCCGTGGTGCGCGGTGACACCGGCCCGGACATGCTGTCGCGGGCCGCCACGTTGAACTGGGATGCCACCGCACCGGCGACCGTGCTGGTCGGCACCCCGCCCGGCGAGCAGGGCGTGTCCTCGGTGGGTTCGGTGCACGCGATCGCGGCCAGGCACGGCCGGGCCGCGCTGGCGGTAGTACAGGGCACCCGGCTGGTGATGGTGGTCAGCGGTCACCTCGGCGACTCCTCTTATATATCGCCGTTTCTGGCGGACCTGCTGGCCGAGGTCTTTTCCGACGGTCCCGTCGTGATCGGCCCGACCACCCGGACGCTGGGCGCCGCGCACGCCAGCGCGGTTGAAGCGCTGGCCGGGATGGAGGCGGTGGTGGGCTGGCGCGGCGCGCCACGCCCGGTGCATGCGACCGAATTGCTGCCGGAACGCGCTTTGCTCGGCGATCGAGCTGCGATCGACGCGTTGAACGAGTATCTTGTCCTTCCGTTGGCCTCGGCGGGATCGTCACTGGCGGACACGCTCGAGGCCTATCTGGATTGCGGTGGCGCTGTCGAGACGTGCGCGCGTCAGTTGTACGTCCATCCAAATACCGTTCGCTACCGCCTCAAACGGATCGCCGAAATCACGGGACGTGATCCGATGAATCCGCGGGACGCGTATGTGCTCAGAATCGCCGCAACCGTGGGTCGTTTGACACGAACCCGTAACGAAACGTCAACACCTACCCCAGAGGCCACTCATTTCACAGTGGGCGAAGAGGGCCTGTAACGGAATTCGTGGGACGTTCGATCCGGGTCGACCCACGTGGCCTTTTGTGGGACTCCCACAAAACCCAAGGGCAAGCTTCATTCGCGTCGACATCTCCGGCGAGGCACCTCACAGTGTTCTCTTAGGGAGTGATCGCGTTGTTCGCCCCTGGACAGGGGTCCCAGACTCCCGGCATGCTCGCGCCTTGGCTCGATCTCCCTGGCGCGCGTGACCGGCTTATCCTCTGGTCCATGGCCTCCGGCCTGGACCTGGTTCGCCTCGGCACCACCGCGACGGCGGAGGAGATTACCGATACGGCAGTAACCCAGCCACTCGTCGTGGCCGCCGCGTTGCTCGCCTATGCGGAAATCCCCACGGATTCGCTTCCGGCCGCTACCATCGTCGCCGGGCACTCGGTCGGTGAACTCGCCGCCGCCGCTGTCGCCGGGGTCATCTCCCCGGATGACGCGGTGCGCTTGGCCGCCATCCGTGGTTCGGAGATGGCCAAGGCGTGTGCGTTGGAACCGACCGGCATGTCCGCGGTGCTCGGTGGCGATGAGGCCACCGTGCTCGCTCGGCTCGCCGAACTCGAACTCGTTCCGGCCAACCGCAACGCGGCGGGCCAGATCGTGGCCGCGGGTCGGTTGGACGCGCTGGCGGAACTCGCCGCGAACCCGCCGGAGAAGGCACGGATTCGCGCGCTGCCCGTCGCGGGTGCTTTCCACACCGCGTTCATGGCACCGGCACAGGACGCTGTGACCGATGCCATATCGCAGATCGTGCCGAACAACCCGACCCGGATCCTGCTGTCGAACTTCGACGGCAAGCCGGTCACCTCGGGACGCGACGCGATCAACAAGCTTGCTGCCCAGGTCACCCGGCCCGTCCGGTGGGACCTGTGCACCGAAACCGTAAGGCAGGCAGAGGTTTCCATGGTGGCAGAGTTGCCACCGGCGGGCACCCTGGTCGGCATTGCGAAACGGGAGCTGAAGGGCACGCGCACATTGGCCCTGAAGACCCCGGAAGACCTCCCCGCGTTGGCCGGGGTAAGCATCTCCGGCTAGCTTTCCCGCACAGCCATGCATCGATATGCACGGCTGTGACCGAGCGGACGTAACCTTCGGCCGTCTCGATCCGAAAAACCAGTACACGCCCTACACAGAACAAGAAGGGAGCCACGAAGTGGCCGCTCTGACCCAGGAACAAATCGTCGAGGAACTCGGCAAGATCATCGAAGAGGTGACGGGTATCGAACCCTCCGAGGTGACGATCGAGAAGTCCTTCGTCGATGACCTGGACATCGACTCGCTGTCCATGGTCGAGATCGCGGTGCAGACCGAGGACAAGTACGGCGTGAAGATCCCGGATGAGGATCTGGCGAGCCTGAAGACCGTCGGCGACGCTGTCGGCTACATCCAGAAGCTCGAGGCGGAGAACAGCGAAGCCGCCGCGGAGCTCAAGGCCAAGTTCGACGCCGAGTAGGGCTGACACTGTGACCACTCCTTCCACCTTGAACGGGAACTTCCCCAACGTCGTCGTCACTAGCCTGGCGGCGACCACGTCGATCGCTGGTGATGTCGATGCGACGTGGAAGGGACTCCTCAACGGCGAGAGCGGTATCGACGTTCTCGAGGATTCCTTCGTCGAGGAATACGACCTTCCGGTCCGCATCGGCGGTCACCTGAAGGTTCGGCCCGAGACCCTGCTGACCCGAGTCGAGTGCCGGCGCATGGCGTACGTCGAGCAGCTCGCGACCGTGCTCGGTCGCGAAGTCTGGCGTAACGCAGGCAGCCCGGAGGTCGACCCGGAACGGCTGGGTGTGGCCATCGGCACCGGGTTGGGTGGCGGCGACGCCCTCATCGACTCGGTCGACAAGCTGAAGAGCGGTGGCTATCGCAAGATTTCGCCGTTGGCTGTGCAGATGGTCATGCCGAACGGTCCTTCGGCCGTTGTCGGCCTCGAATTGAAGGCCAGGGCAGGAGTGGTCACTCCGGTCTCGGCATGCTCGTCCGGCTCCGAGGCCATCGCCAACGCATGGCGCATGATCGTCATGGGCGATGCCGACATGGTCGTCACCGGTGGTGTCGAGGGTTACATCGACGCGGTGCCGATCGCGGCGTTCAGCATGATGCGTGCCATGAGCACCCGCAACGACGATCCGAAGGGTGCCTCGCGTCCGTTCGACAAGGACCGCGACGGTTTCGTCTTCGGTGAGGCGGGTGCGCTGATGGTCGTCGAGACCGAGGAGCACGCCAAGGCGCGCGGTGCCACCATCCATGCTCGTCTGCTGGGTGCCGGTATCACGTCCGATGGTTTCCACCTGGTCGCTCCCGCCCCCGATGGCGTCGGCGCGGCCCGAGCGATGACCCGAGCGCTGCAGACCGCTGGTCTCACCGCGAAGGACATCACTCACGTCAACGCGCATGCGACCGCTACGCCGATCGGTGATACCGCCGAGGCGAACGCGATCAACCTGGCGATTGGCAAGCACGCCTCGGTCTACGCACCGAAATCCGCACTGGGACACTCGATCGGCGCCGTCGGCGCGCTCGAGTCCGTACTCACGGTGCTCAGCATCCGGGACGGCATCGTCCCGCCGACGCTGAACCTGGAGAACCAGGATCCGGCGATCGATCTGGATGTGGTGCACGGCGAAGCTCGCCGTCAGGAGATCGAGTACGCGATCAACAACTCCTTCGGTTTCGGTGGGCACAACGTGGCGCTCGCCTTCGGTCGGGCATAACCGCCTGTATCGACCGCACGACGACCCCGGCGGGATCGGGCCAGCAGGTCCGAACCCGCCGGGGTTTCCACATTTTGCCGCCGCGCCAGCGGTGCACTCATCGAGGTGAGGAGAAAACGCGATGACGATTATCGCTCCCGCGTTTCAACAGGGGACGGACCTGGATCCGCGTGATCCGCTCGGTCGACTACAGCGCTTCTTCGATCCCGGCACGCTGCTTCCGCTGCACCCCCGCGACAAGTCCGGTGTGCTCGCCGCCATCGGTGAGGTCGACGGTGTCCGCACCGTCGCTTACTGCTCCGACGCCACCGTGATGGGTGGCGCGATGGGCGTCGAGGGGTGCAAGCACATCGTTGCCGCGATCGACACGGCCATCGACTCCGGCGTGCCGATCGTCGGCATCTGGCATTCCGGTGGCGCCCGGCTGGCCGAAGGGGTCGAGGCACTGCACGCCGTCGGCCTGGTCTTCGAGGCGATGGTCCGCGCGTCCGGCCTGGTACCGCAGATTTCCGTGGTCGTCGGCTTCGCCGCGGGTGGTGCCGCCTACGGCCCCGCGCTCACCGACATCGTGATCATGGCCCCCGAGGGCCGCATCTTCGTCACCGGACCCGACGTGGTGCGCAGCGTGACCGGCGAACAGGTCGACATGGCGACCCTCGGCGGACCCGTGACGCACGGCAAGAAGTCCGGCGTCACCCACATCGTCGCCGACGACGAGGCCGACGCGGTGCATCGCGCGCGTCGTCTGGTGTCGATGTTCGCCGAGCAGGGCGAATTCGATCTGGTCGCGGCCGAGCACGGCGACGTCGACCTCAAGGCGATGCTGCCGGAGTCGGCCAAGCGCGCTTACGACGTGAAGCCGATCATCCACGAACTGCTCGACAACGTCGACGGCGAAAGCTCGTTCGAGGAACTGCAGGGCGGTTACGCGCGCAGCATCGTCACCGGGCTCGGTCGGCTGGCCGGGCGCACCGTCGGTGTGCTCGCCAACAACCCGATCCGCCTCGGCGGCTGCCTCAACTCCGAAAGTGCCGAGAAGGCAGCGCGTTTCGTGCGGCTGTGTAACTCGTTCGGCATTCCGCTCGTCGTGCTCACCGATGTGCCGGGTTACCTGCCCGGCGTCAGCATGGAGTGGGAAGGTGTGGTGCGCCGCGGCGCCAAGCTGCTGCACGCGTTCGCGGAGGCGCGGGTTCCCCGGGTCACGCTGGTCACCCGCAAGATCTACGGCGGCGCCTACATCGCGATGAACGCCCGTTCGCTCGGCGCGACCGCGGTCTACGCGTGGCCCGGATCCGAGGTCGCCGTGATGGGCGCCAAGGCCGCCGTCGGCATCCTGCACAAGAAGGCGCTGGCCGCCGCGCCCGAAGAGGAGCGCGAAGCACTGCACGAGCGTCTCACCGCCGAGCACGAGCGCATCGCGGGTGGTGTCGAACGAGCCGTCGCGATCGGCGTGGTGGATCAGGTGATCGACCCGGCCAAGACGCGCAGCATCATCGCCGCCGCACTGGCCGCCGCACCGTCGCGCGCCAGCCACCTGAAGAACATCCCGCTCTGACCTGAGCTCTGAACAGTGGGCCCCGGGTACACCCGGGGCCCATTTTCGTTGTCCGGCGGATATATCGGTGGGGTTTTGGGGTGGCAACGTGGGGGACATCGGTCGGATACATGAGGTTCGTACGGTTCGCGGATGAGCGTCACCATCGACTCCGCAGCGGCAGCGCCGACCGTGCGGAAACCGCCCTGGTATCGGTCGCTGTTCGTGCAGCTGCTCGTTGCGATCGTGGCGGGGATCGTGGTCGGGGCGTGCTGGCCGGGCGTCGGGGCCGACTTGAAGCCGTTGGCGGACGGGTTCATCAAGCTGATCAAGATGGTGATCGCGCCGATCATCTTCTGCACGGTGGTGCTCGGGATCGCGCATGTGGGGGACATGAAGGCGGTCGGGCGGATCGGGGTGAAGGCGCTGATCTACTTCGAGGTGATCACCACGTTCGCGCTGCTGTTCGGGTTGGTAGTGGGCAATCTGGTGAAACCGGGGGCCGGCTTCGATATTGATCCGCAGACGTTGGCCACCGGTGCGGAGAAGCTCGCGCGGACGACCAAGAACGGTGAGCTGCCGCACACGGTCGACTTCCTGCTCAATATCATTCCGGCGTCGGTGGTTTCGGCGTTCGCGGAGAACGCGTTGCTGCAGGTTTTGTTCTTCGCGGTGCTGTTCGGGTTGGGGCTGGCGAAGTTCGGGGAACACGGTCCACCGGTGATCCTCGAGGGGATCGACCACATCGGGCGGGTCTTCTTCACCATCATCGGGTGGATCATGCGGCTGGCACCGCTCGGCGCGTTCGGGGCGATGGCCTACATCGTCGGCCAGTACGGGCTGTCCTCCCTCGGCAGTTACGGCAAGCTCATCGCCTGCTGTTACCTTGCGGCACTGCTGTTTCTGCTGATTCTCGCCGTCGTGGCGCGGGTGTTCGCGGGGGTGAATCTGTGGAAGTTCGTCAGGTACATCAAGGACGAACTGTTCCTCGCGCTCGGCACCGCCTCGACCGAAGTTGTGTTGCCGCGCATCATGATCAAGCTCACCGAGGCCGGATGTTCCAGGGCGACCACGGGACTTGTTGTGC
Organism: Nocardia sp. NPDC060255; assembly: GCF_042727395.1. NCBI lineage: Bacteria > Bacillati > Actinomycetota > Actinomycetes > Mycobacteriales > Nocardiaceae > Nocardia > Nocardia sp. NPDC060255. The sequence continues at coordinate 36,493 of NZ_JBHXAU010000037.1, read as the reverse complement.
CGACCGGATATTCGTTCAACCTCGACGGCGCGACGCTGTATCTGTCGATCTGCGTGCTGTTTCTGGCGCAGGCGCTCGGCGTCGACCTGAGCCTGGGGGAGCAGATCACCGCGGTCGGCGTACTGATGCTGACCTCGAAAGGCATGGCGGGCGTGCCGGGTTCGTCGTTCCTGGCGCTGTCGGCCACCATCACCGCGATCGGCCACGGCTCCATTCCGGTGGCCGCGGTCGCGCTGCTCCTCGGCGCGGACCGCATCATGGATTCGATGCGGGTCACGGTGAATCTGCTCGGCAACTGCGTCGCCACCTTCGTCGTGGCGAAGTGGGAGGGCCAGCTGGACACCGACCGGATGCGCAAGGTGCTCGACGGGGAAGATGTGCCGCCACTGGAGGACGCAGATCCGATGTCGGAGTACGCGCTGGAGAAGGCGATGCCGTGAACGGCTACCGGCAAAGCCCCGATGCTGGAGGACGCAGATCTGATGTCGAAGTGCGCCCTCGAGACGGTGACGCCATGAGCGGCTGTTACCGAAGCCGCGCTCGGTAGCATCGAGAAGTGCGCTACGAAGACCTTGCCGACGTGCCGTGCTCGATCACGCGCCCGCTCGTGATCTTCGGCGACCGTTGGACCCTGCTGATCCTGAAGTTCGCGTTCTCCGGCATCCGCCGGTTCAACGGGTTCCAGAGCGCGCTCGGCATCTCCCGCAGCCGCCTGCAGGACCGTCTGGACCGGCTGATCGAACACGAGATCCTGGTCAAGAAGAAGGCCGCGGTCGGGGCGCACGAGGAGTATCGGCTCACCCAGAAGGGCCATGACATCTATCCGATCCTCATGGCCATCCGGGACTGGGGCGACACCCACATGGCGCCCGACGGCCCGCCCGTGCGCTACACCCACCAGGGCTGCACGGGCGAGGCGCACGCGAACCTCGAATGCGATGTATGCGGCCAGGTGTTGACCGCACGCGACGTGCTGCCCGAGGCCGGACCGGGGCTGCTCGAGACTGAGGGTCAGTCGGTGAACCAGGTCGCTACCTGAGCCAGGTCCTCGCGAGAGGTGCGGAACCCGTTGACCGGATGTTCGGTGTCCGGGTAGCCGAAGGAGATCCCGGCGACCACCCGGCGATTGTCCGGGATGCCGAAGTACGCGCGGATGAACGGTGCGTACGACGCCAGCGCCGCCTGCGGTGCCGCCCCGAGGCCGAGGCTCTGCGCCCCGAGCAGGAAGTTGCCGATGTAGGCGCCGCAGTCGACGGCACCGTAGACGCCGATATCCGCCTCGGTGGTCACGATCGCCACATGCGGTGCGTCGAACAGTTCGAAGTTGCGCACGGCCTGCCGCATCGTCTTCTCGTGATCGCCCTTGCTGATGCCGACACTGTCGTACAACTGCATGCCGCATTCGCGTCGGCGATCCCGGAACACCCCGGTGTACTGCGCCGGAAACGGGAAATCCGGTTCCGGCGTTGCGGTTTGGACGTGCGCGAGCAACTCCGCACGGAACCGATCGGTGCCCGCCCCTTCGGTCAGCACCACCTGCCACGGCTGGGTATTGCACCAGGAAGCAGTGCGCTGCGCCAGGCGCAGCAACGTCTCGACGACCTCCCTCGGCACCGGATCGGCCAGGAACTGCCGACAGGTCCAGCGTTCCTCGAGCACCTTGGCCAACGCCGAGTACTGCTCGGTCGCCACATCCGCTGCCGTCATCCCCACACCTCCATTTGGTCCCATTATGAGACCGAACGTTAGCATCGAAATTAGCAGTGCGAAATGATCGCGAAGCAGTCTGTGTCAGGCACTGTGGCCCAGGCCCGATACCAGTGCTCGCCATTGCCCTGAATGCCGGGCTCCGACAGGGCAGAATCCACCGCATGGCGTCCGGAGCCCCCGCCGCACGGGATCGCAAGCGGCACGGCAGGCACTACACGCCGCCCGAGCTCGCGCGTTTCCTGGCCGGACGGCTGCTCACCCACGTGCCGCCGCCGGCGTCCGGCGTGCTGCGGGTACTCGATCCGGCCTGCGGTGACGGCGAGCTGCTGTTCGCGTTGCGGGACGAGGCCGCGATCCGGTTGCCAGCGGTCCGAGTCGAGCTGACCGGGTACGACCTCGACGCGGCGGCCCTCGCGGTGGCGCGAGCGCGGAACGCTGGGGACGGGGTCGACTGGCATGTCGGCGACTTCCTCACGGCGGCCGAAGAACTCGCGGCAGGATCATTCGACGCCGTGATCACGAACCCCCCGTACGTGCGCACTCAACAGCTAGGCGGCACCACCGCCCAACTGCTCAGCAAGCAGTTCGGCTTGCGCGGGCGAATCGACCTCACCCACCCGTTCGTCGCGACACTGCCCCGGCTGCTGTGCCCCGATGGCGTGCTCGGGTTGTTGTGCGCCAACAGGTTTCTGACAACCAAGGCGGGCGCGAACATTCGCCGACTGCTGCTCGCCGAGCTGAACCCGGTCGAGCTGTACGACCTGGGCGACACCAAATTGTTCGAGGCAGCAGTGCTCCCCGCGATCACCATCGCGACTCGTGGTGGCACCAGCACATGCCGATATGTCTCCGCGTATGAAGTCGAGGGCAACGAAATCGCCTCGAAGACCGACCTTTTCGATGCCTTACTCGGTGCTCGCGGTTGCCTTGTCGCGCACAGTGGACGAACCTTCGCGGTCGAGGTCGGCACCTTGGTCACCGGACATGCGACGCGTTCAGAGTTGGAAACCTCAGGGGTGCGGGAGGTTTCCTCGATGCAACGGACTGGCGCCCCTGATCCGAACGTCCACCTGTCGTCCGGCGATCCGCTGCTACCCGACAGTCCGAGCGTCAACCTACAAGCCGAGGGTCCGCGCCAACCTCACGAGCCGAGTGCCAGTTTTCGGGCCGAGGGCCCACCGCGATTTGACGGGTGGCGGCAATCCGAATCGACTGTCGTGCGACAGCTTCCGCCAGAGCCGCCGGGCAACCAGTCCGGGCGCCGGAAAACCTTGCGGCGCAACGCGGAACCCGAGACCGCGTGGCGCATGTCGAACACCGAGGTCGATTCTTGGCTCGGTGGGATCGCCGCGGCGACCTGGCGAACGTTCGGCGAGGTTGCTCGGATTCGGGTGGGGATCAAGACGACTGCCGACAAGGTGTTCATCTCCGATCGGTGGTCTGATCTCGAGCCGCCGCCCGAACCGGAGTTGCTACGCGAGCTGATCACCCACCACGACCTCGAACCGTGGCGCGTCGCCCGGTCGCACGACACCCGCGTGCTCTATCCCTACGATCTGACCCGGCCGAACCGTACGCCGATCGATCTGAACGAATTTCCCTGTGCCGCTGAGTATCTGCGCGCTCACAAGGACACCCTCGCGGCCCGTCACTACCTCGGTCCGAGTGGTCGCGAATGGTTCGAGATATGGGTGCCGCAGCGTCCGCATCTGTGGCGGGAGCCGAAGGTGGTGTTTCCGGATATCAGTGATCGCCCGCGATTCGCGCTCGATCGGTCGGGCGCGGTGGTGAACGGCGACTGCTACTGGATCTCGCTACCCGACCTGGCCCAGGCGCCTGCTGATGCCGAACGGCTCGCGTATCTGCTTATGGGCGTGGCGAATTCGTCGCTCGGACGGCGGTTCTACGATGCGGTGTGCGGGAACCGCCTGTATTCGGGCAGGCGTCGGTGGATCACCCAGTACGTCTCGCGGTTGCCGCTGCCGAATCCGGGATCGGCGCACGCAGCGATCATCATCGAGCTGGCTCGTGAGTTCGTCGACGGCCGAGTGCTGGATGCGGCGGCGCGGTCCGATCTCGACGAGCGGGTGGCCGCGGCGTTCGGGGTGTCGCCGCCCGCGCCCTGACTACGCGGTGACGTGCACGCCCACCATGGGCATCAACGTCCGCCGAGCGAACTCGCGCGCGGCATCCCGATCGGTGACGGGAATGAGCCCGTCCGGGGTGAGCGCCAGGGACAGCGCGAGCCGAGCCATGATCTCCGCGACCAGGTCGGCATCGAAATCGTGGGTGTTCTCGGTGTCCCGCAGCTCGCGCAGCTTCTCCGCCAGATAGCTGCGGCCGACGACCAGGATCGGTCCCGCGTCGGTGGTCAGCCGGGGCAGGATCAGGTCCGGCTCGGTGCGCAGCAGCCGGCGCAGCAACTCGTTGTTCGCGATGGCGGTGATGAACGCGACGAAGATCTCCACCAGCTGGTCCTCGGTGCCGGTTACGGCCCGCACCTGCTTGTCGATCATCGCGACGAAGCGCTGCGCCTCCCGCACGCTCACCGCCTCTACCAGCTCGTTCTTCGATTCGAAGCGGCGGTAGAGGGTGGCGGGGCTGATGCCTGCGCGCCGGGCGATCTCGCCCATGCTGGTCCGTTTGATGCCGAAGTCCAGGAAGGCCGAGAGCGCGCTTTCCAGGAGTTTCTCGCCGTCGGCGACGGGCTTGTCCAGGATGCGCTGCAGCATGGGCGGGACAGTTGGCATCTGGTCTCCAGTCGATTCGCGCGAGGGCCTGGCGTGCGGGATGGCGTCGCGACGGTGCGGGTGATGGACCTTCATTATTTCACCGGCGTGCGGCGGCCTGGTCGTGGATCGCCGGAATGGGGCCTAGGTCGCGCGCCCAGCGTTGGGTGGTTAGCCTTCATGGATATCCGATTTGGATGCCGGATGGGTTGGAAAGGGTTGAGCCGTGGCATATTTCGCTGATCGGGTGGTCGCGATCACGGGCGCCGGCGCCGGCATCGGCCGCGAACTGGCCCTGACGCTGGCCCGCGACGGCGCGTTGCTCGCGCTTTCGGACAAGTCCGCCGACGCCGTCGCCGCGACCGCAGAACTCTGCGCTGTCGTCGGCCGTGAGCCCACGACGACCACCCTCGACGTCACCGATCGGGCGGCCGTCCTCGACCACGCCGCGGCGACCGTCGCGCACTACGGCCGGGTCGAGGCGCTGGTCAACAATGCCGGGATCCTGCACGTCGGCGGGGTGGTGGAGTCGCCGTTCGGCGATTTCGAGCAGGTCATGGACGTAGACTTCTGGGGCGTCGTCAACGGCACCAAGGCCTTTTTGCCGCATCTGCTGACCGCCGAGCGGGCGCATGTGGTGAACATGTCCTCGGCCTTCGGACTGGTCGGGGTGGCGCAGCACGCGCCGTACAACTCGGCGAAGTTCGCGGTGCGCGGGTTCACCGACTCGCTGCGCCAGGAGATGCGGGCCGCGGGCGGCAAGGTTCGGGTGACCGCGGTGTATCCGGGCGGCGTGCTCACCACCATCGCGCGGTCGGCGAGCGTCGCACCCGGCATCGACGCCGCGGCGGTCGCCCGGCGCTTCGAGGCGCATGTCGCGCGCACCAGCCCGGCCGCGGCGGCGAAGGCGATCCTGCGCGGCGCGGCGCGCGGCGAGGCCAAGGTTCTTGTCGGACTGGACGCCCTTCTTGTGGACCTGGTCACAAGGTTCGCCGGCTCGTATCACGAACGGGTGCTGGACATGGTATTTCGTTCCTGACCGCGCGGAACCGCGCGATCAGGAACGGATGATGTTGAAATGTCAACTGGTCGAACGCTTCTCGCGGCACTAACCGATCGGGCGCGATCGATCGGACGCGGCTGATGGCGAAATGGATCCTGGTCGAATGCTTTTCGGGCACGCCGGGCAAGGTGATCGCGTTCGGTGCCGCGCCGAAGTCCTTCGTGCCGCTGAGCAATATCCTGCGCAACCCGCTCTCGCTCGCCGACGCGGAAGCCGCTCTCGCGCAGGCCTGTCAGACTCGCGCCCTGGTCGCGCGGGTATCGGACGACGGCCGCCGCACCGTGCGAGCCGAACCGCTGCTGATCACGCCGGAACGGGCGCATGCCGTTCGACTGTGGATCGGTCCGGTGCCGGAGCCGCTGCCTGCGCGAGAACCGGTGGGCGCGTGGTACTTCAACCTCACCACCAATCGGTCGGTGCGCAGCGTGGACCTGCTCGATCTGTACGGCGTCGCGCCTGAGGACCGGGAGGCGGAACTGGCCATCGCGGGCGCGTTCACCCGGTTGGTCACCAATCGGGACGAGAGCGAGGCGCTGGCGAAGATCGTGAACTCCGCGCCGGGCACCGAACATCAGGCGGTGTGGACGGTCCGCCGCGACGACGACGCCTTGCGCGCAGGACATTTCGCCTGCCGGATCATCCTCGAGGTCGACGCGGCCGGGCGCAGGGAGGTGCTGTTTCGCGGGGTGACCCAGGACATCGGCGCCGCGACCTCGGTGCCTGCCGCGCCGCCGCCGATGATTCTGGAATATCGGCTGCTGGAGGCGTCCACCGCGCCGGGGGAGTATCGCGCGATCGTGAATCTGCGCTCGCTGCAACTGATTCGCTGGATCGGGCCGCCGATGCCCGGCATCGCCTGGGCGGATCTGCCCGGTCAGCCGCCGCCGCGGATTCATCCGGACGATCTGGCGGCGGCACAGGAGATGTCACGGGAGTTGGCGCGCCATCGTACCGAGGGCACGGTGCGGCTGCGGCGCACCGATGGTGGATGGCAGCCGGTGCGGGTGCGGGCCGCGCTGATGGCGTTGGATCAGCACACCACGGCTGGACTGGCCACGGTCACCGCTGTCGAGTGACACGCGGTGACCGTGGGTTCGGGTTCACTGACGCGGTAAGTTCAGCGCCGCCATTTCCTGCTCGATCGCATTGGCGGCGAAATCTACTCCGCTGGAACGCAATTCATGGACTCGCCGGTGTAGTGCCTCGACGCCGCCCGGCTGGGCCGCGATGTCGGCAACGCTGATCCGCCCCGTGGACCGGTGCATATTCGCCTGCACGTAAGCCATCACCGATACCTCCTGCCTTGCACGCTCACGACTTCGCCTGGCTGACGCCAGCCTCGTCGTGTGCGATCGCGCGCCGCGTCTTCAGCTCGCTACGCTCACTCACAACTTTGCCACGGTCGGCTCCGTCGTGTGCGACCGTGCGCTGCGATTCGGTTCGCTCGCTACGCTCGCTTACGGACCCATCGACCCAGATGGGCTAACCACTGCGCTACAAGCCGCACGACTACCGTTTCGGCAGGAGACCCCGGGTCACCGGGCACGCTGGCGAAATGTTATCAGCGATTCCTGCTGGTCACTTGATCAGTGTGCGCTGTCTCACACCTCTTTTGCCGTACGGTGATTGGCCGTGTTGTGTAGGTACACAGCCCCATTCAGTCGAATGCCGTCCTGCTCGGCCTCGCTGAGTTCGCGCCGGACCTTACCGGGCACGCCGGCGACGAGCGACCCCGGCGGAATCTGCGCGCCCTCCGGAATCAGCGCGTTGGCCGCGATCAGGCTGCCCGCCCCGATCACCGCGCCGTTGAGCACGGTGGCGCCCATCCCGACCAGCACGTCGTCGCCGACCGTGCAGCCGTGCAGGATCGCGTTGTGCCCCACCGAAACCCCGCTGCCGACGGTGAGCGGGAAGCCCGGATCGGCGTGCAGCACGCAGCCGTCCTGAATGTTGGTCCGCTCGCCGACGCTGATCTCCTCGAGGTCCCCGCGCAGCACGGCCCCGTACCAAACACTCACCTCGGCCGCGAGCCGCACCCGGCCGATCACCGTGGCGGTGGGCGCGACCCAGGCGCTCTCGTCGATCTCCGGGGCGAACTCGCCGATCTGAATCCTCATGCGGTCGAACTTAACCGTGCGCCCTGGAACAACGCGCGGTGGGCGGCGGGGCTGGTGCCGAGGATGCGGTGGAAGTGGTGGCGCAGGCTGACCGCGGTGCCGAAGCCGGTGTCGGTGGCGATGCGTTCCATGGTGTCGTCGGTGGTTTCCAGCAGCAGCCTGGCGCGGTCGGCGCGCTGGTGCAGCAGCCACTGCTGCGGGCTGTTTCCGGTGCGGTCGCGGAAGCGGCGGGTGAAGGTGCGCCGCGACATCAGCGCGATGCGAGCCCAGCGGTCCAGGTCGATCGCCTCGCCGAGATGTGTTCGGGCCCAGACCATCGCGCGTTCGATCGGGTCGTCGTCGGTGGCGTCGGGGACCGCGATGGGGATGTACTGGGCTTGCGAGCCGCTGCGGTGCGGCGCGGTGACCAGGTCTCTGGCCAGTTCGGTCGCGGCGCGGCTGCCGAGGTCGTTGCGGACCAGGTGCAGGCAGCAGTCGAGGGCGGCGGCGACGCCCGCGGAGGTGATCACGTCGCCCAGGTCGGACCAGAGGGTGTCGGCGCGGACCCGGACCGCGGGGCAGGCGCGAGCCAGGGCGGCGGCGCCGGCCCAGTGGGTGGTGACCTCGCGGCCGTCGGCCAGGCCGCTGGCGGCGATCGCCCACGAGCCGAGGCACAGGCCGACGATCCGCGCGCCCGCGGTGTGCGCTTGGTGCAGGGCGGTGCGCAGTTCCGCGGACAGCGGCATGTCACGTTCCCAGCTGGGGATGATCACCGTGTCCGCGCGGACCAGGCGATCGAGACCGTGTCGCACTTGGATGTCGAAACCCGCTGGGGTGCGCAGACTTCCGGGTCTTTCGGCGCACACGTCGACCTGATAGGGCGCCGGTCCGCCGATGCCGACCCGGCCGAAAACGAGGCTCGGCACGGACAGATGGAAGGGGCTCATGCCGTCATAGGCGAGAACGGCCACGGTATGCATGGCCCGATTTTAGCGGTAGGCGGCTCTCGGGCCACTGTTGGGTGCTCCGGCGAGTCGGCAAACTCAACGGCATGACCATCGAACACGGCAACCAGCTCGAAGTACTGCACATCGGCGGACCCACGGTGCGCCTCCGGTATGCGGGCCAGACCTTCCTGACCGACCCCACCTTCGACGAGCCCGGCGACTACCCGTCGGGTCCGGTCACCCTGCACAAGCTCAACGGTCCCGCGGTGTCCGCGGAACAGGTCGGTGCGGTGGACGTCGTGTTGCTCTCGCACGACGAGCACGCCGACAACCTGGACAACTCCGGTCGCGAATTCTTGCAGACCGCGGGCGCGGTGCTGTCCACGCCCGGCGCCGCGGAACGGATCAATGGTGTTCGGGGACTGGAGAACTGGGAGACCACGACGATCGGCGGCGTCCGGATCACCGGCGTGCCCGCGCTGCACGGACCTGAGGGCTGTGAATCGTTGACCGGGATCGTGACCGGGTTCGTGCTGCAGGCCGACGGGCAGCCGACGGTGTACGTCTCGGGTGACAACGCCTCCGTCGATCGCGTCGCGCAGATCGTCGAGCGGATCGGGCAGATCGACGTCGCGGTGCTGTTCGTCGGCGCGGCCAACGTCGGCCACTTCGGCGACATCGACCTCACCCTCAACGCCCGCACCGCGGTGCAGGCTTCGGAGCTGCTCGGCGACGCGGTGATCGTGCCGGTGCACGGCGAAGGATGGGTGCATTTCAGCGAGACGCTGGATCGGCTGAGTCTGCTGTTCGCGTACGCGGGGCGCGAGAAGCAGCTGCGGATTCCGCCGCTCGGTGCGGAGATCACTGTTTGACGGACGTGCCGGGTCTACGCGGACACTTTTCGCTCGAGGTTCGCTTGAGATGCTGCCCTGAGCTCGAAAGTGTCCGCTGCGGCCGGGCGGGCGTACTACTTCGAGCCTCGACAGTGGGGCCAACCTGTGCGCCGGATCTTCCACGTGTTGGCGCAGCGACTGCGGACTGCCCGGGCGACGATCGCGCCGACACCGGATGCGGCGGATTCGTGAGAAGCGGACGTCAGCCCCCGCCGGACGGAACGCAGCCGCCCGTCGCCACGTACGTAATGGTGTGACGCGCATGGAATTGCTGGCTGATCCGTGCGCGTGCCGCTGAAGTACGCGCAGCGGCGGGTCGGGCTCGGCGGCTGCGGGCTGGTCGCTGTCGGTCGGGTGGGCCCGCGGAATCGGCGTCCGATCAGCGCGGATTGTCTAGGTCGCCGTCCTGGTGCTGATCAACTTGCGTAGAAATGGCCGGTGAGCGGGCGGTCTCGTGATCATCGTGTGATACCCGCGCGTCGTTCGTGGCGTGCGCCCGGTGTGGGGTTCACGATGGCGTTATGAAGATCGGAGTGCCACGCGAGGTCAAGGAACAGGAGTTCCGGGTCGCCCTCACACCGGCCGGGGCCGGGGAGTTGACCGCGCACGGACACGAGGTGCTGATCGAGGCGGGTGCGGGCTTCGGGTCGGGGTTCGCGGACGCCGACTATGCCGCTGCGGGGGCGCGCCTGGTGACCGTCGAGCAGGTGTGGTGGGAGGCCGACCTGGTGTTGAAGGTGAAGGAGCCGATCGCGGAGGAGTATCCGCGGTTGCGGCGCGGGCAGGTGCTGTTCACCTATCTGCACCTGGCGGCGTCCCGCGAATGCACCGACGCGATCCTGAGTTCCGGGATCACCGCCATCGCCTACGAAACCGTGCGGGCCGCCGACGGTTCACTGCCACTGCTCGCGCCGATGAGCGAGGTCGCGGGCAAGCTCGGCAGTCAGGTCGGTGCCTACCATCTGATGGCGCCGCTGGGCGGTGCGGGCATGCTGCTCGGCGGCGTACCCGGAGTGCGCCCGGCCGACGTGGTCGTGCTCGGCGGCGGCGTCGCAGGATCCAACGCGTCCGCGGTCGCCGCGGGCATGGGCGCACGAGTCACCGTGCTGGACACCAACTTGCACCGCCTACGCGAACTGGACGCACGCTTCGACGGGCGGATCACCACCGTCGCCTCCAACGCCGCCGAAATCCAACGCGCCGTCGCCGCCACCGACCTCGTCATCGGCTCGGTCCTGGTCCCCGGCGCCCGCGCCCCCAAACTCGTCTCGGACGACCTGGTCGCGCAAATGCGCCCCGGCTCGGTCCTCGTCGACATAGCCATCGATCAAGGCGGCTGCTTCGAGGGCTCTCACCCCACCACCCACGCGAACCCCACCTTCCGCGTACACAATTCGCTGTACTACTGCGTAGCAAACATGCCAGGAGCAGTACCCCACACCGCCACCATCGCCCTCACCAACGCCACCCTCCCGTACGTCCGCGCCATCGCCGACCTCGGCTGGCAAGAAGCCTGCACCACCAACCCCGACCTCGCCCACGGCCTGACCGCCGACGCAGGAAGGCTGCTATCAGCGGAAGTAGCTGCGGCACATGGATATACAACTGCCAAGCCCGTAGGCCTCGCAGGCTGACCCGATCCGCGCCACGTCGATAACGGACCTGGGCTACCCGCGGTCTGGCAAGCTGACCCGATCCGTCCTCCGGCGGTCGCGGATCTGTGTTATCCGCCGTGTGGCGGGCTGACCTGATCTGTGCTCCGGCGGTCGCGGATCTGTGTTGTCCGTGGTGTGGCGGGCTGACCTGATTCGTGCTCCGGCGGTCGCGGATCTGTGTTGTCCGTGGTGTGGCGGGCTGACCTGATTCGTGCTCCGGCGGTCGCGGATCTGTGTTGTCCGCGGTGTGGCGGGCTGACCTGATTCGTGCTCCGGCGGTCGCGGATCTGTGTTGTCCGCGGTGTGGCGGGCTGACCCGATCCGTGCTCCGGCGGTCGCGGACCTGTGTTACCCCGCAGCCCGGCAGGCTAGCTCGATCTGCGCGAATTCGGTTGCGCGCCTGCCTAGCCCGCCTCGCCGCCTCGACCGATCCCACAGACCGTCCATACCGCTCACGGGACCCCAGCGCCTGCCAGGACCCCGTGAGAGGCAGGCAACCTCTGTGAGATCCCCTCCACACCAACACATTCGACTCCACTGGAGCGCGCAGAGCGCAGCCACGGCGAGATCGCCAAGCGAGAACCCATCCGTACACCCACTGTGCCAGCCTCACACCGCCTGTACTGGGTGTGGGGCTGGCACAGCGGGGGCGCGGCGGTAGCTTCACCACCCCGGAAGCCGAGATTCGCTGATTACCGAGCTTCGCAACGCCACCACAGCCGGGTCACCCGCAGGCAATCCCCCCGAACCGGCAGCACCGATCAGATTGCCGAGCGGACCGTCCAACGCCCCACAACGCCACCGCTGTCAGCCAAATCTGCACCCTCACTCGGGATCGGCACTGGCTCTAGGGCCCTATTCCGAGTGCCGATCCCGAGACAGAGTGCAGATCCTGGGCGTACCGACTCGCCGAGCGCCTCGCGGGCCTGGTTGAGCTGGGAGTGGACTATTCGTCCTCGGTGGCGGTTGCGCCCAAGTACCAGTCGGGTTCGCCGGTGGTGGGGAGGTCGTGCAGTTTGTCGGGGTTGCGGACGACGTTGATGGCGACGATGCGGCCGTCGTCGATGGTGAAGGCGAAGACGCCGGTGTGGGTGCCGTCGAAGACGACCAGGCCGGGGGCGCCGTTGACCAGCACCGCGCGGCCCCATCCGTTCGCCGCGGACGGGGCGTGGTACCAACCGAGCAGCATCTTGGCGATGAGCTCGGCGCCGTGCACCGGCTGGCGGATCGCGGGGACCTTGCCGCCACCGTCGGCGGTCAGGCTGACGTTGGTGTCGAGCACGCCGAGCAGCGCGCTGAGATCACCGGAGCGCCAGGCGACCGCGAAGGCGGAGACGACCTTCTCCTGCTCGTCGGGCGAGGCGGGGAAGCGGGGCGTGCCGTCCTCGACGCGTTTGCGGGCGCGCGAAGCGAGCTGCCGCACGGCGGCCGGGGTGCGGCCGACCACCTCGGCGACCTCCGGACCGGTCATGCCGAACACGTCCTGCAGCACGAAGGCGGTGCGCTCGGCGGGCGACAGGGATTCGAGCACGACCAGCAGCGCCGTGGTGACCCGCTCGTCCTGGGTGATCCGGTCCGCCGGATCGTCCCAGCTGGTGACCTCGGGTTCCGGCAACCATTCGCCGACATACTGCTCACGGCGGGCGCGGGCCGAGCCCAGCTGATCCAGCGCGAGCCGCCCGGTGACGGTGCTGAGCCAGGCGCGCAGGTTCTCGATCTGCCCCGCGGTGCCCGCCTCGTGCTGGCGTTGCAGCCGCAGCCAAGCATCCTGCACCACATCGTCGGCGTCGGTGAGGCTGCCCAGCGTGCTGTAGGCGAGCCTGCGCAGATACGGCCGGTGCTCCTCGAACCGCCGAGCCAGTTCGGCCTGGTCGATGGGCTCGGGAGTACTTGGCTGTTCGGAAGTCACTGCTGTTCGCCGTTCGGTCGTTCCGCCCCGCCGGGCGTGATTCCTATGAGTGCGTCGCCAGGTAGACGACGCAGCGAATCAGAGTGTGACACGCCGTCCAAAACCGCCCCGCCACCGGCGTGGTCCGCGTCCCTGACCCGACCGCTCACCCAGGAAACCCGCCCGATTCGCCCGCCGCGCATGAGTTGGCGCGGCGCGCATGAAGCGGCAGGCAATTTCGTGCGCGGCTCACCGGAGTGTGCGCGGGGTTAGTCGCGCACGGAAGTCCGTCCGGCGTCGCAAGCCGGAACATAGTGGCGGCATCGTTCGAGGGGGAGCGCCACCATGTGTGCGGTGGCGGTTGTTCGGGTGGCGGGAGCGGATAGGCTCGGCGGGTGCACAAGGGGACCTCGACCGCGGCTGGATTGCTGCTCGGTTTTGCGCTCGATCGGGTGCTGGGGGATCCGCGGCGGTGGCATCCGGTGGCCGGATTCGGTTCGGCGGCAAGTGCGCTCGAATCGGTGACGTATGACGATCGGCGCAGTGCGGGGGTGCTGCACGAGGTGCTGCTGGTGGGTGGGGTGGTCGGGTTGGGTGTCGGGGTGCGCGGGCTCGGACTGCCCGCGACCGCGCTGGCTACCTGGACGGTGCTCGGCGGCCACAGCCTGGCGAAGGCGGGTAGCGCGATGGCCGACCGGCTCGAGGCAGGCGACCTGGACGGCGCGCGTGCCCTGCTTCCCTCGCTGTGCGGCCGCGATCCCGAGGTGCTCGACGCCGACGGATTAGCCCGTGCCGCACTGGAATCCATCGCCGAGAACACCTCCGACGCGACGGTGGCCCCGCTGGTCTGGGGCGCGATCGCCGGCGTGCCCGGCCTACTCGGCTATCGCGCGATCAACACCCTCGACGCCATGATCGGCTACCGCAACGACCGCTACCGCCACTTCGGTTGGGCCGCAGCCCGTACCGACGACCTGGCCAACCTCCTCCCCGCCCGCCTCACCGGCCTGCTCACCGTCGCCCTCGCCCCGCTCGTCGGCGGCCGCCGCGCCGCAGCTCTGCACGCCTGGCGCCGCGACGCCGCGAAACATCCCAGCCCCAACGCGGGCGTAGTCGAGGCCTCGATGGCCGGCGCCCTCGGCGTCCGCCTCGGCGGCCGCACCCAGTACCGTCACGGCACCGAACTCCGCCCCACCCTCGGCGACGGCCCCGCCCCAACGGTCGCGGATCTCCATCGCGCCGTACACATGTCGGAGTCCGTGCAACTGGCCTCAGCCCTGGTGGCAGCGCTGTGGGCGATCGCCAGGCGCTAGACCGCGGATGATCGCGAAGTTTGTTGGGCCGCCACACGACTCGTAGCCGCTGTGACCGAAAGGATTAGCGGCCGCGGCGATTGAGCGATCGTGCCCACCGAATGGCCCAGTTCGCCGACCGTACAGTTGGCATCGGTCGCGACGGCCGCGCGGTGGTCGATGAATAAGGCGCCAGACCAAAGGTGGTCAGTCGCGGCCGCAGATGCGGCTCCGCCAGGAGCGCTTCGGTACGAAAGCGCCCGGAGGTGCGGTGGTGGCGGTTCGATCGCCGCAGCGTGGCACGACACTCGAGGGTGCAGTTAGGTGGAGCGCTGAGCGGTCGCGATACCGGAGGACTAGTCAGTCGCGGCCGCGGCCGTAGCGGTCTGCTAGGCGCGCTTCGGTGTTCGGTGCGGCAGCGGCGGGAGGTGGTGTGGCGGGGGTGGATTCGGATGCTGAGGATTCCGCGGGCACCGATTCGGCGGGTTTGGTTGGGGTGCCTGCTTTTTCCCGGCGGCGCTCGCGGATCTCGGCGTACAGGAAGTAGCCGAGGCCGAGGGGCGCCATGATGCCGAAGGCGAGCCATTGGAGGCCGTAGGAGAGGTAGGGGCCCGCGTCGAGTTGGGGGAGGGGGGTGGGGGTGAAGACACCGGGCTGGTTTTCGTCGAGTTGGAGGTAGCCGCCGCGTTCGCCGGTGGGGATCGGGGTCAGCGGCTGCTGCAGGAACGCCGCTTCCTGGGTGGTGTCGATCGAGTACACCTGCCGGTAGCCGTCTTGGATCGACGGGTCCTTGCCGGGCGTGATGCCCTCGGACATCCGGACTCTGGCCTCGAGGCGCTGGGTTCCGGCGGGCGGGTCGGGGATCGGCGGCGGACGGGAGCCGTCTACCGCCGCGACCAGTCCGCGGTCGATGAGCAGGAGGCGTCCGTCGTCCAGCCGGAACGTGGTGAGCACGGAATAGCCCGGGGCACCGTCGAGATGGCGCAGCCGGACCAGCACGGTCGAGTCCGGCAGGTAGCTGCCGGAGGCGGTCACTTTGCGCCATTCGGTGTGTGAGTCGTCCGCGGCGGAGCTGCCTAGGACGGTGGTGATGTCGATCGGCGCGGCGTCCACCGAGTCGGCGATGAGCTGGTTGCGGTGCGAGGTGCTGGTGTTCTTGCCGAGCTGCCACGGTGCCAGCACCGTGAAGCACAGGTAGGCGAACACAGCGACCACCGCAGCGAGGATCACCCAGCTCGGCCGCAGCAGGAAGGTCAGCTTGCGCATCAGCCGCGCCTGCCGGGCACGGGCTCGCCGAGCTCTGCGCGCACCCAGTCGAGCAGCCCGGGCATCGCCGCCTCGATCTGATCCCGGACCAATTCGAAGTCGGCGGAGTCGCCGTAGTAGGGGTCGGGCACGTCGGGCCCATCGGCGGCCGGGTCGAAACTGCGCAGCAGCCTGCGCCGGTCGGATGGCACCCCGAGCCGAGCCAGTTCACGCTCGTGCGAGGTGTCCAGCGCGATCAGCAGATCGGCGTCGCGATGGTCGGCACCGAGGGCCGCGGCGACATGCCCGGTCGGATAGCCGTACTTGCGCAGGGTCGCGTTGGTGCGCCGGTCCGCGTCGTCGCCGACGTGCCACGCACCGGTGCCCGCGCTGCTCACCCGCACCCGATCGGCCAGTCCCGCGCGGGACAGATGCGTCGCGAAGATCTTCTCCGCCATCGGCGAACGGCAGATGTTGCCCGTACAGATAAACGAGACATGCAGCTCACCCACGACAGCCATTCTGGCCGGTCGACCTACGGGGCCGCCACGTAGGGTGTGATCTCGTGCCCGAGGACAGCGTCGATCCCGCGAAACTGCGCCACCACGGCGACGTGGACGCGCGCCCGGGGATGCTCGACTTCGCGGTGAACGTGCAGGGCAGCGCGCCGCCGGACTGGCTGCGGCGCCGGCTCGCGGCCCGGCTGGACTCGCTCGGGCGATACCCGAGCGCCGAGGAAGATCGCACCGCTCGGCGTGCGGTCGCCGCCCGGCACGGCCGCAGTCCGGACGAGGTCTTGCTGCTGGCCGGGGCCGCCGAGGGATTCGCCATGCTGCCGCGCCTCGCGCCGCGCCTGGCCGCCGTCATCCACCCGTCTTTCACCGAACCCGAACTCGCGCTGCGCGAGGCAGGCGTCGCGGTGACCAGGGTGCTGCTGGAGCCGCCGTACACCCTCGACCCGATGGCCGTTCCCGCTGAGGCCGACTTGGTGGTGCTCGGCAACCCGACCAACCCGACCTCGGTACTGCACCCCGCCGAAACCATCCGCGCACTGCGTACACCAGGCCGGATCATCGTGGTCGACGAAGCCTTCGCCGACGCGGTACCGGGAGAGCCGGCCTCGCTCGCCGGATTCACCGCCCCCGACGTACTCGTCTTGCGCAGCCTCACCAAAACCTGGGCGCTCGCCGGACTCCGCTGCGGCTACGTCCTCGGTCCCCCCGAACTGCTGGCCCGCCTGAATCACGGCCGAGCCCACTGGCCCCTCGGCACCCTCCAGTTGGAGGCGATCACCGCCACCGCCGAACCCGCCGCGGTCGCCGAAGAACAACAGCGCGCCGAGGTCATCGCCGCCGAACGCAGCGCAATGATCGATCGCCTGACCGAACTCGGCATCCACGTGCACACCCCAGCCGAGGCCCCGTTCCTGCTGCTCCACGTCCCCGACGGCGAACTACTCCGAAAACACTTGGCAGACAAGGGTATAGCCGTCCGCCGCGCCGACACCTTCCCCGGTCTCGGCCCGAACCACCTGCGTGTGGCAGTGCGCGGAACCGCCGAGGTGGATGAGTTGATCGCTGCGATTCGAACGGCGGACCTGTGGTGATCACAGGTGGCCGCGATCATGATGCGCGTGAGCCGAGGCGTCGTGCCGAGTCTTGCTTCGGCCCCGGGCCGGATCACCTGGGAGCGGCAGTGTGCGCGGCCGCCGAGGGGGATGGGCCGATCTCAGGGCCTGTGATCGAAGGTGGCCGGGACCTCGATCGCGGTGTGCGCGAGTGGCGGAGGCGTGTCGGGTTGATCGCGCGCGGTGGAGATATCAGCGGGCTTCGGGTGCGACCGTCCGGTCAGTGCGGCTTGTCGTCAGCATCGGTCGTGTGCAGCCGTCGGACGGCATGCGGGTCGCTCTCGAATTCTGCCGCGACGTATATCTGGGTGTGCAGCGCGGCAAGCGAAACCCTTGCGACAGTGCATGACTGAATCTGAGGAGGGTGAACGATGACTACGTTGGCGGATCTCATCGAGGTGCTCGACGCGGCGTATCCGCCGAAGTTGGCTGAGTCGTGGGACTCAGTGGGACTGGTTGCCGGTGATCCGGGCGAGGCGGTCACCCGGGTGTTGTTCGCGGTCGATGCGACGGCCGGGGTCGTCGATGAGGCGATCGATTGGCGGGCACAGGCTTTGGTGGTGCATCACCCGTTGTTGTTGCGTGGTGTGGACACGGTCGCGGCGGACACTCCGAAAGGCGCACTGCTGCATCGGCTTATCCGTTCCGGATGTGCCTTGTTCACTGCGCACACCAACGCGGACTCGGCCGATCCCGGCGTCTCCGACGCGCTGGCGGCCGCGCTCGGTCTCGCCGTTACCGGTCCGATCGATGCGAAACCGGAAGCACCCGTGGATAACTGGGTGGTGCAGGTGCCACGTGCACACACCGATGCGGTGCTCGCGGCTTTGTTCGCCGCCGGTGCGGGCGGCAGTGGTGACTATCGTGACTGTGCGCTCCGGGTGCCGGCGGTGGGCCAGTTCCGGCCGATGGCGCAAGCGAATCCGGCCATCGGCGCGCTCGGCGAGCTCCAGCAGGTCGACGAGGACCGGCTCGAGGTGATCGCGCCGCCCGCCGCCCGCTCCGCCATCCTTGCCGCGCTGCGCGCCGCGCACCCCTACGAGGACCCGGCGTACCACATCACCGAACGCGCCCCGCTGCCCTCGGCGGTCGGCATCGGCCGCGTCGGTACGCTGGCGGCACCGGAGTCGTTGCGCGCCTTCACCGATCGAGTCGCCGCGGCCCTACCGCCGACCACCTGGGGTGTCCGTGCGGCGGGCGACCCGGACCGCACCATCTATACGGTGGCCGTCTGCGGCGGCGCCGGTGATTCCTACCTGGACGCGGTGGCTCGCCGCGGCGTCGACGCCTACGTCACCTCAGACCTGCGCCATCACCCGGTCGACGAACATCTCCGCAAGGGCGGTCCCGCCCTCATCGATGCCGCACACTGGGCCACCGAATTCCCTTGGTGCGCACAGGCAGAACGGATTGTCCGCGACGGTCTGCCCGACCTGGAAACGCGCATCTCGACGCAGCGGACGGATCCGTGGACGGTCAGCGCGCCGAGCTGATTTCGAGAGTTGCGCGTAGTCAGACCGGGTCGTCCGGGTCGGCTTGCCGACCTGGAGACTCGTATCTCGACCTGGTGCTGACCGAGCGATCCCGGCGACCGCTCGACATGGTCCGGCCGTGTCGCACGCCGATGCTTTCAAGAGTTGCGTCCAGCCGACGTCAGTAGTTGCGCGGCGGCTGCCCCTGCCACGACTGATCCATCGGCTGCTGCGCTCCCTGCATGTTCTGGGCCTGGGCCTGACCGAGCAGCTCGGTGACCTGCTGTTGCGCGAGATTCGACTCGGCACCGCACCACGTGCACTGCAGGGAATGCTTGGTGCTCAACGGGATCAGCGGGATGAAGAACAGCGTGAACTTGGTGACCAGTTTGTGCAGTGTGTGCGCCGCCGGATTACCGCAACGTCCGCACACCAAGGTGAGTACGGCCAGCCGCGTCACATATTGACGCCAACCCCAGATCAACACGGAAAACCCCCGAAGTATCGAACTTTGACTCCGCGACCATACCTCCGCTTCGGCGTGTCGGGGCGTGTCTGCCGGATTGGTATGTGCGGTGGACTGTTTCCGCGAGTCGACCGGCGTTCCGGGGGTACAACTACCGCATGAATTTCCCGGTGAACTTCGGCCCAGCGCAGATCGGGTTGATCGTGATCATCCTGGTCGGCTTCGCGCTGCTCATCTCCGGGCTGGTGCGGGCGCGCCGGATCGGGCCACGGGCGCTGATCGCACGCGGCGGCAGCGGCCTGGTGCTGGTACTGGTCGCGGTGCTGCTGCTCTGGCTGGCCACGCTGCTGCAGACCTATCTCGGCTTGACCGGAGAAATCAAGGCGGCGCACGTGGTGGCCAAGCCGGTGGCCGGGCAGGAACATCTGCTCGATGTCGACCTCACCCTCTACGGCGACGACCACCACGACGACCAGCACCTGAAGTACCAGGTCGAGGGCGACATGTGGGTGCTGCAGGCCGGCATCGTCGAACTGGAACCCTGGGTGAACGCGCTCGGCTTCCACTCCGGATACAAGATCAGCCGGTTGTACGGCCAGCGCCTGGACGGCGTGTCGCCCACCCAGCACCAGATCTTCCTCAACGACGGCGACCAGGACTTCTTCAACGACATGACGAAGGGCCGGTGGTGGACCGAGCCGTTCGTGCGCTCGGCCTACGGCAACGCGGTGATCGCGGTACCCGGTGAATACGACGTCTTCGTCTCCAGGGACGCCATCAAAACCCGCGCACCCGCCTGACCTCGAGCTCCTGACCGGGCCGACAGCGCGGCCACGCCCGGGCAACCGCTTCGTCCACACCGATTGGAGCGGCGTCGGTCAGCGCGGCCGGGTCGGCGGGGTACGGTTGAACACCGACCCCAATCCATAGTGTTCAGGAGTTTGTCCGCGTTGAATGTCGAACCACCGACCCAGGCCAAGCTGCTACAGCTCGCCGCTGTCGACGCCGAGCTGAATCGGATCGCGCACCGCCGCACCGTGCTGCCCGAACAGCAGGAGGTGGACCGGCTGGAGGCCGAGCGTAACGCGCACAAGGATGCCGCCGTCGCCGTGCAGATCATGCTGGACGACCTCGACCGCGACATCCGCAAGCTGGAAGGCGAGGTCGAGGCCGTCCGCAAGCGCGAGGAGCGCGACAAGGGCATGCTGACCGCCGGATCGGTGAACGCCAAACAGCTTTCGGAGATCCAGCACGAACTCGGCAGCCTGGAGCGCAGGCGCTCGGTGCTCGAGGACGAACTGCTCGAGGTGATGGAGCAGCGCGAGGCCTCCGCCGACGACTACCAGCACGCGGGCGCCCGGCTGGACAAGACCGAGCAGGAACTCGCCGACGCGCTGACCCAGCGCGGCGAGGCGCTGGCCGATCTCGAGGTGGCCCAGGGCCGTTGCGAAGCCGACCGGTCCAAGCTGATCTCGCTGTTCCCGGCCGACCTGATGGCGATCTACGACCGGCAGAGTGCCCAGCACGGTGTCGGCGCGGCGCTGCTGCAGGCGCGGCGCTGCGGCGCGTGCCGGATCGAGCTGGACCGTGGCGAGATCGCCAGGATCGCGAAGACCGCCCCGGAACTGGTCGTGCGCTGCCCGGAATGCGGCGCGATCCTGGTGCGCACCAAGGAATCGGGGCTGTGAGCGCTCGCCCGAGGCGGGTGCCGCGGTGACCGAGCGCGAGGTGATCGTCGAGGCCGACGGCGGTTCGCGGGGTAACCCGGGACCGGCGGGTTACGGCTCGGTCGTCTTCGCCGCCGACCATGTGCGGGTGCTCGCCGAACGCCGCGAGTTCATCGGCATCGCCACCAACAATGTCGCCGAATACCGTGGCCTCATCGCCGGTTTGGAGGCGTCCGCCGAGCTCGGCGCCCAGATCGTCACGGTGCGAATGGATTCCAAGCTGGTCGTCGAGCAGATGTCCGGCCGCTGGAAGGTCAAGCACGCGGCCATGATTCCGCTCGCCGACCGGGCCCGCAGGCTCGTCGCGGGTTTCGAGCGGGTGAGCTTCACCTGGATTCCGCGCGCCGAGAACTCGCACGCCGACCGCCTCGCGAACGAGGCGATGGACGACGGCACCCTGGTCGACGAGGTGCGCACCGCCCGCGAGGCCGAAAAGCCCACGGCCGCACCGGTTCGTCCGGACCCGGTCGCTTCGGCCGTCGCGGCGCAGCCCGCACCGGGCTGGACCGGTGCCACCGGTCGCCCGACTCGGCTGCTGCTCCTGCGCCACGGTCAGACCGAACTCTCGGTGCAGCGCCGCTATTCGGGTCGCGGCAACCCGCCGCTGACCGAACTCGGCCAGGAACAGGCCGCGCGCGCCGCGAAAATGCTTGCCGCCAAAGGCAATATCGCCGCCGTGCTGACGTCGCCGCTGGGCCGGGCCCGCGATACCGCCGAGGCCGCAGCCACCGCGCTGGACGCGCCGCTCACCGTGCTGGACGGGCTCATCGAGACCGACTTCGGCGACTGGGAGGGGCTGAGCTTCGCCGAGGCCGCCGAACGCGATCCGGAACTGCATGCCCGCTGGCTCGGTGATCCGTCGCTGCCCGCCCCCGGCGGGGAGAGCTTCGACCAGGTGCGGGAGCGGGTGGACGCGGTCCGCCGCGACCTGGTCGGGCTGTATCCGGGCGCGAACCTCGTGGTGGTCAGCCACGTGACGCCGATCAAGACGTTGCTGCAGCTGGCGCTCGGTGTCGGGCCGTCACTGCTGTATCGGCTGCATCTGGATCTGGCGTCGCTGTCGATCGCGGAGTTCTATCCCGACGGCGGTTCGTCCGTGCGTCTGGTGAACGACACGTCGTACCTGTAGCAGGCGGATCACCCACTGCTTCAACGCATTTAAGGCCGTCTAACAGTCGGCTATTCGACCGTTCGTGTTCACCTGCCCGTCGCCTGATGCTCGGCGCCGGTCATCCTGTGCTGCCACCATCTGCCCAGGATGAGGTAGTCGGTCGTGAGTCCGGGGCCTGGTGGTTTCCGTCTGGATTCGCGCACGGTGGTTGGGCAGCGTATAACAGTTGAGTCTCGTCGGCCGGGCAAAACGGCCGCAGCTGGGGTGGGTGAGGGTGAAAGTCAGTTCGGGCGAACGCTTTTCCGGGTCGACCCGGAGCCGTGTGGCTCAGGTCACGAGTGCCCATCTGTTGTGGCACAGCGCACAGATGTGTTGTGGACCCGCCCATCCCCTGTCAATGCTGAGTTAGCCAGCGGATAACCGGCGTCGATGATTCTCTGCGCAGGCGTTTTCGCTTGCTGATCCGGCGACCGCAGATTGTGTCGGGGGCGGTTCCCTCCCCGGTCCTGGTGAGCACGGTAATGCCGTGCTCACTTTTTCGAAAAGGAGAGAAGTGACAACGAAATTCAGATCGATGGCGCTCGCGACGGCGGCCATCGCGTCCGTGATCGCCGGTGCCGCCGGCACCGCGTCGGCGGCACCCACCGCGGTGCTCGGCGGCAGCTCCGGCATCGCGTTCGACAACGACTCCGTGTGTTCGCTGACCGCGATCGGTCACGACGGCGCGGGCAGGCTCGTCGGCATCACCGCGGGCCACTGCGCGCCCACCGGTGCTCGGCTGATCTCCGAGCGCACGCCGCAGGCCGGCGTGCTTGGCACCGTCGCGTACTCCGATGACGGCAAGGGCCTGGACTACGCCGTGCTGGAACTGGATCCGGCGAAGGTCACCCCGGTGCGCACCGTCGGCCCGACCACCATCGCGGGCATCGCCGACGCGCCGGGCCCCGGCGCCACGGTGTGCTCCAGCGGTCGTACCACCGGCACCGACTGTGGCGTGGTGTGGGG
Source organism: Nocardia sp. NPDC060255 (assembly GCF_042727395.1). Taxonomy (NCBI): domain Bacteria; kingdom Bacillati; phylum Actinomycetota; class Actinomycetes; order Mycobacteriales; family Nocardiaceae; genus Nocardia; species Nocardia sp. NPDC060255. The sequence goes on along the minus strand of NZ_JBHXAU010000037.1, from coordinate 13,567 downwards.
CGAGCTGGAAGGCACCAGCATCAACCAATACTGCTCCAAGCCAGGCGATTCCGGCGGTCCGGTCGTCGTCGGCGACCGGCTGGTCGGCATGAATCAGGGACGGCTCACCGGGCTCGGCCCGGTCGGCTTCGACGTGCCGTGCACCAACGCGGCCAACCCCGTGCACTCGCCGGCCTTCTTCCAGCCCATCGTGGTGATCCTCGCCGCGATCAACGCCCAGGGCGGCGTCGGGGCCGGCTTCCAGCCCATCTAGTTCGAGGTCAGGATTCGCCGCGGTCGCCTGCTCACGCAGCGCGGCCGCGGCGAATTCGTCCAGGGGGTAGCACAATTCGGTCCCCCGCCAAAAGTGTTTGCGCTGGCAGTCGCCTGGCAAGTAGAAAAGGCGGGTGAGCTTATCGACGATCGACATCCGGCTGTTGACCGCCGACGAATGGGACGTGTTCCGGCGGATTCGATTACGGACGCTGACCGACAGTCCGCAGTTCTTCGGTTCGACACTGGCGGAAGCGCAGGCCCGCACCGAGGCGGATTGGCGGGCGGCGCTGGCGAATCGGGCGCAGTTCATCGCCAGTGCCGAGGGGGCTGAGCTCGGCACGGTTGCCGGTATGCCCGACCCGGAACGTGGTGGTGTGCATCTGATTTCGATGTGGGTGGCACCCGAGGCGCGGGGTACCGGGGTTGCCGATCTGCTCGTGCGCACCGTCCTCGATTGGGCTGTCGCGGGCGGGCACACCGCGGTGTGGTTGGAGTTCGCCGAGGGGAACGCGGTGGCCGAACGGCTGTACCTGCGAAACGGATTCGTGCGCACCGGCGTGAGCGGTCTCGTCCGGCCGGACGAACCCCGGGTCGAATTCGAAATGGTTCGCAAGCTGTAGCTCGTCGCGTTTGCCTGCTCGGCCCCCGGGTATTCGCTCCCCGATCGGGAGGTGACGGGGATGCCGAAGCAGGCCGTGGCGCGGCGCGTACACCGGCTGGTGGACTGGTCGAGCGGGCCGTCGGTGCTGCGCTGGCGGTCGTGGTGGGGTGTGCTGCGGCGGACCGTGACGGAGTTCCTCGACGACAACCTCTCGGATTGGGCTGCGGCGCTTACCTATTACAGCGTGCTGTCGATCTTTCCCGGCCTCATCGTGCTCACCGCGATCTTGGGAGCGCTCGGTCCGTCCGCCACGCAGTCACTGGTCGACACCATTCGAGAGATCGGGCCCGGCAGCGGCACCGCGCTGCTCGTCGACTCGATCAACCAGTTGCAAGACGCCCGGCAATTGTCGGGGCCGTTGGCGATTATCGGTCTGGCCACGGCCTTTTGGACGGCCTCGGGATACACGGCGGCTTTCATGCGGGCCGCCAATACGATCTATGACACCAAAGAGGGTCGGCCGATCTGGCAGACCGTTCCGGTGCGCATCGGCTTGACCGCGGCGATCGTGGCGTTGCTGGCGTTGTGCGCCATCGGAGTGGTGGCCACGGGCGCGGTCGCCGAACGGCTCGGGCGGTGGCTCGGCGTCGGGTCGGCCGGAGTCCTGGTGTGGGACATCGCGAAATGGCCGGTGCTCGCGGTGCTGGTCAGCCTGTTGTTCGCGTTGCTGTACTGGGCCGCGCCGAACGCGCAGCAACCCGGCTTCCGCTGGCTCAGTCCGGGCAGTGTGCTCGCCGTGCTGTTGTGGATCGCCGCCTCGGCCGGATTCGCCGTCTACGTCGCTAATTTCGGTTCGTACAACAAGGTTTACGGATCGCTCGGCGGCGTCGCGGTCTTTCTGGTGTGGCTGTGGATCTCCAATGTCGCGGTGCTGCTCGGCGCGGAATTCGATGCCGAACTCGCCCGCGGTCGGCGCATCGAACAGGGGATGCCGCCCGACGAGGAACCTTTCCTGCCACCACGCGACACTCGCGCGATGCTCGACGAGGACGCCGAAAAGCGCAGTGACGCTGACGAACACGCGACGTCAGCGGACAGGAGGAAATGATGAGCCCAGCAGAACACCCGGAGCACGACAGATTCACCGAGGTAGCCGACGCTGTCCGCGAAAAGGCGGCAGAAGCCGAGCATCTCGCGGCGGAGAAGACCGCGGAAGTGCGTCGGATCGCCGAGGAGAAGGCCGCCGAAGTGGCGCGACGGGCGGAAGCGAAGGCAGCTGAGGAATCACGCGACACGGCGGCCGCGTCCGCTGCGGGGCGGCGGATATCCGAGGAAAAGACTACGGCGGCAAGGGAAAAGGCGGCAGCGTCGATTCGGCGAGCCGCCGACCTGACCGATCAGGCGACCGTGCAGGCCCGTGTCGCCGCCGAACGCGTCGCGCCCGCCGTATCCGAACCCGTTGCGGGACAAGTCCGCTCGCTCGCCGCCACGGCACGCCGCCGGCCGGTGCCTGCCGCCGCCTTGATCGCGCTCAGTGTGTTCGTCCTCTGGCGGGTGTTGCGCCGACGCTGAGAGTGGGGCGCAACTCCACGGCTCGAGCGAGGTTGGAGCCTGGCCCTAGACGCTGAGAGTTGGGCTCGGCTTTACGGCTTCAGCGAGGTTGGAGCCTTACCGGCATCCGTTGAGAAGCAGTCGAATGGTGAGGCGCGAATCGTATTGTGCGTCCATCATTTCCGCGCCCGCGCAGATGTCGCCGATCGCTCGGAGCAGTTGGTAGGCGGTGAAATCGGCGGTGATCTCGCCCGCGTTCCGTGCGGCGGTGAGGATGTCGTCGAGCACCGGCACGAGGCGATCGACGAAGAGTGCGTGCAGGGTGCTGAAGGCCTCGGCGTCGTTGCGCATCGTCGCGGCGAGGCCGTGCTTGGTGGCCAGGAAGTCCGCGAACAGATCCACCCATTTGCCGAGCGCGGTGAACGGGGACGGTGTGGACGCGAGCAGGGTGGGCCCGGCTTCGGCGCAGGCGTCGACCTGGTGCCGGAAGACGGCCACGACGAGGTCCGCGCGGGTGGGGAAGTGGCGGTAGATCGTGCCCATACCAACGCCCGCGGCGGTGGCGATCCGGCGTACGGGTGCGTCCACGCCGTCGGTGACGAAGACCGACGCGGCGGCATCGAGCAGGGCTTTCTCGTTGCGCTGGGCGTCCGCGCGCTTCGTGGTCGTCGGCAGTGTCTCGTCGAGCGCACTCACGCGGCACTCCCTTCCTGCCGGTCACGGCTTCTCGGATAAACTTGCCGCATATTCGGAGCGGCGTTCCGAATATGAGTCTATCCGGTGTTCGAGGGATCGGAGCATGCTCAGGTGCATCACGCTGCGAACGCCGCGACAATCGCCACCGATTCCGCCGCTCCAGCAGCGGTCCGTCGGGCTGCCCGGGGCATACGATACGAGCGTGCAGAGCCACGAGGTCAGCTGGCCGCTCGGACCGACCGCCGTGTACGGGACGCTGGTGCGGCCCGACGGCCCCGGCCCGTTCCCCGGTGTGGTGTTCGTGGCCGGTAGCGGTCCCACCGACCGCGACTGGACCTCACCCCTCCTGCCCGGAACCAACGGCAGCGGCCGACTGCTGGCGGAGGCCCTCGCGCAGGCGGGCATCGCCTCGTTGCGCTACGACAAGCGCGCATCGGGACCCCATGTGCGAGAGACCATTCCGCTGCTGATCGGCAAGCTGAGCATGCAGAGTCACCTCGACGAGCTGGTCGGCGCGGTGCACGCCCTCGCGGCCGAGGACTACGTCCGCGGTGATCGGATCTTCGGACTGGGCAACAGTGAGGGGACGCTGCACGTTCTCAACTACGCGCTGTCCGATCCTGAAATCCCGTTCGCCGGGCTGGTTCTCACCGGTGCCCCGGGCCGAGCCGTCGGCGATGTCGCTCGGTCGCAGTTGGCCGAGCAAGCGGCGGCTGTCCCGCACGGCGCGGAGCTACTCGACTTGTATGACGCGTCGATCACGCGGTTTCTGGCGGGGGAGCCGAGTGCCCCGGATCCCGCTCTCCCCGAAGACGTTACGAACATCCTGCGCTCCCTGGAAAACCCGGCCAACCTGCCCTTCGCTCGCGAGTTGTGGACAGCTGATGCGGCGGCCCCGCTCGGCCGGGTGAGCGTGCCCGTTCTCGTCGTCATCGGCAAGAAGGACATCCAGGTGGACTGGCAGGCCGACGGCGGGCCACTGCAGCGTGCGGCGGAGGGACGCGAGAACGTGACGTTCCTGTTCCCTGAGGACGCGAATCACGTGCTCAAACATGAGCCGCGACCACGTTCGGAGCTGGTTCAGGCCCAGGTCGCGGCCGGCTACAACGCCGACGACGCCCGCCTGGATCCGGAGGCCGTTTCCGCCATCGTGACCTGGCTGCAAGCCCGCGCATAGCTTGGTGCAATAGCTGCCCCTGCCGGTCAGACCTGCGGTCGGTCGCACCACGATCTCGCTGATGTCGATACCGGCGGCTTGCTCGATCGCGGGCGTTCTTCGCGCGAGGTAGTGGTGTCGGATTCACTCTGCTAGCGTGAAACTTTGCCAGATGATTGCTGAGTCTGCGGGGATGGTCGGTACACCGCAGATCCGCGCAACGACGGGAGTCATCATGCGAGGCGTTCTGAAGTTTGCGGCAGTATCGGCCCTTCCGATGGTCGTGTTCGTCATCTCCGCTGGTCCGGCGGCCGCGGACTCGGTGACCTTTGAACCGGCGCACATCGACGGCGGGCCCGGGTGTTCGGGAACGGTCACCGCCGAGGTGTCGACCAGTCAGGGGCAACAAGCGCGCGAGTTCGCGGATTTCATCGATAGCTCGGCACGGGTGACGGTGAATTTCAAACCCGACCCCGTCAGCAGTCCGTTCGGCTCGCTGTCCGCCGCGCCGGGTGGCCGCAACGACTGCGCGATCCCCGCGACGGTCACGATGCGCAATCTGGATACGGGCGCGAGCATGACGGATACCCGGTCAACCCAGTACGACGGCCATTACGGATGGAACGCCGCCTTCTTCTCCCTCGACGGTTCGGGCCGCGTCGTGGTTCAGGTGAGCACCAACCCCACCCCGTCCGAGCTGACCGTCGACGTACCCGCGCCCTTCTAGTCGATCCTGCAAGACCCGTTGTGCGACAGGGGAATTCGGATGACAGTGGCCCGACCTCGACGCCGGGCCGGTGAATATCGCCGAGGCGTTCGAGCGGCTACGCGACTGGATGTCCCAGGGCGAACATCATGTCAGCGGGCGTGTCAGGTCAACGTCAGGCCGGTGTCAGCCGGGCTCGCGACAGTGTTCCCATGAACAGCGCAGCGAACGACTCGACCAACTCGACCTGGACCGGCCTGGTGCCGGTCGAAGACACCGCACTGTCGGTGACCGACACCCGTGGGCCCGGCCGTCCGATCATCTATCTCAACGGCTCCTATGCCGACCGGCGGCCGTGGCGTCCTGTCATCACCGAACTCGGTAATGACTACCGGCACATCAGCTTCGACGAGCGGGCCCGCGGCAAATCGAAGCGGTCGGCGGACTATTCGTTCGAGGCGTGCCTGCGAGACATCGATGCCGTCCTCGCGGCGACCGGCGTCGACCGGCCGATCCTCGTCGGCTGGTCCTACGGCGCGTTGCTCGCGGCGCACTGGGCCGAGCGCAATCCCGGCCGCGTGCTCGGCGTGGTGTCCATGGACGGCGCGCTGCCGTACGGCTTGACCGGCGCGGAAGGTCGCGAGCGGATCCGAAAGTTGTTCCACCAGATGCGTTTTCTGCTGCCGCTGGCCCGCCCGCTCGGCCTGGCCGCACGGATGAGCGCCGAGCAGCACGCCGACATCAACATCGAGGCCAACGAACTCCATGCCGCCCTCGCGCCGGTCCTCGATCGGGTGACCTGCCCGATGCGCTACGTCCTGGCCACCGGCGCCAACCTCGGCGGCGGCCAGGAGGAAATGGAAGCGGCGCGCGCCTCCCTCGATCCCGTCCTCGCCCGCAACCCCAACCTCCAGGTCAGCGCGAAGGTCCCGAGCAACCACTCGCACATCCTGCGCAAGGATTTCCGAGCCGTTGCCGCCGCGGTCCGAGAGACATCAGCAGCCTACGACCAGCAGGGTTCGTCCAGTCGATGAGCCCGGGGCGCGCGATCGGCCGGCCGTCGCGGTATGGCCGACCCGATCAGCGTCACAATCGCCCGACGATGAGTTTCCTTCTCGCCGCTCGTCATTACAGTCGCACCGAACCCGCTAGCAAAGGAGATAGGGCTGTGGCGATCAAGCGGATGGACAACGTTCTCATCGTGGTCGAGGACATCGACGCTGTTATTGCGTTCTTCGTCGAGCTCGGGATGGAGCTGGAGAACAAGGGGCCGGTCGAGGGACGTTGGGTGGAACGGATAATCGGAGTCGACGATGTCCGGCAGGACGTCGCGATGCTGCGGATTCCCGGCGCCCCCGGCAAGGTCGAGTTGGCGCAGTTCCACACGCCCCAGGCGATCAGCGCGGAGCCGAAGAACGCACCGGCGAACACGCTGGGCATTCGGCGCATCATGTTCGCCGTCGACGACATCGATGACGTCGTCTCCCGTCTGCGCGCCCATGGCGCCGAACTCGTCGGCGCGATCGAGAACTACGAGAATATCTTTCGGCTCTGCTACGTCCGCGGGCCCGAGGGCATCATCGTCGGGCTGGCCGAGGAAATCGGCTGACGGCGCGTCATCCGTCGGCGAGGCGTTGGATGGTTGCGCTGAGCCAGGATTCGAGATCGGCGGGGTCGCCGAGTTCGGCACGCAGGACTCGGCGGCGGGTCGAGACGCCGAGCACGAAGGCGTCGATCGCGGCGGCTCGGCTGCGGGCGTCCGCGTCGTCCAGGCCGCTGTCGCGCAGGTGGCGGTGCAGCGGCTCCAGCGAGTTGGTGTCGAGGAAGGCGGCGAGCGCCTCGGCCGCCTCCGGGCGTTCGCCGGACGCGCGTTGCAGCACGAGCAGCGGATCCTGCCCGGATTCGCCGAACCAGCGCTGGACGATGCTCGCCGCGAGGCGCGAACCCAGCGTGGCACGGTCGCCGTCGAAGGAGTTCGCGACCGGGAGCGCCACCTGGGTCGCCGCCAGGAAAAGGCCGTCCTTGCCGCCGAAATAGCGCGTGATGAGGTTCGGTGACACGCCTGCCGCGTCGGCCACGCCCTTGACCGTGATCGCCGTGTATCCGTGCTTCGCGAACTGGTGTTGCGCGTGCTCCAGGATCCGCTGCCGGGTGGCTGCCGCATTGCGCAAAGTCATGTGTACGAGCATACACATCCATGTGTACGCTCGTACACATGACTGAGATGCAGGCACGACTTCAGCGGACGCGACGTGTCACGACCCCGTGGCGTGAGGACCGGACGCGCGGCATCCGCGCCACTCGCCTCGACGAACTGCTCGAGCGCTGGGCGGACGGGTACGACTGGGGCGTGCACGAGCGCCGCATCAACGAGTTCCCTTGGGCGACAGTGCAGGCGGGCGACACCGAGCTGCGGGTGATCCACCAGCGGTCCGCGGATCCCGGTGCCCCGGTTGTCGTGCTGCTGCACGGCTGGCCCGACTCGGTGTTGCGGTTCGAGCGCGTCCTGCCGTTGCTCGCCGACATGCACGTCGTGGTTCCCGCGCTGCCGGGCTTCCCGTTCGCGGCTCCGCTCAGCATGCCCGGCATGTCGGTCAACCGGATCGCCGCGATCGTCGCGGACGCGCTGGCTGAGCTCGGCTACTCGCGATACACGGTGTCCGGCGGCGACGTGGGCGGCACCGTCGCGGAAATCCTCGCTGCCGCACACCCGGACCGGGTCGCTGCCCTGCACCTCACGAACCTTGCCCCGCTGCGTGCGCTCACGGCGGACCAGGCAGCGCTCGCGCCGGACGCGGTGGCCTATCTCGACCGGTCGGCACAGTGGTTCCGGACCGAGGGCGGGTACATCGCGGAACAGTCGACGCGGCCCAACACGCTCGCCGTCGCCCTCGGCGACTCACCGGCCGGCCTCGCGGCGTGGCTCGTCGAGAAACTGGAGTCCTGGTCCGACGAGTCGGCCTTCACCGTGGACGAGCTGCTCACCTGGGTCACCGCCTACTGGGTCACCGGCACGATCGGCACCTCGTTCGCCACCTACACCGAACCGGTCACCCTGCCCGACCGAATCGATACGCCGACAGTGCTTTCCGTGTTCCCGCGAGACATCAAACCGGAGCCGCGAAGCTACGCCGAAGCATTCCTGAACCTTCGCGACTATGTGGAACACCAAGCTGGTGGCCACTTTGCGGCCTGGGAGCAGCCCGAGGCCTACGTCGACGACGTACGCCGTGCGGTCCAGCTGGGCGGCTGAAAGCGGAGCTTGCGGATGTTCCACCACTGCAATGCTCTTCACTTGTCACGCACTCCGGCATATAGTGGCCCCAGGCAGTAGCCTTCTGGCCGGTATCGACATCGGCCCGCGTTGTCACACTCCGTGCGATGAGCGAATCGAATGCTCCATTCTCCCCGGTCGTTCCCTGACGCCGTACGATTCTCCCTCTCCCGAGACCGATCGCTGCCCTGTGCCAGTCAGGCGACCGTCACGAACCTCAACTACCTGACGATTGGAGTGAAATCCCATGAGTACCAACCCAATTACCATCGGCCCCGAGCGAGCGATCATCGAGGACAGGCTCGACCGCAACCGCCGAGCGCTGATCGACACCGCCCGCGGCCTGTCCGAAGCTGACGCCCGCCGACGACTCGTCGTGTCACTGACAACACCGATTTCACTGCTCAAGCACGCCGCCGCCGCGGAACGCATCTGGTTCCAACGCTTCTGGGCCGGACTCGACGAATCCGAATGTGACGGCTACTCCCGCCGCGACCTGGGCACCTTCGCCGTCACCGACAACGAGTCCCTGGCCGACGTCATCGCCGAGTTCGAACGCGCAAGTCAACGATCACGAGAGATCGCATCAAATTTCGCCCTCGACGACACCAAAGACAATCCCCGCGAGGGCACCGTCAGCATGCGCTGGACCCTGCTCCTCATGATCCAAGAGTTCGCCAGGCACGCGGGCCACGGCGACATCCTCCGCGAACAGATCGACAATCCTCCAGTGTGACAGCCGAACTCGTGAAGCTCCGGCAATCTGACGATCGTGATCGGGCGACAGGGTGGGCTCACGGTGTCGCGAGCAGTCCCTGTGCCAGGGCCGCCGTAACGGCGGCGGTGCGGTCGGAGACGTCGAGTTTCGTGAACGCTCGCTGCAGGTGGGTTTTCACGGTTGTCTCGCTGATGTGCAGGAGCCGACCGATCTCGGCGTTGGTCAGTCCGTGCGCGACGTGACCGAGAACCTCCACCTCGCGGGCCGACAGCACCACGCGCGGGTGCTGTCGTCGGGGGTGCAGCCGTGCGCTGACCGTCGGCGCGAGCACGGTCTCGCCGCGGGCGGCCGCGCGCACCGCCGCGGCGAGTTCGGCGCGTGAGCTGCCCTTCAGCAGATATCCGCAGGCCCCGGCCGCCACCGCGCGCACGATGTCGGCGTGGGTCTCGTAGGTGGTGAGGACAACCACTCGGGTGTCGGGGCAGGCTGCCAGGATCTGTTCGGTCGCCGCGGCGCCGTCGACATCGGGCATCCGCAGGTCCATCAGTACCACGTCGGGCCGCAGCGCGGTTGCCACCGTCACGGCCTCCGTCCCACCGGCCGCCTCGCCGACAACAGCGAGATCGGCTTCCCGGGACAGCATTCCGCGCAGACCCTCCCGCACTACCGGATGGTCGTCGACCAGCAGGACGGTGATCACGCAGGCACCACGATGTCCACCCGGGTGCCGATGCTCGAGCCGCTGGTGACCATGACGGTCGCGCCGATCTCCCGCGCCCGGCTGTACAGGCCGGGCAGGCCGAATCCGTCGGTGTCATCGATGTCGAAACCGATTCCGTTGTCCGCCACCGACAGTCGCACGCCCAGGTCGGTTCGGCCGAGTGTGACGTGCACGCTGTCGGCGTGGGCGTGTTTGCGCACGTTGGTCAGCGCCTCCTGCACGGCACGCAGCAATACCACCTCGGTGGCGGTATCGAGCTGCGGCACAGTCGAATCCAGCTGCACGACCACCTCGATACCCGTCTCGTCGGCGAGCCTGCGACAGCGCCGCCGCACCGATTCGGCCAACGGACCGGTGCCGAGTTCGGCCGGTGTCAAGGCCTCGACCATGGTGCGTGCCTCGACCAGGTTTTCCCGCGCGGTGGCTTCGATCAGCGCGATATGACCCCGCGCGGCAGCGGGATCCGCATCGAACTCCGAGTCCACGGCCTGTGCCAGCGCCGCGATGCCGGTGAAACCCTGGGTGAGGGTGTCGTGGATCTCCCGTGCCAGGCGGGCCCGTTCGGCCGCCATACCGGCTTCGTGGGACAGGCGCGCGACATCGGCGCGGCTGCTTTCGAGCTGGTGCAGTAGAACAGCCAATTGTTCACCACGGTCGATGGCCAGCGTGATCGTCGCTCCGATCGCCGGGTTGAACACCACCGCGATCAGCGAGATCGTCAGGCCCATCGGCACATCCGTCTGGCTTATGAGCGCGTAGACCAGTGGCGTGAGACTGATCGCTACGGCGACTGATATCGCCGCCTGCACCGGCAGCGCCATGTAGATCAGCGCGTACACCACCATCAGGGCCGCGTTGGCCTGTGGTGACCACCAGGCGGCAACGAGAAACAACACCAGTACGCCGGCCACGAACAGCACCGAGTTCCGGTCCACCGTACGGCGATAGAACGCTTCCGGGTTGTTGCGGCGCGGCGCCAACAGCGCCGACCAGGCGAGCAAGCCTGCCAATGCCGCCAAACTCGTCCACATGTTCCCGGCGAACTCGCGCCGCAAGACGACAACGAGGACGCCGGTGGCGATGATGCCGCCCACCACGTAGGCGGCCCATATCCTGACCCAGAATTCCCACCCCACGGGCGCCGGGACGCGCGCTGTCATGCTTCGACGATAGCCCGGATCGGGCACCACCGTGTCCTTCGAACGGCGGACGTTTGCCCCGCGGTATCGGCATACGCTGCGACAAAAGGCCACGTGAACAAGGGGATTCACTATGACGACAAGTTCGATCACGCCCGATCCGACCCTCTACCCGCCGCGCTGGCAGCCCGCGCTGCTGCGCTGGCATCACACCCAGGTGTCCTGGTGGCAGTCGTGGAAGTTTGCCGCTCAGGTGGCGCCGCGCTGGCGTAGCCGCAGCGTCGCCGACTTCTACGGCGCCGGACTCCCCGGCCGGGACGATATCGTGTTGGCCCGCATGCCGTTCCGGCGCTACATCGCGGTGCGCAGCCCGGAGCTGGCGCGTCATATCCTGGTCACCAACCAGGCCAACTACACCAAGAGCGCGGAATACGACATGCTCGCCGTGGCATTCGGGCGTGGCTTGGTCACGGACTTGAATGAGCAACGCTGGCAACAGAATCGGCGGCTGGTGCAGCCAGTGTTCGGCAAACGTAACATCGCCGCGTTCGCGGGCCCGATCACCGACGCTGCCCGCGATTGCGCCGAGCGCATCCTGTTGCTCGGTGCCGACGGGGCATCCGTCGACGTGAACGCCGAAATGAGCAGGCTCACTCTCGATATCGTCGTCCGCACCATGTTCGGCGTCGACCTGACCGGACCGATGTCGGCGATCAGCTTCGCCCGCATGCTGAGCTACTTCGGCTTCGGGTTCGTGGTGGCCCCCATTCGTCGGCTGCGCGCGCTCGCCGAGCTCACGAACCGGCATGACCTGCCCATGCGTGCGATGCGTGCTGTCAGTTGGCTTATCGCGCCGCGCACGGTCGCCGATCTGCGGCACATCGAGCGGGTGATCGATCAGCTCATCGCCGATCATCGCAGCGGTGCGATCACCCACCGCGACAACCTGCTCGCGCTACTCATGGCGGCGTGCGATCCGGAGACCGGGCATCGCTACACCGATGCCGAAATCCGCGACGAGCTCATGACATTCATCGGCGCCGGGATGGAAACCACCGCCACCGCGCTCACTTGGACGTGGAAACTACTCGCCGAACACCCCGATGCCCGCGCCCGCCTGCACGCTGAACTCGACGACGTTCTCGGCGGTCGCCTCCCCACTGCCGACGACGTGGATGCCCTACCGTGGACGAAAGCCGTTGTGGCCGAGTCCATGCGACTGTATCCGCCCGTCGTCGGACTGGCTCGCGTTGCGAAAAACGATGACCTGCTCGGCGATTTCCCGATTCGGGCAGGTACGACCATCGTGATCAGCCTGCACGCCCTGCATCATCACGGCGGAGTCTGGCCGAACCCCGAGAGCTACGACCCGACCCGCTACCTGACCGAAAATCTGACTCCCGCCCAACGCCATGCCACCGTGCCCTTCGGTGCCGGAAAACGCATGTGTGTAGCCCACGTCTTCGCCAATACCGAAGCTGTTCTCGCATTGGCGACCATTGCCCACCGCGTCGGGCTGGACGCGGCGAGCACCAAGCCGATCCGTCCGCAGTTTTCCTTCACCGGTGGTCCCGACGGACCGCTGCCCATGTATGCGAGCGACCGGGCCGTCGATCGTGAAAGCAGCCAGACTCTTCGTCACTGAAGTTGCGACTCACGCCAACACGGACCCGACGAAGTTCGTATGCTGTCTACTCGCCGCATCCGATCGAGTTCTCGCTCAGGGCTGCAACGGCTTTCAGGGCTGTCGGGTGCGCAGTACGCCGGTCAGCATCGGGAGGACGAATTCGCCGGTGGCGGTTTCGGGTCGGCTCGCGAGGTAAGCCCGGATCCGGCCGAGCGCGGCTTCGCGTTCCGGCCCCGGCATGACCAGCATTCCCGCGCGGGTCGCGATTGTTGCGACCAGGGATTCAGCGGTGCGACGCTGCCCGTGCGGGAATTCGGCCTGTTCGGGCGAGCCGAAGCGGGCGTCCGCGCCGGTGTCGGGCAGGTGCAGGCTGGCCGTCGCGGCGCGCCAACTGCTGAACGTGTCGCGCGGACCGATGGCTGCGCGTCCGCTGACTCGCTCGAGCCCGGCAACCCAGTCGCCCCGATCGTCCATGACATTCCACAGACCAGCCAGGATGCCGCCGGGTGCGAGGACCCTGGCGATCTCGGGCCCCGCAACGGTCATGTCGAACCAGTGCATGGCGTTTCCGGCCAGCACGGCATCGACGGACCCGTCCGGCAGCGGTATCACCTCGGCACTACCCGCCACGGCTTGAACAGCGGGCAGCGCGCCACGCAACTGAGCCAGCATCGCCGGATCAGGCTCGACCGCAATGACATCGACGCCCAGCGCAACCAGCGTGCCAGTCAACTTCCCGGTCCCAGCCCCGAGATCCAGCACCCGCGCGCCGGGCGCCGACTCCAACGCCCACCGCACAGCAGCCGACGCATAGTCCGGGCGATGCTCGGCATACGCACCCGCCGCTGCGCCGAACGACCGGGCATGACGTCCCCGCACATCCTGTTCCATACGGTCACCGTATCCGCACCACCGGACCGCTATCCCTGGAATCGGGTGCGGGTCAGGTGATTCCGAGCATGGTTCGGCAGGCCCAAGTGCGAGATGCGTTGCTGGACAATTGATCACGAGGAAGTGATGCTGTTGGCCTCTCGGGCAGGTTCAAGGGGTCGATGCAACAGGGTTGTCGGGGTTCGACAGTAGCTGGTCGAGGACTTGGGCGGGGGTGCGGTAGCCGTGGCGT
>NZ_JBHXAU010000036.1:0-79996 GCF_042727395.1 Nocardia sp. NPDC060255 | reverse complement strand
TGGGTTTTTTTTTGGGGCGGGGGGCGCGGGGGGGGGTTGGGGGCCCCTTTGTTCGGGGGCGCGGGGGTCCTCCCCCCGGGCGGGCGGCTTCGGCGCTTCGACCGCTCGGACGCGAGACGGCCGCGAACGGGTCGCTCGTCGAGCTCGCTCCGTGGTGGTCGAGCAGGCGGGATCGTCTGGATTCCAACTCGACCACTACGGCGTTCTCGTGCAAGCGATTCACTACTTGTGCCGTCCGTGAATGAACGGAACCAGCCTGCGCAGCAGCTTCATGGTGGACTGGGTGCGCGAGTAGCTGAGCAGCGCCATGCCGGGAATCGCGAAGCGCTGCACCGCGATCGAGTGCGGGCGGGCGAATTCGCGCAGCCCCGGCTCGCCGTGGATGCGGCCGATGCCGGAGTCGCCGACGCCGCCGAACGGCAGGCCGGGGATGGCGGCGAAGGCCAGCACCGAGTTCACCGAGGTGGCCCCGACGTGCAGCCTGCGCGCGATCTCCAGGCCGTTCTTCTTCGAGTACACCGCCGAGGACAGCCCGTACTTGGAGCTGTTGGCCAGCTCGACCGCCTCGTCGACGCCGTCGACGGTGCGGATGGTGACCGTCGGGCCGAAGGTTTCCTCCTGCACCGCCTCGGACTTCTCGTCCACGTCGACCAGCACCACCGGCTCGATGAACGGCGCCTTCACCGATTCCGGGCCGCCGAGCACCGCGGTGCCGCCGTTCTTCAGCGCGGACTCGATGTGGCGGCGCACGATATCGACCTGGCTGGGCATGGTCATCGGGCCGTACGCGGCGTCGGCGCCCGAGCCGGGCCCGACCTTCTCCAGGATCTTCTTCACCTCGGCGACGAACTCGTCGCGCACCGACCGGTCGACGTACACCCGCTCCACGCCCGCGCAGGTCTGCCCGCTGTTGGCGGTGGCGCCCCAGGCGACCGCGTCGGCGGCGGCCTTCACGTCCGCGTCACCCGCGACGATCACCGCGTCCTTGCCGCCGCATTCGAGCAGCACCGGGGTGAGGTTCTCGGCGGCGGCGGCCATGATCCGCTTGCCGGTCGCGGTGGAGCCGGTGAACGCGAGCTTGTCGACGCCCGCCTTGACCAGCGCCGCACCGGTCGCGCCGTAACCGTTGACGGTGATGAACACGCCCTCGGGCAGCTCCGGGTTGGCCTTGGCGAACGCGTCGGACAGGAAATTGCCGATGCTGGTGGAGAATTCGCTCGGCTTGAACACCACGGTGTTGCCCGCAGCGAGCGCGTAACCGATGGAGCCGTTGGGGGTGTAGACCGGGTAGTTCCACGGGCCGATCACGCCGACGACGCCGAGCGGGCGCTGCTCGACCCTGGCGGCGAAGTTCGACATGAACGCGCCGGGGGAGACCTTCTTGGGCGAGAGCACCTTCTTGGCGTTCTTGGCCGCCCAGGCGATGTGCTCGAGCGCGAGCATCAATTCGAGGAAGGCGTCGTCGAGCGGCTTGCCGTTCTCCTCGTGGATCAGCTTGCAGAACTCGTCGGAATCCTTGACCAACTGGCTCGACCAGCGCAGCAGGTGCGTCTTGCGCTCGTCGTAGCTCAACGCGCCCCAGGTGGCGGCGGCCGTGCGCGCCTTCGCCACGGCCGCGAGCACCGCGGCCTCGTCCGCGATCGGATGGGTGCCGAGCACCGCGCCCGTCGCGGGATTGACCGACGTGAGCACCGTGTCGTGGTCGGCCGGTTTGGTGTCGGTGGATGTCACGATGAGTTTCTCCTCTTGCCGGGTGGGTGCTCGGGACGACGTCGATCCCGGTGGCTCCTGGCGGTGGCCGGTCGGTGCGCAAGCGTCAGTGGACGGGCACGACTGACCTACCACCCTCTGAGAGAATGGTAGGTCAAAACTCTCAACTGGTCACCAGCTATGACTCAATTGTCCATGAGATTGTCGGTGGTGGGTGGGAGTATCGGGATATGTGCGGACGATATGCGACCACGACAGACCCCGGCCGGCTCGCGGTCGAGCTGGATGCGATCGATGAAACCGAAAGCACGGCAGGCACTTTCACCAACTACAACGTCGCGCCGACGACGCAGATCCTCACCGTGGTGGAGCGGCACGAGCACGGCCACAAAGACGACGAGCCCAAACTGCGCCTGCGGCGGATGCGCTGGGGCCTGATCCCGCTGTGGACAAAAGCCGCCGAGCCCGGCGTGCCGGTGAAGGGCAAGCCGCTGTTCAACGCCCGCGCCGACAAGGCTGCGACCACGCCCTCGTTCCGTGACGCGGTGAAATACCGGCGCTGCCTGATCCCGATGGACGGCTGGTACGAGTGGGTCGTCGAGCCGGACACCGGAGCCAAGGGTAAGGCGGTCAAGAAGCCCTTCTTCATGGCGCAGGCCGACGGCTCCCGGCTCTACATGGCCGGATTGTGGTCGGTGTGGCGGGACAAGTCCTTGGAGGAGAGCGAGCCGCTGCTGTCCTGCACCATCCTGACCACCGACGCGGTCGGCGACCTGACCCGCATCCACGACCGCATGCCGCTGCCCATGCCGCAGGAGCACTGGGACGCCTGGCTGGACCCGGACCACCCGGCGCCGGCCGAACTGCTGGAGACGCCGAGCGAGGCGGCGATCGCCGGGATCGTGGCGCGGCCGGTGCCGTCGCTGGTCAACAGCGTGAAGAACAACGGGCCGGAACTGCTCGAGCGGCTGTCGGCAGACGAAGAAGCCGGGCAGATCAGCTTGCTCTGATCGCCCGGCTTCGCGCGCTCGACTACGTCAGAGCGAACACTTCACGGCCGGGCTCGCGATGTTGAGCCCGCACTTGACGATGTCGGTGGCCAGATCGATGACCTGGGTGGTCACCGTGCCACCGAGCTTCTCGGCCTTCTTGCTCTGCTCGTCCGGCTTGGGCGTGTTCGGTGTGCTCGGGGCGTCGTCCTTGCCGAGGCCGTCGAACGGGAAGTCCACCTGGGTCGGTGCGGCGACGGCGGTCGGGGCCGTCAGCGCGAGCGCGCCGGCGGCCAAGGCGAAGGTGCCGAGCAGGGCGACGATCACGGTGCGGACACGCTGGTGCGCGGGCATTTCGCATCACATCCTCGAGTCGGACGAATCTGGCGTGTTCATTGACGCACAGATTGTGTCGAATCAAGTGAATTACCCGCTCCTCACAGTGGCGGTCACCGCCGAGGTCAGCCGGATCAGGTCGGCGGGCGCCACCTCGATCTCCAGTCCGCGTCGGCCGGCGCTGCACAGGATGCGCTCCCAGCTCAGTGCCGAGTCGTCCACCACGGTCGGCAACAGCTTGCGCTGACCGAGCGGGGAGATGCCGCCGAGCACATATCCGGTCGTCCGTTCGGCCTTCGCCTTGTCGGCCATGCTCGCCTTCGCCACGCCGAGTGCGGCCGCAGCGGCCTTGAGCGACAACGTATTCGGCACCGGCAGCACCGCGACGGCGAGCGAGCCGTTCGCCAATTCGAGCACCAGCGTCTTGAAGACCTGGGCCGCCGTCACACCCAGCTCATCGGCGAGCGCGTCCACCGCCTCGGTGCCATAGGAATCGGCGCGCGGATCGTGCTTGTACGCGTGCACCCGATGGGTGATCTTGGCCTGGGTGAGCGTCCGGATCGCCGGTGTCGAGGCTCCTGCCATGGCGGAAACCTTAACGACGAGACCTGCCCGGTCCGCAACGGGTTTTCGGGTGCTGGTGTGTCGCTGCGGGAACAGAGGACGTGTCCCGCATGTTGGAAGCGAGTACAGAGCGCTCGGACGGGACGAAAACCCGGCCGTCGCCACTGATCAGCCCGTAAATGACGTGAAGGAGATGTCGGTGCCTGTGCTGCTCGACGAGCGTCCGATCGCGACGATGGCGTCACCGACGGAAGCCGGATTCCCCTACGAATTGCCAGTGCCGGTAGATTTGGCAGGTACGGCAATCGAAGGGACAGGTGTGACGAGCGACCATGCGGCGCGAGCGACGGGCCCGGAGGCGGCAGCGGAGCGTGTCAACGCGGAGACCAGTGAGGGCCGCGAAGCAAGCACCGACGTGGTAGCCGACGGTGTCGCGGTGGACGAAACCGAGCTGGCCCAGCGCTTCGAGCGGGACGCGCTCCCGCTGCTCGACCAGCTCTACGGTGCCGCGCTGCGGATGACCAGGAACCCGGCCGACGCCGAGGACCTGGTGCAGGAGACCTACGTCAAGGCGTTCCAAGGGTTCAAGTCCTTCAAAGAGGGCACCAACCTGCGCGCCTGGCTGTACCGGATCCTGACCAACACCTACATCAACTCCTACCGCAAGAAGCAGCGCCAGCCCGCGCAGTACCCGACCGACGAGATCACCGACTGGCAGCTCGCCGCTACCGCCGAGCACACCTCGCAGGGTCTGCGCTCGGCCGAGGTCGAGGCGCTGGACGCCCTCCCCGACGACGACATCAAGGCCGCGCTGCAGGAGCTGCCGGAGGAATTCCGGATGGCCGTGTACTACGCGGATGTCGAAGGCTTCCCATATAAGGAAATCGCCGACATCATGGGCACTCCCATCGGTACCGTGATGTCCCGGCTGCACCGTGGTCGCAAGCAGCTCAAGGGTTTGCTCGCCGATGTGGCGCGCGAACGTGGATTCAACCGTTCGGGGGAACGCCAGGAGGTCAAGCAGTGAACACCGAGCGGGACCCGGACATGGACCTCGACTGCACGGCTGTACTCACCGATATCTGGTTGATGCTCGATGGTGAGTGCAATGACGAGACCCGTGCTCGGTTGCAGCACCACATCGATCATTGCTCGCCCTGCATCGAGGCTTACGGCGTCGAGGAGAAGATCAAGGGTCTGCTGAGCCGCAAGTGCGGCGGCGACCGTGCGCCGGACGCTCTGCGCGAGCGATTGACCTTCGAGATTCGCCGGACCGTCACGGTCGTGGAGACCAAGATCGACTCCGCCGACTCCTAGACGGTCACCCTATAAACAACTGAGCGGCACGCCTTCCGATGGAAGTGCGTGCCGCTCTGCGTTTTTCGGCCGAGCTCTCACTCAGGCGTTTGGCCGCTTGCCGTGGTTGGCTGCGTTGCCCTTGCGACTACGCTTCTTACGTCCGCGCTTACCCATGAGTAGTCTCCCTTCTGATTGAAGGCCATTCTTTCACGTGTGGTTGGCTATACCTTCAGCGGATGCAGGCCGTGCGGCTCGGCTGCTCGGACTCGCCGAGTGACCTGCGGCGAACCAACCGAACGAATGAGGTGTCAGATGGCTGAGGAAGTGCTCGCCGAGCTGGTGTCGGTCGTCTACCAGGTCGTGGCCAAAGAGGGCGATACCGTCAAAGAGGGCGACACCCTGGTGATCCTCGAGTCGATGAAGATGGAGATCCCGGTGCTCGCCGAGGTCGGCGGCACCGTGACCTCGATCGGCGTCAAAGAGGGCGATGCCATCAAAGCCGGTCACCTGATCGCAGTCATCTCCTAGAAGCGATAGCGGTAGATCTTCATGGCCACGCTGAGTGAACTATTAGCCGAACACACCGACCTACCCGGCGTCGCCGTGGACCATCTGCAGCGCGTGGTGGGTGATTGGCAGCTGCTCGCCGATCTGTCCTTCGCCGACCTGCAGTTGTGGGTCGGTGCGGGACCGATCGCGGCAGGCGCGGACATCGTGTGTGTCGCGCAATGCCGCCCGACCACGGCGTCCACCGTGCATCACGAGGACCTGGTCGGCACCCTGGCCCTGCAGGCCGATCATCCGCAGGTGTTCGAGGCGCTGATGTCCGGCAAGATCGTGCGCGCCGATCGGGACGTGGAAACCGCGGGCGTCTATCACCCGACGCCGGTGCACGCGATCCGCGAGGCCATCCCGGTGCGCTGCGGTGACGATGTCATCGCAGTGCTCAGCCGCGACACCGATGTGCAGCGTTCCCGGGTGCGCAGCACGCTCGAAATCGCCTATGTCGCTTGCGCCGACGACCTGTGCCAGATGATCGCCGACGGCACCTTCCCGACCACCGAGGATCGCGCGGCCACCCATTCCAGCCCGCGCGCCGGTGACGGCTTCATCCGCCTCGACACCGAGGGCATCGTCGTCTATGCCAGCCCGAATGCCTTGTCCGCCTATCACCGGATGGGTTTGCAGGCCGATCTCGCGGGTCAGGATCTGGCGGTGCTCACCCGTTCGCTGATCACCGATCCGTTCGACGCCCAAGAGGTGGTCGGCGACATCCAGGCCGCGCTGGCCGGGCGCACCGGCCGCCGGATGGAGGTGGAGGCGCGCGGCGCGACCGTGCTGCTGCGCACCCTGGTGCTGCGTCCGCACGGCGAATTGGCCGGTGCCGCAGTACTTGTGCGCGATGTCACAGAGGTCAAACGGCGAGATCGGGCGTTACTCAGCAAGGACGCCACCATCCGGGAGATCCATCACCGGGTGAAGAACAACCTGCAGACCGTCGCCGCGCTGCTGCGGCTGCAGGCGCGGCGCACCGAGAACGAGGAGGCGCAGGTCGCGCTCACCGAGTCGGTGCGCAGGGTCACCTCGATCGCGTCGGTGCACGAGATGCTGTCGATGTCGGTGGACGAAGAGGTCGATCTCGACGAGGTCGTGGACCGACTGCTGCCGATCATGGCCGACGTGGCCACCGTGCACACCGCGCGGATCAAGGTGCGCCGGGCCGGTTCGCTCGGTGTCTTCTCCGCCGAACGCGCGACGCCGCTGGTGATGGTGCTCACCGAACTGGTGCAGAACGCGATCGAGCACGCCTTCGATTCCGGCGAGAACGGCACGGTGACAATCCGTTCCGAGCGCTCGGCGCGCTGGCTCGACGTGATCATCAGCGACGACGGCCGCGGCCTGCCCGCCGGTTTCAGCCTGGAATCCTCCGACCGCCTCGGCCTGCAAATCGTGCGCACGCTGGTGACGGCGGAACTCGGTGGTTCGATCGGCCTGCATCCCGGTGCGGACATCGGAACCGATGCGGTACTGCGGGTTCCGTTGGGCCGACGCTCCGGCCGTTAGTAAGCCGTTTCGTTATATGCGTTGGGACACAAGAGAGCCCGGCACCTTGGGGGTGCCGGGCTTAAATGCGTTTACCGGACCGGGGGGCTGAATGGTCCGGTAAATCCGATCGTCTGCTAGACGACGGTGCGGGTGCGCGTGCGTGCGTTGCGACGCTTGAGCGCCCGGCGCTCGTCTTCACTCATACCGCCCCACACGCCGGCATCCTGTCCGGACTTCAGGGCCCAGGACAGGCAGTCAGCGGTAACGGGGCAGCGAGCGCAGACCAGCTTGGCATCGGCAATCTGCGCGAGCGCAGGACCACTGTTACCCACCGGGAAAAACAGTTCGGGGTCCTCGTCGCGACAGATGGCCTTGTGGCGCCAGTCCATTCCTCTGCTCCTTTGCTGGGCGCCGCAAATGGCGCCGACGGTTTGTGGATCGTTCACTTGTGCGACTCGAATGTTTCCGCACGGTTGCTTGTGAATGCTTTCACGAACACCGTAGATGTCAATAGGTATCTGGTGCACCGTGGGGAAGCTCACGCTCTATCGGCCCCCGTTAGGGGAACCTGCCCGGTCCTTTGTACTCGCTCTACCCAGTTTTCGCAGCACTACCACGATGATTTTCGTGCGTTTCGTGCATCACTCTGGTCGCGGCGCCACGACATCCAAGACGGCGGGCACGGCCGTGAAATCCACCACGTTGCGCTTCCCGATAAAGTCGCCATCGATTTGCAGACCGATGGGTTCCTTCGTCTCGATGCGCACGGACGGAACGTTGTCTTCGCGAAACAAATTGCGTGACTTGGGGTTTCCGTCGACTGCCAAGAGCTGCCTGGCAAGCAGCAGTGTAGGCAGTACCGCCATGGAACGCACGGCAAACACGCCGAGACCATCCTCGAACCTTGTGCCCGGGTTGGTGTGCACCGGCGTGGTGTTGAGGTAGGTCCAGGGTGTCGTGTTCGTTACGAAGGCGTAATGCACGTCGGTGATCGGATCGTGCCCGGGGACCTCGATCCGGACGCTCGGCTCGTTGCGCTTGGCCCGGAAGAACTGTCGTACGGTTGTTCGAAGGTAGCGGGCGGGCGTGGCGGTCTTCCCGTCGGCGCGGCTCTCGTCGATCGCCTGGCACACGTCGGCGTCCAGGCCGACGCCCGCGCTGAAGCAGAACCAGCGGTCATCGGCCAGGCCGAGCCCGATCCGGCGGTCCCGGTCCAACGTCAGCAGATCGATGAGCTGGTTGGTAGCGGTCACCGGGTCCGGGGAGATGCCCAGCGCCCGCGCGAACACGTTCGCCGAGCCGCCGGGGATCACGCCGAGCCGGGGCAGCCAGGCCTGCCCGTCGTTGAGCTCGGGCAGCGGCAGGAAACCGTTGATGGTCTCGTTGACCGTCCCGTCGCCGCCGTGCACGACGATCAGGTCCATCTCGTTGGTGGCGGCCCACTGCGCCAATTCGGCCGCGTGGCCGCGATGCTGGGTGTGCGCGACGGTCAGCTGGGTGCGGCTCTCCAGGGCGTGCGCCAGCAGGTCCCGAGTCGCCGGAGTGGTCGAGGTGGCATTCGGATTCACGATCAGCAGCGTCCGCACGTCCCGCAGCCTAATCGCCGCCGCATCCGGTCCGAAAAGCCGCTGAACCGCAACGGTCGCGGCGACGACGACTACGACGGGTCGTAGGCTTGCCGGGTGGCTGAACGTAAGGGTGACGTTTCCGGTGGCGCGCCGAGGACGGTGCGTGGTGCGGGCGGGCTGGTGACGCTCGAGGGTGCCGTCGCCGTGATCGTCGCGCTGGTGTTGATCGTGCGCGGGCTGCTCGGCCACGATCAGTCCAAGGCCAGCGGGTACGGCACGGCCGCCTGGTTCGGCATCCTCGGTGGTGCGGTGCTCGCCGCGGGTATCGGGCTGCTGCTCGGAAAGCGTTGGGGGCGCGCGATCGCCTTGATCGCTCAGTTGCTGCTGCTGCCGGTCACCTGGTCGTTGCTCACCGATTCGCATCAGCCGGTCTACGGCAGCCTGCTCGGTGTCGTCGTGGTCGCCACCCTGGTGCTGCTGTTCGCCCCGGCGTCCACCCGGTGGATGGCCGACGACTACGCCGGCGAGCCGGAGAAATCCTGAGCAACGGGGCTTGACCGCCGCGCGGCTTCTTCGGCCACGGCGGCACGCAGCGCCGTGCGACAGAGCGAGTCGGCGCGGCGGGTGGTTTCCGGCAGTCGGTAGCGCGGCGTGAGGGCGAGCACCTGGGCGCACGCGGTGTCGAGGTCGATGCGGTGACCGACCGAGACGAAGACGGGTTTCACGCCGGTGCTGGTGCGCAGGGCGCGGCCGACCACGTCGCCGTCGATGGTGAGGTCGGTGTGCGCGCCGCGTTCGGGGCCGGGTTCGCGGTAGTCACCCCAGACGGATTTGGCGACGCCGATCGTCGGTACGCCGGTGAGCACGCCGATGTGGCAGGCGAAGCCGAAGCGCCGTGGATGCGCCAAACCCTGTGCGTCACAGACCAGCAGGTCGGGCGCGGTAGCGAGTTGCGCCAATACCCGCATGGTCGTGGGTAATTCGCGGAACGCGAGCAGGCCGGGGTGATACGGGAATTCCGTAGTGCCATGTGCGACAGCCGAATCGACGGTTTCCAAGGTGGTCGCGTCGAGCACGACGACGGCCGCGGCGACCGCGCCGGTGTCGGCGTAGGCGCAGTCGAGTCCGGCGATGGTGCGGAATTCCCGTGTCGGCCCGGTTGTTTCGACCTTCGGTCGAATTTCGTCCTGAATCGCCATGGCTTGGCCCGGGGTGGTCGGCCAGGTGTCTTCGTCGAACGGTGCGAGCCAAGTCATCGTCGGTGCGCTACTGCGCTTCCTTCGCCAGTTTGCCGAGCGGCTCGCCGGTGAGGCGGTAGCCGACCCACTCGTCTTGCGCTGCGGCGCCGAGGGATTCGTAGAAATCGATCGACGGCTTGTTCCAGGTGAGCACGGCCCAGTCGAGCCTGCCGTAGCCGTTGTCGACGGCCTCCTTGGCCAGCGTGGCGAGCAGCGCCTTGCCGTAGCCCTTGCCGCGCGTTTCCGGCTTGACGTAGAGGTCCTCCAGGTAGATGCCGTGCACGCCGTTCCAGGTGGAGAAGTTGAGGAACCAGATCGCGCAGCCGACCAGCTCGCCGTCGTCCTCGACCACGTGCGCGAAGACCTTCGGCTCCGGCCCGAACAGCGCGGTGTCGAGCTGTGCGGTGGTGACCGTGCACTGGTCGCTGGCCTTCTCGTATTCGGCGAGGTCGTGGACGAGGCCGACCAGGCCGGGCACGTCGGCGGGGACGGCGCGACGTAGTTCTGCAGTCACAGTGTTACTCCATCAGCGGTGGGAACCAGGTTGTGCGCCAGGATGGTTCGCACATCGTGTTCATAGCTGAGCACGGTCAGCGCGCCGGTCGACATGGCGAACCGGCGGCCCTCCCGCACGTCGAACTCCGCCCAGCGGGCGATCAATGCCCGGGAGAAGTGTCCGTGCCCGACGAGCACGATATCCCGTTCGGGTAGTCGCGGTTCGACCGCGGCGAGTACGCGATCGGCTCTGGCCTGGACCGCCTCGGCGGACTCGCCGCCCGGCACGGCACCGGTCCAGATGGTCCAGTCCGGTGCCGTCTCGCGGATCTCGGAGGTGGTCAGGCCCTCGTAGTCGCCGTAGTCCCATTCGGCCAGGTCGTCGTCGACGGCGGTGACGGTGAGGCCGGCCAGTTCCGCGGTGTGCACCGCGCGGCGGCGTGGACTGGTGAGTACCAGCGGATCCCGCAGCTTCAGCGCGCTCAGCAGCGGACCCGCGGCCCTGGCCTGGGCCTCGCCGTGCTCGGTGAGCGGCAGGTCCGTGCGGCCGGTGTGCTTGCGCTGGGTGGACCAGCTGGTCTCGCCGTGTCGCAGCAGCACTAGTCGGGCATCGTCGAGTACGGACATGGATCCATCATTGTGCACGCGCGGCGAGCCGTACCGTCCGGCCGGTGGTACCGCCGGTCAGCTCGGCTGTTCGAGGGTGAGCACGACCCAGTGGCCCGCAAGGTCGTGATGCCGGGCAAGGGCGGTCAGCCGAGGGCGTAGAGCTCGGTGCCGCGCTGCTCGAGAATGGTGGTGCCGAGCACCGCGAGCGAGATGGGCGCGCCGGTGTAGCCGGGGCGGTCCACCGGGATGCGGCCGACCTCGGCGCCGGAGGCGGGATCGAGGGCGGCGATGGCGCCCTGGGTCGGCATGAGCAGCCTGCCCGCCATCATGCTCGGCGCGCCGAGCGCGTTGGCCGCGGTCCAGATCGGGTCGAAGGTGCTGCCGTTCAACGCGATAACGCTGTTGCCGGTGAAAACCAGGTAGGCCGAACCGATCCGGATGGTCGCCGTCTTGTCGCTGAGCGGTGCCGAAAGCTGGTGCACCACAATCGGATTACCGGTCGCGTCGTAGACCGCCAGGCGCGGGGCCGTCGCTTCCACGCCCGCGGCGGCCGGGCCACCGGGCAGGTAGAGCACGATCCTGCTGTCCGACACCGCGAGTACGCGTGCGTCGGGCGAGTCCGCGCCTGCGCCGGTCAACACATGCGAGCCGAACTCCTCGGGCACCGTGTTGTCCTTCGGCGCGGGATTAAGCATGGTCAGCCGGTCGGCCGGATCGTCGGGGCAGCGCTCGACCACGCCGAGGCGGGACGGGCTCGATCCCGACGACAGCAGCGTGCAGCCTTTGCGCGGTTGGGTTTTCACGTTCACCGGCGCGTCGACGAACCCGTATTCGATGGTGCGCACCAGGTCCGAGCGCCACATCTCCAGCCGCTTCGGCCCCTGCGCGAGCACATAGGTGCCGTCGACAGACAGCTTTACGGACTCGTCCATGTAGCTGCTGCGCGCGGTGCGCCTGGCACCGCTGTCGCCCGCCAGCAGGGTGGCCTGGCTGCAGCCGCGCTCGTCCCGATAGACCGCGACCACCGTGCTGAACTGGCCCTCCACCCCGCAGAGCGGCATGTCGCGCCGGTAATGCCAGAGGTCCTGGCCGGTGCGCGGATCGTGCCCGGTGACCGTGCCGTCGGCCGCGGTGACCGCGACGCCCGCCGAGGTCAACGCCCGGCCGCTGGCGGTATCGGGCGCATGCCACAGCTCACGCAGCGAGGTCGGGAGTTGGTCGGCGGCGGCCGGCGTCGGCACGGGCGAGCTCGCGGTCACCGACTCGGTGCCGTTCGCGTCGCCGCGCACCCATACCACCACCGCCGCGACCACCACTAGTACGGCGATCGCGGCAGCGGAGATGACGTCGGCGCGCGTTCGCCGCTCGGGTGCGAGCACGGTTGCGAGAGTAGCGGATCCGGCCGGTCAGACCGAAGCCGTGGCGGGCTCTACCGCGCTACCACTGTCTTCGGACACACCTTCACCGGCGGGCTTACGGCGGCGGCGCCTGCGACGCGCGGGCTGGTCACCCGACTCCGCGTCACCGATTCCGTTGTCGTTCGAGGCCGCCGCGGCAGCGGTTTCGCCGCCGTTGTCGCCCTCGCCCGCGGGCTTGCGCCGACGGCGCCTGCGACGGGCAGGCTGGTCGCCGTTCTCGTCGGCGGGTGCGTCCTCGGCCGGGTGCGCGCCGTTGCTGTGCGCCGAGTCCGCGTCGCCGTTGGCCGCGGAGCCGTTGGACGTGGCGCCGTTCCCGTTGGTCTCGTTCTCGTCGATCGGCTGGCCGCGCACGGTGCGCTTGCGGTTGCGCTTGCGCGGGGCCCGCGCCGGGCGCTCCACCACGACCGCGTCCTCGTCGCGCTCCGCGGGCTTGGCCTTGCGGACCGTGCCGGTGACGCCCTCGGGGATGCCGAGTTCGGCGAACAGGTGCGGCGAGCGCGAGTAGGTCTCCACCGGCTCGGCGATGCCGAGGCCGAGCGCCTTGTCGATGCCGGCCCAGCGGCCGAGCTCGTCCCAGTCGATCAGCGTGACCGCGATACCGGTGCGCCCGGCCCGGCCGGTGCGACCGATCCGGTGCACATAGGTCTTCTCGTCCTCGGGGCACTGGTAGTTGATGACGTGCGTGATGTCGTCGATGTCGATGCCACGCGCCGCGACGTCGGTCGCGACCAGCACGTCGATGCCGCCCTTGCGGAACTTGTTGAGCGCCTTCTCGCGGGCGATCTGACCGAGGTCACCGTGCACGGCGCCGACCGAGAAACCACGCTCGGCCAGATCGTCGGCGACCTTCTGCGCGGTGCGCTTGGTCCTGGTGAAGATCATCGTCGCGCCGCGGCCCTCGGCCTGCAGGATCTTGGCGACCAGCTCGCTCTTGTCCAGTGCGTGCGCCCGGTAGACGAACTGCGCGGTGCGCTCGTGGATCGCCGTCTCGTGCGCTTCCTCGGCCCGGATGTGCGTCGGCCGGCTCAGGAAGGTGCGGGCCAGGGTGATGATCGGGCCCGGCATGGTCGCCGAGAACAGCATGGTCTGGCGCTTGTCCGGGACCATGGTCAGGATGCGCTCGATATCGGGCAGGAAGCCGAGGTCTAGCATCTCGTCGGCCTCGTCCAGCACCAGCACGCCGACCTTGCCGAGGATCAGATGGTTCTGGTTCGCCAGGTCCAGCAGGCGGCCCGGGGTGCCGACCACGACGTCGACGCCGGTGCGCAGCGCCGCGATCTGCGACTCGTAGGGACGGCCACCGTAGATGGAGGCCACCTTCAGCGGCCCCTGATGGTTGGTCAGGTACTTGCTCGCGTTCTCCAGGTCGGAGGTGACCTGGATGCACAGCTCCCGGGTCGGCACGATGACCAGCGCCCGCGGCGTGCCGTCCAGCGGCGTGGTGCCGGTGTCGGCGGTGGCGATGCGATGCAGCAGCGGCACGCCGAAACCGAAGGTCTTACCCATGCCGGTACGGGCCTGGCCGATGAGATCTTCACCGGCGAGCGCCAACGGAAGGGTGAGTTCCTGAATAGCGAAAGTACGTTCGATGCCGATCTCGTCGAGCGCGCGCACGATTTCGTCGCGAACGCCCAATTCGGCAAATGTGGGTGCGGTATGTGTTGCGTCCAGTTCGGCGGTCAACAGCGTCTCCGCGACCCCGGGTTCCTGTTCGACAGTGATCTTGCTCAGGTTCGTGCCTTCCTCGTAATCGCGTCCCGCGCGCACGAGGTGGGGCGGACCGGTCGGCCCGCGACGACCACGTCTCCGCCTGTGATACTCACCCGGCCACGCTCCGGATGTCTTCGGGTGCTGCGGCTGGGCGGCTACCTCGGGAGACATCGGCGCGGCGCACTGGTGATGCGGAGCTGGTGCGCGCACATTTTCCTGAACGACGAAACCTCGGCTCGTATGCCGATCGGTCGGTACCGCGGGGCGGCACGCGCACAGATCTGGCAACTCCATCGAGCGAAACTTTTCGTTGTCCGGTGCGATTGTAGCGTGATATTGTGCGCGGCTCGAATTGCCGCCGTCGAATATTCGGAAGCGGAACTCCGGTATCGCCGGGCTGTTCCTCGACGTACGCTGCGCGACATGGCAATTCATCCCGCGCGGCAAATCTGGAAGACTCTCGAGCCACTACATGACGTGGTCTATTTCGGGACCGGTGTCAAGGAGGCAGGAGTCGCGATCGGTCTGCGCGGTTACTGGCAAACTTACTTCGCATTTCGGGCGGCGCCGCTCGGCGCGGTGACCCCCGCCACAGTGCAGGCGGTCTTCGCCGGTTTTCATCCGGAAATGGTGCGCAAAGCGCTGCCGGGGGCCTGGTCGCGGGCCACACCCGAGCAATGCCTCGAGGTCAGGCTCGACCTTTCCGCCGCGCTGCTGCGTGGTCTCGGCGCGGGTACGGCGGAGTGTGCCCGTGCGGTCTCGCTGCTCGCGCCGGTGCTGGAACACGCCGACCCGACCGGCAGACCGCTCTTCGCGGCGAACGCGGCGCTGCCGCTGGCCGCGGACCCGGTGGGCGCGCTCTGGCAGCTGACCACCGCGTTGCGGGAGCATCGCGGCGACGGACACGTGGCCGCGCTGGTCACGCACGGCCTGACCGGGCGTCAGGCGATGGTCATGCAGGCCGCGGCGGGCAAGGCGGCGGAATCGGTGCTGCGCGCGGCACGCGGGGTGTCCGAACAGGAGTGGGCGGACGCGTTCGACGAATTGCGGGCCAGGGGAGTGGTCGAGGGGGAGCCGGTCAGCCCGGCGCTGACCGGCAGCGGTGCCGACCTGCTCGGGCGGGTCGAGGCGAGCACCGATGACGCCGCATGGAACGGCGCGCTCGCGGTGCTGTCCGCCGACTCGGTCACCGAGTTGACGAACTCGCTCGCGCCGCTGGCCGACCGGGTGCACGCGGCCATCGTGCCCGCGGCGAATCCGCTCGCGATGGGCAAGCGGTAGCCGCAAAGCCGACTTGCCTGTTACCGCCGGTACCGAGATGTGAGACATTTTCGGGGTGAATATCGCGGACACCGTCACGACCGCCGCCCGCAACGCGTGGGCCCTGACCTTCGGTTCGGGCGTCGAGGCGCCCGATCCCACCCCGTCCACGGTGCTCTGGGACGAACCGCATCGCCAGCTGCGCCGCTTCGAGCATCGCCCTGGTGATGCCGAAAATGCTGCGGCCGCAACGGATTCCGCGGTGCTGCTGGTGCCGCCGCTGGCCGCGCCCGCCAGCTGCTTCGACCTGCGCCCGGACCAGAGCCTGGCCGGATTCCTGCTGGAGACCGGCCGCTCGCCGTACGTGATCGACTACGGCGACATCACCTTCGGCGATCGGCGGATGGGCTTCGAGGACTGGATCGACGAGATCCTGCCCGAGGCGGTGCTGCGCACCTCCGCCGATCGCGACGGCCGACCGGTCGACCTGGTCGGCTGGTCGCTCGGCGGCACGCTCGCGTTGCTCACCGCCGCCGCACATCCCGAGCTGCCGATCCGCTCCATCACCGCCGTCGGCGCACCGCTGGACTACGACAAGATGACCGGCATCCCGCAGTTGCGCGCGGTGGCCAAGTTCACCGGCGGGGTCGGGACCTCGGCTCTGGTGCGTGCCGCAGGCGGTGTGCCCGCGCCGCTGACCAGAATCGCCTACAAGGTCACCGCCTGGGACCGCGAACTGACCCGCCCGTGGTTCGTCGCCAGCAATATCGCGCGCACCGAGACGCTGGCGCGGATGGAGACCATCGACCGCTTCATGGCCGACATGCCCGGCTACCCCGGCCGCTTCTACAACCAGCTGTGGGGCAGGTTGATCCTGAACAACGACATCGGCCGCGGCGTCGTGCACCTCGGCACGCGGCGCATCGAACTGGCCCAGGTGAGCGCCCCTGTGCTGCTGGTCGGCGGTCCCACCGACGTGATCACCCCGGCCGCCGCCGTCGAGGCGGGCCTGCGGACGCTCACCGGCGCCGCCTCGGTCCGCTACGAAACCTCGCCGGGCAGCCACCTCGGCATCCTCACCGGGCCCGACGCGCGCAACTCGACGTGGGCCTATCTGGACAAGTTCTTGGCGGAGACCGCGTGAAATCGGACAAGTTTCGCGCACCATCGGCGTGACCGTCGACGAGTACTAGGCTGTGGTCATGGGAGCACAGTCACCTGCCGCGCTGGGTGTTACGTCGACCGATTCCGACCTCGCCGACCATCCCGGCGTCATAGATCTGTTCGCGGTGCTCGCCTACGGTGAGATCTCCGCGTTCTACCGGCTGGCCGAGGAAGCCAAGCTGTCGCCGACGCTGCGCGGCAAGGTAGCGGTGGCGAAGATGGCCTCCGCCGAGATGGGCCACTTCAACGCGCTGGAGTCGGCGCTGGCCGAGCGCGGCGTCGACATCTTCGACGCGATGGCGCCGTTCGTGCGCGCGCTGGACGCCTATCACGCGTCCACCGACCCCTCGACCTGGCTCGAGTCGATGGTGAAGTTCTACGTGGGTGACGGCATCGCCGCTGACTTCTACAACGAGATCGCCGGCGCGCTGCCGCCCGAGGTCGCCGAGGTGGTCCGCGACGTGCTCGCGGAGACCAGCCACTCCGAATTCGTTGTCGAGGAGGTGCGGCGCGCGGTCGCGACCAGCCGCTCCGAACGCGACCGGCTCACCCTGTGGGGCAGGCGCCTGCTCGGCGAGGCGATCACCCAGGCGCAGTACGTGATGGCGCAGCGCGACGAGCTCACCGAACTGGTACTCGGCGCCGCGGGCGACCTCAACGGCATTGCCGCGCTGTTCGAGCGGATGCAGGCCAGCCATGCCGAGCGCATGGTGAAGCTCGGCATCTAATAGTTATTCGTTGACGGCAGCCGGTCGGACCAGTCGCAGGCCGTGCGTCTGGGCCTGGGCCTGATCGGTGAGCCACACGATGACGCTCTGATCGCGGTCGGCCTCGAGCGTCTCGAACGGGACCTGCACCAGACCGTGCACCGGATGATCGATGTGCAGCATGCCGGAAACCCGGGCCCCGACGTGATGTGGCTTCCACCGGGCCGCGAAATCCGGGTTGCGCCGTAGCGCCTCGATCGTTTCCAGCAGCGAGTCGTCACCCGGCCAGCGCAGCTTGGCGCGGGACAGCGCGGCGGTGAACATGTCCGCCGCCTCGGACCAGTTCCGCAGCACATGTCGCGCGGTCGGATCGTGGAACGTGTACCAGGCCAGGTTCGGCTGCCCCTCGGTGTCGAGCAGGCCGAGCGGTGCCACAAAGTCGGCCCAGGCCGCGTTCCAGCCGAGCACATTGAGCCGGCGGCCGACCACGAACGCGGGGGTCGGCTGCAAGGCGCGCAGGATCGACTGGATCGTGTCGGCGATCTTCTCCTCGGCGGATTCGCTGCCGGGGCAACGTGATTCGTTGCCGGAGGCGAGCGCGAGCATGCTGAAGTGGTGCCGCTCGTTGCCGCGCAGCAACAGCGCGTCGGCGAGGGCGTCGACCACCGCCACCGAGGGGTTGGTGTCGCGGCCCTGCTCGAGCCTGGCCAGATAATCCGCGCTCACTCCCGCGCGGACGGCGACCTCCTCGCGGCGTAACCCCGGCGTCCTGCGTCGCTTGCCCTCCGGCATGCCGACGTCGCCGGGCCGCAGTTCAGCGCGCCGAGCGATGAGGAATTCCGCGAATCCGTTGCGTGCCATGGGTCCCATCGTGCCGTGTCCTAGGAGGCATAGCCTCGCCCTGCTGGGTCCAGGATAACGGCGGTCTGGTTAACGGACCGTGGTCCGGCAAAGGTGGTTGGTATGACAACTTCTTCCGAATCCACCACGGCCACCCAGTCGCTCAAGCCCGGCGCCTGGACCCTGGACACCGCGCACTCGTCGGTTGCCTTCACCGTTCGCCACCTCGGCATCTCCAAGGTGCGCGGCGGATTCACCCGGTTCGAGACCGAATTCGTGGTCGACGAGTCGGGCGCCGCCACCATCGGCGCGACCATCCACCTCGAGTCGTTCGACACCGGCAACGCCGACCGCGACGCGCACATCCGCACCGCGGACTTCCTCGACGCCGAGAACCGCCCGACGCTCACCTTCCGCGCCAACGGCCCGGTGCAGGTCGCGGAGAGCTTCGAGGTCGAGGGTGAGGCCACGCTCGGCGGCATCACCAAGCCGGTCACCCTGGACGTCGAGTGGGGTGGCGTGCAGGAGTTCGGCGCCACCGGCGACAACCACGCGGGATTCTCCGCCACCGGCACCATCAAGCGCACCGACTTCGGCGTCGGCGGCCTGCTGCCCGGCATGCTGAGCGACAAGGTGAACATCGAGCTCGAGATCCAGCTCGTCGAGCCCAAGTAAGACCCCCACGCTGAGCGGGCCCGCACAACGGTGTGCGGGCCGCTGCTGTGTGAGCGACCCGCTGCCATGTTCGCTGAGGGCGCAGGCAGGTGTGTGCCGACACGGCGTTGCCCTGCACTAGCCTTGGATCGACAGCACAGGACTCTTACGTTCGGAGGTTGGCCGTGGAGGTCAAGATCGGTATTTCGGATAGCCCGCGCGAGCTCTTGATCAACAGCTCGCAGACCCCGGAAGAGGTCGAGGCGCTGGTGTCCGGTGCGCTGAACGGCAGCGGCGGCGTCGTGTCCCTGACCGACGACAAGGGTCGCAAGTTCCTGATCCAGGCCTCGAAGGTCGCCTACGTCGAGATCGGCACCGTGACGAGCGGCCGCGTCGGTTTCGCTACCGTTTGATTTCTCGGCCCAGGCCGACAGCAACGAGCCCCTGCAACCTTCGGATGCAGGGGCTCGCTTTGTTCAGAGCACTCAGTCGATCGGGTGCAGTGGAACCCGCGACAGACCACCCCAGGCGAGGGAGACGGTCGTATCGATGGCCTCCTCCTTCGGGATGGGCCGGTCGGCCTCCAGCCAGTAGCGCGCGGTGAACTGGCTTGCGCCGACCAGGCCGACCGCGAGGATCCGCGCCCGGTACGGGTCCAAGCCGGAATCGTGCGCGACCACATCGAAAACCGCGTCGACACAGGCCTCGGTGGCCTGCTCGACCCGGCGCTGCACCTGCGGCTCGCTGGTCAGGTCGGACTCGAAGACCAGTCGGAAACCCTGCATCTCGTTGTCGACGAAATCGAAGTAGGCCTGCACGGCGGCGCGCACGCGCTGCCGGTTGTCGGTGGTCGACCGCAGCGCCTGCCGGACGCTGGACACCAGCATGTCCACGTAGTTCTGCAGCACCGCCAAATACAGCTCCAGCTTGCTGGTGAAGTGCTGATACAGCACCGGCTTGCTCACTCCGGCGCACTGCGAGATCTCGTCCATGCCCGCGGCGTGGTAGCCGCGCTGCACGAAGACTTCGCTTGCCGCCGCGAGTAGCTGCAGACGTCGCTCGTCACGCGGAAGCCGGGTGCCGCGTTTGGCGGGCTCGGACGACGATCTACGGGACGCCATCCGGTCCACGAGGTCAGTCATTTCGGCTCTCCCAGTTGATTCCCCGGCAAGGGGTAAGCACCGGGTATCCCAAGAACGATACTCGGTTGTTGCCCGGCCGCCGACCGGCCCCGGAGAACTGGTGGAACGCGGTGACAAATGTCGCACCCGCCGGCCGATGTGGCGTGCCCGACGGCGGCGCTTGCGTCCTGTGAGAACCTGGTGTTCGTGACTTTCCGCGCCGACCGACCCGGGGAGCGGCACGCCGATCCGCCGGTCACGTCCGGCGGCGGGCGCGACTCGCGCCGCCGTGCTGGCCCCGGCGCGCCCGGTTCCGTAGGGTCGGAACCCGTGGCAAGGTCAAGGCCGGACGCACGACCTGGCGCAGCAGCCCGCCCCGGCGCTGCGCCACCGCTCGATGCCGGGGACGGCGCAGGCCGTCGACCCGCCCGTGCCGCCCGCTCCGACGGCGCCACGGGATCGGCGGATCCCCTTGCCGCTCAGCCTGATTCACCCGCACCGCGACGCGACCGCAACGGCGTCGAGATCTACGACCCGCTCGGCCTCTACGGTCAGCCGGATCGTTCGCACCAACCACTGCGTGCCAGTTGGGATCCCACCGCCGCCACCGAGGGCCGCACCAGGGATCGCCCCGACCGCAGCGTCAAAAAGCAAAGCGCCCTGGGACGATTCGTCTCCACCTATGGTTGGCGCGCGTATGCGCTGCCGGTGCTGTTCGCGGTCACGGTCTTGGTGGTCGTCGACGCGGTACGCGGTTCCGACCCGGCGACCACGGTCGGCGGCATGCCCGGCCTCGGCCACCTGAGTCCACGCGCCGCGAGCAACGGCATCATCGGCGGGCCGACCGGCGACGGCCACTTTCCTGCCGACCTGCCGACCGGTGCGCTGCCCGACGGCGGCAGCTTCGCCGAAACCGGCACGGGCACTTGGCATGTGGTGCCGGGGTCGACCGCGCAGATCGGCACCGGCAGCGACTCGGTCTTCCGCTACACCGTCGAGATCGAGGACGGCGTCGACACGTCGGGCTTCGGTGGCGACCAGTCCGTGGCGAAGCTGATCGAGTCCACCCTCGCCAACCCGAAAAGCTGGACGCACGACCAAAAGTTCGGCTTCCGCCGGGTCGACCAGGGCGACACCGACTTCCGCGTCTCGCTCACCTCCCGCGAATCCAGCCGCAAGGCGTGCGGTTTCGAGATTCCGATCGACTCGTCCTGCTACAACGCCGATCTCGGCCGGGTGGTGCTGTCCGAGGTCCGCTGGGTGCGCGGCGCGCTCGCGTTCGAGGGCGATATCGGCTCGTACCGGCAGTACCAGATCAACCATGAGGTCGGCCACGCCATCGGCTACCACCAGCACCAGCCGTGCGAGACCGACGGCGGCCTCGCCCCGGTGATGATGCAGCAGACCTTCGGCACCAAGAACAACGACATCGCCGCCCTCGAGCCGGACGGCGTGGTGCCGATGGACGGCAAGCGCTGCCGCTTCAACCCCTGGCCGTACCCCCGCGGTTGACCCGTTCCCCGGTGCGCGACGATAGGTCGGGAAGAACGGTCTGATCGCGGGTGTTGTATACCGAGATCGACCCATTCGATTCGAGGAGTCCTGGACGTGTCATCACCTAAGTCCCTGCCGCCGTTGGTCGAGCCGGCCGCGGAGCTGACCAAGGACGAGGTCGCCCGCTACAGCCGCCACCTGATCATTCCCGACCTGGGCGTGGATGGGCAGAAGCGACTGAAAAACGCCAAGGTGCTGGTGATCGGCGCGGGCGGGCTCGGCTCCCCGGCGCTGCTGTACCTGGCCGCCGCCGGCGTCGGCACCCTCGGCATCGTCGAGTTCGACGAGGTGGACGCCTCGAACCTGCAGCGCCAGATCATCC
Organism: Nocardia sp. NPDC060255; assembly: GCF_042727395.1. NCBI lineage: Bacteria > Bacillati > Actinomycetota > Actinomycetes > Mycobacteriales > Nocardiaceae > Nocardia > Nocardia sp. NPDC060255. Next base: position 58,392 of record NZ_JBHXAU010000036.1, on the reverse strand, counting down.
ACGGCGAGTCCGACATCGGCCGCCCGAAGGCCGACAGTGCGCGCGACTCGATCCTCGAGATCAACTCCGGCATCGAGGTGCGGCTGCACAAGATCCGGCTGGAGCCGGAGAACGCGGTCGAACTGTTCGCCGACTACGACCTGATCGTCGACGGCACCGACAACTTCGCCACCCGCTACCTCGTCAACGACGCGGCGGTGCTGGCGGGCAAGCCCTACGTGTGGGGCTCCATCTACCGCTTCGAGGGCCAGGTCTCGGTCTTCTGGGAGGACGCGCCGGACGGGCGCGGCATCAACTACCGCGACCTCTACCCAGAGGCCCCGCCGCCGGGCATGGTGCCGTCCTGCGCCGAGGGTGGCGTGCTCGGCGTGCTGTGCGCGTCCATCGGTTCGGTGATGGTGACCGAGGCGATCAAGCTGATCACCGGCATCGGTGAGCCGCTGCTCGGCCGGCTGATGGTGTACGACGCACTGGACATGAACTACCGGACCATCAAGCTGCGCCGCGACCCGGAGCGTCAGCCGATCACCGAGCTCATCGACTACGAGGCGTTCTGCGGGGTGGTGTCCGAGGAGGGCCAGGCCGCCGCGGCCGACTCGACGGTCACCGCGCGCGAGCTGAAGGATCTGCTCGACGCGGGCAAGGAGATCGAGCTGATCGACGTGCGCGAGCCGGTGGAGTGGGACATCGTGCACATCGAGGGCGCGAAACTCATTCCGAAGGACCGCATCCTGTCCGGCGAGGCGCTGTCCGAGCTCCCGCAGAATCGCCCGATCGTGCTCCACTGCAAGACCGGTGTGCGTTCCGCCGAGGCGCTGGCCGCCCTCAAACGCGCCGGCTTCTCCGACGCCACCCACCTGCAAGGTGGAGTCATCGCCTGGGCGCGGCAGATCGACCCGTCACTGCCCGTCTACTGATCGGCCGAAGGACGCTGTGACCCCGGCCCGAGCGGTCGGGGTTGCGTATCGGCGCGGCGTCCTGTACAGCGTCCACCCCGGCGGTACGGTACGGCCGTGACTTCTGTGGAACCCCCCGAGCACGTGCGCTCCACGTTCGGTCTACGCGAGGTTTCCCCCGTCACCTTGGGCGACTGGGAAGGTGGCTGGCGGTTCGGGGACGTGGTGCTCAGCCCGGTCGCCGATCACGCACGTGCGGCGTGGTCGGCCAAGGTGCGCGAGACGCTGAAGGTGGACGGGTTGCGCCTGGCCCGCCCGGTGCGCGCGACCGACGGCCGCTATGTGGTCTCCGGCTGGCGGGCCGACACGTATCTGGAAGGCATCCCGGAACCCCGGCACGACGAGGTGGTTTCGGTGTCGCTGCGCCTGCATCAGGCCACGACACATCTCGAGCGGCCCCGCTTCCTGGTGCAGCCGCCCGTCGCCCCGTGGGTCGATGTGGACGTGTTCGTCGCCGCCGACCGGGCCGCCTGGGAGGCGGTGCCGCTGCGCAGCCTGCGCGCGGGCGGCACACTACCGTCGGCGGATTCGCCGGACGGACAGCGCAGCATGGAACTCATCGGCCAGCTGGCCACCCTGCGCAAGCCGGTGCAGACGCCCGCCCAACTGGTGCACGGCGACCTGTTCGGGACTGTGCTGTTCGCCGGAACATTCACGCCCGGCCTCACCGACATCACGCCGTACTGGCGGCCCGCGCCGTGGGCGGCCGGGGTGATCGTAGTGGACGCACTGGCCTGGGGCGGTGCCGACGACGGACTGCTGGAGCGCTGGCGGGACCTGCCGGAATGGCCGCAGATGTTGTTGCGCGCGGTCATGTTTCGGCTCGCCGTACACGCGCTGCATCCGCGCTCGACGCCGGAGGCGTTCCCCGGTTTGGCGCGCACGGCGGACATGGTCCGCCTCATGCTCTGACGCACAGCAGTCGGCCGCCGAAAGTCTTGTGCATCCCTGACTTTCGACGGCCGACTTGCGTTATGCGTTGTGTCGGTCAGATCTTGGCGTAGGCCAGCGACGGCACTCGGTCCACGGCGAACGAGGACCGCAGGTAGAACCACCAGGTGACCGCGCCCATCAGCAGGAACGCCACGGCGTAACCCCAAAACGCCGGGGCCATCGTGTGATAGTGCGTGTTGGACAACCGCAACGCCTGCTGCAGCACCCAGCCGCCCGACGCGCCGACCGCGCCGATCACACCGATCGCCGCACCGGCCTGCCGCCGCGCGGAGGCGGTCGACTCGGTGATGTCCAGGCCGTGCTCGGCGGCGTACTTCTTGGAGATCGCGCTGAAGATGGTCGGGATCATCCGGTAGGTCGAGCCGTTGCCGATGCCGGTCATCACGAACAGCACCAGGAACGAGATCAGGTACAGCGGAAAGCTTTTCAGCTCCAGCGAGGCCATGATCAGCGCGACCGCGACCGCCATGCCGACGAACACCCACAGGGTGATCTTGGCGCCGCCGATCTTGTCGGAGACCCAGCCGCCGAACGGACGACTGAACGAACCGACGAACGCGCCGAGAAAGGCGAGGTTGCCGATCGTACTGATCCAGCCGATATTGGCCAGGCTGGGGAAGTTGGCCTTGATCAGCGTCGGGAAGGCGAAGGAGAACCCGATGAACGAGCCGAAGGTGCCGACGTAGAGCACCGCCATCACCCAGGTGTGCTGGTTGGTCAGCGCCAGCTTGTAGGACTTACCGTCGGACTTGGCCGTCGCGATGCTGTCCATGTAGCGCAGCGCGCCGAACAGTGCCAGCAGGATGAACGGGATCCACACCAGGATGGACAGCGTGATACCGAAGCGGTAGCCTCCGGGATCCTTGGCCATGATGTGCGTGCCGAGCGTGATCAGCAGCGGCAGCACCAATTGCGTCTGTGCCACACCGAGATTGCCGCCGGCCGCGTTGACGCCGAGCGCCGCGCCCTTCTTGCCCTCGGGGAAGAAGAAGTTGATGTTGGACATCGACGAGGAGAAGTTGCCGCCGCCGACACCGGCGAGCGCGGCCAGGATCATGAAGACCCACATCGGCGTGCTCGGCTGGTTGATGAAGTAGACCAGGCCGAGCGTGGGAATGAGCAGCATCGCCGCGCTGAACGCGGTGAAGGCCCGCCCGCCGAATTTCGGGATGGCGAAGGTGTACGGAATGCGCAGTGCCGCGCCGACCAGCGTCGGGGTCGACGACAGCAGCAGCGCGTTGCTCACCGCGGTCGGGTCGCCCTTGCCGAGCCCGGCCAGGAAGCCGAAGCCCGCGGCACCCATGCTGGTGACCACGGTGCCCCAGATGACCCAGATGCTGAAGCCGAGGTTCTCGGCGAACACCGAGAAGATCAGGTTCTTGCGCGCGGTCTGCGCGCCGCCGGACTCCCAGAATTTCAGGTTGTCCGGTTCCCACTGCTCCAGCCAGCGGCCGCGGGTCTGGTGCCGGAAGGTCGGTGGGTCCGATGGAGCGTCAGTCGCGGTATCCGACTCGGTGCCGGATGCGGCTGCGATGGCAGTCATCGGCGTCCTCTCGTTCGCACTCGACCGGCCCTCATCGCGGCACTGGCGCCGCCGGCGGAGTCGAGTTGCCTAGCTACGGTCGTTTCACAACGTAGGGCGTGCTTGTTGCGGCACCGTGGCTTCGCGTGACGTTCGAGGCAATTCCGACTCACACTCGGAGCAGACGGCAAGTGAGAGTTGCACACTCGGCGTCCGCTCCGACGCGGTAGCGGTCCTATCGTACTTCTGGATACTCGGCGATGAGGGTGTTGAGGAAGCAACGGGCCGCCTCGGCCGCGCGCTGGGGGTCGCCGTCGATCACGGCGTGCACCAGCTCGGCGTGCGCCTCGGGGAAGGAGTCGTCGGATTTCAACGTCCTGGCCCGGATCACCTGTTCGATGATCGGCAGCAGCGAGTCGTAGAACTCGAGGTAGACGGCGTTGTGGCTGGCCACCACGATGGCGCGGTGCAGCTCGACGTCGGACTCGATCGCGGTCGGGTTGTCGTCGTTGTAGGCCTTGTCGCGTTCGCTGAGCAGCTGCAGCAGGTTCGCGATATCGCCGTCGTCGCGGCGGCGCGCGGCCAGCGCGGCGGCCGTGGTGTCGAGCGCGAGGCGTAGTTCGAGGACGTCACGTTCTTCGGCGTCGGCGAAGTACTTGCCGAGCGTGCCGCCGAGGTCGGATGAGGCGATCACATAGGTTCCCGAACCTTGGCGTCGCTCCAGCATCCCCGCGTGTACGAGCGCCTGGACGGCCTCGCGCACGGTGTTTCGACCCGTTCCGGTGAGCTCGGTCAGCTCCGGTTCGGTAGGGATGCGGGAGCCGATGGGCCAACGGCTGGAACGGATTTCGGCACGCAGCTGCTCGGTGACCTGGGCGATGAGGCTGGTGCGCCGGACTGGTTGCACCTGCATAGAGTACCGCTCATCACAAATCGTTGCCTCCTATCATCCGGTCATCCTATGATTTCGCAGTGACTGCAACCCTCCAGAAAACCTCGACCGAGCAGGAATCACCGCAGGTCGAGCAGCGTCGGCGCGCGCTGACGGAGGGTCGTCTCCTTGTTCTCGCGGCCATCGTTATGTCCGCGCTCACGCTCCGCGTCGCGGTCACCGCGTTCAGTCCGCTGGCCGAGCGCATCGGTGACGACGTGGGCTACGGCACCGCGGTCGTCGGCGTCTTCGGCATGATCCCGACCGCGATGTTCGCGGTGTCCGGTCTGCTGACCCCGGTGCTCGTGCGCCGCTTCGGGCTGGAGCGCACCGCGCTGGTCGCCATGCTGATGGCCGGCCTCGGTCAGTTGGTCCGGGTGCTGCTGTCGGGCACCGGCGAACTCCTCGTCTTCTCCGCCCTGGCCCTCGCGGGCATGGGCATCGGCAACGTGGTGATCCCGCCGCTGGTGAAGCGCTACTTCGCCGATCGGCTCGCGGTGGTCAGCTCGCTCTACATCATGATGGTGCAGCTCGGCACCGTGGTGCCGGCGTTCGTCGCGGTACCGATCGCCGATGCGCACGGCTGGCGGTTCTCGCTCGGCCTGTGGTCGGTACTCGGCTTCGCGGCCGTGCTGCCGTGGCTCGGCGTGCTGCGTGACCGGCGCGGCCGCGAGGTCGTGGACACCACCGCGCTGCCGGCCGACGCGCCGCGCACCGGACGCGTCTGGCGTTCCCCGGTCGCCTGGGGCATGGCGGGCATGTTCGGCATGACCTCGTTGATCACCTACGCGATGTTCACCTGGCTGCCCAAGATCCTCAGCGACGCCGGCGCAAGCGCCGGATTCGGTGGCTCGATGCTCGGCCTGTTCGCGGTGGTCGGGCTGGCCGCCGCGCTCAGCGCGCCGACGGTAGTCACACGATTCCGCAATCCGTTCCCCGTCGTGGTCGGCTGCGCGGCCTTCTTCATCGCCGCCTTCGTCGGACTGCTCGTCGCCCCGATGAGCGTGCCCATCCTCTGGGTGGTGCTGCTCGGCCTGGGCCCGAGCACCTTCCCGATGGCACTGACCCTGATCAACCTGCGCACCAGCACCCCCGGTGGCTCCGCCGCGCTGTCCGGCTTCACCCAGGGCGTCGGCTACGCGGTCGCCTGCGTCGGCCCGCTGCTGTTCGGCGTGCTGCACTCGATGACCGACGGCTGGCTCGCCCCCTTCGCCTTGCTCAGCGTGGCCGTCCTGGTGCTGCTCGCCGGTGCCTGGCTGGCCTGCAAGCCACGCATGCTCGAAGACACCTGGAACTGAGCCACCAGCGGAACCCACGGCCTGGCCGTGGGTTCCGACCAGCACCGATCAGTGTGCCGGTGTCATCGATCCGCGGCGGCGACGATCAGCTCGGCGATGGCCTCGGGTGCGCCGAGCATGGCGGCGTGGCCGGTGGCGACCTCGATGGTGGTGGCCTTCATCCGTTCGGCCATGAGCCGTTGTCCCGCAACGGGAATCATCTGATCGTGGGTAGCCAGGACGTAGTAGGCGGGCAGGCGCTGCCACGCGGGCGCGCCCATGGGCTCGAGCATCCCGGCGAGGGCGAGGGGCCGCTGAGTGGCGGCCAGCACCGCGGCGGCAGCCGGGTCGACATCGGGTGCGAAGACCTCGTGGAAGTGGTCGGCCAGGATGGTGCTGCTAAGTTGACGGTGTCAACTTGTGGTTTCGATGAAAAACAACGGTGAAATCTGGGGTGTCTGCGTATGGCGAGCTCGTCGGTCCGGCGGGAGCACTACCACCACGGCGACCTGCACAACGCGCTGGTGGCGGCCGCCGTCGCGCTGGCCAGGGACGGTGGTCCGCAGGCGGTGGTGCTACGTGAGGTCGCGCGGCAAGTCGGGGTATCGGCGACCTCCGCGTATCGGCATTTCGCCAACCACCTCGACCTGTTGGTCGCGGTGAAAGCCCATGCGCAGCAGGCGCTCACCGCGGCGATGCGCGCCGAGCAGGTACCCGGCCGCGTCGACGGGGGAGCACCCGGCGACCAGAGTCTGGCCCGGCTGCACGCCTTGGGGCGCGGGTATCTGCGCTTCGCCGAGACCGAGCCCGGCTGGTTCCGAGCCGCGTTCGATCAGCACACGCCGACCGCCGCGGGCTCGGAGTCCTTCCGCCTGCTGTCCGAGGCGCTGGACGAGCTGGTGCGCAGCGGGCGCATGCCTGCCGCCCGGCGCCCCGGCGCGGAGCTCTCGGTGTGGGTCACGGTGCACGGCCTGGCCGAATTCCTGCTCGACGGTGGCCCGCTGAGCACGCTCGGAGAGGTCGAACGAGAGCGCGCCATCACCAGGACCCAGCGCTTCATCACCGACGCGCTGACCGGTTGAGCCGCAGGCTGTCCGGTTCATCCGTGGTGGCGTTGCTGACGCGCCGCGCGCCGCTCGGCGTGCCGGTCGTCGCGGGCCGCGCGCCGGGCGGCGCGCTCGTCCTGTTCGCTGTGATAGTCGGCCAGGCCGGTGATCACCAGGCGCCCCCAGGTGACCTGGCCGGTGATCCGCAATCGAGGCATGCCTGGTTGCGGTCGGCGGCCGGGCGCCAGGTCGACGCCCGCGCCGGTGGCGCTGAGCCGATCGGTATCCACTGCCCATTCGTCCGGCACGATCAGCACGATCTTGCCTGCCCGGCAGTCGACGCGGATCTCGACCTCGTCGTGCGCGCATTGGGCCGTGGTGAAGTCCAGCGTGATGGATCCCATCGTCGAGGTGGCGATGATCGAGGCGGGCACCTGCCAGGTGCCGGTCTTGGTCACGGCACCCCACCAACTGTTGACGGTCATGGGTTCGGGCGTCGGAGATGTCATGGCGTGTCCTGTCTTTCGAGGTGGGTGCGGTGGGTTCAAGCGCGGTCGGCCTGCGTGCGTTCGTAGACGCTGACGCGGTGGCGGCCGGTGCGGTCGTAGAAGGCGGTGACGAGCAGTCCGGCGGAAAGGCTGGCCACCAGCCACAGGGCGATGACGAGGACGCTGCCGATCACCGCGTCGCCGGTGACCGGAAAGATCAGGTCGCGGGCGGCGTCGGTGGTGTGCCGCATCGGCAGGATCTGCCCGAGCCACCGGAACACCTCCGGCTGCAGCTCGGGTGGGTAGGCGCCGCCGGAGGACGGAACTCCGAACACCACAAGGACAATCGTGGCGACCAGCGCGCCCGGTGCGCCGAAGACGGCCAGCAGGACGAGTGGCAGCACACCGGCGGTGGCGACCGCGAGCATCGACAGACCCCACAGGCCGAGCGGATGTTCGGCGGGCATGCCGAACGCGAGCACCGCGACGGCCTCGATCACCGTGCCCGCCACGGCCGCGCAGCCGGCCATCAGCCCGGTCTTGGCCAGCAGCGTGTGCACCCGGTTGATCGGCAGCGGCGGGTGGGTAGCGCGCTTGTGCAGGAACTCTCGCGGCGTGAATCCGAGCACGCCGTCGACACCGGAGTGCAGTAGCTGGGCGAGCAGGAATCCGGTCAGGATCAGCACCAGGGTGTAGTAGAACGCGGCCATTCCGCCCGCGCTGTGCGCCGGGACCGGTCCGACCGGAGTGAGGGTGACCCGGATCGGGTCGGCGGCCAGACCACCTGCCGCGAGCAGGCCGGTCGGCGCCGCGGGATCCGCCGCGTGCGCCGAGGCGAGTCGCGCGCCCAGCTCCCGGGACAGCCGCGCGAGCACGGCTTGTGCGATGCCGTTGGCGGTACCGCTGGCCGCGGGGCCGGCGATCGGGTTGGTCAGCACCGTCACGCGGACCGCGTCGGGCTGGGCTTGCGGGTCGGTCAGTGCGTCGACGCGAGCGCTGAAGTCGGCCGGGATCACCACTGCGGCATAGGCCGTGCCGGTGGTGAGCAGCTCGCGGGCCTGCGCCTCGTCGGTGACCGGCAGCCAGTGCGCCGACTCGTGGGCGCCTCCGGTCAGGATCTCCTCGGTCAGTGTGGCGCCCAGGTGCTGGGCGCCGTCGCCCTGGTCGGTGTCGGCCCAGGCGATGGGTATCCGTTGGGTCGGTGTGTCCGTGTCCAGTGCGCCGCCGAGGTATCCGACGGTCAGCACGATGGCCAGTAGTGCGCCGAACAGGGTGAATATCCAGATCTTCGGGCTGCGCAGGAGTGCGGTGGCGTGCATATCGTTCGTCCTTTGGTTCGCTCGTCGAGCGCGTTGTTCGCCGGCACTCCGTGATGTTGACAGCGTTAACTTAACCGGGCATGTGAACACCGTCAACATGAGGGCGTGTGACGCCGCCCATAACTGCTCGGCGGTCATATCCGAGGTCGATTTTTCGGCATGCGTCGTTCTCGGCCGGCGAAGCGCCGACCGATCTCACCGTTCGAGTTGCGGGGCGGTGCGGCGGCGTTCATGATTTTCGCGTCACACCTCACCGGCTGATTTTTTGCGAGGTCGGTCTTTTGGTGGCGCGCGGAAATCGTTGCGTCACTTTCGCGCAACATAGCGCCGAACTCACGTGGGTATTTGTCGACCCGTGAGCAACCGTTGATGCTGTGGTCATCGCGCGCAGCATGGCGGCAATACCTGTTTCCTACCGTGGGGCCAACCGGATCATGGGAGGCCCTTCTTGAGCACGCCGACGCATCACTCAGTCGCACCCGCACTGCGTAAGACCGCGGTGGTGGTCGGCCACGGCATGGTCGGGCACCGGTTCGTGGAGGCGCTGCGCGCGCGGGACGAGGCGGGGCAGTGGCAGGTGGTGGTGCTGAGCGAGGAGCGGCTGCCCGCCTACGATCGCGTCGGCCTGTCCGCCTACGTGGGCGCGTGGGACACCGCCGCGCTGGCGCTGCCCGGTAACGAGTACGCGGGGGACGCGCTGGTCGAGCTGCGGCTCGGGCAGCGGGCCGAGACGATCGACCGGGACGCTCGCAAGGTCACCACGTCGGCGGGCGACGCCATCGCCTACGACGCGCTGGTGCTCGCCACGGGCTCGTACCCGTTCGTACCGCCCGTGCCGGGGCATGACCGGCCGGAGTGCTTCGTTTACCGCACCATCGACGATCTGGACGGCATCAGAGCGGCCGCTGAGGCCGCCGGACCGGGTGCCGTCGGCGTGGTGGTCGGCGGCGGGCTGCTCGGCCTGGAGGCCGCGAATGCGCTTCGGCTGCTCGGTCTCACGCCGCACGTGGTCGAGTTCAACCAGCGGCTGATGCCCGCGCAGGTGGACGAGGGCGGCGGCGCGATCCTGGAACGACTGGTCACCGATCTCGGCTTGTCCGTGCACACCGGCGTCGGCACCGCGTCGATCGAGGCGGCCGACAACGGTGTTCGGGTCTGCCTGTCCGACGACTCGGTGATCGAGGCGTCGCTGGTCGTCTTCTCCGCCGGTGTCCGTCCGCGCGATCAGCTCGCCCGCGACAGCGGCCTAGAGGTCGGCCCGCGCGGCGGCATAATCACCGATCTGGGTTTGCGGACCTCGGATCCGAACGTCTGGGCCATCGGCGAATGCGCCGCGGTCGAGGGCACCTGCTACGGCCTAGTCGCGCCCGGCTACACCACCGCCGAGATCGTCGCCGACCGATTGCTGGGCGGCGCAGGCGAATTCCCCGGCGCGGACATGTCCACCAAGCTCAAGCTGCTCGGCGTCGACGTGGCCAGCTTCGGCGACGCGCACGGCAGCACCGCGGGCGCGCTGTCGGTGGTGCTGCACGACGCCGCCAAGGGCACCTACGCGAAACTCGTTGTCTCCGATGACGCGCGGATCCTGCTCGGCGGCATCCTGGTCGGCGACGCCACCGCCTACGCCGCGCTGCGCCCGCTGGTCGGGCGTCCGCTGCCCGCCGAGCCCGCCGCGCTGATCTCGCCCGCCGGTGCGGAATTGGGCGCCGACGCACTGCCCGATGACGCGCAGATCTGCTCCTGCAACAACGTCTCCAAGGGGGCGATCTGCGGCGCGATCGCCGATGGCGCGTGCGATATTCCCGGTATCAAGAAGTGCACGTCCGCCGGAACCTCCTGCGGCGGTTGCGTTCCCATGCTCAAGAAGCTGCTGGAGCAGTCCGGCGTCGAGCTGTCCAAGGCGCTGTGCGAGCACTTCGGCCAGTCGCGGGCGGAGTTGTTCCAGATCGTCCAGGTCACCGGCATCCGTACCTTCTCCGGCCTGATCACCAAGTACGGCAAGGGCACCGGCTGCGACATCTGCAAGCCGACCGTCGCCTCCATCCTGGCCTCGACCTCCAGCGAGCACATCCTCGACGGCGAGCAGGCCGCGCTGCAGGACACCAACGACCACTTCCTGGCCAACCTGCAGAAGAACGGCACCTACTCGGTGGTGCCCCGGATGCCCGGTGGCGAGGTGACCCCCGACCAGCTCATCACCATCGGCCACATCGCCAAGGAATTCGACCTTTACGTGAAGGTCACCGGCGGTCAGCGGATCGATCTGTTCGGCGCGCGAGTGGAACAGCTGCCGCGGATCTGGCAGCGCCTCGTCGATGTCGGCATGGAATCCGGTCACGCGTACGGCAAGTCGCTGCGCACGGTGAAGAGCTGCGTCGGCTCCACCTGGTGCCGCTACGGCCAGCAGGACTCGGTCGGCATGGCCGTGCTGCTCGAAAAGCGTTACCGCGGACTGCGTTCCCCGCACAAACTGAAGCTTGCCGTCTCCGGTTGCGCGCGCGAATGCGCCGAGGCGCGCGGTAAGGACGTCGGCGTGATCGCCACCGAACACGGCTGGAATCTGTATGTCGGTGGCAACGGCGGACTTTCGCCCAAGCACGCGGTGCTGCTCGCCGGTGAGCTCGATGACGAGACGCTGATCAAATACATCGACCGCTATCTGATGTTCTATGTCCGCACCGCCGACCGATTGCAGCGCACCGCGCCGTGGCAGGAGGCCCTCGAAGGTGGGATCGACTACCTGAAGCAGGTCGTCTGCGAGGACAGCCTCGGTATCGCCGACGAGTTGGAGGCGTCGATGGCCCAGCATGTCGCGGGTTACCGCGATGAGTGGGCCGCCGTACTGGAAGACGAGGAGAAGCTGTCGCGCTTCGTTTCCTTCGTGAACGCCCCGGATGAGACAGATCCCACAATCTCGTTCGACGAAACCGGCGAGCGCAAGGTGCCCGTCCTGCTGGGGATGCCGGACGTTCCGGTCGCCACGCACGGGAAATGACCGCTTAACCCCATAGAAACAGGGCGCCTGTACCAATGGGTAAGGCGATTGGAGGATGACACCCATGACCGTGCTCGATACCCCCGGCATCGCCGCAGTTACCGCCACCGGTTGGACGCAAGCGTGCCGGCTCGACTACCTGATCCCCGGCCGCGGCGTCGCGGTGTTGCTGAAAGGTGGCCGCCAGGCCGCCCTGTTCCTGCTGGCCGACGGCATGCTCTACGCCGTGGGCAATATCGATCCGATCGGCCGGGCCGCGGTCATCTCGCGCGGCATCGTCGGTGACCGCGGCGGCGTCCCCGTCGTCGCCTCACCGTTGCTGAAGCAGGCCTTCTCCCTGGTCGACGGGCGCTGCCTGGACGACGAATCGGCGCTGCTGCCGGTGTACGCGGTCCGCGTAGCCGACGGCATCGTTTCGATCTCCAACGAGCCGGTAGGTTCCGGGCTCGCTTCCTCGGACGGGTAACCGCATGACAACCACCGACGCCGGCCCCTGCCTCGCCGGTTTCACCATCGGCATCACCGCGGCCAGACGGGCCGACGAGTTCGCCACGCTGCTGCTGCGCCGCGGCGCCGACATCGTGTCGGCCCCGGCCATCCGGATCATCCCGCTGGCCGACGACACCGAGCTGGAGCGGGTGACCCGCCAGCTCATCGTCGACCCGCCGCGAATCGCGGTGGCCACCACCGGCATCGGCTTCCGCGGCTGGATGGAGGCGGCCGAAGGCTGGGGCATCGCGGAGGACCTGCGTGCCACGCTCGGCGGCACCCGGATGCTGGCGCGCGGCCCGAAAGCCAAGGGCGCCATCCGTGCCGCCGAACTGCGCGAGGAATGGTCGCCCGCGTCGGAGTCCTCCGCCGAGGTGCTCGATCATCTGCTCGCCGAGGGCGTGGAGGGCGTGCGCATCGCGGTCCAGCTGCACGGCGCCACCACCGAATGGGAGCCGGTGCCCGACTTCTGCGAGGTATTGCGTTGTGCCGGTGCGGATGTCGTGCCGGTGCCGGTGTATCGGTGGATGCCGCCGGAGGATCAGGGTCCGATGGACCAGCTGATCGAGGCCATCGTGACGTCCAATCTGGACTGCGTGACGTTCACCAGCGCGCCCGCCGTGGCGTCGATGTTGATGCGCGCCAAGGAAACCGGGCTGCTCGAGGGTGTGCTGCACGCGCTGCGCGGGCGGGTGCTCGCCGCGTGCGTCGGCCCGATTACCGCGGCGCCGCTGGAAGAGCTCGGGGTGGCCACATCGATGCCGGGACGTGCCCGGCTCGGCGCGCTCGCCCGGCACGTCGCCGAGGAACTGCCGCGGCGGGCCAACCGGATCTACGCCGCCGGGCACACGCTCAGCGTGCGCGGCGGCTGCGTGGTGGTCGACGGCGCGGTACGTCAGCTCGCGCCCGCGCCGATGGCGCTGATGCGGTCGCTGGCCCGGCAGCCGGGCCGGGTGGTGTCCCGGGAGAACCTGCTCGCCGCGCTGCCCGGCGGCGGTGACGACACGCACGCGGTGGAGACCGCGATCGCGCGGCTGCGCGCGGGACTCGGTGCGCCGAAGGCGATTCAGACGGTGGTCAAGCGCGGCTACCGGTTGGCGCTGGACGCGGCCGAATGCATCGACAACAACCCGCGGCCCGAGCCCGTCGTCGACGCGCCGACGCGGTACGTGCAGACCTTGGGGACTTCGTGACCGACCCCGCCCTAGTGCTGGTGGCGCACGGCACCAGGAGCACTCGCGGGGTGCAGATGATCGCCGCGCTGGCCGAGGCGGTGGCCAGGGAGCTCGGCGTCGCGATTTCGGGGCGCGATGCCGAGCTACCCGGGATGTCGCCGGTGCGAACCGCTTTCGTCGACGTGCTCGGTCCGTCGCCCGCCGAGGTGCTGCGCGATCTGACCGATCCGGCGGGGGAATCCGTTCCCGCCGTGGTCGTTCCGGCGTTCCTGGCCTCCGGCTATCACGTGTATCAGGACGTCCCACGGGAAGTCGCCGACAGCGGCCACCCCGCGGTGGCGGTCACTCCGGCGATGGGACCGGACCCGGCACTGGCCCGGATCATGACCATGCGCCTGCGTGCCGCGGGCTGGCGCCCCGGCGACGCGGTGGTCTTCGCCGCCGCCGGTTCCTCGGATCCCCGTGCCCGCCAGGATGTTCGCCGGGCCGCCGCCCTGCTCACCGAACGCCTCGGCACGCGGGTCTGTCTCGGCTACATCGCTACCGGCGCGCCTCGCGTCCCGGAAGTCGTTGCCGCCCTCCGTGATTCCGGTGCCGAACGGGTGTTCATCGCGTCGTATCTGCTGGCGCACGGCTTGTTTCAGCAGCGCCTGCACGAGGCGGGGGCCGACGGCGTCGCCGAACCCATCGGCGTGCATCCCGCCGTGGTCCGGCTCATCGCCGACCGCTACCGGGCGGCCGCGCGGGACCTGGTGCGGTCGCGCGTCGTCTGAACGAGGAAGCGTTTGCCGAGGTGCATGCCATCGCGTAGCGCTGTCCATGTCGGCGGACTCATCGCGGCGAGCTGAGCCAGACCGAACGCCCCGATCTGATTCATTTGTGCTGACAGTGGCCGCAGCACGCGCCGATTGTGCTGGAATTCCGGCTCGTTCATGCTTGGATGCCGTAAGTTTGCCGGTGAACGATTCAGCGGTGGCTTCCGAATCCGAGGGAGGCGTGTTGACCGGAGCCGACGACGCCGTGTCGCTCGACCGGACGGCGGCAACGGCACGGTCGACGTATCCATTGTCGACGGCGCAGCTGCGCTGGTGGGTGGCCCAGCAGTTGCAGCCGTCGGTGCCGATCACGGTCGCGATGTACCTGGACCTGACCGGCCCGCTCGACGTCGCCCTGATGTCGCGGTGCGCCCGCCGCGCGGCCCGCGAACTCGAGTCGCCGAACCTGCGGTTCCGCCTCGTCGACGGGTACCCGCAGCAGTACGTCGACGACGCGGCGGAGCTGCCGATACGGCTCGCGGATCTGACCGATGCGGCAGACCCGATCGGTGCGGCGCGGGATCAGATGGAACGCGACTACAGCTCGCCGCTGGATCCGCGGACCGATGATCTCACCGTCGCAATCGTGTTCCGGATAGCGCCGGACCATCATCTGCTGTATCTGCGCAGTCACCACATCGTCGTCGACGGCGTGGGAGCCGCCGCTGTGTTGCGTCGCACGGGCGAGCTCTACCGCTCGGAAGTCGTCGCGGGGCAGGGACTCGGTGACTCGTCGAGCCCGGCGTCGGATCGCGTCGGCACGTCAGCCGGGCGCGAGTCGGGCGGCGGCGGTCGCCGGTCGGCCGCGCGGGTGCTGTGGCGCTCGGCGGACGCCGCCCCGATCAGCGAATCCGGCAGCGCCGCAGTGGGTTCGATCCAAACCCTGACCGCCGTCAATACGCCGGTGGACAACGGTGCGGCACAGCATGATTCGGCAACAGCCCCGGATGTGGTCCAACCGAAGGCCCGCCGGGCAATGTCGGTGCTCGAACTGTTGGAAGACGAACGCCGATACCAGGATTCGTCCCGCGCCTCCGCCGACCGCGCGTACTGGCACAACCAACTCCAAACACTCGGCGAACCCCTCGGCCTGGCCGGGCGCCCCGCCGCACCGGAACCACGACCGCACCGGGTGACCGCGACACTGGATGCCGCGACGGCGGAACTGGTCGCCGCCGCCCGCGCCCGCCACGGCGCGACCTTCCCCGAACTGGTCGTCACCGCCTTTGCCTGCTACCTGGCCCGAATGACGGGCCGCGCCGAGGTCACACTCACCTTGCCGGTCACTGCGCGTCCTACCGCGGCGCTGCGCCGCTCGGCGGGCTCGATGTCGAATGTGGTGCCGCTGCGGCTCGCCGGCATCAACACCGGCACCGTCGGCGCGGTCATCGCCCAGGTGCGATCGCGAGTGATCGGCGCGCTGCGCCATCAGCGGTACCGGTATGAGGACATGCAACTCGACCGCGGGCAACACCACGTGGTGCGTGGCGGATTCGGGCCGGTCGTCAACGCGCTCGGATTCACCGAGCCGTTCGGCCTCGGGCCACTGACCGGCCAGGTGCGCCTGCTGTCGCTCGGTCCGGTCGAGGACCTGCTGGTGAACGGCTATCAAGCCGGTCCCGACGAACGCTCGATCAGCATCGACTTCCACGCCAATCCGGCCCGCTACCGGCCCGACATGGTGGCCTGGCAGCACCGCATGTTCCTCGACTACTTCGCCCGCTTCCTGGCCGCCGAATCCGATTGCCCGATACCGGCTTTGGACCTCACGCCGCCCGCCCCGGTGGCGGCGGCGCCCGCAGGACCGATTCGAGTGCTGCCTGACCTGCTGGGCTCGGGTCTCGTGCCGGACGCCGTCGCGATACAGGACGGCAGCCGCACGATGACCTACCGCGAGCTGGACGAGACGTCTTCGCGATGGGCTCGCGAACTGATGGCGGGCGGCGCTCGGCCCGGCGAGTTCGTCGTGGTCGCCATCACGCGATCACTCGAATCGGTACTCGCGCTGTGGGCGGTTGCCAAGGCCGGCGCGTGTTTCGTGCCGGTCGACCCGAACGACCCCATCGATCGCATTGCGAACGTGATTGCGGATTCCGGAGCGCGGCAAGGGCTTACGGTCGCCGCGGTACGCGACTATCTCCCATGCGACACCGCCTTCGCCGATCGCGACGTCGAACCCATCCCCGTCGGGGACGGAAGACAGCGTCCGAACACACGGGCCGACGGTGCAGTCGGCGGCCGCAAGGGCGCGGGCAGGTGCGGCATTCATTGGCTGATGCTCGACGACTCCCGGACCATGGCGGAAGCCGATCGCCGGGCGAGCACACCGATCGACGACAAGGAACGCCCACGGTCGCTGCGGCCCGACCATCCGGCCTACTTGATCTACACCTCGGGCACCACCGGGGCACCGAAGGGTGTGCTGGTCACCCATCGCGGTCTCGGGTCGCTGACCGGCTACATCACCGAACACTATGGGGTCGGCCGGGATTCGGTCGTGCTGCACGCGCACGCGCCATCGTTCGACGCGCATCTGCTGGAACTGCTCGCCTGCTTCGCGGCGGGAGCCCGGCTGGTGGTCGAACCGCCGTCGGTGGTCGCGGGCGACGCGCTGGCCCGGCTGATCGAGGACAGCGGCAGCACCCACTTCCTCACGACGCCCGCGGTGCTGGCCACCCTGACACCCGCCGAGCTGCCCGGCCTGCGGGCCGTCGTGGTCGGCGGCGAGGCCTGCCCGGCGGAACTGGTGCGCGCGTGGGCGCCGCACGTGCGCCTGTTCAACGGCTACGGGCCGACCGAAACCACCGTCATGGCAACGCAAACGGCGGCGATGGTGCCCGGCGAGCCCATCACGATCGGCGCGGCGCTGCCGGGAGTGCTTGCGGTGGTGTTCGATTCGCGGCTGGTGCAGGTGCCGTCGGGTGCCAGAGGTGAGCTGTACCTCGGTGGTCTCGGGGTCGCCGACGGCTACCTCCGCAATCCGGCAGGCACCGCCGTCCGGTTCATCGCCGACCCGTTCGGTATCGGGCAACGGCTGTATCGCACCGGCGATCTCGTCAGCGCCGGCCCGGATGGCGCGTTCGAATTCCTCGGCCGGATGGACGGGCAGGTCGAGGTGCGCGGGCGGCGCATCGAACCGGCGGAGATCGAGTCGGCGCTGCGCGCGGAGCCGGGGATCGCGGATGCGGTGGTGACCGTCGCCGATGCCGGACAGCCGGAGGCCAGGCTGGTCGGTTATGTGGTGACGGCAGCGGGGATTCGGTTCGATCCCGCCGAAACGTTGCGCAGACTGCGCGGCACGCTGCCCGCGGCACTGGTTCCATCAGCGCTGATCGAGCTCGATCGACTACCGGTGTCGGGCAACGGAAAACTCGACCGCACCGCCTTACCGTCGCCGGTCGTGGCACCGCGTCCCTATCGGGCTCCCGAGACCGCAACGCAGCAGTTGGTTGCCGAGCACGTCGGCAAGGCAACAGGGCACCCGCGAGTCGGCCTGGACGACGACTTCTTCGAACTCGGCGGGAATTCTCTACTGGGCGTGGCGGTCTCGGCCGAGCTGGCCGCCGCGACCGACGTCCCGGTGACGGTGCGCTGGCTCTACACCACACCGACCGTCGCGGCGCTCGCCGAACGGATCACCGGCTACGACGGCGCGGACGACACCGCCGACGACGCACTGGGCGTCCTACTCACCCTGCGCCGCAAGGGAAATCGACCACCGCTGTTCTGCGTCCACTCCGCGGTCCCGCTGGCCTGGTGCTACGCCGGGCTGGCTCGCTACATCACCGACCGTCCGGTGTACGGCCTGCAGGCGCCGACCCTGTCCGGCGCCGACCGAACGATCAGCACCATCGATGACCTCGCCGACGCCTACGTCGACGCGATGCTCCGCGTCCAGCCGGAGGGCCCATATCACCTGCTCGGTTGGTCGCTCGGCGGTCAGATCGCGCACGCCATCGCCGTCCGGCTGCGGGCTCGTGGCGCCTCGGTCGCCGCGCTGGCCATGCTGGACAGCGTCGTCTTTCCCGACGGCGCCGGCCCGCCGCCGGTGCCGCGCATGCGAGACCTGTTGACCCACTTGCTCGGTGACGAACCCGACGATGCCGATGCCGCGCCCGAGCTGACGGCTGCCGAGGCCGCCGCCGAATTGGCCTGCGCGGGTGCGTCCTTCGGTACCGGCCTGTCCGCGACCCAGCTCGAGCGGCTGCATCGCGGCTACGTCGACGGCGTCGCCCTCTCGCACCACTACCGTCCCGGCGTCTTCGACGGTGACCTGCTGTACTTTTCGGCCACCCGCGGCATGACCGAGCTGTTCGGCGCCGAGCTGTGGCGCCCGTTCGTCACCGGCGACCTCATCGAACACCCGGTGGCCGCCACCCACGCCCAGCTCACCAACGCGGCGGTGGTCGGCGAGATCGGCCCGATCCTGGCCAGGCACCTCGAGCGCATCACCGTGCCCGCCGCCGCGCGGAGCGGGCCGTGACGGCCTCGACCGCGCGCAGGCACGTCGGTGCGCGCACTGGATTGCAGTGGTGCAACGTCTTCGACGATCCAGGGGAGTGGGAGCGGCGAAATCCAGACGCCGCCACCCTGATTCGCTACCTCAGCGACCACTTGGTCCACCCACACCCACAATTGGGCCGCGACGGTCCGGTGTGCCCGTTCGTCCGCCACACGATGACACACCACAGTCTGTGGGCCGCAGCCGTTCCCGGCGGCGACGACCTCACCGTCGAAACCATGACCGCGGCGGTGGACGACGCCTTCGAGATCTATCGCTGCCTGCGCACCGACGCCGACGCTCGAATGCTGACCGCCGTCACCCTCTTTCCCGGACTCACCCGCCACGAATTGGTCGACGCCGTGCATCTGGCGCGCAAAACCGCCGTGGTGGAGGAAGGCCTGATGCTCGGCCAATTCTATCCGGGCTGCGGCGTATCCGGCCTGTGGAACAAGGACTTCCGGCCACTCGACGCCCCGGTGCCGATGCTGGTGATCCGGAAGATGATGAACACCGATTTCCCGTTCCTGGCCGGCCGCGCGGAATGGCTGTACGCGTATCTGACACAGGTCGCACCCGACCTCCCGCGCCGACTGCGCTGGTCGATTGCTGAGCGACTGCAAATGGCCGATGTCGCCGATGCTGCCATCACCGACCTGCGCGTTCATTCGTTCGGCGAACACGCCCGGTGAATGCCGGGCGTCCCGGCGACCCTGATAGATACTCGACGCCATGCGCCGGCTGATGCGATGCCTGGTTCCCCTTCTCGCGGTGGTCGCCGCGATCGTCCCGGCCGGTACGGCCGCCGCCGATCCCGATTCCCGCATCCTCGATGTGCGCCCGCTCGGTGGGCGGGAACTGGAGGTCGTCGTGCACTCGGCGGCCATGAACAAGCCCATCACGCTGTGGATGTCGCATCCGGGCACGGGTGCGCCCGCGCTGTATCTGCTCAACGCGGTCGACGGCGGCGAGGACGGCGGCCCGTGGACGCGGCGCACCGATGTCGCGGAGTTCTTCGCGGACAAGAACGTCAACGTGATCGTCCCGATGGGCGGGCGCGCCAGCTACTACACCGACTGGTTGCGCGACGACCCGGTGCTCGGGCGCAACCAGTGGACCACCTTCCTGACCAAGGAACTGCCGCCGCTGCTGGAAGCCAAGTTCGGCATGACGGGCCGCAATGCCATTGCGGGACTGTCGATGTCGGCCACCTCGGCGCTGAACCTCGCGACCGGCGCGCCCGGTCTCTATCAGGCGGTCGGCGCCTACAGCGGCTGCCCGCGCACCAGTGATCCGGTGGCGCAGGCGTATGTCTCGGCACAACTCGCGGTGTTCGGCGCGAACGCGTCGAACATGTGGGGCGGGCCGGAGAACCCGGCGTGGGCCGCGAACGACCCGATGGTGCAGGCCGAACGCTTGCGCGGGCTGGCGCTGTACGTTTCGTCGGGCAACGGTGCACCGGGCGAGCACGACAACATCGCGGACCGCGGTATCGACGGCAATCCGGCCCGGCTGGCGGACCGCGTGCTGGTCGGCGGCGTGATGGAGACGGTCGTCGGCGGCTGTACCCGGCCGTTCGTGGACCGGCTGCACGAGCTCGGTATCCCGGTCACCGCGAACCTGCGCCCGGCCGGCACGCACGCCTGGACCTACTGGCAGGACGACGTGCACCTGTCCTGGCCGCTGTTCGCCGCCGCGATCGGTGCCTGAGTAGCTGTCGCAGTTTGTCGGTGCCTTGGTCGACAATTCCGCTATGGCATATGACGAGGAACTGGCCGACCGTATTCGGTTTCTGATCAAACCGGGGCCCGAGCTGTCCGAGCGGAAAATGTTCGGCGGGCTGGCCTTCCTGATCGGCGGCAATATGGCGGTGGCGGCCAGCAGGCAGGGCGGCCTGCTGGTCCGGGTCGATCCGAAGGAAAACGACCAGCTGCTCGCCGTCGAATTCGTCCGGCCCATGGTGATGGCCGGTCGCGAAAGGGTCGGCTGGTTGTATGTCAGCCCCGACGCGGCCGATGACGACGCGGTGCTGCGGGAATGGGTCGACCGCGGCGTCGGCTACGCGCGGTCGCTGCCGCCGAAAAAGAAGAAGTAGGTCAGCTGCGAACCTGCCTGCGGTAGGTGACGCGGTCGAACTCGCGGCCGTACTCGTCGACGGCGGTCACGTCCATTTCGCTGGCGAAGACGCCGGGGCGGACGTCGACGCGCAGGAACGAGTAGTTGCGGAAGCGCACCCGCGACCAGGGGGCCGCCTCGTTCTGCTTGTCGCCGCCGGAGGACCACACGTAGCTGTTGGGCACCGAGGTGTCCGGTATTTCGTTGCCGCGGTAGGACTCCCGCGAGCCCGGCTGGAAGTCGTAGCGGGGCCGACCGCCGCCGCCGACCGTGTAGTAGACGGTGCCGTCGGTCTCCGGGTAGACCACGGAGTTGTCGCCCGCGACCTTCGTCGCCGCGTTGCCGCGGATCGGGTCGGTGCGTTCGAAGACGTGATTGTGCCCCTGCAGCACCAGGTCCACCTGATAGCGGTCGAACAGTGCCACCCAGGCATCACGTACCCCGCCGTCGCTGGCGTGCGCGTCGGTCGTCGAGTAGGCGCAGTGGTGGAAGAAGCAGACGAGGAAGTCGATGCCGGGGTCAGCCCGGTATGCGGCGAGCGTGCGTTCCACCCAACTCGTTTGCGCCCCACCGGAATACCCGGTGTTGGCGCGAATCTCGTAGGAGACGTCGTTGGCGTCGAGCGAGAGCACCGCGACATTGCCGTAGGTGAACGAGTACGCCGACGGACAGCCGGACGGCCCGTTGCCCGGAAGGTCCAGTCGCGCAGCGTGTCCGCCGTAGCCGAGGCTGCCGTAGGTCGCCTCCATGTCGTGGTTGCCGGTCGCGAACATCCACGGCGTCTGGGCCGCGCTTGCCTCGATGGCGCCGAAGTAGACGTCCCACACGTACGGGTTGAACTTGTCGAAGCCGTCCGGGAGTTGCGCACCGTGCGCGATGAATTGGGCGGGCTTGCCCGCGCCGGACGGATCGGCGTAGGCGATGTCGCCGGCCAGGATGTGGAAATCCGGTCTGGCCGCGGCGATTTGGCGCAGCACGTTGCTGGCGTGCGGTGCGTTCGGGTCGTTGTCGGCCTTGTAGTACTTGTCGTCGTAGTCACCCGGCGCGACACCCGATGGCTGCGCCGGTGTTTCGTCGGTGCCCTGGTCGCCCATCATGGTGAAGCGGAACGGCACGATCGCGGCCCGTGCGGTGGGCATCGCGGGGGCGGCGGCGCGGATGTCGCCGGTGAACCCGTCGGCGGTGCGCCAGCGGTAGAAATGCGGCACCCGGCCGGGCAGTCCGTCCACCGGCGCGTGCGCGTAGAACTGTTCTGCCGCAAGCACTCCGCCGTCGCTGCTCGGCAGCTGGGTCAGCAGGTTGCGCACCTCGGCCTCGACCGTCCCGCCGAGTGCGGGCGTTGGTCCGTGATCGAGGAACACCTTGGTACCCGCGGGCTGCCTGGACAACTGGGCCGCGAAGCGCAGCTGGCTGGTCGAGTCGGGCCCGAATCCGACGTGCCGCCCACCCACCGCGAGCTGTGTGACCTCGGCGTAGGCGCGCTTTCCGAACGGCGATGTGCCGACCGCCGCCACGGCTGCGGCTGCCGCGGCCCCGCGCAGGATATTGCGGCGCGTCACCGGATGTCGGCGTAAATAGCCGCGGTGCCATTCGTGCTGCTCGGCCATTGTCATGTCGGCGGAGAGCCCGCCTGGAATTCCGGTTTCCGGAATATCGCCTACGGGATTCAGCGGATTCGACGCCATAACGAACGATGCTCTACCGCTCGCGCCGACCCGGCAACTCGACACTGCGGGCCGAGTGCGAACTCTGGGTGAATTCTGCCGATCCGGACCTCCGCGGCCAGGCGACCACGGCGCACATCCGAATCCGGCTATTCAGCCACCACCAGCCCGAATTCACCTGTTCGTGCCCGTCGCCGCCCGATATGCTCCCGCGATGACGCCATTCACCCGCGCGACCGCCGTCGCGATCATGCTCGGCGCCGCCCTCGGCACGGGCGCTCCCGCCGACGCCACGCCCGGCACGGACATCACCGCCGTCACCCTCGCCCAAGCCCAGATCCCCGCCGGGCTGCTCCCGTTCGTCGCGGGCACCGACTTCGTGGTCCGCGAAATCACCATCGCCCCAGGCGGTTCCACCGGCTGGCACTACCATGACGGCCCCGTCTTCGGCATCATCCGCGCAGGCACCCTCACCCACCCCGGCCCCGACTGCGTCGCCCCCATCTACCACGCAGGCGACTTCATCTACGAACCCGAAGGCGACTGGAACGTCCACATCGGCCGCAACCTCGGCCCCGACCCCCTCATCCTCGACGTCGTCTACGCCCCACCCACCGGCAAACCCCTCTTCCAAGACGCCCCCGCCCCACCCTGCGCCTGACCTGGTCCGCAACCATATTGTGACTCGAACATATTTTCGAATCTCGAGGTATCTTCGGCGGCATGGTCGGTTCACAACATGAAGCGTTGCACCGGATCTTCCAAGACCACCCAGCGATGTTCGCGCGCGCCTTCCGCGAGTTGAACGTCCCCCTGGACGACCCAACCGAAGTAGCTTTGCTACCAACTGATCTCACCGAGATCAGACCACTCGAACGTCGGGTCGACACCCTATTACGGTTCACTACGCCGTCGGGTCGATTTCTGCTACTGGTCGAGGCCCAAGGTGAAGTCGACCCGGACAAGCCCTCGGCGTGGGCGTACTACCTGGCCCACGCCCACGCGAAGTACCGCCTTCCCGCAGTGCTGCTGGTCGTCTGCCATGACCGACGCACCGCAGACTGGGCATCCTGCCCGGCCGAGTTCGGCCCTTCCTTCTGGGCCAGCCTCACCATGCGCCCCCTAGTCCTCGGCCCAGACAATGTGCCCGTCGTGACCGATCCCGCCGTCGCAGCCGCCGACGTCCCCCTAGCCGCCCTCTCCGCAATGACGCACGCCAAAGACCCATGCATTGATGCGATACTGAAATCGCTGGCCGCCGCACTGCGAGGGATCGACGAAGAAGACGCGTACGTCTTCGCCGAACTCACTGAACTCGGCCTGGGCAATAGCCAGGCCGCCGAAACTTGGAGGCACCTGATGTCGCTCGACCCATCGTTCTTCCGCTCGGAGACCTCGCAGCGCCTGCGTGAAGAGGGGCGGACCGTCGGCTTGGCCGAGGGAGAGACCAAGGCGGTCGTTCGGAATATTCTGCGGGTCCTGGAGCGACGTGGATTCGTCGTCGACGATGAGGTGCGACACCGGATCACGTCGTGCACCGACCTTGATGTGTTGGACGGTTGGCTCGATCAGTCGGTGACGGTAACCACGGTCGCTGAGCTTTTCGAGGCCTAGTGGCGAAGATCTATGTCCACCAGTCCGTCTTGGATGAGATTTCTCGGCGAGTGCACGAGCTGCGACGAGAAGCGAAAGTGGCCCACGTAATCGGAGAATGCATTCTTGAAGTCCTGTATGTGCGAGAGGTCGAAGTCCCGCCCGACGTTCGTGCTCGCATCGTGGGACACCCGAACCCGAAGGTGGTGCTTCCATGGCTCCATCGCGCGGTGACCGCGACCACGATCTCTGATCTCTTGATCGAGGACGAGGCGTAGCCGAGCAAGCCTGCTCGCTGAAGGTCCAGGTCAGACTGGTCGGAAAAAACTTTCGGGAAATTTGGTGAGATAGGTCGAAGTGGGGGTGGCGGCTCCGACCAAGGGGTGACAGCAAGTCATACACCACGGTTAGGAGCCGTCATGTCTATCAATACTTTCTTCTGGTTCGAGAGTGCGGCTGAGGAAGCGGCCACTCTGTATACGGCGCTGGTGCCGAACTCGCGGATCATCGATGTTGCCCGGAACTCGGATGGGGTGGCGTTTGTGGTTTCGGTCGAGCTCGATGGGCAGTCGGTGACGTTGATGAATGGTGGGCCGGGGCATCCGTTGACTGATGCGGCATCGCTGCAGGTAGTGGTAGAGACGCAGGAGGATGTCGATCAGTTGTGGGATGCGCTCGTCGAGGGTGGTGAGGCCGGGCCTTGCGGGTGGCTGACTGATCGGTTCGGGCTGTCCTGGCAGGTGACCCCGTCGGTCTTGTCGACCTTGATGAGTGGTGATGACCCGGCCAAGACGATCGCGGTCGGGACGGCGTTGCGGAGTATGTCCAAGCTGGATATCAAGACTTTGCAGGATGCCTACGACAACGCGTAGCTGTGGGGTTTAGGGTCGGGTTCATGGCGGAATTCGAGGCGACGATCGAGTCCGGGGCTGGTGGCGGTGCCTACGTACCGGTGCCGGACGAGATTGTGGTTGCGCTGGGTGGAGGTGGCCGGATTCCGGTTGCGGCCGCCTTCGACGGCGTCGAGTATCGCGGCTCGATCACGGACATGGGTGCCGGACCTTGCCTCGGCATCTTGAAGGCGATCCGCACCGAGCTCGGTAAGCAGGCCGGTGATCGAGTTGTGGTCACCGTCGTGTGCGACGAGGGCGAGCGAGCCGTCGAGGTTCCGGACGACCTGGCCGACGCGCTGCGATCCGCCGGACTGCGTGCCGCGTTCGACGCGCTGTCCTATTCGCGGCGGCGTGAACATGTCACGGCGGTCATCGAGGTAAAGCGCGCGGACACGCGGGCCCGGCGGATCGCGAAGGTTATCGAGTCGCTGAGTTGATCCGCTACAGCGCGCCAGGGTCGATGTCGGCGAACGTATCGACCCAACGATGCGGCGGTCGTGGCGGATTGGGCTCGCCGGGGCGGGCCAGACCGATGGCATGCCAGCCTGCGGCGACGGCCGCGTCGACCTCGTCGGGATGATCGGACAGGAAGAGGATGCGGTCGGCGGGGACGCCGATCGCGCCTGCGATCTTCTCGTAGGACGCAGCCTCGCGTTTGCCGCCCGCGGTGGACAGATCGAAGTGGCCGCTGATCAGTGAGGCCAGCTCACCGCCGCGGGCGAACGCGAACCAATCCTGTTGGTTACGAATAGATCCCGACGAATACACGTACAGCGCGAGACCATCCGCATGCCACGCCCGCAGCGCCGGCGGCACATCGGCGAAGAACTCACCGTGCAGCGCGCCGTTGCGGAAACCTTCCGCGCAGATCAATCCCTGGGCCGCTTTGAGCGACTCCGCCTTGACGTCGGTGTCGAGCCAACCCCGCAGGATGGCAGCGACCTCGTCGGTGTCGGCCTCCGGCCGCCCGGCCTGTTCCCGAGTGGCGGCGATGATGGGAGCCGCAGCGTCCGTACGGTTTTCGGCCAACCAAGCCGGAAGCCGTTCGCGGGTATAGCCGTACAGATCCTCGCGCACCGAACTGGTCGGGCTGGTGGTTCCTTCGATGTCGACTACTACCGTCGTGATCATGAGTTGGTGAGCAGTTCGTCGAGGGTCGGGAACCCTTCGCTGATCCGGTCGCCGCTGAAATCGCCGACCCAGCCGTCTTCCTCCTCGAAGAAGCGGATGGCGATGAAGTCCGGCCGGCTGCCCATGTCGAACCAGTGCAGCGTGCCGGCAGGCACCGAGAGCAGGTCGCCGCCCTCGCAGACGACGGCGAGCACCTCGTGCCCGAGGTGCAGGTAGAAGCAGCCGCGGCCGGCGGCGAAGTAGCGAACCTCGTCCTCGGCGTGCCGGTGCTCGTTGAGGAACTTCTCCCGCGCGCCCTTGGCGATCCGCGGCCACTCCGGGTTCGCGTCGTCCGGGTGGATGCGGGCGATGTCGATGTGCTTGTAGCGGCCGGACTCGTTCAGTGCGGCGACCTGGTCGGTGTAGTGCGTGAGCAGGTCATCGGAGTCGACCGCGGCGGCGTTGTCCAGCACCGGCCAGCGACCGAAAGTGATGCCGTGCTGTGCCAATTCGGTGCCGATCACCGCGTCGTCGGTGGTCCGCACCCGCACGTCGGCCGCGTTGTCGGCGGCCATCACCTGGAGCAGGGTCATGTCAGTCCAATCTCGAGAGTCTCGTCGCGCGCACCGAAGGCCTGCCGCCGCCCGGTGCGGGCGACCAGCTCGCACAAGGCTTCCAGGCATTCGGCGCGATCGCGCGCCTGGGAAAGATTGTCCCCCCATGCGGTGATCCCGTGCCCGGAGATGAACAGGACCGGGGGCGCGGCCGGGTGCTCGGTGAGGTAGCGCTCGATATCGGCGCCGATGCGCGGCACATCCGGCCAGTTGGGGAATACCGGGATGTCGATGGCTGCGGGATCGGTGCCGCCGAGCCCCTTGATCAGCTCGTAGTCGGTGATGCGCATGAACGTGACCTCGTCGGACGTGCCGGAGCGGGTCGCCAGCGCGGTGGCATACGGCGGATGGATATGCACGACGGCCTGCGCGGCAGTGGCCCGATAGGCCGCGGTGTGAATCGTGGTCTCCGCCGAGGGTTTCCGGCTGTTGCCCGCGATCGGTGCCGAATCCGCCACCTGGACGGTCACCATATCGTGTTCGGTGAGTTCACCTTTGGACAAGCCACTGCCGGTGATCACGGCTGTCTCGCCGGTCCGCACCGAGATATTGCCGGCGGTGCCCGGCATCCACCCACGCTGATACAGCCCACGCGCGATGTCGGCAATTGCCTTGCCGGGCAGGGGATTCGCGCCGTCGACGACCAGGGCCGCCGCGCCGTGCACCACACCCAACTCCGTGACGACCGCCGTCACCAATTCGCCCGGCGTCACATCGAAGGCCGGGTTGAACACCTCGGTTCCCTCGGGAGCCGTTGCGACACCACCGAATCCGATCACCTCGGCGGCCGCCCGCTCCTCCACCACGATGTCGCGGCCGGTCGCCATGTTCGGATCGCGGGTCGATTCCGGCGCCACCACGATGAACGGAATCCCGTGATGCCGAGCAGCGAGCGCGAGTGAATACGTGCCGATCTTGTTCGCCACGTCTCCGTTCACGGTGACCCGATCCGCGCCGACCAGCACGCAGTCGACCTGCCCGGTCGCCATGGCCCACGCGGCCGCGGAATCGATGGTCAGCCGATGCGGAATGCCCGCCTCGGCGAGTTCCCAGGTGGTGAGCCGCGCACCCTGCAGCAGCGGCCGGGTCTCGTCGACCAGGACGTTCTCGATCGCACCACGATCGGACAGCACCCGCAGCGTGCCGATCGCGGTGCCGAACGCGCTCGTCGCGAGCCGTCCGGTGTTGCAGTGGGTGAGCACGCGCAGCGGCCGATCCGGGCAGAGCCGCTGCACCAGATCGGCGGCGTGGGTCGCGGCGGCCCGGTTGACCCGGCCGTCCTCGGCGAGCATGTCCAGGGTTTCGGCGAGCACGGCATCGGCGCCCTGCGCGACCTTGGCGCGCACTCGTTGCACTGCCCACGCGAGGTTCACCGCGGTCGGCCGGGCGGCCGCGATCCGGTCGGCGTCGGCCTGCGCTCGTACCTCGTCCACCACACCGTCGACGGTGTGCGCGAGGGTGGCGATGACCACACCGAACGCCCCGGCGATGCCGATGGCGGGCGCGCCCCGAATGGCCAGCGCCTGAATGGCGTCGATGACCGCATCGACCGTGCCGAGCCGCAGCTCGCGGACTTCGTGCGGCAGCCCACGCTGGTCGATGGTGACCAGCGCACCGTCATCCCAGATCAGAGAACTGTCGTCCATCAGGCGCATCCTTTATCGCGTGGAGCCGTGTTGTGCCTGGTCAACGGTATCGGACGGGGGCGGCTCTGAGAAAGTCGGTCGACCGTCCTGATCCGGCCACCGGCTGCTCGCTGATGGGGGAGCCGTGTTATCCGGCAGCGGCCTCGGCGCGCAGCTTCGCGGCCCGTTCGCGCGGGTCGTAGGTCGGCCCGACGCCCTCGATCAGCAGCAGATCGCCATCGATGTGATCGGTGCGCAGGCGGATTATCGCCTGATACGCGGGGGAGCGGTACCACGCCCGTGCCGTGCCCAGATCGGGGAATTCGATCAGCACCATACTGCCCGGCCAGTCGCCCTCCGCGATCTCGGCGGGCGGGCCGTGGATGACGAAGCGACCGTGGAACGGATCCAAGGTGTCCTGAATGCGCTCCAGGTACTCGAGGATGTCGGCGTGCGGCCTGCGGGCGCGCAGATGGGCGAAGCCAAATGCGGACATGAACTGTTCCTTTGTTCGGTGACGGCGCCGAAACGCGGCGCCGACCCGAACGTAGGCCGCTCCGTGCAACAGGACAATTACCTCGGGGGTAACCGCCGATCCGCTTACTCCGCAACGAATTCCGCTTCCCGCTCCACCGCCTCGATGGTGCCGGTCGGCACTCGGATCGGGCCGGGGGTGTAGGTGATCGCGCGCAGCGCGCCGGTGTAGCGGAAGGCACCACGGCGCTCCCGCAGGTCCCACGACACCGGCCCCCGCGCGTCCACGCCGACGGAGATGCCGGTCCACGGCGACATGCCGACCAGTTGCACCTGGTCGCGGAGTTCGGCGACCCGGGTGCCGTCGACCTCGATGTCGAAGTCCCAGCGCAGGCGCGGACGCACCGTCGCGGACACCGAGATCCGCCGGGTGCCCGGTGCGAGCGGGCCCGTCGACACCGAGTCGTACCTGCCGTAGCTGTTCACCCCGAACGTCAGCCAGCCGTCCTCGAGGTACAGCAGGTAGCCACCGAGCGGATCACCGTGTGCGACAAGGACTCCCTCCTCGCCGGGTTGATAGTTGTCCAGCTCTGCGGTAATCGTGAAGTCCCGGTAGGCGATCAGGCGTTGCGATCGGTAGCGCTCCAACGTGGGCGTGCCGGGCAGCAGCCGCAGCGGCTCGCTGAACCGGCGCTCCTCGGGCCGCCTGCGGGCCAGGTCCTGCCGGGTGAGCAGCGGGAAAACGGTGTTCGCCCAAGCGGATTCATCCCAGGCGGCAGCCAGCTCGGCGGCCTTCTCCGGGAACTGCGCCGAAAGGTCGTGCAGCTCGGTGGGATCGGCGCGCACATCGAACAGCTGCCAGTTCGGCGCGTCGACGTCGGCGCCGCGCTCGTGCAGCGACAACAACTTCCAACCGTCGCGATAGAAGCCGCGATGCCCGGTCATCTCGGAGTACTGCTCGGTGTGCCTGGTGGGTGCCTGCGGATCGCGCAACAGCTCGGCCGCGGAGATGCCATCGAACTCCTTGGCGGGCAGTCCGTTACGCACGCTCGGCCACCGCAACCCGGCCAGCTCCAGCAGCGTCGGCGCGAGGTCGGTGACGTAGGCGTATTCGTGCCGGATGCCGTTGTCGTCGCCGCTCCGCGCCAGCCCCTTCGGCCAGGACACGAGCAACGGCACCCGCACGCCGCCGGCGAAGGTCTGGCCCTTGTAGAAGCGGAACGGGGTGTTCGACGCCTGCCCCCAGCCGCGCGGATAGTGCACGCCGAGCTGCGCGGTGCCGATCAATTCCTCGTCGAGCGGCACGTCGCCGACCCAGTCCGGGTCGTCGATGTGCGCGAATTCGGCGAAGTAGGTGCGGGTTCCCTCTGGGCCGCCCTCGGCGGTGCCGCCGTTGTCGGAGGTGAACACCACGATGGTGTTGTCGAGTTCGTCGAGCTGTTCCAGGGTGTCGAGGATGCGCCCGAGGCTCTGGTCGATGCTGTCGACCATGCCCGCGTACACCTCCATGTACCTGGCGAAGCGCCGCTGCTCGTCCTCGGAGAGCGAATCCCATTCCGCCGCTTCGTAACCGGGCTCGGTGTTGCGCGGCTTCTGCTGAGTGCCCTCGGGAAACAGGCCCTGCGCCAGCTGCGCGGCGAACCTGTTCTGCCGCAGCTTGTCCCAGCCCTCGGCGTAGCGGCCACGATACTTGGCCAGATCGGCGGGCTTGGCCTGCAACGGGCCGTGCATGGCGACGTGCGCGAAGTAGAGGAAGAACGGCTTGGCCGAATCGTGCGCGCGCAGATCCTTGATGTAGGAGATCGCCTTGTCGGTCAGGTCGTCGGTCAGGTAGTAGCCCTCCGGGTACTCCTCGACGTCGACGACGGAACTGTCCGACACCAGCTGATTCGGATAGTAGAAGGAGTTCAGTCCCTCCAGTGAGCCGTAGTAGCGGTCGAAGCCGCGCTGGGTCGGCCACGAATCCCGGTGCGCCGCAGGGTTCATCGTGGCGTCGCGGACCAGATGCCACTTGCCGACCGCGTAGGTCGCGTATCCGTTGGTGCGCAGGATCTCCGGCAGCGTCAGCACATCGTCGGCGAGTTCCAGGCGCAGGCCGGGGTATCCGGGATCGGCGTTCGCGACGAAGCCGAAACCCGCACGGTGGGAGTTGATTCCGGTCAGCAGCGCGGCCCGCGATGGCGAGCACAGCGGCGTGGTGTGATAGTTCGTCAGGCGGACACCGTGCGCGGCGAGCCGATCCAAGGTCGGCGTGTCGATTTCGGAGCCGAACGGCCCGATGTCGCTGTATCCCATGTCGTCGACCAGCACCACGATGATGTTCGGCGCGTCCGCCGGTGCCGTCGGCGGGTAGGTCCACTCGGGGGTCGAATCCGCGGTGGTGCGTCCGATGGTGCCGGCGAAGGACTCGTAACCGCGTGCATGGGAGGGAACAGGCATCCTTCCAGTAAATAGTGGAATATGCCCAGGTCGCCAGCATTTCGCGCACGGTGCGCGGAACCGGTGCCCGTGCGGTCGCTACCTGTTAGCGTCACCGGCATGGACTCGAATCAGCCCTGCGCTCCCCAGGTGGAGTGCGCGCAGGACCCCTGCTGTTCGTGTTGTCCGTCGCGTGGCTGACGCCCGCCATCGCTGATTCTTTGCCCTTCTCCCGGCGCCACCGCGGCGCCGTAATCGGCCCGTGTCCCGGCCGATGTGTCTTCGAGGATTTGTCAGATGAGCTCTTCCCCCGGCGGGTTAGATCGCCGTAATTTCTTGCGTGGCACCGGCATTGCCGCGCTCGCGATCTTCGGCACCGGCGCACTCGCGGCCTGCACGTCGGCGGTGCAGGAGCAGAAGTCGGCCGGCGACAATGCCGCGCCGGTCCGCGGCGGCACCTTGAAGGTCGGCACACCCGTGGACATCGTTCCCGGAAACCTGCTGACCAACACCGGCGCGACGCCCGCCGTGATCGGACTGGTCTACGAGACGCTGACCCGCTACCCCAACGACAAGCTGGAACCCGCACCGCGACTGGCGAAGTCGTGGAATCTCGCGCCCGACGGGCTCTCGCTGGCCGTCGAACTGCGCGACGACGTCAAGTTCCACAGCGGCCGACCGTTCACCTCGAAGGACGTCGAGTTCTCGCTGCGCACCTACGCCGACCCCAAGTGGTCCGCCCAGCTGAAGAGCACGGCCGCGGCGATCACCGCCTTCGACACCAGTGCGCCGCATCGCATCGTGCTCCAATTCGCCCATCCGCTGGGCAATATCTTCGACCTGCTCGACACCGCGCCGATCCTGGACAGCGAATCCATCGAGCAGCTCGCGACCGGTGACAAGTTCGTCGGCACCGGCCCGTTCAAGCTGACCCAGCGCATCCCGAACACCCAGCTGATCTTCGAGAAGAACGAGCAGTACTGGGTGCCCGAGCGACCGTATCTGGACCGGGTCGAGGTGGCGATCATCCCGGACAGCCAGGCGCTGGTGAACTCGCTGAAGTCCGGGCAGATCGCGCTGGCGCACGACCTGAACTACCGCGACAACGAAACCCTCGCCAAGAACGGCGGATTCAAGACCATCGATTACGAGGGCGCCGAACTGCAGCTGTATGTCGGTGCGAACGTGCAGGATCCGGCCCTGGCAGACGTGCGCCTGCGTCAGGTCGTCGCGTACGCGATCGACCGTGAACGGATCATCGCCGAGGTGTTCCGTGGCTCGGGCTATCCGCTGAACCTGCCGTGGCCCAAGACCTCTCCCGCCTTCGACGGCACCCGCAATACCAAATACGCTCGCGACCTCGCCAAGGCCAAGCAGGTGCTCGCGCAGCTACCCAAGCCGCCGAAGCTGCCGCTGACCTACGAAACCAGCACGCCCTACTACGAATCGGCCGCGCAGATCGTGCAGGCGAACCTCGCGGAGATCGGCGTCGAGGTCACCCTGGATCCGATCGATTCCGCCACCTTCATCAAAAGGCTTGTCGGCGCGCAGTTCCCGGGCCTGTGGATCACCGACCACTCGTGGGCGCAGTTCGTGCCCTCAACGCTGACCGTCAGCGCCTATCCGTTCAACGCGCGCAAGAACGCCTCGCACTACGAGTCGCCCGCCTACGTGGCGGCGGCGGACGCGGCGTGGCAGGTCACGCAGGGCACCGGGCCGGAGGCGGTGCGCGCTTACCAAACCCTCAGCGAGCAGCTGCTGGACGGATTGTTCCTGATCGAGATCGGTGCCAGGTTCAAGCAGGTCGCCACCGCGAGCAAGGTGCACGGCCTGTCCTGGACCAAGCGCCGCGAGACCGTGCTCACCGACGCCTTCCTGGCCTGACTCCGATGATCCGATACCTGTTGCGGCGCTTACCTTCCGCCGTCCTGGTGCTGTTCGGCGCGTCCGTACTGATCTTCCTGCTGCTGCGGCTGGTGCCGGGCGACCCGGCGACCACCCTGGCGGGTTCGGACGCCTCCCCGCAGACGATCGCGGCGATCCGGCATCAGCTCGGGCTGGATCGATCCATTCCGGCGCAATACGTGACGTGGCTCGGTGACCTGCTCAGCTTCGATCTCGGCAGGTCCTACATCATCGGCGGGCAGATCGCCGATCTGGTCGGCCGTGGGCTGACCAACACCGTGGTGCTGACCGTGTCGGCGCTGGTACTTGCGGTGGTGGTGAGCCTCGTGGTGAGTGTGGCGTCGGTGGTGTGGCCGAGCCGCTGGCTGAATACCGTTGTCGCCGCGGCCAATACGGTCGCGATCGCACTGCCGACGTTCGTGACCAGTGTGTTGCTGGTGCTGGTGTTCGCGGTGGCGCTGCCGGTGTTGCCCGCGGGCGGCGTGCCGCCGGACGGTTTCATCGCGCGCCCGGATATCGCCGTGCAGTACCTGCTGTTGCCGTCGATCTGCCTCGCGCTGCCGGTGGCGGCGGCGCTGACCCGCTTCCTCACCGAGTCGTTGCGCACCGAACTGGGCAAGCAGTACGTGCTCACCGCTCGGTCGCTGGGTATCTCGCACTGGCAGATCGTGACTCGCGGCGCGCTGCGCAACGCACTGCCGACCATGTTGACGGCGTTGGGCATGCAGACCGGGCAGCTGCTCGGCGGTGCCGTGCTGGTGGAGGCGGCGTTCGCCTGGCCGGGCATCGGGCAGCTCATCGAGCAGGGCATCAGCCGCCGCGACTATCCCGTGGTGCAGGTGCTGTTGCTGCTGTCGGTCTCGGTGTTCGTGGCGATCCAGCTGCTCACCGATATCGCGCACGCGTACTTGGATCCGCGGATCCGGATCGGTGGCCGGTCATGACCGAACTCGCGGTCGAACCCCTTGCATTGGAAGCGATTTCCGAGCGGCCGCCACATCCGCTGCTGCGTGCCTTTCGGACCGGCCAGGGGCTGACCGGCCTGCTGCTCGTCGGTCTGATCGCTGCGGCAGGCATTTTCGCCGGAGTACTCACCTCCTACGATCCGATCGCGCAGATCCCGGGCGCGAATCTGCTCGGGCCCAGCGGTGAACACTGGCTGGGCACCGATCATCTGAACCGGGATGTGCTCGCGCGGGTGCTGCACGGCATTCGGATCGATCTGCTCATCGTGTTCCTCGCCGTCCCGCTCGGGGCGCTGATCGGTGCGCTGGCCGGACTGTTGTCGAGCATGAACGCGGTCGCGGATGTGCTGGCGCAGCGGGTGTTCGACCTGATCCTCGCCTTTCCGGCGCTCATCTTCGCGATCGCGTTGACCGCGATCACCGGGCCGGGCGCGCATGCGGTAGCCGTGGTCATCATCGCGGCGGAGATCCCCATCTTCGGCAGGCAGATCCGGACGTCGATCCTGCAGGTTCGCGAACAACCCTTCGTCGAGGCCGCCGAGGTCATCGGCGCGGGACCGTGGTGGACGCTGCGAAAGCACGTGCTGCCCAACGCCGCCGAGCCGCTGGCCGTGCAGCTGGCGCTGTCCATGTCGGTGGCGGTGTTCCTGGAGGGCGCGATGAGCTTCATCGGCATCGGCGTACGACCACCGGATCCCTCACTGGGATCGCTGATTTCGGAGTCCATCGGCAACCTGGACGCCAATCCGGCGATGGCGATCGGCCCGCTGGCCGTGGTCGCCGGGCTGACCCTCGGATTTCTGTTGATCGCCCAGGCATTGGGCCGGGCCAGGAGGATCGGATGACCGGGGACGCGCTGCTGGAGATCCAGGATCTGGTGGTGCGCTTCGGAGCGCGCACCGTCATAGCCGGAATCGGTTTCGCGGTGCGCCGTGGTGAAGTGGTCGCACTGGTCGGGGAATCGGGTTCCGGCAAGTCGCTCACCGCCCGCGCCGTCCTCGGCCTGCTGCCCGACGGAGCGCGGCCTACCGGCTCTATCCGGTTGGGCGACAACGAGATCGTCGACGCACCCGAGGCCGAACTCCGCGCTGTGCGCGGCACCCGCGCGGCCATGGTGTTCCAGGAACCACAGACCGCGCTGAACCCGGTGCAGCGGGTCGGCACGCAGATCGCGCAGGCGCTGCGGGCGCACCGGCGGATCTCGAAGTCCGAGGCACGCGCGCGTGCGGTGGAACTGCTTCGCCTGGTGGACATTCCGGAGCCGGAGCGCCGCGTCGACTGGTATCCGCACCAGCTCTCCGGCGGCCAGAAGCAGCGCGTGGTGATCGCGCTCGCGCTCTCCGGCGAACCGGACCTGCTGATCGCCGACGAGCCGACGACCGCGCTGGACGTGACGGTGCAGGCGGAGATTCTGGCGCTATTGCGCACGTTGCAGCGCACCAACGGCACCGCGATCCTGTTCATCACGCACAACCTGGGTGTGGTCGCCGAGATCGCCGACCGGGTCGTCGTGCTGCGCGCCGGACAGGTGGTCGAGCAGGGGTCGGTGTTCGACCTGTTCGCCACCCCACGCGAGGACTACACCAAGACGCTGCTGGCCGCCGTACCGCGGCTGCCGGTGGCCACGTCAGGGCCGCACCCGCAGCCCGCGGGTCAAGCTGCCCCAGCCGTGCGCCCGTCGGTCGATATCGCGCCCGCGACGGCTCAGCCGTCTATCGGCGCGGCTCCAGCCGTGCGTACGCCAGCGGATGTCGAGCAGGCAACGCCCGTGCTGCGGGTCAGCGACCTCACCGTCGTTTACCGCGGTCGCGGGGGAGCGGGCGAGTTCCGCGCGCTGCATGACGTATCGCTGACCCTCGCGGCCCGCGAAGTGGTCGGCCTGGTCGGCGAATCCGGTTCCGGCAAGAGCACTCTCGGTCGCACAGCGCTCGGCCTCGTCCCGGCGCACGCGGGACAGGTAGAGCTACAGGGGGTTTCGCTGCGCGGCCTCGCCGCGAAGGAATTGCGGGCCTTACGCAAGCACGTCGCGCTGGTGCACCAGGATGTCGCCGCGTCGCTGGATCCACGCCGTTCCATCGAGGACGCCATCGGTGAGCCACTGCTGGTGCATCGCGTCGCGTCCGGTTCGCTGGTGCGGGCGAAGGTCGGTGATCTCCTCGAATCCGTCCGGCTGCCCCGGGATTACGCGTCGCGCCGCCCCGGCGAGCTGTCCGGTGGTCAACGACAGCGGGTCGCCCTGGCCCGCGCGTTGGCGTTGGCGCCGCGCCTGCTCGTCGCGGACGAACCGACCAGCGCGCTGGATGTTTCGGTGCAGGCGCAGGTGCTGGATCTGTTCGCCGATCTGCGGGCCGAGTACGGCTTCGCCTGCCTGTTCATCAGCCACGATCTCGCGGTGGTGCATCAGGTGGCGGATCGGGTGGTGGTGCTGCGCGCCGGTTCGGTGGTCGAAACCGGTCCGGTAGCAGAGGTTTTCGCGCATCCGGCGGCGGAATACACGCGGCGGCTGCTCGACGCGGTGCCGACGCCCGATCCGGTGGTCGCACGTGGCCGCGGCGATGGTTCGTTATTGGTGGCCGCCGGCGCGTAAGGCGCATCGGAAACGACCACAACCGCAGCCGCCGGTTCCACAGTGAACCGGCGGCACGCGGTGCAGATCAGTTAGTTGTGGCCCATCCTGCGCTGGTCGTCATTGCGCCGGTCGTTGTCCGACTGGCGCTGGTTCGGCATGCGCTGGCCATCTGAATTCGCGCCTGGGCGGTTTGCGCCCTGGTTCTGGTTTTGATCCTGGCGCTGTTGCTGCTGCTGCCGATCCATCTGCCTCGGCGTTTTCTTAGGCGCGTTCTTCGACTTTTCAGCCATCTCCACTCGGTCCTTTCCGGGGATTGATATTCGCCTAACGTCACTCACGATAGCGAGCCGCGAGCAATTCCGGAAGGGAAAGTGAAAATTGCCTGTCGCATCGGCGATCCGGCAAGTTTTTCCAGGTAGAAGCGATATTGATGCGTTAAGGCTTGCGTGCTTCGATAAGAAATCGGGTCGAGTGGGCGACGAATGGGCCATGTGCTTCGATCTCGTCGTGCATAGCCAGGAGCCGGTCACGGTACCCGTCCACGGTGAAGTCGGGGACCATCCACGGCACCTTCCGCAGGAAGTACACGACCGCGCCGATATCGCCGAACTCGACGCGCAACCGTTCGTATCGGAGATCGACGATTTCGAGTCCGGCGGCGATCGCCGCGGCCCGATCGTCATCCGGATTGCGGCGTTTACGAATTTCCTCGGTTTGTGCGCCGATGAAATACTCGACGAGTTCGAAAACACTTGCCTCGCCGACATGTTGCGCTAAATACGTGCCGGACGGCCGAAGCACGCGCGCGATCTCGGACCACCACACGGTGACCGGGTGCCGACTGCTCACCAGATCAAAGGCATTGTCGCCGAACGGCAACGGCGGTTCATCCGGATCCGCGACCAACGCCACCCCCAGCGGATGCAGCAGTCGCGTCGCCTTGGCGATGTTCGGCGGCCACGACTCGGTCGCCACCATCAGCGGCGGCAGGTTCCCGGCCCCGGCGAGCACCTCACCACCACCGGTCTGAATATCTAGTGCCGCAGCGACTTTGCCCAGCCGCTCACCCAGGATCCGCTGATACCCCCACGACGGCCGCTGCTCGCTGGCCCGCCCATCGAGCCACCCGAAATCCCAGCCGGCCACGGAGACCGCACCGGCCTCCGCTACCAGATCCTCGAAGCCGCGTCGTCCCATGCCCCGATTGTTGCCGAGTGGTTGCCCTCGCGGCAACAGGTTTCCTACCTGGGCAGCGGCAGGAACTCCACCGTCGCGCCGTCGGTGGCGTCGGCGGGGACGATCACCAGGCCGTCCCGGTCGACGAGGCCGCCGAGGTGGGCGGTGCGGATGTTCGGGTCGCCGAGCCAGCCACCCTGCGGCGCGAAGCGGGCGGGGACGATACGGGCGACCGGTCCCGATATCTCGGCGGCATTGTGCAGCGGGCCGAGGAGTGGATGGCGGGTGCTGCCGCCGGTGCGGCCCTCGACGAGGGCCGGAGCCAGCGCCATCAGGGTGGCCACGGCGGCGAAGGGATTGCCCGGCAGGCCGAGAACCGTAGTGCCCGAGGCCAGTTCGGCGACGACCGTGGAGCCACCCGGCCGTAGTCGTAGTCGCCGCACCAGGACTCGTGCCTCGGTGCGGTCCACCGCGGCGCGCAGCTGATCGGCCGCGCCACTGCCCGTCGCGCCGACGATCACCAGCAGGTCGCAGTCGAGCGGCGCGGTGAGCACCTCGTCGAAGCCGTTCGGGGTGTCGCGCAGGTGCACCCGGTCGGTGGTGTGAATCCCGTACCAGGACAGCAGGTCCGGCAGGATCGGCCCGATCGAGTCGCGGGTCTGGCCGTTGTGCAGCGGACCCTCGCTGCGGATCTCGTCGCCGGTCATCACGATCCTGGCGCGGACCGGCCCGCGCACCGGCGCCGCGGTCACCTCGACACTCGCTGCCGCGGAGATCAACGCGGCGGTGACCGGGGTTCCCTGTGGCGCAACGAGATCGCCGGGGTGCCGGTCCTCGCCACGACGTCGGACGTCGTCCCTGATCGGGGTGTCCGGTAGTCGATGCAGGCGGTCATCCGGTGCCGCCCGGACGAATTCGTCGCGCACCACACCGGTGGTGCCGTCCGGCACGTGCGCGCCGGTGGCGATGCGCACCGCCTCGCCGGGCAGCAGCCCGACGGGGCGCTGACCGCCCGCGAACCCGATATCGCGGCGCAACCGCCACGGTCCCTCGCCCGCCACCGCGTATCCGTCCATCGCGGAGACGTCGAAGCGGGGTAGCGGCCCGACGGCCGCCAAGGGGGCCGCGAGCGCCGCGCCGCGCACCGAGCGCAGGTCGGCTTCGTAGCTGACCAGCCGGGAAAGGTTGTCGCGCAGGATATTCCGCGCCTCATCCAGGGCGAGCGCGGGTGTGGCGACCGCGGCGCGGGCCTGCCGCACCTCCTCGTCGGTATCGCAGTCGGCGACTCCGGGTAGCGCGATGATCGCCGAATCGGCGGGAATCAGCGCCTTCATCGGCTGATTGATCAGCGAAGCCAACCCGTCGAGCGCCGCCGCCAGCGCGGTCCGCCGCCACACCCCGATCAGATACTGCGGCCGCCCGGACTCGTCCGCCGCGAACACCGCGTCGGCCCCGGATTCGCAGGTATATCTGATCAACTCGGTGATCGACCGGGCGGACAGGAACGGCAGATCGGCCGCGAGCACCACCACCAGCGGCGCCGCCGAGCCGAGCGAACGCAACCCGGCACCGATCGCCGCCACCGGCCCGGACCCCGGCGGCACCTCCCGCGTCTGGTTGATCTCCGGCGGCAGCTCGGGCCGGTGCGGTCCGACCACGACCGTGTGCGTGCACGCGGCGACGGCGGCCAGCGCGGCGTCGAGCATGGACCGGCCACCGATGACGATCGCCGGTTTGTCGACACCGCCCATCCGGCTGGCCCGGCCACCCGCGAGCACGATCGCGTCGGCAGCGGTCACCGAGCGCGGCTTCGAGCTAGGTACACCATGGCGGACATGCTAATTCGTCGCCGCCGCGCGGCCGGGAGGCGGCTGCCTACACGGTCGAGCAGTCGCGCACGGGCCGGAGCAGGCCGAACTCGTTGGTCTCCGGATCGGCGAGGGTGCGGCTCGGCGCGGTCGATGGATGCGCACCGTCGATCTGGGTGGCACCGGCGGCGCGCAGCCGCGCCACCTCGACGTCCTGATCATCGAACGAGGCCAGATTCAGCCGCAGCAGGTTGCGGCCGGACTTCGCCTCGGGCGTGCGCACGAACTCCAGCCACGAGCCGAGCCCGGTCGCCGACCGCAGCCCGGCGACCTGCTCGCCGCCGTGCGCGACCGGCCAGCCTGCGGCGGTGGCCCAGAATTCGGCCAGTCGCAGCGGATCCCGGGTGTCCAGCACGATCGCCGCGACGGCGCCGGTGTCCACATATTCCTCGCGCGGTTCGAGCACGCAGAATTCGTTGCCCTCGGGATCGGCGAGCACCACCCACGGCACCGCGCCCTGGCCGATGTCGACGCGACGGGCGCCCAGCGACAGCGCGCGATCCACCTGCAGGCGCTGATGGTCGATCGAACGGCTGGCCAGGTCCAGATGAATACGGTTCTTGCCGTGCTTGGCCCGGGCGACGGGCAGGAAGGTCAGTGCCAGGTCGGCACCGTCGGGATCGGGGGCCGCTACGTCTACTTGTTCCGGACGGTCGATGGTCACGCCCCAACCGAGCAACTCGGCCCAGAAGTCCGCGATGAACCGCGGGCGGTCTGCATCGAACACGACACACGCCAGGCGGGTGGACATGAGGCAACGGTAGCCGTCGCGCGGCTCGTCCCGTGCCCGTTTACGGAAACGGAAAACGCGCCGCCCGCAGGTTCACTCGGCCCTCGCGGATCGGCACGCCCTCGGTCGCGAGCAGCCGCAGCTGCCGGTCCGCCAGATGTGCCGCGGGCTTGCCGCCCGCGCCGATCACCCGATGCCACGGCAGGTCGGCGGCGTCGGTGCGCATGATCCAGCCGACCGTGCGCGGCGTGGACAGCCCGGCGGCCGCGGCGATGTCGCCGTAGGTCGCCACCCGGCCGGGCGGGATCGAGGCGACCAGGGCTCGAACCCGCTCGACCTGGTCGTCGGTGGTGGCCATCGCTCAGAGCACCGAGCGGATCAGCGCGGCCGTCTCGGCGGGCATAGCCTGCGGGATCATGTGGTCGCTGTCCCACTCGTGCACGGTGAGGCGGTCGCCGAGATGCGCGGTGAGCGCGGCCAGGAACGCCGGTGTGACGAACGGCGGCTGTACCTTCAGCGCCTGTACCAGCACCGTCGGCACGTCCTGCGGCGGCAACACGAAGGGGCGGGCCAGCTGGCCCCAGTACGACGTGATCGCGGGAAGGCTCATCCGCCAGGCGAAGCGGCCCTGCGGCGTGGGCACCAGATGTTCGGCGAGCTCGGCCGCCAGGACGTCCGGTGCCACATCCGCCCAGGCGGAGGCGAGTTTGTCTTCGCGAGCCCT
The DNA here is from genome assembly GCF_042727395.1 of Nocardia sp. NPDC060255. Classification (NCBI taxonomy): domain Bacteria; kingdom Bacillati; phylum Actinomycetota; class Actinomycetes; order Mycobacteriales; family Nocardiaceae; genus Nocardia; species Nocardia sp. NPDC060255. The sequence goes on along the minus strand of NZ_JBHXAU010000036.1, from coordinate 17,481 downwards.
GGCCACCGATACGTAGTCGGGCTCGGCCAGCAGCGATTCGGCGATGTCGCCGACCAGATCCGGCTCGAGCGCGATGGCCGGATCCAGCAGGACGAGCTGACGGACCAGGTCCGGGCGGCGGCGCGCGAGATACAACGCACTCGCGCCGCCGAACGAGTGCCCGACCACAGTCACCGGGTCCGCGGTCTCCGCGACGAGCAACTCGACCAGGTCATCGACCACGGCCTCGAAGGTCCACGGCGGCAGCGCGCTCGACCGTCCGTGTCCGCGCAGGTCAGGCGCGATGATCCGGACGTCGGGGAGATGGTTGGCGGCCAAGTGTTCCCAGCGTTTGCCATGGCCGGTCACCCCGTGCAGGGCCAGCACGGCCGGTCCGGTCGCCGGGCCGAATCGATAGACATTCAGAGCAGACACCGGTCCATTCTGACCGGTGCCGCGAAGACTCGTTGGGCGAGTCGCGCGAGGGGGCCGTCGGCGTGTCGGTCGTGTCTGTTGCAATAGCCCGCGTGGTGCGATCGGATAGCGCGGTGCGACTTGTTCGCCGGAACGTGGCGGCACCCAGGCCGCGCGCCTGGGGTGCCGACGTTCGCGCGCTGTTCGACGCCACGGCCGCGGCCGGGCCGACGCGCCCGGGGTGGCGGCCCTGGCAGGTGCTCGGCGGACCAGGCACGGGCAAAACAGCGCTGCTCGTCGATCTCGCGGCCGAGCGCATCGCGGCCGGCGACGATCCCGAATCTGTGCTGGTCCTTGCCCATTCGAAGCAGGCGGCGAGCGCGGCCCGCGATGCCATCACCGCCCGGTTGGCCGGTCCCGACGCCGAGGGCGGCGTACCCGGCGCGACCAGGGAGCCGCTGGCCCGCACTCTGCACTCCTACGCCTTCTCGGTACTGCGCAGGCATGCGACCGCGCACGGCAACCCGCCGCCGCGTTTGCTGACCGGTGCCGAACAGGATGCGGTGCTGCGCGAAATGCTGCGCGGTGACCTGATCGACATCGCCGAGGGTGCGGACGGGCTGTGGCCGGAACGCCTGCAACCCGCGCTGGCGCTCGGCGGCTTCGCCGAACAGTTGCGCGATCTGATGTTGCGCGCCACCGAACGCGGGCTCGGGCCGGAGGATCTGGTGCGCCTCGGCCGCGAGCACGGTAAACCGGAGTGGGTGGCGGCGGGCAAGTTCGCGGTGCGCTACGAGCAGACGATGCTGTTGCGCTGGTCGGTGGGCGTCGAGGCGCCGGAGGCGACCGCGCCCGCGCTGGACGCGGCCGAGCTGATCGGTGCCGCGTTGGACGCGCTGGCCGGAGACGCCGAGCTGCTGGCCGCCGAACGGGCGCGGATCCGGTACCTGCTGGTCGACGACGCGCAACATCTCGATCCGCAGGCCGCGATTCTGGTCAGGGCGATCGGGCACAGCGCGCACACCACCGTCGTCGCGGGCGACCCCGATCAGGGCATCTTCGCCTTCCGCGGCGCGGACGCGCGGTTCGTCGCCGATCTGGCCGCGCCGGACGGACAGCGCATCATCCTGCGGGACAACCATCGGACCGGCGGGCCGGTGCGGCTGGCGGTCGCCAGGGTCGCGGCCAAGTTGCCCGGCAGTGCGCCGCAACGCTTTTCGCTGCCGAAGCGGGCCGAGCAACCGGCCGGCGACGGCACCGAGGTGCGGGTGCGGGTGCTCGCCACTCCGGCGAAGGAAGCCGCGCTCATCGCCGATCACCTGCGGCGCGCGCACCTGACCGGCGGGGTGCCGTGGTCGCGGATGGCGGTGATCGTCCGGTCGGTGCCGCTGTCGTTGCCGCCGCTGCGCCGCGCGCTGCTCGCGGCGGGGGTGCCGGTGCAGCAGCCCGCGCTGGATACGCCGCTGGCGCGGCGGCGCGGTGCGGCCTGGATGTTGCTGTCGCTGCGGGCGGTGCTCGCGGGGGAGAAGGGCTCGGCGTTCGAGCCGGAGGACGCGTTGGATCTGCTCGCGGGTCCGCTCGGCGGCGCCGATCAGATCACGTTGCGGCGGTTGCGGCGTGGTGTGCGCCGCAGCGTGCTGGAGTCCGAGCGGAACCGGGCGAGGTCCGGGCGGGCAGCTCCGGAGAGCGAGTATTCGGAGCGGAGTGCCGAACGGACTATCGAAAGCTCGGAGCGCGGTTCCGGACTGCCCGAACCGAGTCCGGGTAGTCTCGAGCGAGACGCAGATGACGCCGATTGGTATGGCGTAGAGCCCGAATGGACTCCGGAAGACTCCGAATGGCGTGGCAGCGAGGCCGAACAGAGCAGTGCGGCCAACGAGGCCGAACAGAGCAGTGCGGCCAACGAGGCCGAACAGCGCGACGAGGCGGCCGACCGGCCCGTCGGACCGGCCGATGCCAGCGCCGAAGGGACTGTCGGCGGGGCCGATTCAGGTGCTGAGAGCCCCCGACAGGTTGACTCCGGACAGCCCGACGAGTCTGTCGAGCTGCGACACGGCATCGACCAATCCTCCGCGGAAGTGTTGCGGGATCTGCTGATCGGGGTCGGGGACTCGCGAATCCTGGATCGGCTGACCGATGTCGAGGCCGCGCCGCTGCGGCGGGTGCTCGACGCGCTGGAACGGGCCCGCAAGGCGCGTCGTCGCGGGGCGGGTCTCGAGGATGTGCTGTGGGCGCTGTGGACCGCCTCGCGACTGGAACGCCGCTGGGTCGGGCAGTCCGAACGCGGCGGCGCCGTCGGCATGCAGGCCGACCGTGATCTCGATGCCGCCGTCGGGCTGTTCGACGCCGCCGCGGCGTACGTGGACCGGCTGCCCCGCGCGAGCATCGAGGGGTTCGTGGAATACCTGCTGCAGCAGGAGATTCCGAACGGCTCGATGCCACGCACCGCGCCGAAGGAGGCCGTTGCGCTGCTCAGCGCGCACGCCGCCGCGGGCCGGGAGTGGGACGTGGTCGCGGTTGCCGCTGTGCAGGAAGGGATTTGGCCGAACCCGCGGTCGCGCGGCACGCTGCTGAACACCGAGGACCTGGTCGATCTGACCGCCGGTGTCATCGACGGTGGCGAACAGGTGAGTCGCGCGGCGCCGATCCTCGCCGAGGAACGCAGGCTGCTGCTGGTCGCATGCAGCAGGGCGCGGCGTTCGTTGCTGGTCACCGCGGTGGAATCGGTGTCGGGCGAACGGGATCTGGTTCCGTCGCGGTTCCTTGCCGAATTGCTCGGGCACGACGAGGACGGCGAACCGGGGGCGTTGCCGATTGCCGACCCCGGTCGCGCCCTGGTGATGCATTCGCTGGTGGCCGAATTACGTGGCGCTGTCTGCGATCCCGAGTCCGACCCGGACCGCAGGCAACGCGCCGCGCACCAGTTGGCCCGCTTGGCCAGTGCGGGCGTACCGGGCACCCATCCCGATGATTGGTATGGCACAGCCGAATTGAGCTCGCAGCGGACGCTGTGGGAGGAGGACGACAGCCCGGTCGGCCTGTCGCCGTCCACGGTGGAGCTGCTGCGCACCTGCCCGCTGCGCTGGGCGCTGGAACGGCACGGCGGCACCGACGGCGACAACCCGCACGCCGTCAAGGGCAACCTGGTGCACACGCTGGTGCAGGCGCTGGCCGGGCAGGTGCCGGAGGCACAGGTGCGTGCCGCGCTCGACAAGGCCTGGCAGTCGGTCGATCCCGGGTCCGGCTGGCACTCCAGGCAGGAGCTGCGCCGCACCGAGACCATGCTGGAAACCTTCATGGCGTGGGTGCGCAACACGCGTGGTGAACTCACCCAGGCCGGGGTCGAGGTGCCGGTCGACTGCGTGCTGCCGCCGCGCACGGAAGACGAACGGCCCGTGCGGATTCGCGGCCGGGTGGACCGGCTGGAACGGGATGCGCTCGGCCGCTTCGTGATCGTCGATGTGAAGACCGGGAAGTCGCCGGTCACCAAGCAGGCGGCGGTCGATCACGCGCAGCTGGCGACGTATCAGGTGGCGGCGGCGATGGGCGCGCTCGACGCGGCCACCGAGGTAGCGCGGGCCGAGGCGGGTGAATCGGGTGCGGGCGAATCGGACGCTTCGGTTGCTGTCCGAGGCGAATTGGTCGTCGCACCAGGCGATCCGGGGGCGGGCGAGCCGGGTGTAGACGCAGGCGACGAATCGGGTGTGGCCGAAGGCGATCCGAGCTCGGCCGCGGGTGAACAAGGTTCAGCCGCAGGCGAATCCGGCGCGCTGGGCGAGCCCGGCGGTGCCAGGCTGGTGTACGTCGCCAAGCCGAGCAGCAAGGAGGGCGCCACCCAGCGCATGCAGCCGCCGCTCGACCCCGAAGCCCTCGGCAAGTGGCGCGACACCATCCACGACGCCGCCGCGGCCACCCAGGGCCCGAGCTACCTCGCCATGCGCAATGACGGCTGCCGCCACTGCCCGGTCGCAGGCAGCTGCCCCGTCCAGGACACCGGTAGGCAGGTGACCGACGAGTGAGGGAAAAGCGCTTCCGTGTCCCGCTGCCGATCTGTGGTGCCGAATGCCTGTGCTGCACAGTCATACCGGAGCGAGCGATCGACGCCGCCGCGCACCCGAGTGCCGGACGTCGAGGTGCGGCCCGGCGCGTCCGTCGGGCGCGACCCGGCGGCCCGGTGCCCCCGGGACCGTCGGCGTGCGACGCCGATGAGGCGCAGCCGTGACCGGCGGACGGGTTACGCCGCATCAACTGGCCGACGCACTCGGCCTGCCGCCACCCACCGACGAACAGGCGGCGGTGATCGCCGCACCCCCCGGCCCGACGCTGGTCGTCGCGGGTGCCGGGGCGGGCAAGACCGAGACGATGGCCGCCCGCGTGGTGTGGATGGTGGCCAATCGCCTGGTGCTGCCCGACGAGGTGCTCGGCCTGACCTTCACCCGAAAGGCCGCGCAGCAGTTGACCGCTCGCATCCGGACCCGGCTGGCCCGGTTGGCGGGCGCGCCGCTGCTGCGCGAGCTCGACCCGTCCGGTCAGCTGCGGGCGCAGCTGTCCGGCGCCGAGCCGGAGATCAGCACCTATCACTCGTACGCGGGCAGGCTGCTCACCGAACACGGCCTGCTGCTGCCGGTGGAACCCTCGGCGACGCTGCTCACCCAGACCCAGCTCTGGCAGCTCGCACACCAGGTGGTGCGCACCTGGGACGGCGACCTGGACACCGATCGCACCCCGGTCTCGGTCACCGAGGCGATCCTGGCCCTGTCCGGGCAACTCGCCGAGCATCTGGTCGAGCCGGAACAGCTGGCCGAGGCACACACCGACCTGGAAAAGCTGGTGCACACGCTGCCGCCCGGCCCACGCCAGCGCGGCGGGCCGAGCCAAGCCCTGCTCGGCATCCTCCAGGTTCAACGCGAACGCATCGCCCTGCTGCCGCTGGTCCAGCAACTGGCCGACGCGTTACGTCGGCGTGGGGCCTTGGATTTCGGCGCGCAGATGTCCCTTGCTGCCCGCCTCGCCGCTGAGCACCCGGAGGTCGCCGCCGCCGAGCGCACCCGCTTCCGGCTCGTCCTGCTCGATGAGTACCAGGACACCGGACACGCCCAACGAGTCCTGCTGGCAGCACTTTTCGGTGGTGCACCCGAGCCAGATCCGACGCCTGCCGCAGCGGCATCAGCTGACGTGCAGGGCGGGCCGCGTGCGCAGGAGCCGCGGTACGTCAACCGGCCGATGAACGAGGAGTCCGAGCGGCAATCGGGCAAGAAGCGCAGCTCTGCCAAGCCCGCGAATGCTGCTGGGCAGGAAGCCGTACCGCGTCGCGACCAGCGGCTGGCAGTCACGGCGGTAGGCGACCCGATGCAATCGATCTACGGCTGGCGCGGTGCGTCCGCCGCGAACCTGCCGCGCTTCGCCACCGACTTCCCCATGGCGCCCGGCGTTCCCGCGCCGACCCTGCCGCTGTTGACCAGCTGGCGCAATCCGCCCGAGGCGTTGGCGTTGGCGAACCTGGTCGCGGACCCGTTGCGCCGCAAGGCCATCGAGGGTGGCGGCGTGACGGTCGACGCCTTGCGTGCGAAACCCGATGCGGGGCAGGGCGTGGTGGCCCTGGCGCTGACCGACACCGTTGCCGAGGAACGCGATTGGATCGCCGAGCGGATCGCCGAGGAGTGGGCGGCCCGGCGGGCCGCGGGAGAGCCGCCGCCCACCTCGGCGGTGCTGGTGCGGCGCAACGCCGATGCGTCACCGCTCGCGGAAGCCTTACGCGCGCAAGGGCTACCGGTGGAGATCGTCGGGCTCGGCGGTCTGCTCGCCACCCCCGAGGTCGCCGACATCGTCGCCACGCTGCGCCTGATCGCCGAACCCGGCTCCGGCAGTGCGGCGATGCGCGTACTCACCGGCGCGCGCTGGCGCATCGGCGTCGCCGATATCGCGGCGCTGGCCCGCCGCGCGCGCACCCTGTCGATCAGCCGCTTCTCCAGCGGTGACGCGCCGGAGATCACCGACGGGAGCACATTGGCCGCGGCATTGCGTGAGGTGGCGCCGGAACCCGCCGAACAGGCGGGTCTGGCCGACGCGATCGCCGATCCCGGTCCGCGCGAACAGTATTCGGAGTCCGGTTTCGTACGCATCGAGGCATTGAGCAGGGAGCTCGGCGCGCTCCGCGAACGCAGCGGCCAGTTGCTGACCGAGCTGGTCGCCGATGTGGAGCGCACCATCGGCGTCGGCGTGGAGACCCAAGCCCGTCGGGCCATGTCTGGCACGGGTGCCGGGCGTGAGCACCTGGACGCCTTCGCCGAGGTGGTCGCCGGGTACGCCGCCGACTCCGGTGCGGCTTTGAGCGGGTTGCTGTCCTTCCTCGCCGCCGCCGAATCCGTCGAAAACGGCTTGGAGCCAGGCGAAGTCGAGGTCGCCAAGGACCGGGTGCAGGTGCTGACCGTGCACGCGGCGAAGGGGCTCGAGTGGGAGATCGTCTCGGTACCGCACGTAGTGCGTGGCGTATTCCCTTCCGGTACAGCGTCGGGCACCTGGCTCGGCGCCCTCGCCGAACTCCCGACCAAACTGCGCGGCGACCGGCAACAGGACGACGCGGCCGAGGGCGTCCCGGTCCTCGACCTGGCCGACCTGTACGACCGCGCCGACCTCGAACGCGCCATCAAGTCCCACAAGGAAGCGCTGGAGCGCCGCCGCATCGACGAAGAGCGCCGCCTCTTCTACGTCGCACTCACCAGAACCGAACGCGTGCTGCTTGTTTCGTCGCACCACTGGGCCGAAACCGGAACTTCGCCCAAGGGCCCGTCCGACTTCCTGCTCGAACTGAAGCACGCCAGCGAATCCGCCGACAGTCCCGCCAACGGCGTCGTCGCCGTCGCTCGCTGGGACGACCCGCCGGAGCACGACGCGGTGAACCCGTTCACCGACAACCCCGCCACCGCCGAATGGCCGCGTGACCCGCTCGGCAACCGCCGCGACCCCATCGAACAGGGTGCCGCCCTGGTCCGCGCCGCCCTGGCCGAACTCCGCAGCAAGCCCGCCGCACCCCGCGACACCGCGAAGGTAGCCGGAAAACCTGACGTCGGCTCGGCACTCGAAACAGACCAGGCCCCCGAGGGCCTCTTCGACGAAACGACCTTCGCCACCGGCGAATTCAGCGAGCCTTACCCGTTCGAACCGCCGGACGAGATCGACGCCCTGCCGCCGGATCCCATGGACGCACCACTCCACGCCTCCGTCGAGCCCCCGCACCTCAGCGATATCCCGCCCGACCCCATGCACGATCACCTCTCCGACGAGGACATCGCCTTCGCCGCAGCGGAATTCATCGACGACTACCCCCTCGGCCCGACCCCGGACCCCGACGACCCCGACGGCTGGGCCGCCGACGTCGACGCTCTACTCGCCGAATTCGAATCCGAGCAGGCCGCCGCCGAGGAGGTCGAACTCCCCGGCCAGATCGCCGCGACCGCCCTGGTGGAAATGCGCGCCGATCCGACGAAACTCGCTGCGCGCCTGCGCCGCCCGCTCCCGTTCCCACCGAGCCCGCTGGCCCGCCGCGGCACCGCATTCCACGCCTGGGTGCAGCGCTGGTTCGGTTCGACCCGCCTGCTCGGCCTCGACGAACTCCCGGGCGCGGCCGACAGCGCCGCCGCCGACGCCGGCGTGGACGACGAGCTGACCGCGATGCAGGACGCGTTCCTGAACTCCTCGTGGGCCAACCGCAGCCCGATCGACGTGGAGGTCCCGTTCGAAACCTCGCTGGCGGGCACCGTGATTCGCGGCCGGATGGACGCGGTGTTCGCCGAACCAGGCGGCGGCTGGATCGTGGTCGACTGGAAGACCGGCGCCGAGCCGACCCCCGCCGAGGAGCCCGCGGTCGCCATGCAGCTCGCCGTCTATCGGCTGGCCTGGGCCAGGCTGATGGCGTCCAGGACGGGCAAACCCGAGCGGGAGATGCTCGAACGGATCAGTGCCGCTTTCCATTACGTGCGTACCGGCCGCACCATCGCCCCGGCCGAGCTGGCCGGGGCGGCCGAACTGGCCGAGCTGATCAGGAATTCCGCGCCGACCGGCTCACCTTCAACGACTGGGTGATCAGCGGGATCTGCAGCGGCAGCCGCAGCACCGTGCCGATCTTGAACAGCGGCGATGCCTTCTTGTTGCCGACCACATCGACGGCCATCTGGACGTTCGCCGGGAGGACCGCGAGGAACAGCAGCGCGGCCAGCCGCCCGCCGAGACCCCGGGTTCGCGGGATCGCCAGCGCGGCGGCGACGCCGAGCTCGGCGACGCCCGAGGCGTAGGTGTAGTTCCTCGGCTCGCCCGGCAGGGCCTTCGGCACGATCGAGTCGTAGGGCTTCGGCATCACGAAATGCAGCACCCCGGAGGAGAACAGCAAGGTGGCGAGGGCCAATGCGGGCCGCCGTCCGGAGTTGCGGACGAGTGTGTGCGCGTTATCTGCCATGAGGGCACCTTTACATCTATTAGGTGTTCGCGTCGAGACCGGGTGGGATCGCGGGCAGCGGGTAGGCTCCCGTGCTGTGCTGGCGGGACAAACAATGCCGGAGACATCCGACACGAGGTATATCAGGGCGGGTGCGTCCGGTGTTCGGTGATCGAGCGCGCACGCTCGGGCTGTCGAATCGCCCGCATTTCGCCCTGGTGGGTGTGCTGCGCATCCCGGAAGTCCAGACCAGCCCGTGGATTTCGCTGTCGCGCCGGGTGCTGTTCGCGGTCGGGCTGCTGTTCGCCGCGGCCCTGGTGGTCTACGTCGGCCGCGACGGCTACCACGACAACGCGGGCGATCCGCTCGGCTTCCTCGACGCGCTCTATTACGCGACGGTGTCGCTGTCCACCACGGGGTACGGCGATATCGCCCCGGTGACGGCCGAGGCGCGACTGGTCAACATCGTCATCATCACCCCGCTGCGCATCCTCTTCCTCATTGTTCTCGTCGGAACCACCCTCGGCGTGCTGACGGAACGGTCCCGGCAGGCTTTCAAGATTCAGCGATGGAGGCACAGCGTGCGTAATCACACCGTGGTCGTCGGATACGGCACGAAGGGCCGGACCGCGATCGACGCCATGCTCGGCGACAACGTGCAGCCCGCCGACATCGTGGTGGTCGACACCGATGTCGTCGCACTGGACGCGGCCGCCAACGCGGGCCTGGTGACGGTGCACGGTTCGGCGACCCAGTCCGACGTGCAGCGGCTGGCCGGTGTGCAGAACGCATCGTCGGTGGTGGTCGCCACCAACCGGGACGACACCGCGGTGCTGGTCACCCTCACCGCCCGCGAGCTCACCAAGAGCGCCAAGATCGTGGTCTCGATCCGCGAGGCGGAGAACACCCACCTGGTCCGCCAGTCCGGCGCCGACTCGGTGGTGGTGTCCTCGGAGACGGCGGGCCGGCTGCTCGGCATCGCGACGACCACGCCCTCGGTGGTCGAGATGATGGAAGACCTGCTCACCCCGGAGGAGGGGTTCGCGATCGCCGAGCGCGAGGTGGAATCGGCGGAAATCGGGGGCTCGCCACGGCATCTGGGCGACATCGTGCTCGGCGTGGTGCGCGGCGGCGTGCTGGCCAGGGTCGGCGAGCCGGAGGTCGACTCGCTCGAGGCGGGCGACAAGCTGCTCTACATCCGCCGCGCGGCCAAGTAAGGCCGCGCGAGGGGCGCCGGGGGTCCGGCGCGATAGTCTCGGTGGGTGCCGGTCTTTCAGCTCAATGGTGTTCCGAAGCTGTCCCGTTCTGTGCTCGATCGCGCCGAGGAGACGCGGGCCGACGCGCAGGCTCTCCAGGAGGGGTGGCGCGACGCCAAGCTGCTGCGGGTGAACGCCCGCGGCCAGGTCAAATACGAAGACGGCGCGCTGGTCCTGGACAAGGCGATCGATCTGTCGCCCGAGCCGAGCCCCGAGGCGGTGTTCCTCGGCATCGTCGGCGGCGCCCACCTGTGGGCCGTGCGCGATCGTGAGCTGCAGGGCTCGCTGACCGATCTGCGCGGCATGTCGAACACGGTCGACGATCTCACCGCCAGCGTGCTCTCCACCGCGGCCGCCCTGCTGAACTGGCACGACAAGGCCGGATTCAACAGTGCCGACGGCACGGTGACCACGCCGAGCAAGGCCGGTTGGTCGCGGGTGACCGAGGGCGGTTACGAGGAGTTCCCGCGGATCGACCCGGCGGTCATCTGCCTGATCCACGACGGCGGCGACCGGGTGCTGCTCGCGCGGCAGCACAGCTGGCCGGAGACGCTGTTCTCGCTGCTCGCCGGGTTCGTCGAGGCGGGCGAGTCGCTGGAGCGCTGCGTCGAGCGGGAGATCAAGGAGGAGGTCGGCGTCGATGTCCGGGACATCAACTATCTGGGCAGCCAGCCGTGGCCGTTCCCTCGGTCGTTGATGCTCGGGTTCGCCGCGGTCGGTGATCCGGAGCAGCCGCTGGTCTTCTCCGATGGTGAGATCGCCGAGGCGCACTGGTTCACCCGCGCGGAGGTGCGCGAGGCGTTGAACGCGGGCGACTGGTCGGCGCAGGGGACGGGCGCGCGGCTGCTGCTGCCGGGTTCGATCTCCATCGCCCGGACCATCATGGAGTCCTGGGCCGAGCTCGACTGAGCACAAGAGAAATCAGCGCGGGCCGAGGTGGCCCGCGCGTATTTCAGAACTGTGTAGTGATCAGGCCAGTGCGGCGAGCGCCTGCTTGACGGCCACCAGCGTCGGATTGGTCGCGGTCGAGCCGTCGGCGAACTTCACGGTCGGCACCACATGGTTGCCGCCGTTGACGCTGCCGACGAACTCGGCCGATGCCGGATCGTCTTCGATGTCGATCTCGATGTAGCTGATACCGGACTCGTCCAGCTGCTTCTTCAGCCTGCGGCAGTAGCCGCACCAGGTGGTCGAGTACATCGTCAGGTCGGGCGTTGCTTCAGTCACGGATTGTGCAACGCCGATCAGGGCGCGGGTGTTCCAGTCAAGTCTTTTTCCGTGGCCTCTTGCGCTGCTTTTAGTAAGCGCGCATACTAATCACATGACGATCATTGCCACCGCGCAAGCCAACTCGACCGCCGCTCCCGCCGCCTTCTTCGCCAAATGGGCGGACATGGCCACCTGGCCGGAATGGAACAACGACACCGAATGGGTTCGCCTCGACGGACCGTTCGTGCAAGGCGCGACCGGGACGCTGAAGCCGAAGGGCGGACCGAAGGTGCCGTTCGTCGTCGAGCGGCTCAGCGACACCGAATTCGTCGACGTCTCCAAGCTCATCGGCGCCCGGCTGACCTTCGACCACCAGATCGCGGTGGCCGACGGACGCACCACGATCAGCGTCACCGTCTCGATCGACGGCCCGCTGCGCTGGCTGTGGACCAAGGTGATGGGCGGCGACCTGGCCAAGTCGGTCCGGCCCGACCTCGACGCACTCATCGCCGTCGCCGAGGGGGTGCGGGCATGACCAGGTATTGGTTGGGCGTCGTGTCCAAGGAACACGTAATGCGCGGCGTCGAACTCGGCTTCGCGCAGGCCAATCACGGCAAGCGCCCGCCCGTCGAACGCATGCGGCCGGGCGACACGCTCATCTACTACTCGCCGCGCGAGGGCATCCGTTCCGGCGCGCAGATCCGCGCGTTCACCGCGATCGGCACCATCGACGACAGCCCCGTCTGGCAGGCCGGCCCGGTCGATCTGCCGGACGGGAGTTGCTTCCAGCCGTGGCGCCGGGCGGTCAGCTACCGCGCCGATGCGAAGGAGACGGCGATCGACGAACTGCGCGACGAGCTCGATCTGACCAGCTCACCGAACTGGGGAATGGTTTTGCGGCGCGGCCTGATAGAACTCACCGCACACGATCATGCGGTGATCGCGAAAGCGATGACCGGCGAGTGAGGGAGGCCGATGAGCAATGAGGGACTACGCACCGAGTTCGAGCAGGCCGACGAGAGCCCCGGCTTGCTGCTCTGGCAGGTGACCAACCGGTGGCAGGCGGCGCAGCGCGCGGCGCTCGCGCCGTTCGATCTCACCCACGTGCAGTTCGTGCTGCTCGCCTCGCTCACCTACCTCGCGGTGGCCGGCGACCCGGTGATGCAGCGCGACCTCGCCGCGCAGGCCGCCACCGACCCGATGATGACCTCCCAGGTGGTGCGTGCGCTCGAACAGAAGGGCCTGGTCGAGCGCCGCGATCACCCGAGTGATCGGCGGGCGAAGTCGCTGGTGCCCACCGAAGCCGGTGCGGCGCTGGCGAACCGGGCGGTGGTCGCGGTGGAGGCCTGCGATCGCGAGTTCTTCGGCCCACTCGGCCCGCGGACCGGGCAATTCGCCACCGACCTGCGCAGCCTGCGGCGGTTATAGGACCTCGTCGATCCCGAGGCCGTGATCCCGCCGCCACGACTTCCAGCGCGGCCGCTCGGGACCGGACCCGGCGCCCCACTGACCGGCGGCGTGCGTCTGGCACAGCAGGGCCCAGATGCACAGGGCCACAACGCCATACACGAGCGCCAGGGCCCCGATGTACGGACCGGCGGCACCGAGCACCACCGCGAGCACCGCACATGGCAACGGCCAGGACAGCAGCCAGCGCCAGCCCGCCTCGCTGCGCGCGCCACCGAGTCCGGTGATCACGAAATACGCTGCGGCGCCGCCACCGAGCGACCAGCCGATGCCGGTGGACACGTGCGCGTCCGCATGTTCGACGGCCAGGCCGAGCCCGGCGGTGATGGTGGCGATCGCGGCGGTGATCCAGCAATGCATCGCCATCGTGTACTGCCTCGGTATCGAGCCCGCCGGGTCGTCGCCGGCCATCATCCGCGGCACGAAGCCGTACATCAGGGTCAGCGCCCACAGGCTCGCCAGCACCACGAACGCCCCGAAGCCGAGGGCGAGCACCTTCGGATGCCACATCACGCCGCCCACCGCGGTGATCACCACGATCACCCCCTCGCCGAGCACGATGATCACGTACAGACCGAGACGCTCGCCGAGATGCACCGAATCAGCGTGCAGCGCTTTCATTTTCGGCGGCTCGACGTTCTTCATCCGCTGCGAGTTGCGGAATCGGCGATCGACCTCCTCCTGTGCGCCCGCCATCATCCGTTCGCCGGTGACCGCGAACATCAGCCACAGATCGAGAGCGAGGCCGAACGCCCACAGCCAGTATTTCCACGGCTCGGGCACCCACAGCGAGACGATCCACGGCAGTACGCCGACGGACAGTTGCGCGATCGGCCAATCGACCACCAGCCTGCCCCGGCCCCAGACCTGCGCGGCGACGATGCGCACGATCACGTAGACCGCCGCGAAGGTGGTCGCGTGCCGGTCCGGGATCCCGGCCACCGCCGCCGCCATCACGCCGAGGCCGAGCATCGCGCCGAGCATCAGATAGATCCTGGTGTGGTCGCGGGCGATGTTGCCGTACAGCATGATGCACGCCCAGACCGTCCAAAAGGCCAGGTAGAGCAGGATGTACAGGGCGAAGTCACCGAGCGAGGGGCCGCGGTGCAGCAGGTGGGTGAGCTGGCCGATGCCGGCCACCGCGACGAGGTCGAAGAACAACTCCATCCAGGTCGCGTGCCGGTCGGCGGGTCGAGCGTCGGTTGACGGCGTGTCGTGTACCACGAGGGGACAGTATTGCGCGCGCGGCGGGAGTTGTCGGCGGGCACTGACATGATGGGTGCCGTGTCGTCAACCAGTACACACCAACCGACCGGCTCCGAGCTGGATTCGCTCGACCCCGAACAGGCCGCCGCTGTACGCGCGCCACGGGGTCCCGTGTGTGTACTCGCGGGGGCGGGCACCGGCAAGACCAGGACCATCACCCATCGGATCGCGCATCTGGTGTCCACCGGACACGTGAAGGCCGACCAGGTGCTCGCGGTCACCTTCACCGCGCGGGCGGCGGGGGAGTTGCGCAACCGGCTGCGCGCGCTCGGCCTCGGCGGCGACGCGAACCAGGTGCAGGCGCGCACCTTCCACGCGGCGGCGCTGCGGCAGCTCAAATACTTCTGGCCGCAGATCGTCGGCGACGTGCCGTGGCGGCTGATCGACGGCAAGTTCCCGATCGTCGCGCAGGCGGCGAACCGGGCCGGGCTCTCCTCGGCCACCGACAGCGTGCGCGACCTGCTCAGCGAGATCGAGTGGGCGAAGGCCTCGCTCATCGCGCCGGAGGACTATCCGGCGGCGGTGGCCAAGCACCGCCGCGAGATCCCGTACGACGCGCTGCGGGTGGCCGAGGTGTACGCGGGTTACGAGAAGCTCAAGGCCACGCCGGACGGTCTGCTGCTCGACTTCGACGACCTGTTGCTGCACACCGCGGCGGCGCTGGAGGACTATCCGGCGGTGGCCGACGAATTCCGCGGCCGCTACCGCAGTTTCGTGGTGGACGAGTACCAGGACGTCACCCCGTTGCAGCAGCGCGTGCTCGACGCCTGGCTCGGCGAGCGCGACGATCTGACCGTGGTCGGCGACGCCAATCAGACGATCTACTCGTTCACCGGAGCCACCCCGGGCTATCTGCTCGACTTCTCCCGCCGCTTCCCCGACGCCACCGTGATCCGGCTGGAACGCGACTATCGCTCGACGCCGCAGGTGGTCTCGCTGGCCAACCGGGTCATCGGCGTCGCGCGCGGCCGCATCGCGGGGACCAGGCTGCAGCTCATCGGCCAGCGACCGGACGGGCCCGAGCCGATCTTCGCCGAATACGACGACGGCCCAGCCGAGGCCGCCGCGGTGGCGAGGTCGATCAAAAAGCTGATCGACGCGGGCACACCCGCCGCTGAGATCGCCGTGCTCTACCGGATCAACGCCCAGTCCGAGAGCTATGAGCAGGCGCTCACCGAGCGCGGCATCGCCTACCAGGTGCGCGGCGGTGAGGGGTTCTTCCAGCGAGCCGAGGTCAGGCAGGCCGTTTCGGTCCTGCGGCAGGCCGCGTCGCGTGACGATCTGCCCGTCGAGGCACGCAGCGGTGCCACACTGGTCACCCTGGTCCGCGCGGTGCTGGCGCCGGTCGGCCTGACCACCGAGGAACCCGTCGGTGCGCAGGCCAGGGAGAAGTGGTCCTCGCTCGTCGCGCTGGTCAGCTTGACCGAGGAACTGGTCACCCACGACGACAAGCTCGACCTGCCGGGCCTGCTGCGCGAGCTGGCCGCCCGCACCGAGGCCAGGCATCCACCGACCGTGCAGGGCGTCACGCTCGCCTCGCTGCACGCCGCCAAGGGTTTGGAATGGGACGCGGTCTTCCTGGTCGGCGTGGCCGACGGCACGCTGCCGATCGCACACGTGCTCGCCGACGACGGCTCGGTCGGCGACGAGGCGAAACTCGAGGAGGAGCGCAGGCTGCTCTACGTCGGCGTGACCAGGGCGCGCGAACATCTGCAGCTGTCCTGGGCGCTGGCCCGCAGCGAGGGCAAGCGACGCACTCGTCGCCGGTCCCGATTCCTCAACGGTCTCGTCCCCGACGATTCGCCCGCGTCCAGGATCGCGACGCCGGTCGTCGAGGCGAAAGGCATGCGTCCCACCTGCCGAGTGTGTGCGAAACCACTGATCGGCACCTATGCGACTATGCTTGGCCGCTGTCGTCGTTGCCCGGCAGATCTCGATGCCGAACTTCTGGTGGCGCTGCAGGAGTGGCGCGCGGAGAAGGCACAGGCGTTGCAGGTGCGCGAATTCGTGGTGTTCACCGACACCACGTTGACCGCGATCGCCGAACAACTCCCTGGTGACGACGCCGCGCTGGCCGCGATCGCGGGCATCGGCGCGAAGAAGCTCGAACAGTACGGCGGCGACGTGCTCGCGATCATTGCTTCGCGGCTGCGCGCAAGACCCCAAAACCGCAGGTAGAAAATAGGTTGTACCGCCCGGCGAACTTGCCTATGGTGGGTTTTACGCACCGGGAGGTTATCCCGGCGCGCTGAGTTCAAACAGACACAACGAGTTAGGAGGGAGTCCGACGTGAACATCAAATTCTTCAATGCGATCGACGTTGCGGTGAATTCACCCATGTCGGCCTCCCGGGGGATCCTCGCCTTGCAGGGGATCGGTCTGTCCGAAATCGGAGTCTTCGGCACGCAGGCGCAACTCGAGCGCACGCATGCCCAGATGTGCATTTTGGACAAGCCCAGTGCGGGTGGCTGGCACCCGTCTGTCGTCGACACGGCAGACGTCAATGTCGCCGCAGCAGCCGGTTATGAGCCGGCGGATCTGCAGGCAACGCGCCTTCGTCCCGCACACCAAGCGATCGTGATCAGGACTCGACAGAGATGTCGAATACCTAGGTAGGGAACTTCCCTCCCAGACCTCCTGGCCACGGATCGCACACCGCGAAACCGTGGCCATTCTTTTTCGGCCCTTCAGCCAGCTGGCCCCGGTTTCGCGGACAACACAACGAACCGCTGCAAACGAGCTGAAGGAGAACGACGTGTTCACCGCCCAGGATTGGCCATCGGCCACTACTGACGTGACATGCGGAACCGTGGCGCCGACCACTCGGACCCGGGAGGGCAACAAGTCCGTGCCTTGCCGAGCCGGAGATCCCGATCTCTGGTTCGCCGAGAGCCCCAACCAGTTGGAGCAGGCCAAGGCGCTGTGCGCCAGCTGCCCCATCCGAAAGGGCTGCTTGACCGCGGCCATGGACAGGCGCGAGCCGTGGGGTGTCTGGGGTGGCGAGATCTTCGATCAGGGGGTCGTCATCGCCCGTAAGCGCCCGCGTGGACGTCCGCGCAAGGTCGCGATCCCGGCATGAAGCCGGGAATAACTTCCCTCCCTCCGGTCGATGTGCTCGATTCGGTTGGTCCTGACACGGGCCGAGCCAACGAACGAGAAAGCAGACGAACCGCTCACCGTCGCCCGGTGAGCGGCTCGTTTGCGTTGTCGTGCAGTACTTTCGGGGAGATGGGGGATGGGGATCAGGTTCGTCGTGGCCCGTGGGGTGCCCGGCGGACCGTCAGCCCGTCGGCAACGGCGAGCAGTAGTGTTCTGGTGTCGTCGGCGTGCGCCCACCAGCGGTGGCGCACCCCCCACCGGCCGTAGTAGGAGTCTACGGTGGGCAGCGCCCAGTCGGCCGACGAAATAACCGTCCACCGCGGTCTATTATAAACAAAATACGCTGCCGACGATAAAAAA
>NZ_JBHXAU010000035.1:0-80020 GCF_042727395.1 Nocardia sp. NPDC060255 | reverse complement strand
CGAGCGCACACCGCGCGCTGGTGCACCATCCCCGCACTCTCTCTCGGGATCTGCACTCGCAATAGGGCCCTATTGCGAGTGCAGATCCCGAGAGAGAGTGCAGATCCTGCGGGTGAGCGGGGTGGGTTGTGACGGTTGAGGGGACTAGGGATGCGGTGGGGCAGTTCATTGCGGAGTTGGGGGATCGGACGCCGGCGGGGATTGCGGCGGCGGTGAGTCGGCAGATTCGGTCGGGGGCGTTGGCGCCGGGGGCCAGGCTGCCGACTGTTCGGGAAGTTGCTCGCGAGTTGAAGGTTTCGCCTGCGACGGTGAATCAGGCTTGGCGGGCGCTTGCGGCGGCGGGGGCGATCGTCGCGCGGGGACGAGCGGGGACCTTTGTTGGTGCGCCTGCCGCTACCAGGCCCGTTACCGCTGTCGGCCGCTATCAGCGGCTACATCCGCCGTCCTACAGCGCTTTTCGGATCGATCTCTCCCGTGGCACACCCGATCCCGAGCTGCTGCCCGATCTCGGTGCCGCGCTGCGCGATCTCACCCGCGACGGAGCCAGCGACCTCGCCGCCGACTATCTCGGTGAGGCGGTGTTGCCGGAGCTGGCCGCGAAAGTCCGGGCCGACTGGCCGTTTCGTGCGGAACGGATCGCCGTCCTCGACGGCGCGCTGGATGCCGTCGACCGGCTGCTGTCGGCGCACGTCCGGCTCGGTGACGCGGTGGCGGTCGAAGATCCCTGTTTCCCACCGTTTCTCGACCTGCTCGCCGGTCTCGGCGCCCGGCCCATCCCCGTCCGGATGGACGAATCCGGTGTGCTGCCTGCCGAACTCGCCCGTGCCATCACCGATTACGATGTCACCGCGCTCATTCTGCAACCGCGCGGACAGAACCCCACCGGCGTCTCCCTCACCGCGCGCCGCATTCGCGAGCTGTCCGACATCCTGCTCGACGCGGGCACTCTCGTCATCGAGGACGACCACTCCGCCGGAATCGCCGCCGCCCCACTGCGTTCCCTCGGCAGCCGCCTCCCCCGCCGCACCGTCCACATCCGCTCGTACTCCAAATCCCACGGCGCCGACCTCCGCCTCGCCGTCGCGGGCGGCCCCGCCGACCTCCTCGACCCGGTCATCGAACGCCGCATGCTCGGCGCGGGCTGGACCAGCCGACTACTCCAACGCGTCCTGCTGAGCATGCTCGACGACGACATCGCCATTCACGCCGTCACCACCGCCCGCGCCGAATACCGCAGGCGCTCAGCCGAACTCCGCCGCGCCCTGGGCCGTCGCGGCATCACCGTCCCGCGCGGCGACGGCATCAACCTCTGGCTCCCCGTCGCCGACGAGAACGCCGCCATGATCTCCCTCGCCGCCGCAGGCATCAAAGCCGCGCCCGGCGGCCCCTTCATCGTCGGCGACCACCCGCCCACCGACCACCTCCGCATCACCATCTCCGTGCTCACCGACAACGATCTGGACTGGCTCGCCACCGAACTCGCGGCCGCCACCGTCGCCGCGCCCACCTACCGCCGCGTTCGGCGCGCCTGAGCGCACTTTTCGCTTGTTGTTCATATAGCCCAGAGACATCTGCCATCGAGGTGTCAGTGCCGTTTCGGCTTGTCCGATAGCCCACGAACATCTATCGGCCGGGCGAAGAACCCGTGAGTTATGCGAAGGACCCCTATTTACCTGCAGATGTGTGGAATTCGCAGCGATCGAGGCGGTCCCGGCCCGCTGACGGCGGGGAGATGGAATGATTCGGCACGGCATCAGCCGGTGCGCAATCCGATCGAAGGAGATTCCTAGCGGTGAGCAGCGAAGTGCAGGGGCGGCAGTTCGGGGACAGCAAGCGAGGATGGCGGTTCGGGGTGCCGCGCGGCGTGCTACGCGTGGTCGGGGTCGCGGCGGTCGCCGCGGCGCTCGCCGCGTTCGCGTCCGGTGGTGTTTCGGCGAATACCTTCGATGTGCACACCCAGCAGCAGGCCGCACAGTGCGTTGCGCCCGCGGACGGCGCGGTGACGGCGCGCACCAACTACCCGGCTCCCGGACCGGCCACCGAGCCCGGTGCCACCTACTCCGCGAAGCTCGACACCACCTGCGGGGCAATCGATATCGCGCTGGACCCGAAGGCGCCGCAGACGGTCAACTCGTTCGCGTTCCTGTCCAACGAGCAGTACTTCAACCACACCAAGTGCCACCGGATCACCACCAACGGCATCTTCGTCCTGCAGTGCGGCGACCCGACGGCCACCGGCACCGGCGGCCCCGGCTACCAGATCATCGACGAGAACCTCGCTGGCGCCACCTACCCGGCGGGCACCGTCGCGATGGCGAACGCGGGCCCGAACACCAACGGCAGCCAGTTCTTCCTGGTCTACAAGGACAGCCCGCTGCCGCCCAGCTACACCCCGTTCGGGCGGATCACCGGCGGCCTGGACGTGCTCCAGTCCGTCGCCGCCGCGGGCACCCGGGACGGCAGCCCGGACGGCGCGCCGCGTGACGACGTCGTCCTCAACAAGGTGGAAACCTTCAAGAACTAGTTTCTCCCCTCGAGACAATGGCGGCGTCCTCGACGCCGCCATTGTCGTTTCTACTTGTGCGGGGTGAGGTCGAACGTGGTCGAGCCGTTGTTGCCGGAGGGGATGAGGGGGACAGTGACCGAGGACGGGTGTTCGGGGTCCTTGTAGATGGTTTGGGTGGCCTGCTCGGTGCGGGTGCTCTCGCCGAAGGGTTCGCCGGTGTTGGGGTTCGGCGCGTACTGCGGATAGTCGCTGCTGGACACCGAGATTCGAATGCGATCGCCCGCTTTGAACTGGTAGCTGGTCGGCCAGATCTTGATGGTGAACTGGTAGGGCTGGCCGGGCACGATAGGTGTGGGGTTGGTGAGCGAGTCACGGAATGCGGCGCGGATGATGCCGTTGTTGAGGTTCACCGAAGAGCCGTCCGGCGCAAGCACTTCCAGGCGGGCGACGAAGTCGGTGTCCGGTGCGGTCGAGGAGGCCCAGAGTTTCACCGTGGTCGGGCCGGTGAGTTCGGTGTCGGCGCTGAGCGGTTCGGTGTCGTAAGTCAGTACGTCCGAACGTTGTTCGACGGCGGCCTGATCGAACGGTCCCTGCGGACCGGTGCCGACGCCGCAGCAGGAATGGCCGCCGACGCTCGGCGCCGGGTCGGTCGGGTCGTAGAGATAGTGGTCGGCGTCGGCCGGTCCGGTCGGTGCCTGCTCGACCAATTTACCGGTGCGCCCCGCAGTGCTGTTCGTGCCGCCGCCGTTGAAATAGTAAGTCTCCCATTGGGTTTGCGGCAGCGGCCAGCTCGGGGCCGACTTCCACCTGTTCGCTCCCATCACGTAATAGTCGACCCGCGGTGTGCCCGCGACGCCGTTGTCCACGCCCTTGAGGAAGTGGTCGTACCAGGCCAGCATCAACTCGTTGACCGGGCTGTTGCCGACCGGTCCGAGCTGGTCGAGCCGGGGCGCGATGGTCGAGGTCGGCCGGCCCCAGCCGAGGTGGTCCCACGGGCCGATCACCAGTCGCTGATTCTGCCGCGCGTCCGGCGTGCCGCCCTTGTCGACCATGCCGGTGAAGTTCTCGATGCCGCCGGACAGGAACGCGTCGTACCAGCCCTCCATGTCGAGCACCGGCACCTTCACGTTCTGGTAGCGCTCGCGGATGCTCCGGTTCTTCCACGAGACGTTGTAGGTCGAGTTGTGAATCCAGTCGAAGTACCACGGCGCGACCGCCGGATTGCCCGGCTGCATCGGCGGAAAGTCTTTGTACGGACGGAAATTCATCCACTGGGTGGCGTTCTGCATGGCGGCTTGGATCTGGTTCACCGCGGCGGTGTCGTGGCGCTGTTCGGCCGCTTCCAGCCCGATCGTGCCCATCGCCCACGGCTCGACGAAACCGAGCCGGAACTGGCCGCCCTCGTAGGTCCAGCCATCGTAGTAGTCGGACGCGGTGTTGGCCGGGACGATGGCGGCCAGATGCGGCGGGGTCTCGACCGCGGCGAGCCACTGGGTCGCGCCGATGTAGGACGAGCCGTACATGCCCACTTTGCCGTTCGTGCCGGGCAATTGGGCCGCCCACTCGACGCTGTCGTAGCCGTCGCGCATGTCGTTGTCGAACTCGGTGAAGACGCCGTCCGACTTGCCGAGGCCCCGGATGTCTTGAATCACAACCAGATAGCACTGCGAGGCGAACCAGTCCGGGGTCTGATAACGCGAAGGTTGGATCTGCGCAGCGGTTTTCCCGTATTGCGTGCGCATCAGGATGACGGGGACCTGATCAGTGGTCTTGGGGCGGTACACATCCGCCCGCAGGATCGTCCCGTCCCGCATGGCCGCGGGCACATCGGTCTGTTTATCGACCTCGCACTTCCCCCGCCCCTGGGTCGGCGGCCAGGTCCCCGCCTGCCCCGGCGCCGGTGTCTGCGTACTCGACGCCTTATTCGTATCGGAGCTCGAGGTACACCCGCCGACCAACACCCCCACGCACAACACCGCGGTGAGCAAGCGACCGATGCCCATTCCGTGACCAGACAAGCTGACACACCTCCCAGGAGAGGCGCTACCGGACACTCGACGCGTGCTGTTCGAACGCCTCTGTCGAGCAGATGCTATCAAGATCCACCAGCAAAGGTCCCATGAATGCGTGCAGTCGGCGGGCGCGAAATCAGTTGCTAGGCTGGCCGTTCAGGAAGTAGACAGCTTCCCAGAGGTGGTCGTCGGGGTCGGTGAAGTAGCCGGAGTAGATGCCCCAGGGACGTTCGAGAGGCGGACGAACGATGGTGCCACCGGCCTGTTGAGCTTGGTCGAGGATGCGATCCACGTCTTCGCGGGCGTCGACGAAGAAACCGAGACTCATCGGGGAACCGGCGACGCGATCGACCGGGAGCGCGGCGTCTTTGGCGAGGTCGGTGCGCGAGTAGAGCGACAGTGTCAGGCCGTTGTCCAGGGTGAACATCGCCGCCGATCCGCCCGGAGTGTCGCCGTCGGCGACATATTCGGTGCCGATGATGCCCGGCGAGGAGAGCCCGAGTCCGTCCCGATAGAAGCGGAGTGCGCGTTCGAGATCACGCACGCCCAGGGTGACCGCGTTGACATGGACTTTTCATGCTCGCATTCCTCCGCTCGAGGTCGACTTGATGTAGCTCCCAGTCAACCCGCACCGACGCGGTCGGTCTTGAACGAATCGGACACCGGCGCGTCGTCGCCTTCACGCACCTCGCCGGGCGACGGTGATGATCTCCGGACTGGTCGCCGTCACCGGGCTGCGATCCCAATCCCCGAACTGCTCCGCGACGACCAACCCTGCCTCGGACAAGAACGCGGCCAATCCATCCTGATCGAGAAACCGCAGTGTGCTGTGACTGACCTCGGGCTGATCCCACCGATCACAGGTGAAGGTGTGCGTGAACGACACCAGATCCCCCTCGACCGGCTCAGCAACCCGACACACACAGTGCACCACTGCCCCCTCCGCATCCGACACCACATCGGAATACCGCCGATCCCACGTCTCCCATTCCCGCACAAGCGGATTGCGCGTCTCGAACGCGAACCTTCCGTCGTCGGTCAACACCCCCGCAATAACCGCCAACGTATCCCGCAACTCGTCATCCCCCACCAACACCTGAAACGCATGCCCAGTCATCACCACCACCTCGAACTGCCCCACCCACCCCCGCACCGCACCCGCATCCCCCAGCACCCACTCGATATCCCCTTGCGCCCGTGCGACTTCCAGCATCCCCACCGCCGGATCCACCCCACACAACCGCCCCCGATGCCCCGCTCCCCGAGCCCGACGCAGCAATTCCCCAGTCCCACAACCGATATCGAGCACCGACCGAGCATCCATGATCAACGGCAGATAAAACCCGAAGTCCCCCCGCCCTTCCCACGGATTGAACCGGTCATACACCGCGGCCAACCGCGCCTCACTGAATGCCCTATCGACCATGCTCGAAGGGTGTCAAAGCCACCACCTCACCGCCACCCGTTTTCGCCTCAGCCACGCACCCGACGGATTCCGGCGGCGAAATCGTCCAAGGCGGCGAGGATGAAGTCGGCCTGCCACACCCGGTTGCGTGATCGCTGGGAAACCTCGTGGAGCACACCGAATTCGACCAAACGATCTATCGCCCGCTGGGCCGCGACGTCGCTGACCTGAAAGATCCGAGTGAGATAGGCGTTGTCGATCACCGGTTGCGCGACGAGCACATCGATCACCCGCCAGGCGATCGAATCGCTACGGGCAGTGGTCTTCTCGCGATACTCCGCGCGAATCGAACTCAGCTGCTCCACGAGAGCGGTTCCGCTGCCTATGGCGAAGAACACCGCGTCGATGAACTGACGGACGATCGGTGCCGGATCGCCCGCTCGGTACCGGTTCAACGCCTCGAAGTAGGCCGCCGTATCGACCAGCAGCCCGGCCGAAATAGGCACGGTCACATGCCGAGTCAGCCCCTTGCCACGCAGTATCGCATGCACCAGCGCCCGTCCGGTGCGACCGTTTCCGTCGGTGAACGGATGAATCGTCTCGAATTGCGCGTGCGCCAGGGCGATGTGGACGACCAGCGGGATGTCGTCACGACGCACGAAACCCACCAGGTCGGCGATCGCGTCCGGCACGCGCTCGTGATGCGGCGGAACGAAATCGGCGACATGCGGACCGATATTGCTGCCGCCGATCCATACTTGCTCGGTCCGCCATCGCCCGGCATGGTCCGAGTTGGATGATTCGAGCAGCGCCCGATGCATGGTCAGCAGCGTCTCGGCATCGACCGTACGGCTCAGCTCGACCGCCGCTTCCATCGCTCGAACGTTCGCGGTGACGATTCGCGCATTGCGGTTCGTGTGCTTGCCCAGTTCGGCGAGCGCGAGTTGCCGGGCCCCGACGGTCAGGTTCTCGATCTGCGACGATGCGGCACTCTCCGTACGCAGCAGCACGGCGCTCATCGGTCCGAGTTCGCAGTCCGCACCCAGCGCAGCGGAAACATGAGCGTCGAATCGCGCGAGTTGATTGGCCGCCTCTTCCGCCTCGGCCAGCAAGCCCGCCGGCAGGTCTACGACCGCGTCCGCAATCGCCGGAAGCACTGCCGCCGCGTAGGGACCCGTATGTTTGCGCAGCTGAGACCGAGACGCGTAGGCATCACGAACCGCCCACGGCCGCTCTTCGTATGCGACCGCGGGCCACCGGGGAACCGCCGGATCGTTCACCACGCTCTTACGTTAGCAAACTTTAAGGCGATAAGGTTTGGTAAGGGACATCGTTACCAAACCTTATGCCCTTAAGGTTGGGTAACCAGATCGCCCTACCGAACCCTGCGGCACGAGCCCATGCTCGCGACTCCGCCTGACTGACGCTCGTTCACAGGTTCAGCAGGCTCGGCCAAGTCTGCGACCAGGGGGCGTGGGGGTGGTCGCAGCGCCAGATGGTGACGTCGCGGGTGGAGCCGGGGAAGCCGAGGGGGGCGTCGGCGCGGCCGATGGGGGTTACGGAGGCGAACAGGGGGCTGATGTCGGATTCCTTGTTGCCTATCCAGAGGATGGTGGTTGCGGAGTCGGGTGGGGTGCCGAAATAGCCGTAGCCGCGGTTGGGGCTGTAGATGGCGGGGAGGTTGGTGCCGTAGATGTCGAGTGCGCTTGCCTGCCAGTAGGAGTCGGTGATGATGGCGACGTTCGCGCGGTCCGCTTCGGGGAGGGATTGATAGGCGGTTGCCGCGGCTGCGGCGAGTTCGGGCCAGCCGAATCGGCCGTAGACGCTGATCGACAGGCCTGCCTGGGCCTGGCTCTTCGCGGGCTTGATCGCGGACTCCGGCTGCCAGGGCATCGAAATCGCCACTAGCACAACGGATAAGACGATCACCGTAATGGTGGTAATGGTGCGCGGACGGCTGGCTTTCGCGGTCCAGCGCACCGCGCCCGCGGCGAAGATCGCGGCGAAGCAGCCTGCCGCGTAATACGGTCTGCCGTCGGTGACGATGAAGACGACGGTGAGCGACAATGGGAGCATGGCGAGGAATCGATACTGGCGCAACGGTTCCCAGCGGAACAGGGCCACGATGCCGTAGATCAGCAGTAGGCCGCCGAGCAGTCCGGCGGAGGCGATGGCCAGCGGCAGCCAGCTGTAGCGGCCGCCGATGGTGGCCTGTTCCGCAGCGACAACGGCGCTGAGCCGCAGCTGCGGCCAGTCGTGCGCGGCCTGCCAGATCAGGCTCGGCAGCGTGAAGACGACGACCAGGCCCGCGCCCAACCACAGTGCGGGACGGCGGAACAGGTCACGCGGGCCGTACAACGCTACGCCGATCGCGATGGCGATCCAGAAGAACGGGATCAACCATTTGACCTGCATGTCCACGGCGGTGGCCAGCGACGCCCAGAGCAGCAGCGAGTCGTGCCGGGTGCGTACCCAGCGGATGAGCAGCCAGCTGATCAACACCCACAGCGCGGTGTCGACGGTGTTGGTGGCCAATTGAGTTCCCTGCACCAGCAGGAAAGGTGAAGTGGCGTAAGCGGTTGCCGTCAGCAGTTGGGCGTTGCGTGATCCGCCGAATTCCCTGGCGATCTGCGCGCTGATCAGCACTGCGGCCACCGTGACCAGCATCGCTGGAATACGCTGTGCCACCATGGATTCCGGCGCGATGATATCCATCAGCCGGGCGATCGCGGGCAGCAGCGGACCCTGATCGGCGTAACTGACCGCGAGCCTGCGACCCGCGGAGATGAAATACAGCTCGTCACCGAAGAATCCGTAGCGGCCCGCCGAAGCAAGCAAGGCGATCGCCGAGACGATCGCGATGGCACCTACTCCAGCGAGCGCGAAGGGCGGCTGCTCGTCGGTCGTATCCGATTGCCGCACTTGGGTTGTCGCAACGTCAGTCATCTTCCCCCGCTTTTCGCGTAGCCAAATCGAACAACCGGCACATGTGTGCCGTGTACCCGTCCATGTCAAAATCCGGTTCCCTGATCGCCCGCCCGGCCGCGCCGTCGATCGCATCGCGGATCGACTTCGCCATCACTAACGGGTCGAACTCGCCGAAGTCCCCGGCGCGCTGGCCTTCCTGCATGATGTCGACCAGCGGCACAATGATTTCCCGCTCCCCGTCGGCCGAGGCGAACTTCGGCCTGCCGTCCGTATCGCGCAGGTTCAGCACCACATCGGTCAGCGCCGCGACGTAGTTCGTGTTCGCGGCGATGAACGCGAGATTCGATTCGATGTAGGCCAGCAACATGTTTCGCGGCCCGATCGCCGCGGCGACCTTCGGCCCGATGTGCTCGGCACCCGAGATGTACAACTGAACGACCAGTTGTGTCATCAGATCGTCTTTGCCGGCGAAGTGGTAGGAGATGACCCCCTTGGAGATCCCGGCATGCTTGGCGATCCGCGCCAGCGACGCATTGCCGTACCCGACCTCGGAGATCACCTCGACCGCGGACGCGATGATCTGCCGCCGCCGCGCCTCTTCGATGAACGACCTTTGCTGGCCGTCTGGACTACTTTCTGACCACACGGCCAAATATTAGCACGATCAGCCAGTGAAGTGCCGGGTGCTGCCGCGCTCCCACCCCGGATCCCCATCCCGGACGAAACCGATCCAGCTGCGGCGCATCTCGTCTACCAGCCGCTGCGGACGCTCACCTTGCAGCATCGGCGCGTCCCGCCAGGCGTCCGCAGCGCCGAGCAAGAACGGCAGCTCCAGGCAGTGGCACGCACCGAACGGACTGCCTTCCGGCTGCCAATCGAACCGGAACAGCCACGGCGCGACCCCGCGTTCGCTGAGCACCGCACCCAGCCGCCGGGTCGGCTCGCCGAACCCCTGCTCGGTCGCCTGTTCCACAGCGTTCCAATCGTCGGAGAAGAACGCGGCCGCCTCGTCCCTGGTCGTACCCAGCAGCATCGGCATGGTGCTGCGCCGCCCCACCGCGCCCGCCGGGTCGGCATCGACCAACGTCCCGTCACCCGTCAACTGGAACGGCGGGATGATCCGGGACGGCGCTCGACTCGCGACCGCGGACTGCGCGGCCAGCAACTCGGCCACCGGCACCGCCCCGAGCTGTCCGGCCTCGATGCCCAACTCCTGCAACAACTTCTCGCCGGTCCGCGCCGCCGCGTCCGGCGTATCAGGCAGCATGCTGAGCGGCGTGCTCTGCAGCACGGCCTGCTGGAACAGCCCACTCCCCTGCTCGCCCGACAGCATCGCCACCAGCGATATCGCACCCGCCGACTGCCCGGCCGCGGTCACTCGATCAGGGTCACCGCCGAACGCCGCGATATTCTCCCGCACCCAGGTGAGCGCGGCGATCTGATCGAGCAGCCCCAAGTTGCCGTCACTCACGCCGGGCAGCCGCAGATACCCGAACACGCCGAGGCGATAGTTCACGGTCACTACCACGACGTCCCCCAGCGCAGCGAACTCCGCCCCGCTGTACCACCCGAGACTTCCTGCGCCACTGGAGAATCCACCGCCGTGCAGAAACACCAGCACCGGATGCCCAGCCCCCGGCGGCGCCCACACATTCAGCGACAGACAATCCTCCCCCTGCGGAATCTCGAAGTCCCCCATCACCCGAGCCAGCCGAGACGCCAATTGCGGTGCCGCCGGACCGAATTCGGTTGCCTCCAGAACGCCGGTCCACGGCGCACTCGGCTCCGGCTTACCGAACCGCGCCGCCTGCGCATAAGGAATACCCCGATAGGCCGTCACCGCCCCTTCGACAACACCACGTATCTTCCCCGCACCGGTCTCGACAACGGCCGACTGCTCAATCTCACTGGTCATGCGTCCGAGTCTGCCGCGCCCCGGCCACCGACCACACGAAAAAGCCGCGCTCCCAGCGGAAGCGCGGCCTTTTCGTACTGAAACCTACAGGTACTGACCCGTGCTGGACTCGGTGTCGATCGCCCTGCTCGCGCTGGCGTTCTTGCCGGTGACGAGCGTCCGGATGTAGACGATCCGCTCGCCCTTCTTGCCCGAGATGCGGGCCCAGTCATCGGGATTCGTGGTGTTGGGCAGGTCCTCGTTTTCGGAGAACTCGTCCTGGATCGAATCGTAGAGATGCTGCAGGCGCAGGCCGGGGTTGCCGGTGTCGAGGACGGACTTGATGGCGTACTTCTTGGAGCGGTCCACGATGTTCTGGATCATGGCGCCGGAGTTGAAGTCCTTGAAGTACAGGACTTCCTTGTCACCGTTGGCGTAGGTGACCTCCAGGAAGCGGTTGTCCTCGCTCTCGGCGTACATCCGGTCGACGACCCGTTCGATCATCGCCTGGACGCAGGCCAGCTTGTCACCGCCGAACTCGGCGAGATCGTCGGCGTGCAGCGGCAGCGTCTCCGTGAGGTACTTGGAGAAGATGTCCTGTGCCGATTCGGCATCCGGCCGCTCGATCTTGATCTTCACGTCCAGGCGGCCGGGCCGCAGGATCGCGGGGTCGATCATGTCCTCGCGGTTGGAGGCACCGATCACGATGACGTTCTCGAGGCCCTCGACGCCGTCGATCTCCGACAGCAGCTGCGGCACGACCGTGGTCTCCACATCGGAGGACACGCCCGAACCACGGGTGCGGAAGATGGAATCCATCTCGTCGAAGAACACGATCACCGGCGTACCTTCGGACGCCTTCTCGCGGGCCCGCTGGAAGATGATCCGAATGTGGCGCTCGGTCTCACCCACGAACTTGTTGAGCAGTTCGGGGCCCTTGATGTTCAGGAAGAACGACTTGGCTTCCTTGGCATCCTCACCGCGCGCCTCGGCGATCTTCTTGGCCAGCGAGTTGGCCACCGCCTTGGCGATGAGCGTCTTACCGCAGCCGGGCGGACCGTAGAGCAGCACGCCCTTGGGCGGGCGCAGCGCGTACTCGCGGAACAGGTCCTTGTGCAGGAAGGGCAGCTCCACCGCGTCCCGGATCTGCTCGATCTGCCGACCGAGACCGCCGATGTCGGTGTAGTCGACGTCCGGAACCTCTTCCAGCACAAGGTCTTCGACCTCGGCCTTGGGAATGCGCTCGAACGCGAATCCGGCCTTGGTGTCCACCAGCAGCGAATCACCAGGGCGCAGTTTACGAATCGGGGAGTCCGGGTCGTCCATGTCGTCGTACTCGGCGACCTTGGCCAGCGGACCCGCCAGCCAGACCACGCGTTCCTCGTCGGCATGACCGACGACGAGGGCACGACGGCCGTCATCGAGGATCTCCCGCAGGGTGCCGATCTCGCCGATCGCGTCGAACACTCCGGCCTCGACGACCGTGAGTGCCTCGTTGAGCCGGACGGTTTGACCGTATTCGAGGGTCGAGGTCTCGATGTTCGGTGAACACGTCAATCTCATCTTGCGACCCGAGGTGAACACGTCGACGGTCTGATCGTCGTACACGCCGATCAGGATCCCGTATCCGCTCGGCGGCTGACCGAGCCGATCGACTTCCTCACGCAAGGCGACGAGCTGCTGGCGCGCTTCCTTGAGTGTGTCCATCAGCTTGGTGTTGCGAATCGTCAGCGAATCGATGCGGGCTTCCAATTCCCGTGCACGATCCGGCGAATCGGCGAGTTGCCTGCGGAGTGCAGCCGCTTCGGCGCGTACCGCCTCGAGCTCTCTCCAGGCCGCCGAATCCGAATTCTCGATGGGGCTCATGTGCTGCTCCTCCCAGTCCCGGTCTATCAACGCTACCGGGCGCGAACCGTTCTCGCTTTCCGACATGGTTTCGTCGTGATCACATCTGGGCTGCGATCGACCGCCGGATGACCATGTTAGCCTGCCCTAACCCGCACTCGGTGAGCCCGCTCGCCGACCGAGCCGAAAGGTTGCTGAATATGCTCCTTCCCGCCAGAACCCTCCGCGTTTCTCTTGCTACCGCTGCCGCCGCCCTCGCCGTTACCGCCGGGCTGGTCGGCTGTAGTTCCGATGACAACAAATCCGATGCCAAGGTCTCTTCCTCCAGCACAGTGGCCTCGACCAGCACCGCGCCTGCCGCTGCCGCGGGCGCACCGACCCCGGAGACGCTGCAGGCGGTTCTGGTCAAACTGTCCGATCCGGCGGTACCCACGGCGGACAAGGCCAAGCTGATCGTCGACGGCGAAAAGCGCACGGCGAACATCGATCAGATGAACAAGGGCCTGGCCGGTTACGCACTGACCTTCGCAGTGGCGGATGTCACAACGCAAGGCACCACCGCGAACGCGCAGGTGACCATCAACTCGCCGCACGGCGCCGCCCCCGCGGTGCCGATCAGCTGGGAGAACGTCGGCGGCACCTGGAAGCTGTCGGACGCCAGCGGCTGCCTGCTGCTCGGCTTCGCGCAGGCGCCCTGCGTCCCTGCCTGATCCGCGACGCCGGCCGAGGGTGGTGTGCGGACACCCTCGGCCGCGTTCAGGCGGCGCGTCAGCCCTTCGAGGGCCTGCGCTGCGGCTTGGGGGTCACCGTGCCCTCGGCGAGCCTGCGCGCGCTCACCAGGAACGCCGTATGGCCCTGCATACGGTGCTCGGGGCGCACCGCGAGGCCGACCACGTGCCAGCCGCGCACGATCGATTCCCAGGAGCGCGGTTCGGTCCAGCACTCCTGTTCGCGCAGCGCCTCCACCACCTTGGACAACTGGGTGACGGTTGCCACGTAGATGATCAGCACGCCGCCGGGGACCAGCGCCTTGGCCACCGCGGGTAGCGCGTCCCACGGCGCGAGCATGTCCAGCACGGCGCGATCGACCGGTTCGCCCGCGTAATCGGCTACGTCCCCGACGGTCAGCGACCAGTTAGCCGGACGTTCGCCGTAGAAGGTTTCGACGTTGCGGATCGCGTGATCGGCGTGATCCTGGCGGATTTCGTACGAGACCACCTCGCCCTGCGGCCCGACGGCACGCAACAGCGAACACGTCAGCGCGCCGGAGCCCGCGCCGGCCTCCAATACCCGCGCGCCGGGGAACATGTCGCCCTCGTGCACGATCTGCGCCGCATCTTTCGGGTAGATCACGGCCGCACCGCGCGGCATCGACAGCACGTAGTCGACCAGCAACGGGCGCAGGGCCAGATACGGTGTGCCGTTGGTGGAGTTGACCACGGTGCCCTCGTCGGCGCCGATCAAGCTGTCGTGCTTGATCCCGCCCCGATGGGTGTGGAACTCCTTGCCCTCCTCCAAGACCACCGTGTACAGGCGCCCCTTGGCATCGGTCAGCTGCACCCGGTCACCGAGGGTGAATGGCCCGGTCCGTCTGGCCGTCATGTATCTCCGTTCGCTGGCAGAGCAGTGCCCTGAATAAGTCGAGCACCGGCGTGTCGGTGCCGCCGGATAGCCTGCCAGGTATGAGCTCGCCCGTGTCCACGCCCCCTACCGACGGCGCGCAGGCGTCCGATGCCGGTGCGGCGGCGAGCCGGTCGCGCCCGGCGCTGTCGCCTTCGCGGGCAATGGATTTCAAGCAGTGTCCGCTGAAGTACCGGTTACGGGCGATCGATCGGATTCCCGAGCCGCCGAATCGCAACGCGCTGCGCGGCACGGTGGTGCACGCGGTGCTGGAGGACCTGTACGGGCTGCCCGCGGTGCAGCGGGAGCCGCAGCGGGCACAGAGCCTGATCGTGCCAGTGTGGGCACGGATGGCGGCCGAGTGGCCCGAGGTGACCGAGCTGATCACCGAGGCCGAGCTGGACGGTTTCCTCGGCGAGGTGCGCGCGCTGGTGCAGGCGTACTACCGGCTGGAGGATCCGACGCGCTTCGATCCGGAGTCGCGCGAGGCGCGGGTGGAGGTCGAGCTCGACGACGGAGTTCTGTTGCGCGGCTTCGTCGATCGGATCGATGTCGCGCCGACCGGACAGTTGCGCGTGGTCGATTACAAGACCGGCCGCGCCCCCGGACCCACCCAGGAGACCAGGGCGCTGTTCCAGCTGAAGTTCTACGCGCTGGTGGTGCTGCGCACCCGCGGCATCGTGCCCGCCCAGCTGCGGTTGATCTACCTGGCCGACGAGCAGATCCTCACCTACGCCCCCGACGAGGAGGAACTGCTCCGCTTCGAACGCACACTGTCCGCGCTGTGGGCGGCCATCCTGGAGGCGGGTCGCACCGGCGACTTCCAGCCGAACACCAGTTGGCTCTGCTCCTATTGCGACTACAAACCGCTCTGCCCCGAATTCGGTGGCACGCCACCGCCTTACCCGGGCTGGCCGGTCGGCGGGACCGGCGAGTCGCCGGACGAGACCCTGGCGGACGCGGTCGCGGACTGACCGAGCCCTATCGACCGGCCCCCAGGATGAAATTCAATGACGTGCCATGGGATCCGATGATCGCCACCGCGACGATCAGCACCACAACCCCCACCACATCACCGACCACGATCAGTACGTTCCGAATGCGCAGCCATCGGCTGCCCTGTTCGGCCTCCGTCGTCATCGACGTCCTTCCCTGCGTTCGTGCGGGGGCCCGTGGTGGCGCCCCGACGTTCTCCGTGTGTATATCGCCCGACACATCGCACAGTGTCGCCGACACACCATGAAGTTTTCGTGAAGACTCGCGGAATACGCCGCCGAGCCTCACCGCCGCGCGCACAACTCCTCGTGCCGCGCACGGAATCGCCAACAATTCCGTGCGCAGCAGATTACAACGCGCGCGGCGGCAATGCGAGCACTGCGCTCAGAGGGTGAAGTTGTGGAACAGCAGGACGGAAAGGCCCAGTCCGACAGCCAGGTTGACCACTACCGCGGAGCCGAAGACGACGATCGGCCGCCACCCGGCTTCGCGCAGGCCGCGCAGTGAGAACTCCAGCCCGATGGAGACGAACGCGAAGATCAGGAACCAGGTGCGCAGGTCGTTGATGATGAGAATGTGTGCGGCACCGGACTTCTTGTCGGCGGACTGCAGGTAGAGCGTGCCGATGACGGACGCGGCGACGAAGCCGAGCACGAACTTGGGGAACCGCTCCCAGAACTGCCGCGCCGAGGGCCGGACCGAACCAGCGGTGCGTTCCACCTTCAGGGTGAAGTACGCCGTCAACGCGATCGCGACGATGCCGATCAGCGCGTTCTGCGTGGTCTTCACGATGGTGGCGATCTGCAGCGCCTTCTCCCCCGCGATGGCGCCCGACGCCGCGACCGCCGCCGTGGTGTCGATGTTGCCGCCGATCCAGGCGCCGGCGACCGCGTCGGACAGCCCGAAAACGTCGGCGAGCCAGGGCAGCACGAAGATCGACGGCAGCGCGAAGATGATCACCAGCGAGGCCGCGTAGGCGATCTGCTCGCGCTTGGCCTGCACCGCGCCGGCCGCCGCGATGGCCGCGCTGACGCCGCAGATGGACACCGCCGAGGACAGCAGGGCGCGCAGCTTGTCGTCGAGCCCGAGCCGCCCGCCCAGCCACCAGGTGAACCCGAACACCGCGGTGATCAACAGCAGCGCCTGCAGGATCGACGGACCCGCCGCGGTCACCAGGATCTTCAGATTGATCGAGGCGCCGAGCAGCACCACGCCGGTCTTGATGAAGAACTCGGTGCGGAACCCGGCCGAAAGCCGGTCGCGCAGAGCAAGTTTGGACAGGATGACATTACCCAGCAACCCGATCGCGATGGCGTACACCGGGAACTCGATCGACTTGGCGACCCGTTTGAACGGCGTGTCCGCCGCCCACTGCGGGACGTGCGTGTCGAAGAAACGGGTCAGCGCGCCGAGCGCGACGACGACCGCGATGCCGGCCACGATCGCGCCCACCGTCGGCCGCGAGACCGCCTGTAGTGCCGCCGTTTCCGACTTCACCTGATCGGAAGTGTCGGCGTCCGTACCGGTTTCGGTGGCAACGTTTCCGGCCGCATCCTCCGGCGGATTACCTTCGCGCGCTTCGGTATCCGACATCACGGCACCAGCCAATCCGGAATCGCGCCGACCAGGACCAGCGCGATCAGCGCCAGCCCGGCGACCGCCGCCAGCCAGTCCTCACTCCAGGCGAATGTGCTCCCCGACCGTTCGTCGGGCGATGTCTGTGACACGGGTGTGCTCCTTGCGTTCCTCATCGAGAGGCCGCACGGTAACAACACCCGGTCACCAGGCACACCGGTTGCGTTCAGCGTGAATTATTCACGCATATAAGACAAAACAGACGGCGATAATCCGACTCAGAAGGCGCGGCAGGAGCGGATGTCGAAGGCCAGGATGGCCTTGGCGCCGAGCTCGGCGAGCTGGTCCATCACCTCGTTGCCCTGCTTGCGCGGCACCATCGCGCGGATCGCCACCCAGCCGTCGTCGGCCAGCGGCGACACCGTCGGCGACTCCAGGCCCGGCGTGATCTTGACCGCCGCCTCGAGCAGCTCCTTCGGGCAGTCGTAATCGAGCATGATGTATTGCTGACCGAACACCACGCCCTGCACGCGCGCGATGAGCTGATTGCGCGCACGCTCCTGCTGATCGGAGCCGGTGCGTTCGATCAGCACGCCCTCCGAGTCGCACAGCGACTCACCGAACGCGACCAGGTTGTGCTGACGCAGCGTGCGGCCCGAGCCGACCACGTCCGCGATGGCGTCCGCGACGCCGAGCTGGATGGAGATCTCCACCGCGCCGTCGAGGCGGATCACCTCGGCCTGGATGCCGCGCCGCTGCAGATCGCTGAGCACCAGGTTCGGGTAGGAGGTGGCGATCCGCTTGTCGTAGAGGTCCTCGACCGTCCAGGCCTGACCGGCCGGCGCGGCATAGCGGAAACTGGAGCGGCCGAAGCCGAGGCCGAGGCGTTCGCTGACCGGCGCGCCGGAATCGAGCGCGAGGTCGCGGCCGGTGATGCCGAGGTCGAGTTCGCCGGACCCGACATAGATGGCGATGTCCTTGGGCCGCAGGAAGAAGAATTCGACCTGGTTGGCCGGGTCGAGCACGGTCAGGTCGCGCGAATCGGTGCGCCTGCGATAGCCGGCCTCGACCAGGATGGCTGTGGCGGCTTCGGACAGGGCGCCTTTATTGGGGACTGCGACGCGCAGCATGGGATGGGGTCCTTTCGGGAGCAGAAACTACGGAGTAAGACGCGGCCATCACAGATGTCGGTACACGTCTTCGAGCTTCAATCCACGACCAACCATCAACACCTGCACCCAGTACAGCAGCTGCGAGATCTCCTCGGCGAGCGACTCGTCGCTCTCGTGCTCGGCGGCCAGCCAGACCTCGCCTGCCTCCTCGAGCACCTTCTTACCCTGGCTATGCACGCCCGCGTCCAGCGCGGCAACGGTTCCGGACCCCTCGGGGCGGGTAACCGCACGATCCTGCAGCTCGGCGAACAGGGTTTCGAAGTTCTTCACGATGAGCCATTGTTTCAGACCGGTGTGCGGGACCGTTGCTCCGGCCCATCCCGGCTTTCGGCGAGCGCGGTGGTGGGCATGATGGTGCCATGCCGTTTCAGACAGCGCTGACCGAGTTGTTCGCCCTGCGTCACCCGATCGTGCTGGCCCCGATGGGCGGGGTGTCGGGCGGTGAACTGACC
The DNA here is from genome assembly GCF_042727395.1 of Nocardia sp. NPDC060255. Classification (NCBI taxonomy): domain Bacteria; kingdom Bacillati; phylum Actinomycetota; class Actinomycetes; order Mycobacteriales; family Nocardiaceae; genus Nocardia; species Nocardia sp. NPDC060255. The sequence goes on along the minus strand of NZ_JBHXAU010000035.1, from coordinate 61,615 downwards.
GCGGCGGTCTCGAATGCCGGTGGGTTGGGGTTGATCGGTGCCGGTGGCGGGAACCGAGAATGGCTGGAACCGCAGCTGGCCATCGCCAGCGAGAAAGCGCATGCACCTTGGGGCGTCGGATTCTTGTCTTGGGCTGTTGACTTCGACACGCTGCGCTGGGTGCTCGACGAATATCGGCCGAGCGCGGTGGCGCTGTCGTTCGGGGACCCGAGCCCGTTCGTCGCGGCCGTGCGCGAGGCGGGCGCGAAGGTACTGGTCCAGGTGACCGATCTGGACGAGGCGCGGCGGGCGCGCGATGTCGGCGCGGACGTCATCATCGCGCAGGGTGGCGAGGCGGGCGGTCACGGTGGCGGGCGCTCGACCCTGACGATCGTGCCCGCGGTCGTCGATCTCGTGCATCCGACGCCGGTGCTCGCTGCGGGCGGGATCGCGGACGGCCGCGGGCTGGCCGCCGCGCTGACGCTCGGCGCTGCCGGTGCGCTGATCGGCACCCGTTTCGAGGCGACGCACGAGGCAGTGCTCGCACCGGAGGAGGCGAAGGCGATCGTGGCCGCGACGGGCGACGACACCTCGCGCAACCGGGTGTACGACATCGCCAGGCAGTCCCCGTGGCCGAGCAGATACACCGCACGCATGCTGCGCAACGACTTCTTCGACGGCTGGCAGGACCGCGAAGACGAACTGCGCACCGACGTTGCGGCACAACAGGATTACGTCACCGCCGTCGACAACGGCGACCCGGCGGCGCTCGCGGTCTGGGCGGGCGAGGCCGTCGATCTGATCAGCTCGATCGACTACGCCGCCGAGGTGTTGAGCAAGATCGCCGAGGAGGCCGATGCCGCGCTCAGACGCGTGGCACGCCAACAGGTCGACAACGTCTGACGAAGCCGGAAACACTGCCGCCGCCTCGGCGAATGACGAGGCGGCGGCAGCGTTTTCGACTGGTCAGCTCTCGCTGAGCAAGGTCTCCAGGTCGGCCACCGCGGTGCGCAGGTGATCGGCGAAGGCGTGCATCTGATCCGCGACCGTGGTCGGCGTGGCCAGGTACAGATTCCAGCGGTCCGGCAGCAGGACGTAGGCGACGCCGATGCAGCGAGGGCTGGTGGAGCCGAAACCGAAGTAGCTGATGTTGACCGACGGTGCCGAGCTGGTGCTCAGGTAGTCGTCGCGCATGATCACCCAGCCGGGGCTGTCGTAGAGCGGAATCGGCTCGGCGACACCGAGTTCCGCGCCGCGACGGCGTTGGATCCACTGCAGTTCCCACAGGTGCTGCTCGGGCGCGGCACCCGCCTGGCACTCCTTGGCGCGCGCGACATGTGCGGCGGCCGCGGTGCGTGCGGCGGCGAGCTTGGCCGGTTGGTCGACCGCGGGATCCTGCACGGCGTCCACGAACGCGATCATCTCCGGCGTGATCACCCGCATGGCCTCGGTGCGGCCGTTGCGGTACTGCCGGGTGGCGATGGATTCGTAAGTGGCGCCGGTGATTCCCTTGCTGCGCCGATGCGCCAGCTGATAACTCAACTGCGCGAAGGCATCCGGGGAGATGCCGAGCTGCTTGGCGCGGGTGGTGCCGAAGTCGGCGAAAGAGACCGTCTGCGTGGCATTGTCGGCGGCGTACTGGGCGAACGCGGCACCGGCGGCGGCAATGTCGTTGCGCTGCGCCGCATCCAGCACGAACTCGATCGGCTCGACCGCGGGCAACCCCTGCGCCCGCGCCCCGGAACGCTCGGCGTGCTCCTGCGCCGGAACCTCCAGCATCGCGTCCACGAAGGACAGGATGGTGGTGCCGTCCAGCCCGCAGTGCTCGACATTGATGCCCGCCTGGCCGTCGCCGAAGACGATGAACGACACCGCCTTGTCGAACCACCGGTTCGCGCTGTCTCCGTGCAACAGCTGGTCACACGCGTGCAGCTCGTCGCGCGGGGCGAAGTCCTCCAGGCAGACACAGAACAGCGCGGTCTCGATGGTGTCCAGTGCCGCGGCGTTGGTCGGCTCGGCGAGCAGCTGCTGCCTGCTCGCCGCCCACTCGGCGCGTGCCTTGGTGGTGAGATGCCCTACCGCGGAATCGGTTCGGGCCGACCGCGCGCCCGCCTTGAGCACCTCGCGCAACCCGTCGGCCAGATCGTCGAGCGAGTACGGCGCGCCGTCCGGGCCGAGCACGTCCATCCGGAACATGCTGCCGCGGAAGAAGACCACCACATGCTTGGCATCCGACGGGCCTGGCCATTCCGCGCTGTAGGGCACCCGGACGCTGTCCTGCGTCTCGCCGGGAATCCGGGTCTCGGAGAACAGGTATTTGTTCTGCCACATCGACAACGCCTGCCCGCGCTGCATGACCGGCGGGATCGCTTCGACGTCGAGGGAGCGCTTGTAATCCACTGCGGCCGAGATGATCCCGGCTGCCCGGTCCACCTGGGTGGCGGCGGTCGAGGCGGCCAGGGTGGTGTCGTCGCGGAAAAGGAAGAAGAAGTTGGCGTTCAACGCGATCCGATCGCGCCTGCCCAGGTAGCGCGACGGCCAGAACAGGTCCAGCCAGCTGCCGACGCCCGGAGTGGCGTCGTACTCGGCCAGTGCCGCGTGCAGGGTGCGGCCGGGGCCGTCCGCGCGCAGCAGGTCATCGACCGCCGCCTCGGTGGTGGCGAGCTCGTCGGCGGTCAGCAGCGGTGCGCACCATTGTAGGAATCGGGCGCAGCTGTCCTCCAGCGTCGGCAGGGGTACCCGGGGCAGGGTGTCGTCGGCGGCGAAGGTGCGTTCGGTCAATGCTGGTCCTCGGTGTCGGCGTGGTGCTTCGGCAACGGTCGCGATAGGTACAGGCCGGCGTAGAGCCAGCCTTCGGTCTCTCGGTCGGTGGTGTCGATTCCCTTGGCGGACAGGGTGTTCAGCACCTGGGTCTGCTCGGCCACGGAGGCGAACCTGCGCTGCTCGAACAGTCCTGGCGCCTGCTCGGTCCGGTAGCCGAGCGCGGCGAGTTCCGCGGCGATCGGCGCGAAGTCGAACATGCGCAGCACGAAGTGTGCCATCCATGGTCGCCGACGGGGATGGGCGGTGGCGACCCGGGCCAGAGTTTTCTCGGTGACGTAGCCGATGCAGCCGGTGGAGATGATGATGTCGGCGGTGGCGAGCAGCTCGCGCTGCTCGTCGGTCGGTTCGCCGGACTCCAGGTCGGCGTGCACGGTGTCGTGCAGCAGGCCCGTCTGCTGGGCGTAGGCGAGCGCGGGCGCGGAGGCGTCCATGCCGAGGAAGCGGACGTCGGCGAGACTGTCTCTGCTGCCGAGTATCTCGCGGTCGCGCGCGATGAGGGCGGCCGGATCGCCGTCCGCGGTGCGGTAGTGCTCGGCGAGTTCGCGCATGGTGGTGTCGAAGCGCAGCAGTGCCGCGTTGACGCCGTAGGAGCAGCCGATGTCGAGCACGGTGGGGGTGCTGACCCGGGCCGAGGCGCGGTACTCCCGAATCTGCTGCTGGAAAACGGGTTTCGCCAGTTCCGGGATGCGATAGTCGAGGTCGGACATGCGGGCGTAGTAGTCGCGTGGATCGGGACGATCGTAGATGTCGTCGAAGGAGGCTTTCCCGGTCGTGTGTAACGGCACTGCCACAGTCGTTCCTCTCGGGTCGAGCGGTAACTCCCGATCCTTGGATCGATCGGGCCGTTCGGCTCAGTCGAGCAAGCGGTCGCCGCGGACAGCGTCGGCCGCGGCGGCCAGATGGTCGGGTAGTACCCGGCCGAAGAGTTGACGGGTGCGCTCCACCGTGCCGATGACGCCCGGCCGGTCGGTGTAGGCGAAGATCGCCGAATGTCGTTGCGTGGCACCGGCGACGGGCGACACGCGGTGCAGCGAGAAGCGGCCCTGGAACAACTGCAGGTCGCCGGGGCGCAGGTCGAGCCGCTGGATCAACCGCTCGCCGGAGCCGGTGAGCACGGCGCGCACGTCGTCGAGGTGCTCGGCCTGCGGCGTGCGAATGTTGGGGCAGTACTCGAAGATTCCGCCCGACTCCGCGGGCTGGGTCAGCATGCTGACGGTGAATTCGTTGGTGTCGAAGTGCCACGGGTGCGACATGCCGGGCGCGACGACATTGAGGCACAGGCCCGCCAGCGGGTCGGCGAACTCGTGCAGCTCGGCGAGGCCGAAGCAGTCCGCGACGAAACGCTGGAAGCGCGTGTCCGTGTACAGCTGATGGATCAGCGCGTCGCCGGGAATGCGGTCGCGCGGCACGAACGCGTTGCCGCGGTCCAGCACGATGCGCCCCGGATGGTCTTCTGGCAGTTCGGTATCCAGCGGGATGTTGTAGGCGTTGACCCGCTCGACCTCGTAGTACGCGTGCGGCGCCATCGCCTCCCCCTGCGCCCGCAGCGTTTCGGTCAATTCCGGCCGGATGAAGCCGCGCAGCACGGTACAGCCGCTCGCGGCCAATTCCGCCCGAGCGAGTTCCACCGCGGCGCGCCGATCGGCGTCCGCGGAATTCGCGAGGGGATACCGTGCGGTATCAACGATCTCGTCGAGGACACCCAACGCTGCCATGGCGATATTCTGGTAGAGCCGACCACCGACACGCCCGGGATTGGGCGAGATTGCCGGTGATCGCGGTCACACCTACCAGCAGCACGCACTCCCGTTGCGGCACAGTAACTCTCGATGGCGCGCGGTCGGGAGTGTCGAACCGCGACCGTTCAGCCGCGCTGCTTCAGCGCTTGCGCGAGGTCGTCGACCGTCAGCCCGACCAAGGTGTCGCGGAAGCTGCGGCCGGGTTCGTCCGGCACCGCAATCTCGCACGGGATCACGATCACCGCGCAGCCCGCGGCCTGCGCCGCACGGGTGCCCGTCGGTGAATCCTCCACCGCGACACAGTCGCGCGGATCGACGCCGAGCAGCTCGGCGGCCCGCAGATACACGTCCGGTTCCGGCTTGCCGCGCGCCACCTCGTCGCCGCAGACCGACACATCGAAGAAGTCGCGGCCCAAGGTGTCGAGCCCGAACTCAGCGAGCGACCGCTTGGTATTGGTAACCAGCGCCGACTTCAACCCAGCGGCGCGGACCAACCCCAGCGCGTCTTTCGCGCCCGGCCGCCACGGGATGGGGCCGGTCATCAACTCGGTCACCCGGTGCTCGATGAACTCCCCCGCGGCGCGCACCGCCTCGGGTGTCGGCTCGATGCCGATGCCGGTGAACAGCAGCCGCAGCGCGTCCGGTCCGGACGCACCGATGAACGTGTGCCGGAGCTCGTCGGTCAGCTCCCGGTCGTGCTGGCCGGCGAGTTCGCGCATGGCGATATCCCAGAGCTTCTCCGAATCCAGGAGCGTGCCGTCCATATCCCACAGAACAGCGACTGGTCGCGCGGTCACACATCTCCTCGTTCGAGTTACCGATCAGGCCGTAGCCACGATAACCGCCGCACCCGACGCACCGCCGTGGCCAGTTGCGTAGTTGTGGCCTCTACCACGTCGAGACGAGAGCGCTGCGCTTACGTTCCCGACGCGGTGATCAACATCCGGCCGTTCTCGGAGGCGACCTGGAACCAGCGGGTCTCGTTCACCGTCTCGCCGCTCTTCTTCACATAGGTGAGCGAGGCGACCGCGCGGTTGTCACCGTTCGGCGTCACCGAGCGAACGGTGATCGAGCTGATCGTGCCCCACCAGCGGACGTACTCGTTGTAGCCACCGGCCACGCCCTGATACGCGGGCGAGAGCTGGGACCACGCGGCACTGGGATTGCCGGGGAGCATGCCGTAGTAGCCCTGCACGAACTGGGTGACGTTGGCCGCGGTGGGCACGCCGAACGGCGCCGCGGTGATGGTCGGCGACGGCGTCGTCGGCTGCGCGGACGAGGGCGGGACCGACGAGGAGGGCGGGGCCGACGACGGCGTCGGCGTGCCGCTCGGCTGCTGCGACGGCGCGGGGCTGGTGACCGGCACGGGCGACTCGGGCTGCCCGGGGCCCGCCGCGTTCGGCGGCTGCGCCGGGACCTCGCCGGACGAGGACGTACTTGTATTCCCCGGCGGCGTCGCGGTGTCGGCGCTCTTGCGATCGTTGGTGACGAAGGCGATGAGCCCGATCACCGCGAGCACCACGACGAACGCGGCCGCCGCCATGGCGAGCGAACGGTTGCGCGACGGTCCGCTGCCCGGACTACCCGGCAGGGTGGCACTGCTGCGCGGCGGGAGCGGTGGCTGCGCGGAAACGGATTCGGCGACAGGCGGATTGGTCAGCGCGGCGGTCGGCACCACGGTGGTCGCGTCGTTCGCGTTGCTGCCCGCGGCGTCGGCGCCCGTCGGCGAACTCGGTTGCGGCAGCACGGTGGTCGCGTTGTCGGCGCCGGGCGCGGGCAGCGCCTTGGTGAGCGCGGGCGTGCCGAGACTCGGAACCCGGCCCTCCGCAACGGCTTCCAGCGCCTTCTGCGCCTCCCGCATGGTCGGGCGCGCGTCGATGGTCGGTGCGAGCAGTCGCAGCAGGACGGGACCGAGCGCACCGGCGTGCTCGGGGTTCGGTACCTGTCCGCGCGCGACCGCGTGCAGCACGGCGAGCGGGTTGTCGCCCTCCCCGAACGGCGGCAGGCCCTCCACGGCGGCGTAAAGCGTTGAGCCGAGGGCGAATACGTCGGAAGCGGGTTCCGGGTTCTCGCCGCGCGCCACCTCGGGCGCCAGGTAGGCGGGAGTGCCGGCGAGGAAGCCGGTGGCGGTCACCGTGACGTCGCCGACGGCGCGGGAGATGCCGAAGTCGGTGATCTTCACGGTGCCGTCGTCGCCGACGAGCAGGTTCGCGGGTTTCACGTCGCGATGCATGATGCCCGCGTCGTGCGCGGCGGCCAGCGCGCCGGCGGCCTGCGCGCCGATGCGGGCGACCTCGACCGGCGACAGGGTGCGCTTGCCGGAGAGCTTGGCCGCGAGGCTCGGCGCGTCCATGTATTCCATCACCAGCCACGGCTGGCCGTCTTCCTCGGCGACGTCGAAGACGGTGATCGCGTGCGGATGGTGCAGCCTGGCCGCGATGCGGCCCTCGCGCATGGCGCGCAGCTTGGCCTCCAGCGCCGCGGTGCGCGTCAATCCGGGCCCGAGAATGAGCTGCTTCACCGCGACCGTGCGGCGCAGGCGGACGTCCGTGCCGCGCCAGACCACGCCCATAGCGCCTGTGCCGATCGGATCCGTGAGTCGATACCGTCCCGCGATCAATCGGTCCGCCGTCATGCTGTTGTGCCTTCCTGCTTACGCGCCGAGCTGGTACTGCAGTGGCGCGAAACGCCGGGAAATCCCCGAAAACGCTACGCGCCGTAGTTCTTTACACCCGTAAGCAGCGATGGCGACGCACCCGCCGACTGCCCCGGATGCAGTTGCAATGCTTCCGACAATGGCATACCCACCCGACACACATCCACCTCACCAAAAGTCCCCGGGCGATACCCCAGGTCAGCGCCCCGCCACGCCGAGACATGAAATCCGCTCGGCGCGTCGGGATTTGCCCAAATCATGGCATACGAGCAGGTAGCCAAGGTCCTTGCGGTACGCGAACAGTGTTCCGTGCCACCGTGACCACGATCACTATCCACCGACCGGTTCAATAACCGATTCGGCGGCGACCGCACGCGCGTCAGCCGCACACCCGCCGTAGCGAGCGCGCGGCTAACGCGACGGCGGCGCCGCCGGGAAAGGTCCGCCCGCGGAACTCAGGCGTTGAAGTACTTCGCCTCGGGATGCAGCAGGACGAAGGCATCGGTGGACTGTTCCGGATGCAGCTGGAGTTCCTCGGACAGCACGACGCCGATGCGGTCGGCCTCGAGCAGGTCGACCAGTTTGGCACGGTCGTCCAAGTCCGGGCAGGCGCCGTAACCGAAGGAGTAGCGCGCGCCGCGATAGCCGAGTTTGAAGTATTCGAGGACGTCGCTGGGGTCGTCGTCGGCGACCGCGTGCCCGTCCAGGGTCAGTTCCTCGCGGACCCGGCGGTGCCAATACTCGGCCAGAGCCTCGGTGAGCTGGACGCCGATGCCGTGCACCTCGAGGTAGTCGCGGTAGTTGTCGGCCGCGAAGAGTTCGTTGGCGAAGTCGGCGATCGGCTGGCCCATGGTGACCAGCTGGAAGGGCAGCACGTCGACCTGGCCGGTCTGCTCGGCCCGCTCGCGCGACCGGATGAAGTCGGCGATGCACAGGAAGCGATCGCGCTGCTGACGCGGGAAGGTGAACCGATAGCGTTCGGGCGCACCGGGATTCGGTTCGGTGAGCACGATCACGTCGTCACCCTCGGACACGGCGGGGAAGTATCCGTACACCACCGCGGCATGCTGGAGCACGCCCTCGGTGCTCAGCCGATCGAGCCAGGCGCGGAAGCGCGGCTTGCCCTCGGTCTCCACCAGTTCCTCGTAGCTCGGTCCCTCGCCGCCGCGCTGGCCGCGCAGGCCCCACTGACCGAGGAACAGCGCACGCTCGTCGAGCAGACCCGAATACTCGTGCAGCGCCAGGCCTTTCACCACCCGGGTACCCCAGAACGGCGGCGTCGGCACCGGCACATCGGCGGCCACGTCCGACCGCGCGGGCACCTCGATCGGCACCTCTTCGGCCTTGCGCTGCTCGGCGATCCGCTTCGACCGTTCGTGGCGCGCCTTGCGCTGGGCCGCCTTCTCCCGCTCGGCGATCGCCTCCGGGCTGTCCGGGTCGATGCCGCCGCCGCGCTTGCGGGTCATGATGTCGTCCATCAACCGCAGCCCCTCGAAGGCGTCGCGGGCGTAGTGCACGTCGCCCTCGTACACCTCGGTCAGGTCGTTCTCGACATAGCCTCGGGTCAGCGCCGCGCCACCGAGCAGCACCGGGAACTGCTCGGCCACACCCTTGGTGTTGAGCTCCTGCAGGTTCTCCTTCATGATCACCGTCGACTTCACCAGCAGCCCGGACATGCCGATGACGTCGGCCTTCTTGTCCACGGCGGCATCGAGAATGGTCGCGATGGGCTGCTTGATGCCGAGGTTCACCACCTCGTACCCGTTGTTCGACAGGATGATGTCGACCAGGTTCTTGCCGATGTCGTGCACGTCGCCCTTGACCGTGGCCAGCACGATGCGGCCCTTGCCGCTGTCGTCGGTGGCCTCCATGTGCGGCTCCAGGTAAGCGACCGCAGCCTTCATCACCTCGGCCGACTGCAGCACGAACGGCAGCTGCATCTGGCCGGAGCCGAACAGCTCGCCGACGGTCTTCATGCCGGACAGCAGCGTCTCGTTGATGATCTGCAGCGGCGGCACCTCTTGCATCGCCGCTTCGAGGTCGTCCTCCATGCCGTTGCGCTCGCCGTCGACGATCCGGCGCGCCAGCCGCTCGAACAGCGGCAGCAACGCCATCTCCTCGGCCCGCGACGCCCGCGACGACGACGTCGACACGCCCTCGAACAGGCCCATCAGTACCTGGAGCGGGTCGTAGTCATCGCCGCGACGGTCATACACCAGATCCAGCGCGACCTTGCGCTGCTCGTCCGGGATGCGCGCCATCGGCAGGATCTTCGACGCGTGCACGATCGCGGAATCCAGCCCGGCCTGGACACATTCGTGCATGAACACCGAATTCAGCACCTGGCGGGCCGCGGGATTCAGGCCGAACGAGATGTTCGACAGGCCGAGCGTGGTCTGCACCGCCGGATGCCTGCTCTTGAGCAACCTGATGGCTTCGATGGTTTCGATGCCGTCCTTGCGCGACTCCTCCTGTCCGGTGCCGAGGGTGAAGGTCAGCGTGTCGATGATGATGTCGCTTTCCAGCACACCCCAGTTGCCGGTGATATCCGCGATGAGCCGCTCGGCGATCTCCACCTTCTTCGCGGCGGTGCGGGCCTGGCCCTCCTCGTCGATGGTCAGCGCGACCACGGCGGCACCGTGTTCGGCGACCAGCCGCATGGTCTGCTGGAAACGGGACTCCGGGCCGTCGCCGTCCTCGTAGTTCACCGAGTTCACCGCGCAGCGGCCGCCGAGATGCTCCAAACCCGCCTTCAGCACCGGGGTTTCGGTGGAGTCGAGCATGATCGGCAGCGTCGAGGAGGTGGCCAGCCGGGCGGCCAGCGCCTCCATGTCCTTGGCGCCGTCGCGGCCGACGTAGTCGACGCACAGATCGAGCATGTGCGCGCCGTCGCGGGTCTGGTCCTTGGCGATGTCCAGGCACTTCTGCCAGTCCTCGGCCAGCATCGCGTCGCGGAACGCCTTGGAGCCGTTGGCATTCGTGCGCTCGCCGATCATCATGACCGACGCTTCCTGCTCGAACGGCACCGCCGTGTACATGCTGGACACGGCGGGCTCGTGCAACGGGCTGCGGCGCTCGTCGACCGGGGGCAGCTTCGGCTCGATCTCGCGGACCGCCTCGGTCACCTGCCGGATGTGCTCGGGCGTGGTGCCGCAGCAGCCGCCGACGAGTGCCAGGCCGAACTCGGAGACGAAGCCGCTCAACGCGACCGCGAGCTCCTCCGGGGTGAGCGGGTATTCGGCGCCGTTCTTACCGAGCACCGGCAGGCCGGCGTTGGGCATCACCGACACCGGGATCTGCGCGTGCCTGGACAGATGCCGCAGATGCTCGCTCATCTCGGCCGGGCCGGTGGCGCAGTTCAGCCCGATCATGTCGATGCCGAGCGGCTCCAGCGCGGTGAGGGCCGCGCCGATCTCGCTGCCGACCAGCATGGTGCCGGTGGTCTCCACGGTCACGTGCGTGATGATCGGAATGCGACGCCCGAGCTGACGCATCGCCGCCCGGCTGCCGGTCACCGCCGCCTTGACCTGCAGCAGGTCCTGACAGGTCTCGATCAGAATCGCGTCCGCGCCACCCTCGAGCATGCCGAGCGCGGATTCGGTGTACGCGTCGCGCAGCGCGGTATAAGGAGCATGGCCCAGCGTGGGCAGCTTGGTGCCGGGGCCCATCGAGCCGAGCACATAGCGCGGGGTCCCGTCGGCGGACGGCCCCATCTCGTCGGCCACCTCGCGGGCCAGCCGGGTGCCGCGCTCGGACAGGTCGCGGATGCGGTCCGCGATGTCGTAGTCGGCCAGGTTCGGCAGGTTGCAGCCGAAGGTATTGGTCTCCACCGCGTCGGCGCCCGCCTCGAAATACGCGCGGTGAATGCTGCGCAGCACGTCGGGGCGGGTGTCGTTGAGGATTTCGTTACAGCCCTCTAAACCGAGGAAGTCGTCCAGGGTGAGATCGGCCGCCTGCAACATGGTGCCCATCGCACCGTCGCCGATCACCACGCGGCGGCGCAACGTGTCGAGTAGCGTGGTGTCGAACTCGGCGGGGACAGACGCAGACATGCGATCAAGCGTAATGGTCGGGTGCGACAGTGCAGCTCGGCGCGTCGCGTGTGGAGGGACACACCTGGCCAACTCCGCAGCCGTCGAACACGCCGGGCCCGGCCCCGGCATACGACACGCCACTTCCCCGCACACATTAGGCTGACCGAGTGAACCCCAGTGAAACTCCCGATCCGGAACTGCCTACATTGCGGGAACCGGTGCTGGTTGCGGCCTTCGAAGGCTGGAACGACGCGGGCGACGCCGCAAGCGGCGCCGTTGAGCATCTGGAATTGATCTGGGACGCCGAGCCGCTAGCCGAACTCGATTCCGAGGACTACTACGACTATCAGGTCAACCGGCCGACGGTCCGGCAGGTCGACGGCGTGACCAGGGAAATCCAGTGGCCATCCACCATGCTGTCGGTCTGCTCGCCGCCGGGCAGCGACCGCGACATCGTGTTACTGCGCGGCATCGAGCCCAACATGCGCTGGCGCTCGTTCTGCGAAGACCTGCTGGAATTCATCGAACAACTCGGCGTGCAAACCGTCGTCATCCTCGGCGCCCTGCTCGCCGATACCCCGCACACCCGGCCCGTTCCGGTCACCGGCTCCGCCTATAGCAAGGAAGCGGCCGAACGCTTCAACCTCGAGCAGACCCGCTACGAGGGACCAACCGGCATCACCGGGGTGCTGCAGGACCAGTGCGTGAAGGCGGGCGTGCCCGCGGTCTCGTTCTGGGCTGCGGTGCCGCATTACGTCTCGCAACCGCCGAACCCGAAGGCCACCATCGCGCTGCTGCACCGGGTCGAGGACGTGCTCGATATCGAAGTACCGCTCGGCGAACTGCCCACGCAGGCCGAGGAATGGGAGACCGCGGTCAACGAGATGACCGCGGGCGACGACGAGGTCAGCGAATACGTGCGTTCGCTCGAGGAGCGCGGCGACGCGGCGGTCGACGTGAACGAGGCGATGGCCAAGATCGACGGCGACGCCATCGCGGCCGAGTTCGAGAAGTACCTGCGCAGGCGAGGTCCCGGCAGCTTCGGGCTCTGAGTCGGCAGCTTCGGACTCGGCGCCGGCGGCTTCAGACTCGACATCGAGGCGGTTTGCTCGGTATTCACCGGGGGTCGCTCGTCGGCCGGAAAGTGGCTGCCCCCTATCCTTTTTCCGGTGACCTTTCCCCGGATCGTCGCGCACCTTCGCAGTTTCGACGACCGGATCGCCGTCCTCTGCACGCTATCTCCACCGGCGAACGTCATGGCAGCGGAATCGGTGGCGGAAGATTTGCGGCAGGTCACCTATGCGCAGCTGGCGACGCTCGTCGAGGAGTTCGCGGCCGAGCTCGGACCGACCCGGCGACTCGTCGCGCTCGCGGCCCGCAACGACCTCGCCTCGCTCGTCGGGTATCTCGGCGCGCTCAGCGCGGGCTGCGTCGTGCTGCTCACCGCGGCGGTCACCGACGAGTTGGTGCGCACCTACGATCCCGATGTCGTCATCGAGCACGGCAGGCCGGACGTGCGGCGCGAAACCTCCGCGCACACTTTGCATCCGGATCTCGCGCTGCTCTTGAGCACCTCGGGTTCCACTGGGTCGCCGAAACTCGTTCGGCTGTCCTCGGCGAACCTGCTGACCAACGCCGCCGCGATCGCCGAGTATCTGACCATCGGCCCGGACGATCGGGCGTCGACGACGCTGCCGATGTTCTACTGCTACGGGCTGTCGGTGGTGCACAGCTATCTGCTGTGCGGTGCGAGCCTGCTGCTCACCGAACGGTCGGTACTCGACGCCGCCTTCTGGGACGAGTTCCGCGCTTGCCGCGCAACATCTTTCGCGGCCGTCCCGTACACCATCGAGCTGTTGGACCGAATCGGCTTCTCCGGCATGGAGTTACCTGATCTGCGTTACGTCACCCAGGCGGGCGGCAGGCTCGCGCCGGAGCGGGTCCGCGAGTACGCCAGGCTCGGCAAGGATTCGGGCTGGGACTTCTTCGTCATGTACGGCCAGACCGAGGCGACCGCCCGAATGGCCTATCTGCCACCGGATTTGGCAGTCGAATACCCCGACCGCATCGGCGTGCCGATCCCCGGCGGCACATTCAGCCTGGCACCGATCGAAGAGACGGGCGGGCACGAACGCGGCGTCGACCTCGGCGGGTACGGCAACACCGAAACACCGCACGAGCTGGTCTATCACGGACCCAACGTGATGCTCGGTTACGCCACCTGCCCCGCCGATCTCGCGCTCGGTCGCACGGTAACCGCCTTGCGCACCGGCGATCTCGCGCGCCGCACCCCGGAGGGCCTGTATCAGGTGATCGGCAGGCGCAGCCGATTCGCGAAGATCTTCGGCCTGCGCATCGACCTGCAGCGCCTCGAAACCGGGCTCACCGCAGCGGGTTTCACCGTCTGCTGCACCGATGACGACGAATTACTCGTCGTCGCCGTGGAAAGCCCCGCCACCGACCCGACCGACACCGCGGCCCAACTGGCCGGGCTGCCCGCCGCGTCCGTACGGGTCTGCCCCGTCGCCGAATTGCCGCGACTGCCCAGCGGCAAGCCGGACTACCCCGCCGTGCGCATGCTGTCCGTGCCCGCGCCGCAGACCCGGGACATCCGCGCGCTCTACGCCACCGCCCTCGGCCTCGACCCGGCACTGATCCGCCCGGACCGCACCTTCGTCGATCTCGGCGGCAATTCGCTGACCTACGTGACCACCGCGGCGAGAGTCGAACGCGCACTCGGCAAGCTGCCCACCGGCTGGCCGACCATGACGATCGCCGAGCTCGACCGGATCCCGCACGGCGGCAGCCGGTTCGGCCGCACCCTCGACACCGGCACGCTGCTGCGCGCCGCCGCCATCGTGCTGGTCGTGAGCTCACACATCGGCCTCTACGTGCTGCTGGGCGCCGCGCACGTGCTGCTCGGGGTCGCCGGTTTCAACTTCGCCAGGTTCGCCGTGACCACCGCGACGCGTGCCGAACGGTTGCGACACGCGCTGCGCACGGTCGCGCTGATCGCCGTGCCGACCGCCGCCTGGGTAGCCATCACGTTGCTGTTCACCGACTACTACGGCTGGCAGAACGTGTTGCTGCTCAACAAGATTCTGGGTCCGTTCGACAGCGACACCGCCGGGCACCTCTGGTTCATCGAGGTGCTCGGGTATTTCATGGTCGCCGCGGCGCTGCTGATCCGGATTCCGCTGGTGGACCTGCTCGAGCGGCGCGAACCGTTCTGGTTCGCCATGGGCCTGCTCGCCATCACTGTGCTGCTGCGCTTTCAGCCGTTCGGGCTCTATCCCGCAACGGATGTGCCGTACTCGCCGCTGGCCGCCTGGTTCTTCGCCATCGGCTGGGCCGCCGCGAAGGCGACGTCGGTGTGGCAGCGGCTGCTGGTGAGCGCCGCCGTGTTGGCCTGTGTGCCCGGCTATTTCGACACACTGGACCGGGAACGACTGGTCATGGCCGGGCTGCTGGTGCTGATCTGGCTGCCCGCGATCCGGGTGCCCGCCCTGGTGGCCATCGCCGCGGCGATCCTCGCCGACAGCTCACTGTTCGTGTATCTCCTGCATTGGCAGGTATATCCGCTGTTCGGGCAACACCATGTTGCGGCGTTGCTCGCCTCGCTGCTGGCCGGTGTGGCCGCGACGAGGGTGCTTGCGGGAATGCGACGGCGGTGCGAGGCGCCCCAGCGCTGGGTGGTGTCCCTGCGGTCGGGCCTGCCGTCGGGTCGATCAGGTCTCGATGGTCCAGATCTGCGCCGCCGCCTCGCGCGCCAGTTTCGCTAGCAGAATATCCCGCGGGATCGTCTGGCCGGCAAGGTGATCGAGCGACGGAACCACGACGTGGTGCGCGTCTGCCCGCTTGAGCTCCTGGGTCAGCTCGACAAATGCCGCGCCGTCACCGGAAGTCGATTCATGGAACGTTGCGGCGAAGCAGAGCCCCTCTTCCCGGGCGAGGGTGCTCATCGCATCCTCTAGCTCTTCGCTGTGGCCATCGGCCAAATCGTCACGCAAGTATCCATAGATCAACGCTTCCACCCGAACCTCCGTTGGATTGGGTACCGCTGTCCTTATGTGGATCTCCCCATTGTGGGGCACTGCGCCTTGCAAGGACAGATGCAATTGCATCTGGTCGAGACGATACGTGTCCGGCTAACTTTCCGCTCTCATGGTCCAGCATGTACAACGCCAACTTGCGAATGTAGATGTCAACCCAGTGACACCTATATGCCCTATCTCGGCCACCGGGCGTTAACTGGTGCGA
Organism: Nocardia sp. NPDC060255; assembly: GCF_042727395.1. Lineage (NCBI taxonomy): Bacteria > Bacillati > Actinomycetota > Actinomycetes > Mycobacteriales > Nocardiaceae > Nocardia > Nocardia sp. NPDC060255. The sequence continues at coordinate 46,124 of NZ_JBHXAU010000035.1, read as the reverse complement.
TACTACTGACGTGGCCGCTGGAGACGATCGACCCGTCTGGGCTGTCCGGATGCGCTCCGAACGCGATGCGCGGGGGTGGTCACAAGCCGATGCCGTCCGCGTGATGCGCGCCAAGTCATCCCACAACCTGCCGACAGACAGTACACTGCTGCGTAACTGGCGCCGCTGGGAATCGGGCGAGTCGCGGCCGGATGATTTTTACGCACCGATCATCTCCGCCGCCTTCGACACAGTCACCGCCGCGTTCTTCCCCAAGGCCAGGCCGAATCGCGACGACGAGGTGCTCTCGGCAACTGGCATGGACACGCTGGAATTCATCGGGCGCCTGCGCATGTCGGACGTCTCCCCCGCCACCCTGGACGCCATCCGCATCACCGCGGAACGCCTGTGCTGCGAGTACTCCTACGCCGATCCGCACGAGCTGCACGCCGAGGGAACCGGCTGGTTGCGCCGGATTACCTCGCTGCTGGACGGCCGACTGACTCTCGCGCAGCACCGCGACATCCTCGTGCTCGCGGGATGGGTTGCGCTGCTGGTGGGTTGCGTGGATTACGACCTCGGCCGCCGGACCGCCGCGGAGGCGACCCGGCGCGCGGCACTGTCACTGGGCCAGGAGGCCGAGAACGCCGAAATCACCGGGTGGAGTGCGGAAATGGCAGCCTGGTTCGCGCTAACCCAGGGCAACTATCGCGGCGCGATCGACGCGGTCGACCAGGTGCTGTCGACCAGCCAAAACCTGGGTGTCGGTGTGCAACTCGCCGCGCAACGGGCCAAGGCGTGGGCGCGTCTCGGCGACCGGGGCGAGGTCGAAACGGCACTGAACGAGGGTCGGGCAATTTTGCAGCGACTTGATCATCCGATCAACCTGGACAACCATTTCGTGGTCGATCCGCAGAAATTCGACTTCTACGCGATGGACTGCTGCCGTGTCGCGGGCGAGGATCGGCTGGCCGAGACGTATGCGAACGAGGTCATCCGGAACTCGACGCGGGCCGACGGCACCGTGCGCAATCCGATGCGGGTGTCCGAGGCGCATCTGACCCTAGCGGTCGTCGCGGTCCGCAATCGCGATCTGGAACTCGCGGTCGATGAGGGACTGCGCGCGTTCGCGGGTAAACGCCGTTCGCTGCCCTCGCTGATGTGGATCGCGGGCGAGACCGCGCGCGAAATCATCGCCCGCTACCCGGGCGATCCGCGCGCCCGCGTATACCTCGACCAGCTGCGTTCGCTCTCTAGCGAGTGACCGGTAGCGAACCGGCACAGCCCGATTCGTCGGCGAACACCCGGCAAACAGGACACGGCCACGCCGAACCGGCATGTACCCGCTGTCGGCGACCGGCCCGCTACTACCCTGTTCCCGGTGACCGACTCCGTCGACGCCGCCGCGAGCGCCTCCGTCCTGTGGGACGACCGGCTGCGGCTGTTCTCCTTCGCCACCGCCGAGCGCCGCGCCGACTACCTCTGGGTGCTGCGTGCCTTCGACAGCGCGCGGGCCGCCTATGTGGTGTTGCTGCACGCCGACGATGTGGCGGAATGGATCGAACGCAACGGGCACAGCCTGCGCACCCCCGACCTGCTCGACCTCGCCGAGTCCGACCCTGCGCCTGACGTCGAGGGCCAGCAACATACAGAGGACAAGGAGACCAGTCAGTCTGCTGTGAAACCGCAGACCGATGACGGTCCGGCCAGCGCGCAGGCTTGGTCGAGTGAACGCGGCACCCGCCTGAACGCGCCGCACCTCACGGCCGCCGAAATCGGCCCGCTACTCGATCAACTGCACCAATGGGGCGTGCTGGAGCGCAGTTACGACGGAACGCGCGCGGCGACGCTGGCCGAATATCGCAACCGGCACTTCGTCTACCAGTTCTCCCAGGCCGGGTTCCAGGCCTATCGCGCGGTCGCCGGTGTCCTGAATGCCCGACTCGACGAGGCCTCGCTGTCGCGTCTGGTGCTGCCGGAGTTGCTGGCCGACCTGCACACCCTCGCCGCGGCCAATCGCGAGGGCGACGCCGAACGGGTCTACCGCACGCTGCGTCGTCTCGACGCGGCGCTGACGGATATGGCGGCCCGCGCCGCCCACTTCTACCTCTCGCTCGGCGACCTGGTGCGGACCACCGAGATCACCCCGGAATCGTTTCTGGCGCACAAGGACGCGCTGCTCGCGCACATGCGCGAATTCAGCCTGGACCTGGCCAGATTCGTGCCGCGGCTGGCGGGCGCGATCGCCGAGATCGAGGAGACCGGCGTCGATGAGCTGATCGAACGCGCCGCGGGCTGCGACGAACGGGTGCTGCTGAGTTTCGCGGAGCGGCAGGCGGATTGGCAGGCGCGCTGGGACGGGCTGCGGACCTGGTTCGTCGCGGCGGGCAGCGGCGAGCACGCGGGCACCACCGAGGCGGAGCGGCTGCGCGAGGCGACCATGAGCGCCATCGCGGCCGTGCTCTCGCTGCTGCGGCGGGTCACCGAGACTCGACGCGGCGGGGTGAGCCGCGAATCGGCGCTGCGGCATCTGGCAGGGTGGTTCACCGCCGCACCGACCGCGGACAGCGCGCACGCCCTCTTCGACGCGGTGTTCGGCCTCGGCAGGCCGCGACATCTCGCGATGGAACATCCCGACGCGGATCTCATCCCGGCGCAGCGATCCTGGTGGGAGGCACCGCCCTTGGAGATCTCCCGCACGCTGGCCGAAACCGGGCGGCCGCCCTCGGCCGGCGCGCCCGCCCGAATCCATCGCAACGACGCGAGCATCCGCAGGCTGCGCGAGATACAGCTGGACGCGCAACGGGCCCGCGCCGACGCGGCCAAATCCCTCGCGTCCGCGGACGTGCACGATCGGGTGCTCGACGAACGGGAGACCGAGGTGCTGTTGCGACTGCTCGATGCCGCGTCCACCGCGTGGGTGCCGGTGAGCGGACGCGTCGCCGGGACCACCGGATCCGACAGCGGCGTCACCCTGACCGTCTCCGAACACGACGGTTCAACGGCGGTGCAGACCGCGCACGGTCTGCTGCATCTGAACAACCGCAGGCTCGAGGTGCGGGAAACCACCAGGACCCGGCCGCGTGGGGGACGCGCATGATGCACGGACGCAAGATCGATTCCCTTGCGCTGGACAACTATCAGCGCGCCGCCCGGGTCATCCTCGCCAATCACCTGGTGACCAGGACCTATCCGGATCGGATCGCGCTGCCGCTGATCCGCCGGTGGGCCACCGAGCTGCGGGAGGACCTGGCCGAGCTGTTCGGCTACCGGCTGGAGGTCACCGAGACCACCGCGCGGGTGTTCCCGATCATCGACCGGCTGGACGCGGGCAAGCCCGCGCGCACGCCCGCCGACCGCCTCTTCGATCGGCGCAGGTACGCGTACCTGGCGCTGTCGATCGCCGCGCTCGGCCGGGCCGGTGACCAGATCACGTTGTCGGAGTTGGCCGATCAGGTCGCCGCCTACGCGGGCCGGGTCGAGGGACTGGAGCTATCTACCGATCGCGCGGCGGACCGGGACGCCTTCGTCGACGCGGTCGGCTGGCTGACCCATCGCGGCGCGCTCACCCTGGCCGACGGCGACGCGGGCGGCTGGGCCAGCGATCCCGAGGCGGGCGAGGCGCTCTACGACATCGACCGGCCGGTGGTGTTCGCGCTGTTCCGGCCGCCGCGGGCGCTGCAACATCTGCACAGCGTGCGCGGGCTGCTCACCGAAGACGCCGCGGGCGCAACCGGTCCCGCGCACGCGCCGACCGCGGCCGACCTGGCGCGGCGGGTGCGCCGGACGCTGGTCGAGCGGCCGGTGGTGTATCTGGACGACCTCGCGCCGAACGAACGACCGGTGCTCGGGCAGGATCGGATCGTCGCCGATGTCGAAATGTTCACCGGCCTAAAGGCGGAACGCCGGGCGGAAGGGGTCGCGTTGATCGACACCTCCGGGCGGCTCTCGGACATTCGATTCCCGAGCACCGGAACCTTGGCGCAGGTGGGGTTGTTGCTCGCCGGTGAGATCGCCGACCGGGTGCTCGATATCGACAGTCCGGTGGAACGGCGAACGGCCGCACCGGACGCGGGCGAGGCGCTCGCCGCGCAGTTGGACGGTGCGATCCCGGAGTCGACGGTCTTCGCGCCGCTGGCCGACCTGCGGGCGCTCGATGATTTGTCGGCACAATCGGATTCGGCGTTCGAGGACGACTCGGAAGAACCGGTCGAGACGACGTATCCGTTGATCGACGCGGCATGGGTGCGCGAGACCGTGCAGGCGCTCGCCGATCGGTACGGCGCCACCTTCGCCGCCCAGTGGCAGGCCGACGTGCCCGGCCTGACCAGCGAGGTGGTCGCCCTGCTGGAGCGGCTGCGCCTGGTGCGGGCGGTCGAGGACGGGCTGCTGATCATGCCCGCGCTCGCCCGCTATCGCGGCGCGGTCGTCACGGTGCGCACCAAGCGCACCGAGGAATTGTTCGTCACCGCGGCCGATACCTATGCCGGGGGACGGCAGTCGGCGGAGCCGACGGGGTGGGTAAATATTGCGTCCGACGGCACTGGCACGGAAGGGAACTGAGGCGATGTCGCTCATTCACGGCGGAGTGCGGTTCATCCCGACCCGCGCCGGAATCGTCAACCTGTGGGACTACCGCGACCAGGAATTCTGCTTCGCCGACGGCAGATTGGTGCTGCGCGGCCCCAACGGGTCCGGCAAGACCAAGGCACTCGAGGTGCTGTTCCCGTTCGTGCTGGACGGACGGATCGAGCCGCGCAGGCTCAACCCGTTCGCCGGTGAAGAACGCACGATGAAGTCGAACCTGTTGTACCGCAAGCAGGAATCGGCCTACTCCTACGTCTGGATGGAGTTCGCGCGCGGCGACTGGGACGACGCGGAGGCGGTGACCGTCGGCATCGGCATGCGCGCCACCCGTTCCTCGGACAAGGTGACGCGCTGGTACTTCGTCGCCGACGGCCGGGTCGGCGTGGACTTCTCGCTCATCGGACCCGACGACCGGCCGTTCACCCGCAAGCAGCTGGCCGAGCAGATCGGCACCGACGCCATCGTGGACCGTCCGGTGGAATACCGGAACGCCATCGACGCCAGGATGTTCGGGCTCGGCACCCAGCGCTACGACCAGCTGATCAACCTCATCCTCACGCTGCGCCGCCCGCAGCTGGCGAAAAACCTGGACCCGCGCGGACTTTCGCAGGCGCTCACCGACGGCCTGCGGCCCCTCGACGAACAGCTGATCCTGGACGCGGCGCGGTCGTTCAGCGATATGGAGGAGGTCGGCCGCACCCTGGAGGGTCTGGTGCACGCCGACAGCGCCACCCGCACGTTCGTCGACGTCTACCGCAAATACCTTGCGGTGCAGGCGAAGACGGACGTCGACCAGCTGCGCACCCGGCTCGACGCGGTCACCCACGCCAGCACCGCGCTGTTCGCCGCGACCGCGCTGCGCGAACGCCGCGAGGGCGAACGCGCCACCGCGGAGGCGCGCGCCGAGGATGCCGACCGCGCCTACGAGCACGCGCTCGGCGATCGGGAGAACCTGCAGCGCTCCAGCGCCTACGAGGGCAAGCAGCAGCTCGACGATCTCGCCGACGCGGTCCGCCGACTGGAGACCTCGGCGGGCGTACACGGCGACAAGGCGCTGAAGGCCCGGCAGACCCTCGATCAGCGGGCGCAGGAGGCCGAACGCGCGCGCACCGCGGTCCGCACGGCCGCCGCCGCATTGGCCCGCGGCGAAGACGAATTACGTTCCGCCGCAGAGGAAGCCGGGATCGACTGGACAGCACTGTCCGAGGGTGCGCGCGCCGAACAGCTCACCGCGACGGTGCGTGCGCATGCCGAGGAACGCGACGCCGACGTGCGCGCGGTCCGGCAGGCCATGGGAGTCATGGAGACCGCGGCCGCCGAACGCACCAGGGCCGAGCGGCTCGCCGAACGCGCCCGCGAGCTGAGCGAGGCGGCCGCCGCCGAGGTCGCGCACGCCGAGGCGGCGGTGGTGCTGGCCCGCACCGAAGCCGCAGGCGCGCTGCGCAGTTGGTGGGAGGAGCACCGCGAGGTCTACTCCCCGCTCGGCAACGGACTGTTCGAGGACCTCGATACCGCGCTCGCGCAGGCGGGCTCGGAGGAGGCGACCGTCGCGGAGGTGCTCGCCGAGCGCACCGAGGCGCTGATCGACGAGATCCGCAACGACCGGCAGGAGGCGCGCGGCCGCGCGGCGACGGCAGGCGAGCAGATCGCCGAGCTGACCGCCGAACGCGACCGGGTCGCCGCGCAAAGCGACGACGCGCCACCGGCTTTCGCCGCTCGCGCGCGCGACACCGAGGACCGCCCGGGTGCCCCGCTGTGGCGGCTGGTCCGCTTCGCCGACAACGTGAAACCACCCGTCGCCGCCGGTATCGAGGCCGCGCTGCACGCCGCCGATCTGCTCGACGGCTGGATCTGTGCCGAGCCGCCCGCGAAGTACGACTCCGATCTGTTCCTCGTCCCGCTGCCGGAGAAGGAACGGCCGAAGGGCCGCACCCTCGCCGATGTCCTTGTCGTCGAGGAGGATTCGGACGAGCTCACGGTGCCGCGGCAGGCCGTCGCCGACGTGCTCGCCTCCATCGCGCTGCACGACGGTAAGGGCGACCCGGCGTCCGGGGTCAGCACGGCGGGCGGTTTCCGCCAAGGCGTGCAGGTAGGCAGGCACCACAAGGACGACGCCGAGTTCATCGGTGCCACTGCCCGAGCCCGCCGTCGCGAGCTGCGGCTGACCGAACTCGCCGCCGCACTCGAAGCGGCAGGTGAAGCTCAGCGCGGGGCGCGAGACCAGGAGTCCGACGCCACCGCCGAGCTCGCGCGAATCTCGGCCGCCGCCAAGGCTTTGCCGCGGGCCACCGCGGTCACCACCGCCTTGCGTGCCGTCTCGGAGACCGCGGGCATGATGCGCTCGCGCTCCGAGGCCGCCACCCAGGCCGAGCGCGACCTCGACCAGGCCGTCGCCGACACCACCGCGGTCGAGAAGAAGCTGCGCGCGGCCGCCACGAAACACCGGACCCCGCGCGAACCACGCGAGCTCGACGCATTGGCCGCCGCCATCCGGCATTTCGAGAACACCGGCACCGGCCTGCTCCGGCTGCGCACCGAACACGAGCGGGAGCGCGAACGCGAACGCGAGGGCAGCGACCGGCACGACGAGGCCAAGGACTTGGCCGAGGCATTCGCCGAGGAGGCCGAGGCGGCCAAGTCCGGCTACCAGGAGCAGCTGCGCAAGCTCGAAACCCTGCGCGAGGCACTGGGTGCCGGTGCCGCCGACATCGATCAGGAACTCGAGAAGGCCCGCGCGAAGATCGAGGCGACCAAGGCCGAGCAGAAGGCGGCGCGCAAGGCCGCCAACGAGGCCATCGAGGCGATCGGTGACGCCGAGGCGGCCTACCGGACCGCGCACGAATCACTGGGCACCGCACTGACCGAGGTGCTCGCCGATGTCAAAGCCCTTGCCCCGTACGCCCGCCCGGACCTGCTTCGGCTGCTCGGCGCGTCGGCCGAGGGCCGCTGGCCGAGCAGCGAGGCCGCGTGGTCCACGCCCGAGCAGCTGCTGTACCGGATCGCCCAGGCGGGACCGGAGGCCGAGCCGCAGGTGCTGCCGGACGAGGTCGCCGAACTCTTCGAGAGCCTCACCGCCGCAACGTCTTCGGTGCGGGCCAGCGAGGCGACCCGCAAGTCCACCCGTAGTGCGGTGACGGCGGCGCTGCAGGAGTTCGATGCCGCGCTGTCCGGGTCCGGTCGCGACTACCGGTTGCAGTGGGACGCCGCCGACGGGCTGACCGTGGTGCAGGTGCAGGACGACGACGGCATGTCGGCGCTCGCCGATTTCGCGGCCCGCATCGACGGTGCCCGCAAGGATCAGGAGTTGCTGCTCACCGACGCCGAGCGGCGCATCCTGGAGGATGCGCTGCTGACCGGTCTGGCCCAGCAGATCTACGAACGCACCAGCGACGCACGCGATCTCATCGCCAGGATGGGCGCGGAGATGAAGCAGCGCCGGATGTCCTCCGGCAACACCATCGGCGTGCACTGGGTGCTCGCCGACACCCTCTCCGATCCGGCGCGGGCCATGTGCAAGCTGCTCGACCGGGACGCCTCGGCCCTCGGCGCGGACGAACTCGCCACCATCCGTGCGCATTTCGCGTCCGAGATCCGCGCGGCCCGGGCCGCGCATCCCGAGCGCTCCTACCCCGAGATCCTCGCGGCCACCCTGGATTACCGCACCTGGCGGGTGTTCTCGTTCACCCTCATCTCCGCCGACGGCAGCGAGGACAAGCTCACCGTGGCCAGGCACAGCGCGCTCTCCGGCGGCGAGCAGTCGGTCTCGCTGCACCTGCCGCTGTTCGCCGCCGCGCACGTCATGCTGGACTCGGCCGACCCGCAGGCCCCGCGCCTGCTCGCGCTCGACGAGGCGTTCGCCGGTGTCGACGACAACGGCCGCAGCGAATTGCTCGGCCTCAGCGTGCAATTCGACCTCGACCTGTTCATGACCGGCTACGACCTCTGGATCACCTACGCCCACGTCCCCGGCTGCGCCCACTACGACCTCGCACACGCCGCCGCCGAAAACACCGTCAGCGCAACGCTGCTGGTCTGGGACAGCGGCGACCTGCTCGCCGAACACGACGGCACCGACCTCACCGCCGCCCTCGGCTCCCCCAACCGCCGCCGCGTGCACAACACCATCGAGGGCGCCATCGAACTGACGCCCGTCAGCTAGACGCGGATGCCGAGCGCGCCCGCGGCGGCGCGGGTGAGCTGGTCGGTGACCTGCTGGGCCGACCAGTGCTGGTGCACGCTGAGGTCGTAGACGACGCGTTCGTCGAAGATGGTGATCCACAGCAGCACGGCGAAGGTCCGGTCGGCGGGTTCGGTCTTGCCTTGCCGGACCAGGGCGTCCAGCACGTCGGCGAGGATGTCGTGCATCGCGGTGATCGAGGGATCGCCCGCGGCGAGGCGTTCGATGAAGCCGAGGTGGCTGCGGATGTGGCGGACGGCGGGGCCCCACTGCCGCGCCTGCGTCACCCAGGTGCGGCAGAACCGGTGGAACCGCTCGACGGCGTCGGTGGTCGGATCGATCGCCGACAGCGCCTCGAGAAGTTGTTCGATCGCCCTGCGGTGGAACGCCTGCATCGCGTCCTGCGGCGTCGGGAAGTGCCGGTACGCGGTGGCCACGCCGACACCTGCCGCCCCCGCCAGCTCGGGGATCGAGAAGCCGATCCGGCCCTGGTCGAGCAGGCTGCCGACCGCGTCGACCAGCACGGTTCGGCTGCGCTGGGCATCGCTTCTGGTGTTCACCGCTGGCACGCCTCCATCCTGCCCGCAGGTCCGGCGGCAGCGCCGTCGAACCGGATCGACCCGGTCGAGTAGAGAACATCTTCTCAGTTCGCTACGCTATCAATCGAGAAGATGTCCTCACTTGGGAGGGTGGATGCGCTCAGCTGCTCCCGGCATGTTGCTCGTGCTGATCATGGCTCAGCCCAACATGGCGACCGGCATGATGCCGTACTACCGCCATGCCTGGGACCTGGCGCCGCTGCTGATCACCGTCATCTTCGCCGCGTACCTGTTCGCGCTGACGCCGACCCTCTCGTTCATCGGCACCCCGCCGTCGCGCGCGGCCTGGTGGTGGCGGATCGGGCTCGGCAGCGCCTGCGGCATCGGCGCGGATCTCGCGATGAGCATGGCGAATTCGGCCGGACCCGCCTGCGTGGCAAGGGTTTTGGCCGGGCTCTCGGTCGGGCTGGTCACCGGCTCGCTGGCCGGGCTGATCCTGGAGCGGTCCGGCGAAGGGGGCCGGACCGCGATGGCCACCGCGACCGTGCTCGGCTCGGCGCTCGGCACCATCGCCGCCGCCTGGGTGGCCCAGTATCTACCCCTGCCCGGTGTGACGGTCTATCTCGGCCATGCGGTGCTGCTCGGTACCGTGGCCATCGTCGTCGTGCTGGATCGGAGTGCCCGCGCACGCGTTGCCGTCGCCGCGCACGGTTCGGCGCAGCGATCCGCCGAACCGCGAATCGCGGGATACCTCAACGGAATTGCCGCCTGGGTGTCTGCGGGTCTGGTCGTCGCGTTGCTGCCGAGTTACGGCGCCGAGCTGCTCGACACCACCAGCCTGCCGCTGCTGGCGCTGCCGGTCACGCTGTATCTGGTCAGCGCGTGGATCGTGCAGCGCGCCGTGCCACCGGGCACGCTGCCCGGCGAACCGATCGCCGGGCAGCTCACCATCATCGCCGGCGTCGCGCTGGCCGCGACCGTGGCCGCGGCGCCGAGCCTCGCGTTGCTGCTGGCAGGCGCGGTGGTCGCGGGGTGCGGGCAGGGCATCGCCTACCGCACCGGGCTGCGCATCGTCAGCGCCGCGACCCCGCCCGACCAGCATGCGCGGGTGGCCTCCCGCTATGCCGCCGTCGCCTATCTCTGCGCGGCCGTCGCCACCATCGGCTTCGGCGTCGTCGCCACCGTCGGCACCATGCAGGATGCCGTCATCGCCGCCGCACTGGTGCTGCTCGCCGTCGCGGCGGCCACCGTACTCGTCCGCAAACGTGCAGTGCCGCACACCGATACGCCCGCACCCACCGAAGCGACCACGACAACCGCATAACCGAATATTCGTCGACAACGTCTCGAATTCGCGCAGCGACCGGCTGCGCATTTCGGCGTTGCCAATTGTTTTGACAGCCCATCGATTTCGCGGAAATCGCGAAACAGACACGTTACCTGAGTTCATCAGAACACAAAGGGCCGCTGATCTACTGAATTGCAATCCGGCGAGATGTGCCGGGGTAATTCATATTTCGAACAGCGAACGGGACCGACATGGCCGCACCGACACAACTTCGCCCCTCAGCTCGCCGCCGTTTCGGCCCGTCTCGATTCGCCGCACGTGGCACGGATTCGGCGCCGGCACTCAAACGCACGCTCGGCCGTTTCGACCTCGTCGCGATGGGCGTCGGCGCCATTGTCGGCGCGGGCATCTTCGTCACCACCGGCGTCGCCGCCGCTACCAAGGCGGGTCCGGCGATCGTGCTGTCGTTCGTGCTGGCCGGGGCGATCTGTGTGCTCGTTGCGCTGTGCTACAGCGAACTCGCCTCGATGACACCGCAATCCGGCAGCGCCTACACCTACACCAGGGCGACCCTCGGCGAATCGCCCGCGTTCCTGGTCGGCTGGAATCTGCTGCTCGAATACGCGGTGGCCGCGGCGGCGGTGGCCATCGGCTGGTCCGGACTGTTCACCGCGATGCTGAATTCCCTTTTCGGCGTGACGCTTCCGCATGAAATAACCGCAGGCCCGGCCGACGGCGGCATCATCAACCTGCCTGCGCTGCTCATCACCGGCGCGATTATCGCCGTGCTGATATTCGACGTCGAACTGACTGCCGCGGTGGTGAAAACATTGGTGGCCGTGACGATTGTCGTGCTGATACTCGTGATCGCCATCGGCGCACCGCATCTCGACACCGCCAATTGGACGCCGTTCATGCCCTTCGGCGTGCATGGCATCGCGGCCGGTGCCGCGCTCGCCTTCTTCGCCTACCTCGGTTTCGATATCGTCGCCACCTCCGCCGAGGAAACCCGCGACCCGGCGCGCGATTTGCCATGGGGCATCATCGGTTCGGTTGTCGTCGCCACCGGTCTGTATGTGGCCGTCAGCGCGGTCCTCACCGGCGTCGCGCCCTACCAGAGCCTGAACAACGCGGCCCCCGTCGCCACCGCGCTCAGCGCGATCGGCGCGGGCTGGATCGGCAAGGTCATCCTGGCCGCATCGGTGATCGCGCTGACCAAGGGCCTGTTGATGCTGTGTTACGGGCAGACCCGGCTGATCTTCGCGATGAGCCGCGACGGACTGCTCCCGCGTGCCTTGTGCCGCACCAGCCGTCGCGGGGCACCAGTGCGGTTGAGCCTGCTCCTCGGGACGGCCATCGCGGTTGTGGCCGCGCTGCTGCCGATCGGGACCGTAGCCGAGCTGGTGAATATCGGTGCCCTGTTTGCCTTTATCGTCGTCGCGCTGGGGGTGATGATCTTGCGCCGCAGCGCGCCAGATCGCCCGCGCCCGTTCCGTACGCCGTTCCTGCCGGTGGTGCCGCTCGCGGCGATCGCGGGATGCGTCTGGCTGGCAACGACTTTCGAGGGCCTCACCTGGTTGCGCTTCGCGGTCTGGAGCGTGATCGGTGCGGCCGTGTACTTCGGCTACGGCCGCCGTCATTCCCTTGTCGCGACGCAGGAAGGCACCGCATGACCGCCCAGCTCGACAGCATGTATCCCACCACGGTCGATTTCGGCACGCTCGACGAGATCCATCGAGCCGCGCGGACCGCGCTGCCCGCCGACGTGTTCGACTTCGTGGAAGGCGGTGCGGGACAGGAGATCACGCTGCGCGCCAACCGGGACGCGTTCGAGCGGTGGCGAATTCTGCCGGACCCGATGAGCGGTGTCGCGAACCCGTCCACCCGCACCTCACTGCTCGGCATGACGCTCGAAACGCCCATCCTCACCGCGCCGTTCGGCGGTGACGCGATGTTCCACACCGACGGTCACCTCGCGGTGGCGCGGGCGGTGCAGCAGCACGGCACGGTGACGATCGTGCCGGAGGCGGGCAGCTACTCCTACGAGCAGATCCGCGCGGTCGCGCCCGACGCGGCCCGGATCGCCCAGCTGCATCCGTTCGCGCACGCACCCGCCGTCGCCGAGCGCATCCAGCGCGCAGGCTATTCCGCGCTGTGCGTGACCGTCGACTGCCCGATCGGCGGCTTCCGGACCCGCAACATGGCCAACCGCTTCGCGCCGGACATGCGGCAGTTCGGCGGCAACCTCACCGGACGCGACGGCGCACCCGGCGTCGCGGAGGTATTCGGGCAGCTGCTCAAACACGGTGCCGCGGCGTGGAACTGGGCCGACCTCCGCCAGGCCGCCAGGCACTTCCGGCTGCCGTGGATCGCCAAAGGCATTCTCACCCCCGACGCGGCCGAACGGGCGCTCGCCGCGGGTGCGGCCGCGATCGTGGTCTCCAATCACGGTGGCCGACAACTCGATCCGGCACCGGCCAGCCTGGACATGCTGCCGCGCATCAGGACCGCGGTCGGCCCCGAGCTGCCGATCCTGTTCGATAGCGGAATACGCACCGGCAGCGATGTTTTCCTCGCCCTCGCGTTGGGTGCGAGTGCCGTGGTGATCGGGCGGGCGGCGATCTACGGGCTGGCGGCCGCAGGTCAAGCCGGTGTCAGCCGGGTACTGGAGCTGCTCACCGAGGAACTCCGGACGCTGATGACGCTGTCCGGCGCCGCCACCATCGACCACCTCGACACCACCCGGCTGATCGGAGCGCCGTCATGACCAGCACACCTTTCCCGTCGGCGCGCCGCGGTTCCGGCCTGGTGTTCACCTCCGGGCTCGCCGCGATCGATCCGGACACACTGACCCCGACCTCGACCAGCTTCGCCGAGCAGGTCGACTCGGTGCTCGACCAGCTGGACAAGGCCCTCACCGAGGCGGGCAGCTCCCGCGGCCAAACGCTCAAGCTGGACTGCTATCTGGCCGACCGCCACTGGTTCCCGGCCTGGAACGCCGCGTTCGCGGAGTTCTTCGGTGCCACCGTGCCCGCCCGCACCACCACCGTCACCACCTTGCCCATCGACGGGCTGCTCATCGAAATCCAGGTAATCGCGCTCGCCGATTAACCCGCATCTCAGGAGGACACATCATGACCGCTGCCACGACTACCGTCGCACTGTTCAACCATCCATCGCCGGCCGGACTCACCATCCGCGACGTCATCGAGGGCCAGACCGCCGCACAGCTGGTGGTCGCCGCCGACGACTGGGGTTGGTGGGCAACACTATTGAGCGGCGACCCGATCGCGCCGACCAGCGGCATCCAGCAGACCGTCACCGACGGGCTGATCCGCGCCGGGTTCCTCACCCGCCGCGGCCACCGCTTCCAGCTGACACACACCGGCCACGACGTCGCCAAGAACCGCGGCTTCGTCCGGATGGTCACCCGCGGTTGGGAACCCACCTTCCGCCAGCTCACCGACAGCGCCGACCGCGCGTTCATCCCCGCGGCCACCGATGCCGGCGCGGTGGCGCGTGGCTGTACCGATATCGCGCGCCGCCGCCCCGAGATCCTGCAGGGCATCGGAAAGGCCATCGCCGCAACGGGTCCCGGCTGCACCGTCGACCTCGGCTGCGCGGACGCGGGCCGGGTACGCGCACTCGCGCAGGTCGCTATCGAGGAACAGTTCATCGGCGTCGACATCGAGGCCGAGGTGGTCGCCGCCGCGTCGGCCGAGGTGGTGCAGAGCGGCTTCGCCGATCGAATCACGTTGCTGCCCGGCTCGGTTCAACCCGAATCCACCGATCCCGAGTGGCTCGGCGCGATCGACCGGAGCAAGGTGACCACCGCGATGTCGTTCTTCCTGCTGCACCAGCTCGCCAGCGACGGCGGCGGCATCATCGCGGTGCTGCGCGAATGGATGCGCTGGTTCCCGAACCTGCACCGGCTCGTCATCGGCGACGGCTACCTGCTGGAGGCGCCGCACTGGTCCGGGCAGCCGTGGTTCTCCCCGACCTACGAGATCTACCACACCATCACCGGAGTGCGGCTGTGGACGAAAGAGGAGTACGAGGCGGCGTTCGCGGAGCTCGGCTGGACCATCGCGCGCACCTTCGACGACCACACCATGCTGGTGACCTCGATCCTGGAGCGCTCGTGACCACGGTCGCCGACCGGATCGACATTCGCGCGGCCGCGCTGGACGAGTACACCGTCGACGAGACCGGCCGTGCCGGACAGCGCCCGCGCGGCATCGTCCGGGCGGCCGACCTCGACGACGTACTCGGTACCGTCGAATGGGCAAGGCACACCGGCACTCCCATCATCTGCCGCGGCGCGGGCACCAGCCTGGAGGGTCACCTGCTGGCCCGCGGCGACGAGGTCGTGCTCGATCTCTCCGCGCTCAACACGATTCGAGCCATCTCCCCCACCGATTTCACCGCGACCGTGCTCCCCGGCGTCACCAGAACCCGGCTCAACGCGGCGGCGGCCGCTCACGGCCTGCAGTTCACCGTCGACCCCGGCGCCGATGCCAGCCTCGGCGGCATGGCCGCCACCAACGCCAGCGGCACCACCACCGTCCGATACGGCGGCATGCACGCGAATACCCTTGCGCTGCAGGCGGTCTTCGCCGACGGCACGGTGACCAGGCTCGGTCGCGCGGTCCGCAAGTCGAGCAGCGGCTACGACCTGAAGGACCTACTGATCGGGTCGGCGGGCACGCTCGGCATCATCACCGAGCTCACCGTCCGACTGCATCCGATCCCGGCATGGCAACGCGCCCTGCGCATCTCGTTCCCCAGCATCGCCGAGGCCGTGTCCGCAGCGGTACAGATGCTCGGGCACGCACTGCCGGTAACACGCGCCGAACTCGTCGACGCCACCAGCATGGCGGCGATCAACGCCTACCGCGGCACCCGACACCCGGTGGCCCCCGCCCTGTTTCTCGACCTGTCAGCCACCTCCGAGGCAGCCGCCGCCCTCGACGAGGCCGAGATCCGCGACCTCTGCACCGCGCATGGGGCACTCGAAATCGTTGCCGCACAAACCCACACCGCACAGCACAGCCTCTGGGAGGACCGACACAACCTCTTCTTCGCCCTGAAGGCCGGCCACCCAGGCCACCGCTTCCTGGTAACCGACACCGCCGTCCCCTACTCCCGAATCACCGACGCGGTAGCAACAGCCGAACTCCTCGGCGAACAACTCGCCCTCGACATCGCCGTAGCAGGCCACATCGGCGACGGCAACGTCCACGTAGTCGTCCCCTACACCGACCAAACCGCGGACCGAGCCCACGAATTCTCCGACCGGGTAGTCCGCCACGCCCTCTCGGTCGGCGGCACCGCCTCCGGCGAACACGGCATCGGCTTGGCCAAGAAGCAGTACCTCCGCGCCGAACACGGCGCCGCAGTCGAACTGATGACCGCGGTCAAACGCGCGCTCGATCCACTCGGCCTGCTGAATCCGGGCAAAATCCTCGACTGATCGTCAGCGGCTTCGGCGCCATCCCCGCAGCGCTGGTGCCGCTCGCCGCCGACACGATCAGTTAGCTACGACGACCTAGTCAAGGTTTGCAAGCATTACTTCGGCACTTGGCGCCAGAACGGCACCAGCCACATCATTTTCACGATGCCGTGGCCGGGAGATCCGCGTATCAACCTTCAGCAAGGCCGGGACGGCAAGGCCGAGTTGTCGAAAAGCTGCCAGCAGCAGGACAGGAGGAGGGATAGATGTCCAGCCTGCCAGAACTCCCAGACCATTCCCACTACACATATCGGGTGATCTGGTCCGCAGAGGACCAAGAGCACGTTGGTCTTTGTACAGAGTTTCCGTCCCTGTCCTGGCTCGAGCCCGAGCCTGCTGCGGCACTTACGGGAATCATGAATCTCGTACACGAGGTCATCACGGAGCTGGCCGAGAAGAACGAGCCTATACCGCAACCACTTTCGGAGCGGACCTACAGCGGCAAGTTCATGGTTCGGGTACCACCTGAGCTGCATGCCCAGTTGGTTCGTGAGGCCGCCGAGCAGGGCGTATCGCTCAACCTCTTGGCCAACCAACGCTTGGCCGTGCCGTCTCCGACCAGGCTCGAGCGACCACGCCCCGCCTTCGATACGGTATGGCCGAATGCCGCGCTGAATCGAGTGTTTTGGTCGCGTAGTGGCATCAACATCATCAATGACTTCGACCTCGAGTTGCAGTATTCCGTCTTGAAACAGCTTCATGCGAGGTTGGGTGAGAGCGGCAAGGCACCGCGTTCGGGCGAACCGATAGCCGCCAACGAGGACACCGATCATCAGGTCCCTTCGACCGTTGACGTACCGGTTCCCCAGAAGTAGCGACTGACCGCCGGTAAGACCCTCTTATCGGCGGTTGGTCGGTTAGCGGCTGAGTTCTACCGAGGTCCGTGTCCGAGGCCGAGGAGGGCGGTGACGATCTGGTTGGCGGAGTCGAGCATGGCGGTGAAGATGTCTTGGGGGATCAGTTTTCCGTTGCACCACAGGACGTTGCAGTTCGAGGGGGCGTATGGGCCTACGCCGAACAGGATTTGGGCGGTGTGTTCGGGGTCTGCCCAGAAGGCCAGGTCGTCGAGGTTGCTGAGGACGGGACCGAAGTTGTCGCCGTAGCGGTAGGGGTCGTCGAAGGGTTCGGCGGGGACGTCGGTGACCGCGGCGACGACGCGGCGCAGGAATTCCTTGTTGTCCGGGTTCGATTCGGCGGCGAGGGAGGTCTGGACGTTGGCGGGGTCGATGCCGCCGGGGACGCCAAGGCGGACGATCACCATGTCGCGGCTGGGGATCACGACGTTGAACTGACCGAGTGCGCCGACGAAGGCGTACAGGTCGCGGGGTGCGCCGGGGAACATCGGATGGTCGAAGACCTTGGCCGTAGGCACGGTCGCGGTCTTGTAGGAGTTACCGGCGTTGAGCCAGAACAAGAATCCGTAGCCGCCGTTGGCGTCGGTGGGCTGACGCGCCTGCCGGAGGTAGTCGGGATCGATGAGTTGGTTGTCGCCCCAACGTCCTTCGTGCAGCAGGAGCAGGCCGAAGCGCGCCAGGTCGTCGGCGCGCATGGCGAGACCTCCGTTGACGGCGGTGTTTCCGCTGCGGTCGCGCAGCCAGACCCACTGGTCGCGGGCGATGCCCAACGGCTGCATGACTTCTCGCTGGACGAAGTCCTGGAAGTCCATCCGAGTGGTGATTTCCACGATCTTCGGCAGCAGTGCCAGCACGGCCTGCGCGTATTGGAAGGTGGTCCCCGGTTCGAAGGCCTGCGGGGTCTCCAGCGTTTGCCACACCTCGTCGGTGGCGATGCCCGCGATATCGGCGGCCCAGGTAAAGCGCAGGCCGGTGGTCTGATTCAGCACTTGGCGCACGGTGAGCGCGGCATGTGCGGCATCGGCCTGCGGGAAGAACTTGCCGAGCGGATCGTCCAGGCCGAAGTAGCCGAGAGTGATCGCGCGGCCGACCGCGACCGAGGCGACGCCCTTCGACGAGCTGGCCAGCGGCATCGGCAGGTTGCCGGTGCCGGTGCGGTCACCGACCAAGCAGCCGTGCCGGTACACCTGAATCGCGTACGCACCCTTGGCTGTTCCGAAGTCGATCGCGTCGGCCAGTGCGGCGGAATCGATTCCGGCGGCGGCCGGATCGGCGCGCTGAACCGCCTGGCCCGCAGCAGGTTCGGCACACTCGACGCCGGGTCCTGCCACCGCACCGGGGCAAACCAGCGAGAAGGTGACCACAGCGGCGGTGCCGAGCCCACCTGCCCACGCGCGACGGAATTTCATACTCGACCCATTTCTGTTGCTCCCCTGGTCAATTCAGCGCGTTGGCAAGGGTGTTGCGGTCCACGCTGAAGTACGTCTTGTCGGCGGACAGCCG
Source organism: Nocardia sp. NPDC060255 (assembly GCF_042727395.1). Classification (NCBI taxonomy): domain Bacteria; kingdom Bacillati; phylum Actinomycetota; class Actinomycetes; order Mycobacteriales; family Nocardiaceae; genus Nocardia; species Nocardia sp. NPDC060255. Next base: position 27,685 of record NZ_JBHXAU010000035.1, on the reverse strand, counting down.
CCAGCCTGGGCCGACGAAGTAGTCCTTGGCGACCTCGTCACCGAACGCCTGATAGCGCAGCCAGGCCAGCGCGGTGCCCGCGGACAGGTAGTTGTCCAGCCCATCGACCGGCGAGAAGTGGCTCACCCCACGAGCATTGGCGATCCACGCCGGCGCCTGGAAGGTCAGGTTGTACTGCCACCAGCGCACCCAGGCGAAGTCGGGCACCACGAAATCGTTGTAGCCGGTGAGGAACAGCGTCGGCACCGAAACCAGTGCACCCACGGCGAGTGGACCCGGCTCGATCGCCAGCACGCCGAGCACCCGCATCGCCGGATCGATCAACGACGCGATGCCGGGGAACGCCGTGCCCGCCTGCAACGCAGCCTGCCCACCTCCGGAGTGACCGGCGAAGAGGGTGCGGCTCAGATCGATCTTGTTGTACAGCGGCGAATTCGGGTCACGATCGGCGGTGACCGCAGTGGCGACACCGAGCGCGGGGACGTACAACAGCGAGTTGAAGAACTCGTACGGAATCACCACGACGAAGCCGTTGCTGGCCCACTGCCGGGCGAGCGCGTCGTACATGCCGGGATTGGCGCTGAACCCGGAAGTGAACACCAGCAGTGGCGCGTTGGGCAGTTCGGCGATGTTGGCCGGATAGTAGGTGTTCACGCCGATCGGCGACTCGAGACCGTTGGGAAAAGCCTGGGTGCAGGTCATGTCGTCGTGGTTGCCGAGCATATGCACGGCAATGTGTTCGACCATGCCCCACACCGATTCCTGGCACGGATTGGTGCGCACCGGTGTCGCGACGGGATAGGGGCCGGGCTTGTTGAACACGCTCTGCGCGGTGGCTCCGGGTTCCTCCGCGACGGCAGGCGCCGCCGCAGCAGCCAACACCGCCACCGCCGCCACCAATAGCGCGACCCCCGAACGCATTCGAGCGCCATACCTCGTCATTGAGGGCTCCCTCATCCATCCGGCGCATCGCCGGACCCACTGGTTTCGGTAGTGAGACCGTTCAGTCTCGCAATTCCAGAAGGGTACGCCCGAGTGTGCTACGACACAATGGGCGTTAAAAGTGATGCAGGTTGCCTCAGTGCGCAGTCGCCAAGTCGCGCCCCGCGATCCAGCCCCACGTCAGCGCGGAGGCGACGGTCAGACCACCTGCGAAAGTGCCGGGACCGAAAACCGCGGCGGCGACGTTGCCCGCGGCGTAGAGGCCGGGGATGGGCGCACCGGACCAGTCGAGCACGCGGGCACGCTGATCGATGCGCGGGCCACCTTTGGTGCCGACCGCACCCGGGTACACCGGCACCGCGAAAAACGGTGGCGCGCTTACCGGTCCGAGATTGGGATGGGCGGCGGACGGGTCGCCGAAGGCGTGTTCGTAGCGGGTGCGTCCGCGATGGAAGTCGTCGTCGCGTCCGGCCTCAGCCATCGCGTTGAAGCGGGTGACGGTGTGTTCGAGTGCCACCGCGTCTATGCCGGTGCGCTCAGCGAGTTCGGCGAGACTGTCGGCCTGAATCAGCCAGTCCGGCGCGGGCGTGCCCGCGGGAACGCCCGCGACCGAGTATTTGGCACGGAATTGCGCGTCGCCGATGGCCCACGCAGGCAGGTTCCGCGGCTGGTGGGTGTTGGGATCGAGTTCAGCGAAAGCGCTCGCACAGTTATGGCTTGACTCGTTGACGAAGCGACGGCCCGCAGCGTTCACCCACAACACATGGGGCAGTGTGCGTTCCGGCAATGTGAGTTGCGGTTGCGGGGTTGTGTCGGGCCAGGTCCGTCCCGGTGCCTGACAGGCAGGCCAGGACCAATACTCGCCGGTGTAAGCCAGGGCCGCGCCGATCCGCCCGGCCATCCGCAGCCCGTCTCCGTGCTGAATCGGCGGCGTCACCGGGTGCGTGAGCGGCCCGGACAGCAGTTGCGACCGCAGGATCGGATCATGCTCGAAGCCACCGGAGGCGAGCACGACCCCGCGGTCCGCGCGAACGGTGCGACGCACGTTGCCGGTGCGTACGCCGGTGACGCGCCCGTCCTCGTCGCGCGTCAGTTCGGTCACCCGACAGTCGCGGATCAGGTGCACACCCGCTTTCCGACAACCGTGCAGCAGGCCGACGATCAACCCCGCGCCCATCGTCACCGCTCCGGCCGACATGCGCCGGCCGATCAGCTCCATCGGCGGCGGTCCCCCGGCGAACAGATTGTGTTCCATCACCTCCTGATTGGTGAGCACCGGCGCGAAAAACGGCGCGGGCCAGACCAATTCGGCCAGGTCACCGAGGTCACCGAGGTCCTGCGGAGCCACCTCGACGTGGCGGGCGGTCTTGCCGCCCGGTAGCTCGGCGAAGGTGTCCGGGTAGGACGGCACCGGCAGGAACTGGATCGGCGAATGCGCCTCGAGGAAACGCATCACCTCCGGCACCGTCCGCACGAACGTCTCCACCAGCGTGTCGTCGCGCCCGGGCGCCGCGGTCCGGCAGTAGGTCAGCGCTTCCTCGGCCGTGTCGGCGAAGCCCGCCTCCTGCATTCGATGGTTGGCCGGGGCCCACACCTGCCCGCCGGAGACCGCGGTCGAGCCGCCCCAGCGTGCCGACGCCTCGAGCACCACCACCTCGGCGCCGCCCTCGGCCGCGGCCAGTGCCGCCGCCAAACCGGCCGCACCCGAGCCGATCACGACTACGTCGGCTTCCATCATGACTGTCTCCTCGCCCTATTTGTTTATCAGTACACAAAATAGGCGAGAGGTTGTCAAGAGCGCGGGATCAGCCCGTCGAGCAGTGCGTTGAGGCCGAACTCGAAGTTGTCCCAGGCGTGCGGCCACTCGCCCGCGAACGAGGCGATGGCCGGGGAGTGCCCGGGATCGACCGAGGCGATCATCTCCGCCTGGAAGCGCGGGCGATCCAGCTCGGAGTCGGTGCGCGCCATCGCGATTCGGATGGTCAGCACGCCGACGGTGTACTGCCACACCGCCCGGTAAGCGGCACCCGCCTGCTCGGCGGTGAGTCCGCAGGCGAGGAACCCCTGGAGTATCTCCTCGATCAACCACAGAATCGAGCGTCCGGCCAGGTCGCCGCCCGCCAGCACACCGACGACCCAGGGATTCGCCACCAACCGGTCATGCAGGAACCGCCACAACACCACCAGCCGCTGCCGCGGATCCGCAGGCAATTCGGGACGCTCCAGCGCGGCCGCGACACGGTCGAGCAACAACAACAGCAGCTCATCCTTGTCGCGGACGTGCCGGTAGATGGCCATCGGCGAGCTCGACAGGCGCTCCGCGACGGCCCGCATGGTCAGCGCGTCGATCCCGCCGGACTCCACGATCTCCTGTGCGACCAGAAGGATCGCGTCCTGCGAGAGCCTGGCCGGGCGCCCGCGGCGCCGCACCGAATCGTTCATCTTCGCAGTCTGACAGCTCGACCGTCCGGCGTTGACGACCCGGCGGCCAGGACCGGCGAGCTCAGCCTCGAGATCACCTTTGATTTACCGGGGCTCGGTAGGGTGCCGGGATGGCGAAAATAGGCTTTCTCGGGCGGGGCGCATGGGATCGGGGATGGCGGCGCGAATGCTGGCCGCTGGGCACCAGGTGACCGTGTTCAATCGGTCGGCAGCCAAAGCGGCGGAACTGATTTCAGCCGGAGCAATGCCGGCTGCGACGCCGCGTGCGGCGGCCGAGCAGGCCGACGCGATCATCTCGATGGTGGCCGATGACGAGGCCTCACGCACGGTCTGGCTCGGCGCGGACGGCGCATTGGCCGCCGACCTCGCACCCGGCGCGTTCGCTGTCGAATGCTCGACGATCTCCCGGCCGTGGGTGCTGGAGCTGGCGAAACAGGCTGGCGCGCAAGGGCTTCGATACCTCGACTCCCCCGTGACCGGGCTGCCGGAGGTGGCCGCGGCGGGTGCGTTGACGCTGTTCGTCGGGGCCGACCCTGCCGATCTCGAAGCGGCTCGCCCCCTGCTGGAACCATTGTGCACCAACATTATTCGCTTCGGCGAGGTCGGCGCGGGTACCGCATACAAGCTGTTGCAGAACCTGCACGGCTCCATCCAGATCGCCGCGACGGCGGAGGTGCTGCGGGTCGCGGAACTTGCCGGGCTGGAGCTGGCAACAGTCGTGGACACCCTCTCGCGGATCAGCCCGACGGTGGCGCGCGTCGGCCGGATCATGCTCGACGGAGTGCACGATCGCGATATCGCTTTCACGGCCGAGTTACGCCTCAAGGACACTCGCATCGGCGTCGAACTATCCGACAGCGTGGCCGGTCCGGCCGCGCTCGGCCATGCCGCTTACGACATTTTCAGCCGGCTCGTCGAAGCCGGTTATGGCGATCTCAACGAAACCAAGGTCTTCGATCTACTGCGCGAAAGAGGCTGATTACCGGCTGCTGGCGTCCGGCCGTATAGGCGGGCAGACTCCGCCGGGGCGGGTGGCCAATTCGAAATGCCACCACTCGTTGTCGTACATCCGGCACAGTCCCCAGCGAGTTCCGTTGGCCTCCAGCCACTGCGCGCCCGCCTGCGGCCCGACATCGACCGCACGGCCCGACACGTGCGTCGACTCCTCGGGCGGCAGCACCCATCGGCGCGCCACCTCCGGGCTGCCGTAGGTCGCCACGCCGTTGTCCCACAACTGCTGCTGTTCGGCGGGCGTGCGATACCCCGAGGTGATCGACAACGGCACACCTTGCGCGTGCGCCTCGCTCTCCGCCAGCGAATACGCCACCGCGAGCCCCGGCTCCAACCCCTCGGTTCCCGCCGCCGACCCCAGCGCCTCCCGCTGATCGATCGGCGCCGCCTGCCCCGCCGCCTGCGGTGCCAGCAAACCCGTCACCACCAGCGCGGGCAGCACCGCCACCGGTAGACCGAGCGCTAGTCGATTCCGCACATCACTCCGCAACACCATGTCGGCGATGGTAACGGTCGACGCCGGCGACGACCGAAGTCGCCGCCGACACTCAGATGTCTAGTTCGATCCGGAGCTTCGAGGACAGGCTCTCCATCGTCTGGGCACTGAGCTCGCCGAGTGGCCCGGACAGCCACGGCCGATAGGTGCTGGTGAGCAGGTCCACCCGGACCCACCCTTGCACCGGGTCTGCGCTGCCGAGCAGGACGGCGACCATGGACTGCGGGTCCAAGCGTTCGACGGGTGCGGTCAGCACCCGAACACGCTCGTCGGGCAGCCGATAGTCCGCCGAAACGATCACGCGGTATGGCGTGCGGGGATCGTTCTCGCGGGAAGGCCGGTCGCGCTCGAACTCGTAAACCTCGCCCCGCCTCATGCGCGCGGGCCGCGACGCGTTTCAGCGTCGGCATCCGCCGCGTGTAGCTTGGCGAGTTCCGCCTCGGCCACGTCGACCTCGTGCATACCGAGGCTGCGGTCACGCGCCGCCGAGCGGATGGCGTCCTGATACAGCATCCAACTGTGCGCGCAGCGCGCGAAATACGGCGACAGCTGCATCCCGGCAGCGGCGGCGCCCTGCTGCAGGTCCGCGAGCACCGCCTCATCGACCGTGAGGGTGATCTTCCGTGTCGCCATATGCCTCACCATACCACCGGCCATACCGTGGATCGGCGGCATCGATTGCCACGGTTCAGCCACGTTCGAGGTCGGCGTGCGGCGCGCTGGACGGTTCGACGAGGGGTCATAGTCAATGGACATGGCACATGCTTACCCGAAATCCGTTGTCTGGCAAATGCTTCATCCACAAGGAACGGGGGTTATCCACAATCTATCCCAGTGCTGTGGATCACAATGTGCGGGCGAGTGCTACCAGTCCGATTCGCGAAAATTGCGGTGGTTTACCAAGTTTCACGACCGTACCGTTTTCTGCCAGGCCCCCCGCTACGGCCGCGCATCCCCGATCAGGCCGCGGACGGCACCCCGACGGACTCGAGGGGTGTTCGTCCGCAGGCCGAGCGGGGTTTGTGCACAGGCGACCAAAGTGTGTGCACATTCGCTCCCCAGTGATGTGAACAGCCACTACAACGGACAATTCGACTCCGACACCGGACAATTCGGCCGAATCACTCGCGCAGCGGAGTGACCAGCGTGAGGTGGTCCCGTTCGACGGCGGGTGTCCGCACCGGCGCCGGTCGGCGAATCGCTTCGGCCGCTTCGCGATTGCGCCCGATCCGCTCGATGATCTCGCTGCCGTGGTCGCGGGCGTAGTCGATGGCGATCTTGATCTTGCTGCTGTGCAGGCTCGACTTCACGCTCAATATTTCGATGCGCCGCTCGACCGGACCGTCCAATTCCTGTAGGCGGGCAACGACTTCCCAGACATCGGGACCCGCGACCAGCGCGGCGCGCCGATCGTGCATCGGTCCGCGGAAGACAATGCCGGGATGATCGAGCTGGTCGACCCCCTCCCGGATGAGGCGGTCGAGCAATGCGGTAGAAGTAGTACCCTCGCGTGCGGCACGTGCGGCCAACCGGCGGCTGGCGGATTGCGAGAGACGCAGTGTTGTCGTGATGACTCTGGACGTACTCATTGCCCTCCTCGACCTTCAATGGCATCTGCGATGAACGGCATCAATGATCTTCATCGCTAAGGGTGCCTCGCGAAAGGGCGACGTCACTCCGGCGATCGGGGTGACATTTGTGTGTCCGCACAAAAGCCTCCACGAAAATGGAACGCCCAGTTCAGACCGTACACTCGCCGCCGCACGGCCGTAATTTCCCAGCGGCTCAGCGAAACCGGCCGCGCTATTTTGCCGACGATATCGACAAAGCCCGGAAATTATCTGGCGCAGAAACTCGCCTTATCCGGGACCGGACGGCCGATCGGAGTGCGATTCGAGCGCGCATCGGCCCAGCAATCGCTTTGTTAGCGAAAACATCAGGTCACCGGCCCTGTTTCGTGCCGGAAACGGATCACCGCCGACCACGGGTTGCGCAGCGGCTTGCGCGGATCGGGCTGGGGCAGGTACGTGAACGGACGCAAAAACCACGGCGCGCGCCGGAGCTTGCGCGCGTGCACCAGGAGGTTCTCGCTCTCCATCGGCTGCCAGCCGAGTTCCTCGAAAAAGGCGAGACCGTTGGGCGGATCGAATTTCCGCGGCGCGTTCTCGAACATCGAACCGGCCCGCACCCGGTCCATTCGGAAACTGATATCGGCCATCCACCAAGCGATTTCGGGCCGGATCAAGGTGCGAGCCAGATCGGTCACGGTCGCCTGATCGAGGTAGAACAGTAAGCCTTCGGTAAGTACCAGCGCCTTGGTCGCGGGCGTGCTGACCGGACCGATCGCGCCGAGCGCCTCATCGAGGAATTTGTCGCGCGCCGAGGGATCCGCGAGATCGACTGCGCGGCGGATCAATACGCCATGCGGAGTCTCCCCCGCCAGCGCGTTGTCCTTCTCCGCGAGGATCTCGGGCAGATCCGCCTCGACCCAGACGAGGTCGGCAGGCAACGCCAGACGGTATGGGCGGGTGTCCAACCCGGCCGCCAGATTCAGCACTCGATCGCAGCCCTCGGCAATGGACTTCGCGATGAGATCATCGATGAGTTTGGTGCGGGTGACCACCGGCCAGCCGGTGCGCATGACCCGCGGCGCCATCTCGGCGATCGTGTGTCCCTGCGCGCCGGCCAGCCGGTCGGCGAGCGGATCGTGGAACAGCGCGTCGGGGCGCGCGGACTCGCGCGCACGGTAGGCGGCCACCCATCGAGCGGTGTCCGACACATTCGCGATCGGTATTTGCCCTCCAGCCATGCGGCCCAGTCTGGCACGGCCTGACCACCGGCGATGCGACTGATCCGACACACCGGCGGGAGCGGGCTGTCACGATTCGGAACACTTTCGCTCCACATCCGTAACAAGAGCCGAGGTCTCGGCGACTCTGCTATCGAACCCAACAAACGCACCGTGGATAATTCAGCGGTCACAACAGATTACGGTTGCCCGTGGCCGGAATCACACGGAAAGAAGCAGGAAGATCAACCGTCGCCAGCCCCGAGGTCAGGACCGTAAACGCCCGCTGTGGATGCTCGGTCTGATCGCACCGATGTGTGCGCTGCTCCCCTCGCAGCTCGTGTTGCACACCGGCGCGCCTGTCTTCTGGTGGATCGGGCCGATCATCGTGTTGCTGGTGATCCCGGTGCTGGACTGGGTGGTCGGCGAGGACGGCGCGAACCCGCGCGACGAGGACTACGAGCTGCTCTCCGGCGACCGCTACTACCGCTGGTGCACCTATCTGTTCCTACCGATCCAGCTGTTCGGGCTCGGCATCGCGAGCTATCTGTGGGCCGGCGACGAGCTCACCGGCGTCGACAAGCTCGGCCTCGCCGCAACTCTCGGCTTCGTCAGCGGCATCGGCATCAATGCCGCGCACGAGCTCGGGCACCGGGTAGAGCATTTGGAACGCTGGCTGGCCAAGATCGCGCTCGCCCAATCGGCGTACGGGCACTTCTTCGTCGAACACAATCGCGGCCACCACGTGCGGGTAGCCACGCCGGAGGATCCGGCCAGCGCCCGGCTCGGCGAATCGCTCTGGGAGTTCTTGCCGCGCAGCGTGACCGGCGGTTTCCGCTCGGCGATCCGGCTGGAGCGCGAACGCCTCGCCCGCAAAGATCGGGGTTGGTGGGACGTGGACAATCACATCCTGCAAGCCTGGACGATGAGCCTCGTCCTCTTCGGCACCTTGGTCGCCCTGTTCGGTTGGCACATCCTGCCCTGGCTCGCCCTACAGGCGGTGATCGGGATCGCACTACTGGAAACGGTGAACTACGTCGAGCACTACGGCCTACTACGCGCCCGCCGCAGCAACGGCCGCTACGCCCGCTGCTCTCCCCGGGACAGCTGGAACAGCGACCGCCTGGTGACCAACATCTTCCTGTTCCACCTACAGCGCCACAGCGACCACCACGCCAATCCTGGACGCCGGTACCAGACTTTGCGCAGTTCGGCAGTGGCACCGCAACTGCCCGCCGGCTACGCCACCATGGTCGTGCTCGCCGCCATCCCGCCACTGTGGCGCGCGGTGATGGACCATCGCGTCCTCGCCCACTACAGCGGCGACATCACCCTCGCCAACGTCCAACCACGCAAGCAAGGCCGGCTGCGCGCCACTCTGGCATACCGTCGCGCAACTGGCTGATCCACGGTGTACGTCGGGGTCCGGCACCGCTCTAGCTGTTAACCAAGCGCCAGATAGGTTCTTCTTCGCACACCTGCTTAATCGTTCACATATCCCTCAGGTGCCGAGAGATGTGTAAAGGGTTGAGCACCTACGCGAAGGAGGGGTGGTGTCCGATTTCGCTGGGCGTCGGCTGTTGATGAGCACGTCCGTTGGGATTCGTGATCATCGATGGCGGATGCAGCGAGTGTTGGACTGGTGTCAGGTGACTTTCGTTGTTGGTTGCGTACCGGGTGGTCGGGTGCGGTGCTGCCGATCTAATAACGGTTCAGGAATGTCTGCTGGTCCGGGAATGATTGGGTAATGCTGGGCGCGTCGTGTGCCGTCCCCGACCTTCCCCTTACGGTCAGGCGCGCGACGTGATCTTCCAGCCTGGCTGGTTGGCTGTGGTGCCGTTCTCGAGACCTTCGAAACCCAAGTTTTGGTGCGCAACGGCCACTCCCAGCGTCGTCGAGTAGCTCCCGGTGAGCAACCAAGAATCGAGCCGAGTCAAAATGTCGCTACTTGATCTTCAACAACGACCATTCGACTCGACTCGATCTCCGCGAACCACCATTTGACTCGACTCGACGCAGCGACGACGACTTGAGGGCCTACCCCGAGTTCGGTGGGAACCCAAGTTCGGTGTGCAATAGCCCGGTCCAGCATCGCCCGGCAGCTGCCGCCACCCGGCAACGAATCGAGTCGAGTCGAAAGGTCGCCAGTTGATCTTCAACAACGACCATTCGACTCGACTCGATCTCCGCGAACGGGTCTCCCCGGCCATGTGACTCGACCCAACGCAGCCACGCCGACCTGACGTACGAACCATCCACTTGACGCAAGCTGCAGCACGCATCAAGACCATGCAACCTACGTCAAGTGGCAATCCGCAGACTCGCTCGACACCACCAACGACACCGCACCCGACACACTCCCCTCCCGAGACCTCTCAAGACCTTCGGAACCCAAGTTCGGTGCGCAACAGCCACTCCCAGCGTTGTCGAGTAGCTCCGGTGAGCAACCAAGAATCGAGCCGAGTCAAAATGTCGCTACCTGATCTTGAACAACGACCATTTGACTCGACTCGACGCAGCCACGACGACTTGACGTACGAAACATCCACTTGACGCAGGCAGCAGCATGCATCAAGACGATGCAACCTACGTCAAGTGGCAATCCGCAGGCTCGCTCGGCACCACCAACGACACACTCACCTGCCCGAGACCTCTCGGGAACAGCACCACAGCCCGCCAGCCAGGGTCGCCAGCCGTGGCGGCGTATCGAGACCTTCGGAACCCAAGTTCGGTGTGCGATAGCCCGTCTCAGCGTCGTCGGCAGCCGCCATCACCCGGCAACGAATCGAGCCGAGTCGAAAGGTCGCTACTTGATCATCAGCAACGACCATTTGACTCGGCTCGATCTCCGCGAACGACCATGTGACTCGACTCAACTCAGCCACGGCGACTTGAGGGACTGCCCCGAGTTCGGTGAGAACCCAAGTTCGGTGTGCAATAGCCCGTTCCAGCATCGCCAGGCAGCCGCCGCCACCCGACAACGAACCGAGCCGAGTCAAAAGGTCGCTACTTGATCATCAACAATGACCATTCGACTCGACTCGATCTCCGCGAGCGGGACTGCCCCCGGCCATGTGACTCGACTCGACGCGGCCACGACGACTTGACGTACGGGACATCCTCTTGACGCAAGCTGCAGCATGCATCAAGACGATGCACCGTGCGTCAAGTGGCAATCCGCAGGCTCGCGCGGCACCACCGGCTACACCGCACCCGACACACCTACCTGCCCGAGAATCTCGAGAACAGCACCACAGCCACCCAGCCAGGCTGGAAGATCACGTCGCGCGCCTGACCGTAAGGGTAAGGCCGGGGACGGCACACGACGCGCCCAGCATTGCCCAATCATTCCCGGACCAGCAGACATTCCTGAACGGTTATTGCTTCGGCAGCACCGCACCCCACACCCCGGCACGCAACCAACAACGAAAGTCACCCGACACGGTCCAACATCCGCTGCGTCCACCGTCGACGATCACGAAACCCGCCCACCGGCGCGCTCATCAACAGCCACCACTTAACCCATCGAAACCGTTGACAGCCTGGGCTATTCGAGCGCTGGCAAGCCGCGAATGCGGGACCGGAACGCGCGGCCGCCCGGCTCCCCTACTGCCAGGATCCCGGCCGGAGCGCATCACCGGCGAATATCGGCTCAGACCCGTTCGGCTGAGCGGGTGCGGACGCGTAGGGCGATGGGCTTCTGGGTTTCGGCGAAGAAGTCGTTGCCTTTGTCGTCTACGACGATGAAGGCCGGGAAGTCTTGGACTTCGATCTTCCAGACCGCTTCCATGCCCAGCTCGGGGTATTCGAGGACCTCGACGGACTTGATGCAGTCCAGGGCGAGGCGGGCGGCGGGGCCGCCGATGGAGCCGAGGTAGAAGCCGCCGTGTTCGTGGCACGCCTTGGTCACCTGTGCGGAGCGGTTGCCCTTGGCGAGCATGACGAAAGAGCCACCCGCGGCCTGGAATTGGTCGACGTAGGAGTCCATCCGGCCTGCGGTGGTCGGGCCGAACGAGCCGGACGCGTAGCCCTCGGGGGTCTTGGCGGGTCCGGCGTAGTAGACGGCCATGTCGCGCAGGTACTGCGGCATCGGTTCGCCCGCGTCGAGGCGCTCCTTGATCTTGGCGTGCGCGATGTCGCGGGCCACCACCAGCGGACCGGTCAGCGAAAGCCGGGTCTTCACCGGGTATTTCGACAACTCGGCACGGATCTCCGACATCGGCCGGTTCAGGTCGATCTGCACCACGTCGCCGCCGAGGATCGACTCGGTCTGCTCCGGCAGGTAGTGCGCGGGCTCGCGCTCGAGCTGCTCCAGGAACACGCCCTCGGCCGTGATCTTGGCCAGCGCCTGCCGGTCGGCCGAGCAGGACACCGCGATGGCCACCGGGCAGCTGGCACCGTGCCTCGGCAGCCGGACAACACGCACATCGTGGCAGAAGTACTTGCCGCCGAATTGCGCACCGATGCCGAAGGATTGGGTGAGCTTGAAGACCTCTTCCTCCAGCTCCAGATCCCGGAACCCGTGCGCGGCAAGCGATCCTTCGGTCGGCAGGTGGTCGAGGTAGTGCGCCGAGGCGTATTTGGCCGTCTTCAACGCGAATTCGGCGCTGGTGCCGCCGATCACGACCGCGAGATGGTACGGCGGGCAGGCCGCGGTGCCGAGCGAACGGATCTTCTCGTCCAGGAACTCCAGCATCCGCGTCGGATTGAGCACGGCCTTGGTCTCCTGGTACAGGAACGACTTGTTCGCCGACCCGCCGCCCTTGGCCATGAACAGGAACTTGTACGCCGGCTGCGCGGGATCGCCTGGCGTGGAATACAACTCGATCTGCGCGGGCAGATTGGATCCGGTGTTCTTCTCGTCCCACATGGTGATCGGGGCCAGCTGGGAGTAACGCAGGTTCAGCTTGGTGTAGGCGTCGAACACGCCGCGGCTGATCCATTCGGCGTCGTCCACGCCGGTCAGCACGCCCTCGGACTTCTTGCCCATGACGATCGCGGTGCCGGTGTCCTGGCACATCGGCAGGATGCCGCCCGCGGAGATGTTCACGTTCTTGAGCAGGTCCAGCGCGACGAAGCGGTCGTTGCCGCTGGACTCCGGGTCGTCGATGATCTTGCGCAGCTGCGCGAGGTGCGTCGGCCGCAGGTAGTGGCTGATGTCGTGCATCGCCTCTGCGGTCAGCAGGCGCAGCGCCTCGGGCTCCACCTGCAGGAAGGTCCGGCCGTTGGCCTCGAAGGTGTGCACGCCCTCGGTGGTGAGCAACCGGTACGAGGTGTCGTCGGCGCCGATCGGCAGCAGGTCTGAATAGTGGAAGTCCGGCGCGGTCACGGGACGCACTCCTTCGGGCAGGTCGGGGCCAAAAAACTGGGCGCGGGTTTCAGAGCGCGCTCAGCGGGGCTGGTCACAGGCACAGCGAGCGTATCCACCCGGCTACGTCACACGATGGTTAGGCAAGGCTTATCCCGGGCAGTTGACACAAAAGGTTGCACGTTCAACCCCGAGGGTGCTACCTGTCGTTCCACACAAAAGCGTTCGGACGTCCAAGCGTCGGTTCGCCGCAACACCGTCGCGTGCCGCACAACGGAGCGCGACAATGTATGACACGCCAGAGTTTGGAGCGCTATCGTGACCGATCCCCATTGGCTCGATGACGTCGAAATGCGTGCCTGGGTGGGCTTTGTGCGCACCCGCGACCTCATCGCCGCGGCGGTCGGGCGAGACTCGGCCCGCGAGTCGAACCTCACCTACGTCGAATATTCGGTGCTGGCGTTCCTGAGCAAAACCCCGGAACACCGCTGCACCTTCGCCGAGCTCGCCGCGCAACTCGAGTGGTCGCAGAGCAGGCTGTCGCATCAGATCACCCGGATGGAGAAGCGCGGACTCGTGGTCCGCGAACCGATCCCCGACGATGCCCGCCGCACCGCGGCCCGCCTCACCCCACGCGGCGCCGAGGTCCTCACCGGCGCCGCACCCGCACACGTCGTCAGCGTCCGCAAGCACATGATCGACATCCTCGACCGCCAGCAATTGGCCGCGCTCGCCGACATCTACGACACACTGCTCGCCCATCATCGCCAAACGACGAGCGAGAACTGACCAGTCAGGCAGACGTACTCGCCGCCTCCGGCCGCACTGCGGACTCCCGCGCCGCCCGACTCGGTACCCGCACCACTGACTCAGCTGCCGCGCCAGCTGAATCGACGCCTGGACCGTTCGATTCGGTTGCTTGGCGACCCGATCAGGTCACTATGCTGCCCAACTCGCTGCCGTGCCGCCTGATCCAGTGATCGCACCGTCCGGTTCGACTGCCGCGCTGCCCGATTCAGTCATCGCACCGTCCGACTCGGCTGCCAGGCCGCCTGATTCGATCCAGCACTGGCTGATCCGGTTACCGCGTTGGGATCCTCGGCTGCCACACGGGCTGAGTCGGCCACCGTGCCCACCGATTCGGCTGCAGTGTCATTCGACCCGGGTGGCGACACGGGCCAATTCGGCCAGCGCGCCACCGGCTCGGCTACCGCGCTCATCGACATCTACGACACACTGCTCGCCCATCATCGCCAAACGACGAGCGACTAACTGACCACTCGGGCAGACGTACTCGCCGCCTCCGGCTGCGCCGCCGATTCGGCTGCCGCACTACTCGCTTCGGCCGCCGCGCCATCCGACGCGGCCGCCGCACTGGCCAACGCTGCCGCAGCGGTATCCGACGCGGGCCGTACTAGCCGATACGGCTGCCGCACTAACCGACTCGACTGCCACGTCGGCGGCTTCGGCCGCATTTGGCCGACGCACTAACCGACTCAGGCCGTACTAGCCGATACGGCTGCCGCACTATCCGACTCGACTGCCACGTCGGCGGTTTCGGCTGCCGCATTGGCCGATTCGGCTGCCGCACTTCCCGACTCGGCCGCCGCACTGCTCGACTCGACCGCCGCACTGCCCGACTCGGGCCGTACTGGCCGATTCGGCCGCCACACTGCCCAACCCGGCCGCCGCGCTACCCGACTCGGGCCGTACTGGCCGATTCGGCCGCCACACTGTCCGATTCGGCTGTCGCACTCCCCGGCTCGGCTCCCTCGCCGTTCGATTCGATTACCACACCGGCTGATTCGGTGCCGACATCGTTCGATCCAGCCGCGGCAACCACCACTTCGCTTGCCCCAGCAAACGATTCGCGAAAACCAGTCGGCACCCCCAGCGCGCGCTCGAACCCCGCGGGCACCACGATGTCGCCGCGATCGAGCTCGGCGACACTCGTCTTGCGCAATCCGAGCAGCGCCGAGTCGATTCCGCCGCGGAGGATGTCGAGTACGTTCTCCACGCCCGCTTGCCCGTTCGCGGCCAGGCCCCACAGGTATCCGCGCCCGATCATCACCGCGCGGGCACCGAGCGCCACGGCCTTGACCACGTCGCTGCCGCGTCGGATGCCGCCGTCGAGTACCACCTCGATCTGTGTGCCCACCGCCTCGGCCACCGCGGGGAGCGCCCGGATGGCCGCTGGGGTCCCGTCCAGGTTGTTGCCACCGTGGTTGGACACCGAGATCGCCGCGACGCCCGCATCGACCGCACGCAGCGCGTCATCGACCCGGATGACACCCTTCAGCATCACCGGACCGTCCCACTGCTCGCAAACCCATTGCACGTCCGCCCAATCCGGCGGCGGCGTGCCCATCCATTCGCCGTACGCACCGAAGAACCCGGGGGCCGGGCCGTCGCCGATGGCCATGTTCGGCGCGGTGAGATCCGGGATGTGCCCGGACTTCGCGTAGGTCGCCAGCCAGCGCGGCCTGGCCAGGGTCTGCGGCGCGAACTTCAGCATGGTGCGCAGGTCGAGCTTCTCCGGGATCACCGGACTCCCCCAGTCCCGGCCGTGCGAGAACGACCAGTCCAGGGTCAGGATCAGCCCGACCGCGCCCGCCGCCTTCGCCCGCGCCATCCGCTGCAGGATCTCGTCTTTGCTTCCGCACCAGTACATCTGGAAGAAGGTCGCCGGGTTGGCCGCGATCACCTCTTCGATCGGCTTGCTGGCAAAGGAGCTGAGCCCCATCGCGATACCGCGGGCCGCCGCCGCGCGGGCCACCGCCACCTCACCGTCCGGGTGCACCGCCTGCACGCCGGTCGGCGAAATCATCACCGGCATCGAAAGGTGTTGGCCGAGTACGGTAGTCGACTGATCGCGGTCGCCGATGCTGCCCGCGACGTGCGGGGCGAAACCGAGCTCGGTGAACGCCTGCTGATTGTCCTCGATGGTCTGCCCGCGCTCGGATCCGGCGATCAGCGCGCCGTACACCGATTTCGGCAGTCTCTTCTTCGCACGTCGCTGCGCTTCGGCAACGGTTTCGAACCACGGGTTCATGGTTGGACGGTCCTTTCCAAGGAAGCTGCCGGCCACCAGAGCCGGGTTCGGTCGAGCAAGTCGGTGGTCAGGTGGTCGAGCAGCGCCGCGCCCTCGTCGGCGCTCGCCGCGGTCGGATCGCCGAGCACGCCGTTGGCGCTGACCGAGCGCACCCCCGCGCCGCGCAGTAGCGGCATGAGCTGCGCGAGCGGGCGGACATCGCCCACCTCGGCGCGGTCCAGCCGCACCCGATCCGGCGAAAGTGCCAGTTGAACGCCGGTTTCCGAGCGGCCGGCATGCAGATCACCTTGGTAGCGCGGCAGATACACGCGCACGTCGCGGGACTCGCTGCGCAACAGCGTTTCCGCGCGCCGCAGCGGTTCGAGGTTGCCGCCGTGCCAGTTGACCAGCAGGATGCGGTCGAAGGTATCCGTTGCCGAGCGGCACAATTCGACGACGAGCAGTTCCAGCGCGGCCTGCCCGATGGACAGCGTGCCGGGAAACCCCGCGTGCTCGCCGCTGGCGCCGTATGGAATCGCCGGAGCGACAAGCACATCCGAGCGCACGGCGGCCAGCCGCGCACACAGGGCCGAAGCGATATCGGTGTCGGTGGACAGCGGCAGATGCGGTCCGTGCTGTTCGGTCGCGCCGATCGCGACGGCCAGAATCGCATCGGCGGCGGCCCGCTTCCCGGCCTCGGGCCAGGTGAGATCGGCCACCGCGCGGGCCGAATCAGCCGCGACGCGGCTGTGGCCTGCGACACTTTCGAACATCTCGCCAGATTATCGTCAGTCACTGACATAATCAATCCTCGTGACAGCAAGAAGCACCCGCGGCCGCCCGCGCGGGACCAGCAAACGCGAACTCGAACTGATCGCCATGCGGCTGTTCACCGAGCAGGGCTTCGAGGACACCACCGTCGAGCAGATCGCCGCCGCGGCCGGCGTCAGCGGCCGCACGTTCTTCCGCTACTTCCCCACCAAGGCCGAGGTGCTCTGGTACCAGTTCGATGACGAAGTCACCGCTCTGCGCACCGCGTTCGCCGAAGTGCCCGACGATGTTGCGATGATGACCGCGGTTCGTCGAGTTGTCGTGAACGCCAATCGGTATCGGGCCGAGGACGTGCCGGAGCTACGCACCCGCATGCAACTGGTCGCCACCATCCCGGCGCTGGCCGCCACCGCGGGCGCACACTATGACGCCTGGGAACGCGCGGTCAGCGACTTCGCCGCCCGCAGACTCGGCGAACCGAACAACGCCCTGATCCCGCTGGCCGTCGGGCGCACCACACTGGCCGCCGCGCGCGCCGCCTTCGACGCCTGGCTGGCCCGCGCCGACGCGGATCTCACTGTCTATCTGGAGGAAGCGCTGCGTGGACTGGAACGCGGTTTCGCGCCGGGGACGGCAGCCGATGGAGTCGGCGGGGCGGGAAAAACACGGCCGTCGTGAATCGCAAGCGAACAACGGGCAGGTTTCATCCGCAACACGGTTGGGGTATGACTAGGCTCGGTGTCGGTCTCACGGCCGAACGCACGATGATCCGACTCAACAAACCGTCGAAAGGGGCAGGAGTTTCCATGTCCGAGGTGTCCATGAGCCTTTCGGCGGATTCGCTGACCGCGGGACCGGTCGACAACCTGCTTCCGCAGTTGGTCGAGCATCTGCGTCAGAACCGCACCGCGCTGCGTGAGGAGTGGGCTCGCCGCATCACCGACGCTCAGCTCCTGACCGCGATGACCCCGGAGGAAATCTTCTCCGAGGCGACCTCCGTCTACGACAACTACGTCGAGGTGCTCGAGACCGGTAGCGTCGAGGCGCTGCAGGCCTACGCCCGCGACCTGTCCGAGCGCATCATTCCGCGAGGCGTCGAGACCGACGAGGTCCTCGGCATCGTGCTGCTGCTGCGTGACGTGCTGGCCCGCTCGCTGTTCGAGAAGTACCAGGCCGACTTCCAGCTACTCAACGCCGTGCTCGACGCCTACGAGCCGGCCGCGAACCGCATCGCCAACACCGTGGGCGTCTCCTTCGTCCAGGAGCGCGAGCGCGTGATCCGGCAGCAGCAGGAGGCGATCCGCGAGCTGTCCACGCCTGTTCTGCAGGTGCGTGAACAGTTGCTCATCCTGCCGATCATCGGCGTGCTGGACAGTCAACGCGCCAGGCAGCTCACCGAACAGCTACTGCGCGCGATCCGGGCCAACCGCGCCAAGGTGGTCGTCATCGACATCACCGGTGTGCCGCAGATCGACTCGACCGTGGCCAACCACCTGGTGCAAACGGTCGACGCGTCCGGCCTGATGGGTGCCAACGTGATCATCACCGGGCTCTCCTCGGAGATCGCGCTGACGCTGGTCACCATCGGGCTCGATCTGTCCAAGATGAATGCGGTCGGCGACCTCCAAGGCGGTATCGAGGAAGCCGAACGTCTGCTGGGTTACGAGGTTTCCCGAGTCGCCGAACGGGTTACCGAACGCGACGGCCGCTAGATCAGGGCGGGCACATGCCGGTACCGATTCTCAAACAGGGCACCTATCTCATCGCGTCGGTTCAATCAGCGTTGACCGACGCCGATACCGAACGCCTGCAGGACGACCTGATGAAACAGGTCAGCAAATATCGAGCGCACGGAATCATCGTCGACGTCACCGCGATCGACATCATGGATTCCTTCGCGGCGAGATCGTTGCGTACCATCGCGCACATGACGCAGCTGCGCGGCGCCGAAACGGTGATCGTCGGGCTGCAGCCGGAAGTCGCGTTCGCCATGGTGCAACTCGGGCTCACCTTCGAGGACATGCACACGGCCCTCGACCTCGAAGAGGGCCTGGCCTGGCTCAACAAGAAGACCGCCTCCCCACGCCAGCGGGATGGTCGTGACAGTGGCCGCTGAGAACCTGGTGATCGCGGTCAGAGTGTCGGGCGACATCGTGATCGCACGTCAGGCAGGCCGCGAACTGGCAGCGAAGCTCGGATTCACACTGACAGACCGCACCATGATCTCGACGGCCATCTCCGAAATCGCCCGCAACATCACCAGTTACGCGGGCAGCGGCGAGATCAGGCTGATGGTCGACGACCGGGAGGGTCGTCAGGCACTGGTGGTCCAGGCCGAGGATCAAGGACCCGGCATCATCGACATTCCCCGCGCGCTCGAGGACGGCTATTCGACCGGGCGCGGACTAGGACTCGGTCTCCCCGGCGCCCGCAGGCTGATGGATCGGCTACTCGTCGATTCGGCGCCGGGCAAGGGCACGTTGGTGGAGATGTGGAAGTGGGTACCCAACGGTGCATGACGACGGGTTCATCGGCCGAATCGAGTGGGCGGTGGCCGGTCGCGCCCTGCCCGGCCAACGCGTCTCCGGTGATCGCGGCCTCATCCTCGATACCGGCGGCGGCACCGTCCTTTTCGCCGTGCTGGACGGACTCGGCCATGGCGCGGCCGCGGCCGACGCCGCCGATCGAGCCGCGCAGGTGCTCTCGGAGAACCGCGCCGAACCGTTGGACGTGCTGATGGTGCTCTGTCATCGGGCCATGGCCGACACTCGAGGCGCCGCGGTATCGCTGGCGCTGTTCGATCCCAGCGACACGGTGCGCTGGCTCGGCGTCGGCAATGTCGAGTCCCGGGTGCTCACCGTGAGTCCGGCGGGGCTGGCCGTCCGCGCGACCATCCTGCTGACGGCGGGGATCGTCGGCTACCGGCTGCCGCAGAACCTGCAACCGCAGACCATTCACGTGCGTCCCGGCGATCTGCTGCTGATGTCCACCGACGGCATCGTCAGCGAATCCGCCGACGCGATCGACCTGTCGAAGTCCACCGCCGACATCACCGCGGACATCCTCGGCAAGCACGCCAAGGACACCGACGACGCGTTGGTGCTCGCGGCCCGGCACCGCGGCGCTGCGCTGGGCCCGACGTCATGAGGGGCCGTGTCCGATGACAGCACTGGCCGACTTCCTCGACGAGTACGCGAAAGCACTACGGCGACACCTGGATTCACCGACCCAGGCCACCCTCGCCGAAGGATACGAGCTCGGCAGGCGGGCCCTGGTCGAGGGCATCAGCCTGCTCGACCTCAACGAGAACCACTTCCGGGTGGTGCAGGCCGCCGAGCATGACGCCGGCATCGCCGAGCGGGATGTTCGCCTCGCCGAGTCCGCGCTGGAGTTCCTGCTGCAAACCCTTGCCGCACTTGATATCGCGACCCGCGGCTATCTCGACGGCGTCGGCCGCTACGAGCAACAGCGCACGCGCGCAGACGATCTCGCCGGACGGGACGCCTTCCGCACCGCCCTGGTCGAGTCGCTGCAGGACGGCTTCTTCGTCGCCGACTCGCACGGCGCGATCGTCGAGGTCAACTCCGCGTTCGGCGCGCTGACCGGATACGGCGCCGCCGATGTGCCCTATCCGCTGCCGCATCCGTGGTCGATGCCGGAGGGGCCGCGCTACCCCGATTTGGGCACGGAGGCACTGCGTTTCGTCATTCCGATCCGGCACCGCGACGGCCGCTCGGTGTGGCTGGCGGTGAGCACCAGCGCGCTGATCAAGCCGGAGAACAACGAACGCATCTTCGTCGGCACCATCCGCGACGTCACCGCCGAGCACGACGCGCAGGCCCGCGATCAGGCCGCCTCCCGGCTGGCCACCGCGGTGGGCGCGGCGACCAGCGTGGTCGAGGTGCTCGCGGTCGGCCTCGACGAATTGCGGCGCACCGTCGGCGCGCAGACCGCGGTGGTGTCGGTGTGGCCGAGCAGGCACGTCGAGCCGGAGGTGTACGTCTCCGGTGCCGAGGGCACGCCGAACGGGCCCGAGAGCGCCGAATTGGACGCGCGCGCAAGGGCAATGCTGGATCGAGCCAGACGCAGACCGGGCCGCAGCCTGTTCGCGATCCCGGAGGGCACCGACAGTTCCGAGGGCATCGTCGCGCCGCTCGGCGAAACCGGTGATGCCGCACTGTGGTTGCGCTTCGCCGCACCGCGCGCGATCAGCGCCGCCGACTGGACGTTGTTCTCGCTACTCATCGGGCACCTCAGCCTCGCGGTGCAGCGGGCACGCAACTTCGATCAGGCCCGCTCGACCTCGCTGACGCTGCAGCGGGCCATGCTCGGCCCGATCGAACTGCCGCCACGGTTCTCGGTGCACTACGAGCCCGCGCTGCCGCCGCTGGAGATCGGCGGCGACTGGTACGACGTGGTCCCGTTGCGCGACGGCACCATCGGCGTGGTGGTCGGCGACTGCGTCGGCCGTGGCCTGTCCGCCGCCGTGGTGATGGGCCAATTACGTACGGCCGCAAGAGCATTGCTGATACGCGGGGCCGGTCCGGCGCAGCTGCTCGCCGAGCTGGACACCGTCGCGGGCCGGATTCCGGGCGCGATGTGCACCACCGTGTGCGCCGCGGTGCTCGATCCGGTGCGCGGCCTGGTCCGCTACAGCAGCGCGGGCCACATGCCGCCGATCCTGGCCGATGTCGACGCGACCGGCCGCCTGCTGGAGGGCGGGCGCTCGTTCCCGCTGGCCACCTTCGATACCCCGCGCCGCCCGGAGGCGACCACCGCGTTGACGCCGGGCTCGACGCTGGTGCTGTTCACCGACGGACTGGTCGAACAGCGCGGCGTCGATATCGACGACAGCTTCGCCAAGATCGCCGACGTGCTCGCCGACACCTCGGCCAAGCTGCCGCGCGAGGTCGCCGATGCGGTGCTCTCGCGCCTGCGGCCCGCCGCGGGCTACGACGACGACGTCGCCATGGTGGTGTATCGCCAACCGCCCGCACCGCTGCGGCTGGAGGTCCCCGCGCACGCGGATGAGCTTGCGGCACTGCGCCGTACGCTCAAGGCCTGGCTGGCCGCCGCCGCGGTGCCGCACGACCTGGCGTCCGATCTGGTGGCCGCCGCCAACGAGGCCTGCAGCAACAGCATCGAGCACGCCTACCGCAACGGCGCGGTGCCGACCGGCCGCCCCGAGAGCACCGACCGCTCGATGGGCCGCGTCGCCAGAGCCCTGCGCGACCCGGCCGGCGACACCAACCGCGTCGAACTGACCGCCACCTGCAACACCGAGACGGTGGTGATCACGGTCGAAGACACGGGCAGCTGGAAGCCGCGCTCGGCCGACCCCGGCTACCGCGGCCGCGGCATCGACATGATGCGCGCACTCACCGAGGAACTCGACATCGATCACACCGGACCGGGCACCCGCGTCCGCATGTCGGTGACGCTGCCCGCGATCGCCTTCCCGGTGGCGAACCCGTTGCGCGGCACCAACCGTCGCGCCTCGGGCTGACGCCGCGTCGTTTTACTGCCGCGCCCGGTGTCGTGAGTGCACGCGCAGTGCCCGAGTCTCCGATTCAGCTCGAGGGCGAGGTGCGCGCCGAGCGCACCCGGCGCCCTCATGTGGCCGACGAGCTGAGCATTACGGGCACCGAGCATGTCGATCAGGTCGGCTGGGATTCGCTGATCATGAAGTTCTGCGAGTTCTTCGGCGACGGCAGGCAGTTGCATCCGTCTCGGCCGGCCACCGCGTGGCAGAACCCGAGTCCCGCGACCAGCCATTGAGCAGACCCGCCGGTAACGCTCCTATTCTGAAGCGGCGCAACGGCAACTTCGGTGAGCGTCCTGCGGTAGTGTTTGTTCTTATGAACGCGCCGAGGTTGCGAATTTCCCGCTACTTGTGTGTTGTGATGTTGTGACCAACACTTCCGGAGACGCGTATCCCCTCGCGGACACGATGACCACCACCGTCGCTTCCCAAGACGGTGCGACGGTCCTCACTGTGGCAGGCGAGGTCGACCTGGCAACGGCCCCCGCGCTGGAGAGCTCGATCGAGGCGATCCTCAACGGCAAACCCGCGGCCTTGATCATCGATCTGACCGCGGTCAGCTTCCTCGCCTCGGCGGGCATGGCGGTGCTCGTCGCAACTCACCAGCGCGCGGGCGACTCGACCGCGATCGCCGTGGTCGCCGACGGCCCGGCCACCAGCAGGCAGCTGCGGATGACCAATCTCGATCAGGTGTTCGCCGTGCATTCCACCCTGGCGGCGGCGCTCGCGGGCTTCCGCGACCGCTGACCCGAATCCGTACCGACCGCGGCGTCTCCCCTCGTTCGAGGCGAGACGCCGCGGTCGTTCGCGCTCAGCAGAGTTCGCGCAGCTGCTCGATCAGCTTGACCCGCTCGGCCGGGGTGGCCGCCATCGGCAACACGTTCAGCACGGTGGCGCCCGCCTCGGCGAAGGCGGCGACCCGCTCCTTGACGAAGCTCGCGGGGCCGACCAGCGAGATGTCGCGGACCAGGGCGTCGGGCACGACCTTCGCGGCCTCTTCCTTCTTGCCCGCCAGGTAGAGCTCCTGGATGCGGTCGGCCTCGGCGCCGTAGCCGTACTTGGTGGCCAGCGTGTGATAGAAGTTCTTGCCCTTGGCGCCCATGCCGCCGATGTACAGCGCGAGGTGCGGCTTCACGAATTCCAGCAGCGGCTCGACGTTGTCGCCGATGGCCAGCGCCGGGCTCGCGTACACCTCGAGCGGGCCGAGCTGCGGGTCACGCTTGGCGAAACCGGCCTCGAGCGACTCGCCCCAGATCTTGTTCGCCTGTTCCGGCAGGAAGAAGATCGGCTGCCAGCCCTCGGCGATCTCGGCGGTCAGCTCGACGTTCTTCGGGCCGATCGCCGCGAGCAGCACCGGAATGCGTTCGCGCACCGGATGATTGATCAGCTTCAGCGCCTTGCCCAGACCGGTGCCCTTACCTTCGGGCAGCGGGATCTGGTAGTACTTGCCCTGGTATTCGAGCCGCTCGCGCCGCCACACCTTGCGGCAGATCTCCACCAGCTCCCGGGTGCGCCCGATCGGCGCGTCGTAGGGCACGCCGTGGAAGCCCTCGATCACCTGCGGGCCCGACGCGCCGAGGCCGAGGATGAACCGGCCGTCGGAGACGAAATCGAGGCCGGCCGCGGTCATCGCGGTCAGGCTCGGGGTGCGGGTGTAGATCTGCAGGATGCCCGAGGCCAGCTCGATCCGCGAGGTCTTGGCCGCCAGGTAGCCGAGCGCGCTCACCGCGTCGTACGAGTACGCCTCGGGGACGAACACGATGTCCAGGCCGGCCCGCTCCAGGTCGGCGACCTCGGCCGCCGCTTCTTTGAAACCGCCCGAGTAGTTGATGCCCAATCCGATCCGCATAGCACTCAACATAACGGCGGCTACGGGTTCGCGCCGCACCGGCCGGGTCCCGCGACGGCCGAACCGGTAGCGTTGACCGCGCACTCCCCACCCGCGCCGCACGATGAAAGGCCATCAACCCGTGTCGCAGCCGAGCACATCGTCCCAGGAAACTGCGTCCTCCTTCGGCGAGGCCACGCTCGCGCAGTACCTGTCCGATCTGGCCGCCAAGATCCCGGCGCCGGGCGGCGGGGCCGTCGCCGCGCTGCATGCCGCGCAGGCCGCCGCGCTCGTCGCGATGGTCGCGCGCTACACCACCCGCGCCAAGGATGCGGACAACCGGCCGGTGGTCGACCGGATCATCGAGGCCGCCGACGCCGCCCGCGCTCGCGCGCTGGCCTTGGCCGACGCCGATGCCGCCGCGTTCACCGCGGTCGGTGCCGCCTACAAGCTGCCGAAGGACACCGCGGCGGAAGTCGCCGTGCGTACCGCGACGATCAATGCCGCGCTGGTCGAGGCCGTGCGAGTGCCCGCGGCGGTGGTCGATGAGGCCGACGAGGTGCTTTCGCTGGCCGCCGAGCTGTTCCCGATCGGCAATCCGAACGTGGTCACCGATATCGGCGCCGCCGCCGACGCCTGCCGGGCCGCGGCCGCCAGCTCGCAGCTCAATATCGAGATCAACGTGGCCTCGCTGCCCGCCGAGGAGGGCGACCGATTCGCCCCCGTTTTGCTGCGCATCGAGGAACTCGTGGCGCGCGCGGACGGCCTGCACGCCGACGTGGTGCACGCGGTTCGCGGTTAGTCCTGGTTTCCGCACCGCACGGTCGGGTATGTCGGCGGCAGGTAGCCGACAACGCCGAGGAGGTAGCCGTGCAGATCGGATACAAGTTGGCCGCAGAGGCCTTCGGGCCGAAAGAGCTGATGCGTCAAGCGGTTCGGGCGGAATCCGCCGGTTTCGACTTCGTCGAGGTGAGCGATCACTATCACCCGTGGCTCGACGTCCAGGGGCATTCGCCGTTCGCGTGGACGGTGTTGGGGTCGATCGCCGCGCAGACCGAGCGGATCGGCCTCGCGACCGGGGTCACCTGTCCGACCGTCCGCTATCACCCGGCGATCATCGCGCAGGCCGCGGCGACGCTGGCGCTGGTGTCCGATGGACGGTTCACCCTCGGCGTCGGCTCGGGTGAGCGGCTCAATGAGCATGTGGTCGCGCGGGAGTTCCCGGAGGTGCGTAAGCGCCAGGAGATGTTGCGTGAGGCGCTGGAGATCATTCGATTGCTGTGGCGCGGTGGGTATCGCTCGTACGACGGCCGCTACCTGTCGCTGTCGGACGCGCGGGTCTTCGATCTGCCCGACGAACTTCCGGTGATCGCGGTGGCCGCCAGCGGGCCGCCCTCGGCGCGGATCGCCGCCGAGCTCGGGGACGGGCTGTTCGCCACCGAACCGAAATCCGAGATCGTCGAGCGGTATCAGGCGGCCGGCGGTGCCGGGCCGCGCTATGCGGAGGTTCCGATGGCTTGGGCGCCCGATGAGGAGACCGCCGCCAAGGCCGTGCTCGAGACGACCCGCTGGGCCTTGACCGGCTGGAAGGTGATGAGCGAGCTGCCGAATCCGGTGAACTTCGATGCCGCGTCCAAGACCGTGCGCATCGAGGACGTGGTGCAGCAGTTCGCCTGCGGCCCGGACCCGGCCCGCTATGTCGAGGTGGCCCAGCAGTTCGTCGACGCGGGCTTCGACCACCTCGTCATGCAGAATGCCGGGCCGGATCCGGACGGGTTCATCGACTTCTATCAGCAGGAACTCGAACCCCGCCTCCGGCAGCTCACGCCGAGCTGATCCGCTACGAATTCCACACTGTCAGTACGATTTTGCCGCGGACTCGGCCGGATTCGCTGAGCTGGTGGGCTTTTGCCACATCGGCGAGGGGCAGGACCTGATCGATCGTGACACGCAGGTGGCCGCGGTCGACCGCAGTGGCGATCTCACGCAGGGAGACACCCGAGGGTTCGACATAGAAGCGTTCGTAGCGCGGATCGTTCGCGGCGCGCGGATCGGCCTCGGCATCGCCCAGCATGTCGAGGTAGCGACCGTTAGGGCGCAGCACGCGCAGTGAGCGCGCTCCGTATTCGCCGCCGACGAGGTCGAGCACGACATCGATGTCACCGACGGCGTCGGCGAAATCGACTGAGGTGTAATCGATCGCCTCATCGATACCGAGTTCCCGCAGATACTCGTGGTTGGCGGCGCGGGCAGTGCCGATCACGTAGGCGCCACGATGCTTGGCGATCTGCACCGCGAGGTGACCGACGCCACCGGCCGCCGCGTGCACCAGGATGCGCTGCCCCGCGCCGACGGCGGCCAGCGCCTGCCAGGCGGTCGAGGCCGCCACCGGCAATGCCGCCGCATGGGTGTGGTCCAGGCTCGCCGGTTTCGGCGCCAACGTATGCGCCTGTGCCACTAGGTATTCGGCGTTCGCACCGCCCATCACCATCCCATAGACGGCAGCGCCGATCTGGAACTGTGCCACGCCGGGCCCGAGCTCCTCGACGGTCCCGGAAACGTCCAATCCCAATGTCAGCGGCGGACTTCCGAGATCGGGCACCCGTCCGACCCGAACCTTCCAGTCTGCCGCATTGACGCTGGTCGCGACGACCCGCACCAACACCTCCCCCGGTCCCGGCTGCGGCCGAGCCACCTCCACCGTTTCGAGAACGTCCGGACCGCCGAATGTGCGTTGAATGATTACCAACATGCCCACGATTCTGCGGCGACCTAGTATCTATTGGAAAGAAGGCACTTTAATGATCCCGAGGTACCCAATGGATACTGCGACCCCGACCCTGGTCGAGAGCTACGTGCACAATTGTCCGGCCCGCGAGATCTTCGCCGTGCTGGCCGACAAATGGGTCCTGCTCGTCCTCGTCGTCCTGCGCGACAACAAAACCCCCGTCCGCTTCAACGACCTCCGCCGCCGCCTCGACGGCATCACCCAGAAGATGCTCACCCGCACCCTCCGCACCCTCGAACGCGAAGGCCTGGTCCACCGAGCCGTCTACCCCACCGTCCCACCCAAGGTCGAATACTCCCTCACCCCCCTCGGCGAAAGCCTCGCCGCCATCAGCCAAGCACTCGGCACCTGGTCAGACCAACACCAACACCAAATCCTCGCCGCCCGAAAAGCTTTCGACACCCGCCCCACCCCCGAACCCCTCACCCCCTGACCCCCTCCTCGACAACCGGACCACGCCGCGCGCAAATCATCCAGCCGCGCGCGGAATTGCCAGCAATTCCGTACGCGCCGGACAAGAAAGCGCGCAGAGGCAATCAACGACGGCCCTCCGCCCCACCGCGACGAGATCTGCACTCCCTCTCGGGATCTGCACTCGGAATAGGGCCCTATTTTGAGTGCAGATCCCAAGTGAGGGTGCAGATTGGGAGTGTCCGGGAAACGGTGGATTTGATCTTGGTCTGACACGCCGAGCGTTGCTTGGCGGGAAGGATCGATGATGAGCGAAACACTGGATCC
>NZ_JBHXAU010000034.1:22566-87381 GCF_042727395.1 Nocardia sp. NPDC060255 | reverse complement strand
CAGTGAGCTGAAGACCTGATCCCATGTTTTCTTGTGAGTAGTGCTGGGCACGTCGTGTGCCGTACCCGACTTTAGGTGCACGTCAGGTGCGCGATGTCACGTTCCCGAGGTGGTCACCTGGCTGTGGTTGCGTCACAAGCGCTTCGGAGAAGAGCGGGGTGGTCGGCGGTGGTTTCGGTGGCCGATCAAACCCGCGAGATGCCCGGCGCCGGTTTCGGTGCACGATCCACACCCGCCAGGTGCACTCCGAGCCGGTGTCCCCATGATCTGCACTCACTCTCGGGATCAGCACTCGGAATAGGGCCCTAAAGCCAGTGCAGGTCCCGAGAGAGTGCGCAGATCTTTGGCTGCGACTACTTCGTGGCGTCGCGCGCGTTCTCCGCACTCCTGCTTCTTCTTTCGCGTACTTAGCAGTGTGGCCAGGGTATGCGAGACGAGAATTGAGGATGTGCGGAGGCTACCTATCTGTCGCTTGGTCACGTCTATGGCGTGGCTCGGTGAGGGGCACAGGGTATCCGTACGCTTCACAGAGTATGTAGTCGCTGTGAGGCGTGTGGAACCTCTGTGGGTTCAATGACGTGCGGTGGGCTTGGGTTAGCTGCCTGCGCTGCCGGTGGCGGGGCGGGCGCGGCGTAGGTCGCAGGCGGCGTGGTCGGCGTCGGGGCGGTCTTCGCCGGTGCGGGCGCAGCCCTTGGTGGTGTAGCCCTGGGCGTCGTAGCCCTGGCGGTCGTAGCCCCATTTGTCGTAGCCGGAGCGGTTGTAGCCGGAGTGGTCGTAGCCCCAGTGGTCGAAACCGGCTCGGTCGTAACCGAATCGGTCATAGCCGTAGATGTCGAAGCCGTCGGGGCCGTAGCCGTCGTCGGGATCTTGGGGTTTGGGGAAGGTGGGGGTGGATGGGTCGGTGGTCACCGGCGGAGTGGTGATCGGCGGTTCGGTGGTGACCGGTGGGGTCGTCACCGGAGGGGTGGTCACCGGGGGCGCGGTGGTCACTGGCGGCGCGGTGGTGATCGGAGGCGCGGTGGTGATCGGAGGGGCCGTGGTGATCGGCGCGACGGTGGCGGGCGTGGCTGGGCTCGGATCGGGGGTTGCGAATGCGGGGATGACGAGTGTCGCTGGGCCGAGCACCAACGTTGCGGCTACGGCGGCCAGCATGACCGACTGCCGCACCGTGCGCGGTCTTCTCCACTGCGACATATTCGACCTCCATCGAGAAAGGAGCGCGCTCACCGCACTCGAATCCCCTATCGGTGAAATGTCCAATTTCGATACACGACAGTGACTTTCCCGACTACCTACTTTTTGGGGCTTGAAAGAAACACCGGTCACGACTAGGGCGGCAAACACACCGCTGAGCACCGTTTATGCGCTCGCATAAACGGTGCGCGACTACCGGTGATTCATAGCCAGGTCGGCTGGGCGGTCGGCTCGATGGTGTCGGATATCTGCGCGACGAGTTGCCATGGCCGCTGGGTGTCGGTGGTCGCCTTGCCGCTGGTCAGGATGGCACCGGACAGGCCGCGGGCCGGGTCGGCCCAGCCGTACTGGGTGGTCAGTCCGCTGCGGCCGAAGTGCGCCTGGGTGTTGCGTCCGAACTTCGATCGGCGGCCGCCGAGTTCGAAGCCTGCTCGGCTCACCCGTCCGGCCAGGCCGGGTATGCGGTTCGCCGGTTGTATCGCGTCACGCAGCGTGTCTGCCCGCATGATCCGCACGCCGTCCAGTTCCCCACCGCGGCTGAGGATTTCGTAGAAGCGCGACAACTCGGCCGCCGTGGTGACGAGGTTGCCGGACGGAAGTTCGGCGGTGAGGAAGCTCCGGGTCGCGGCGTCGGAGATCGCCCCGCCCATCCCGCCGCCGAGTGCCTTGCGCGCCAGGAACTTCGAGATGCGCGACGGCCCCGGCCCGGTCTTCACCCCGGCCACCACCTGGTCGACGTCCTCGGCCCGCACCCCGAAGTTGTTCCAGCGGAACCCCAATGGCTCGAGCACCTGCTCGGCGAGGTGTTCGCGCATCCGTTTTCCGGTAGCCCGCTGCACCAGCAGCCGTTGAATCAGCCCACTCGTCATCGCGTGATAAATACGGAACCGGCCCGGCGGCCAACTAGGCACCAGGTCGGCCAATCCCCGCACGGCCAATTCCTCGTCGACCACCAATTCGAACCCTTTATAGGGCGGTGTCACAAACGGCACGCCCGCCGAATGCGACAGCACATGACCGATGGTGATCCGTTCTTTGCCATGGGCGGCGAATTCCGGAATGTACTGGCACACCGGATCGTCGAGCCGAAACGCCTCCTGCTCGATCAGCAGGAACATCAGCGCCGCCGCAACGCCCTTGGCGGTGGAGAAACCACAGAACGGCGTCTCAGGCGTCGCGAGCACCTTCACCGCATCCGCCCTGTCCCCCGGCGCATTCCCCCATCCGTGCCCGATGGCCCGGTTCAGCACGATCTTCCCGTTGCGCCGCAGACACACCTGAATCGCGGGCGTCGTCCCCAGCCGGTACCAGTCCCGCACCGACTCCCACAGCGCCTCGACCTCGGGCGCCGACACCCCGGCCGCCGCCGGATCGTCCTCGGCGCCGATCGTCGTCACCGAGTCCACATCCTCGGCAACCGTCACCAGCGTGCTCGGAAGTGCGCTCATTTGCCCAGCATATCGACCTCGAGCTGAGATCAGGATGAGAGAAAAGGCCTGTTGGCCGCAGACTCGGTCCGCGGCGCGCAGGCCCTCGGAACACCCGGCATCAGTCCGGATCGTCCGGCACGGACGGCGCCGCGGCGAGCTCGGCCATGCGCCGCAACATCGCCGGCGCGACGGCGAATTCGAATTCGTTTCCGTTGCTGTCGAAGACGAACGTCAGGTACTCGTCTCGATGGACGGGTGCGAGCCGGACCGAGCATTGCTCGTCGACGATCACCCAGCTACCGATGGTCAATTGCTCGAACATCGAACCTCCCACCCGTTGGCCTATGCCACTGTCGATGTGCGGACTATGCCACCCTTCGCGCACGGGTGTCAATGCGGAAAAAGTGGCTATGACCTGCTGGAATGTTCCTTTTGGAACGTCCACTTATCCGGCGGGTGGACGATCTCGTCGAGCTGGATCACCGTGCCGTCCGCGGCGTGCACGGTGAGCTGATGGACCAGCACGGCGGCCGGCCGGGCCAGCGCGAGCCGGCGCCGCTCGTCGGCGGTGGCGAGCCGGGCGCCGACCCGCTCACGCAGATAGGCCACCCGGCGGTCGGTCACCGATTCGAGGTAGCGCAGCGTCCCGTCGGACAGTCGCTCGGCGCGCAGCAGCCGGGGCGCGACCTCGGCGAGCTCGCTCGGGAACCAGGACGTACCCAGTTCGGTGACGCGAGATCCGTTGCCGGTCAACCGCTTCCGCATCAGCGCCGCGCTCCCCTTCGACAGGCCGAGCACCTCGGCGACCTGGTCGGGAGCGGCGACGATCACGGCCTCGAGCACGGTCACCGACGCGCCCTCGGCGAAGGCCGATCCGTACTTCGGCACCCGATCGCGGATGGCCGGACCGTCGGCCCGATCGACCACATAGGTTCCGGAGCCTCGCCGCGATTCCACAATTCCCTGCTGCCGCAACGTATTCAGCGCCTTGGCCGCGGTCGGCCGGGCCACCCGCCACTGCGTGGCGAGCTCGCGCTCGGACGGGACCTCGTCGCCGGGTGCCAGCTCACCGCGCTCGATTCGATCGCGGAGGTGCCCCGATATCCGCAGATATTTCGGCAGCAGTTCGTCGAATTCGGGCACCGGTCGCCTCTCTGCGCGTACCGCTCAGGCCACTGGTCAGTGTAACAATCGTGCCTCACATCACAGCGGGAGTGCGCGGCCATCCAGGTCCCGGCAGGCCTTACCGCCCGGTAGAGTGCCCAACCGAGTACGGCGCTAGGGACTGGACCAGCAGAGGGGGTTTCCAGATGGCGGTACCGGACACCGGGCAGGGGACGGCAAGGCAACTGTACGCGGCGGCCACCGGCACGGGCCCCGGCCAGCCCTTCGAGCTGGCACCCGACGTCGCCGAAAACCTCGCTGCCGCTTGCGACAAGCTGGTCGAGGACCTGCATCAGGCAATGGCCACCGGACATCTCGTCACCGACGTGACCGGATTCCCGAATCTGCCCAGCGGACAAGGCCTTACCCGCGGCTTCGACGACAAGGGCAGGCAATACCTGGACACCCTGGCGGCCTTCCAGGAGACCGCGCTGCTGTTCAAGGCGGCATATCTGGCGGCGGGCAAGCGATTCGCCGATGCCGAAGCCGCGAACAAGGCCGCCATCGACCTGGTCGCCGAGCACCTAGAGGCCCGATGATTCCGCACGGCGACGGCTGAGGGGCGGCCATGGCAGATTCCGCGGCCCGCGCGGCCGCCGAGACGATCCGCCGGGAGCTGGCCGGATTACGCACCGGTGCAACCGATCCCGTCTACGCGCCGGATCGCGAACGCTTCGGCTCCTATAGCCACCAGGAGATCTGGGACCTCGTCCACGAGGCGCTCGACCCGGCCGCGCTCGGCCAGACGGCGGCGGCCTGGCAGGCCAACGCGAACGCGCTCGCCGAAGCGTTCCAGGCCTTTTCCGACGTCGCCAACCGGGAATTCGCGCACTGGTCCGGCCGCGCCGCCGACGCCGCGTTGCGAGCCACCAGGGAGTTCGTCCTCGCCGGTACCGCCGCACACGAGGTCTGCCGCGCGGTCGCGCGCTTGATGGAGTTGAATGGCGATGCCGCGCAAACGATCCGGGGCGCCATCCCGCCGCCGCTACCCTACCGGCCGCTGGACGACCCGGCGGCCGAGGCGGTCTACGGCGGCAAACGGCGGATGGCGCACGACAGCGCCGCGGCCGATATCGAAGCCGATGTCCGCGACACCATGACCTACGTCTACCTGCCGACCATGCCCGCCACCGGCAACCACGTGCCCCGCTTCACCCCACCACCCGACGGACCACCCCCCGCGGGCAACGGGGGCGCCGCACAGTGAAATGGGTGCTCACCCCGGACGAGTTCTCGCACGTCTGGGAAAACGAAACCAGCCTCGACCGCAGGCCCTACCCGGTCAACATGGTGCCCGCCGCCACCGTGCGCACCGAATCCGAGTACGCCGCACTGCGTTTGCCGCAGCGCTTCGCCCGCCAGGCCGATCCCGACCTGGCCGCCGCGCTCATGCTGTGCGGCCGCTCCGACGCGACCACCATCACCGTCTCCGGCGACCGGAATACGCCGCCGCGCAACGGCTCCGGGCCCGACACCGAGCGCATCCTGGCCTACGCCGCGGTGGTGCACAATCACGCGGGCATCCTGGTCGCCACCCCGGAAAAGGTGACCGTGCTGATGTGCCACGCCCGTCAGGTCGGCGAGCGGCTGGTGCAGATCATCGGCCCGGCCCCGGCGGGCAAGCTCGGCACCATGCGGGAACCGCAGGACGCGGTGCTCAGCCAGGAGCGCACCGAGCCGTTCGGCACCAACGGACAGCGCGGCGCCGCCCGTTTCCGGCAGACGCTGCGCAAGCCGGTCGACGGGCGCGGCTTCCTGACCGTCACGGTGGAACCCGACAACCCGATGTCACCGCCCACCCGCCATCGCACCTGGCTCGATTTCACCGGCGACGGGCGCTACCTGTTGACCACGTCCCAGGACCTCATCCTCACCCCGGTCTCCGACGACGACTTCGCGGCCCAGCTGATCAGTCTCGCGCACATCCGCTGAGCGGGGTCCCCGCTGTGGTAGTTGTGGGAGATGGCGAAGAAGCGCTGGTCTGTTCCGGCCACCGAGGCCCTGAAAGCCGATGGATTGCGGATCGCTGACCTGGACACCTCCGGCACGCCCGGCTTCAAGGGCGACAAGGCGGCCGGACAGGAACTGCTCGCCGAACGCACCGAGGTGTTGTCGGCGCTGCAGGAGCGGCTCTATGCCAACGGGCGGTCCGGTGATTCACGCAGCGTGCTGCTGGTGTTGCAGGGCATGGACACCGCGGGCAAGGGCGGCATCGTGCGGCACGTCATCGGCTCGGTCGACCCGCAGGGCGTCGACCACCACGCGTTCGGCGTGCCGACCGACGAGGAGAAGCGCCACCACTACCTGTGGCGCATCCGCAAAGCGCTGCCGCGCGGCGGCCAGCTCGGCGTGTTCGACCGCTCGCACTACGAGGACGTGCTGGTGGTGCGGGTGCACAACCTCGTCCCCAAGGAGGAGTGGGAGCCGCGCTACGACGAGATCAACGCCTTCGAGCGCGAACTCGTCGACGAGGGCACCACGGTGGTGAAGGCGGCCATGTTCGTCTCGCTCGACGAACAGAAGAAGCGGCTGATGGAGCGGCTGGAACGACCGGACAAGTACTGGAAGTTCAATCCGTCCGACATCGACGAGCGCGCCTACTGGCCCGCCTACCAAGAGGCGTACCAGGCCATGCTCGACCGCACGAACACCGATTACGCCCCGTGGCAGGTGATCCCGGCCGATCGGAAGTGGTTCTCCCGCCTCGCGATCACCGAACTGCTGATCGACGCGCTGGAGCGTCTCGACCTCGAGTGGCCCGAGGCGAAATTCGACGTCGAGGAGCAGAAGCGCCGCCTCGCCGACGCCTGAGCTCGGTAGCGGCGCCCCCGCCGCCACCGATTTCCGTTGGGCGCGAGCCTTTTACACCAGCGGGCGAACCTGCTCGGCGACGAAGCGGAGGAAGGCCGCCGGGTCCGGCTCGTCCGCGGCCGGCTGGATGATCACGGTATTCGCGCCGGCGTCGGCCAGCTTGTGGACGGCGTCGGCCACGGCGTGCGCGTCACCCGCGACGCCCGCGCCCGGTGCGTGCTGCGGCGTCCGCTCCGCGGCAAGCCGCGCCGCGGCGTCCGGGCCGGTGACCGCGAGCAGATTCGCGACCACCACGTGCTCATCGGTCCGCCCGGCCGCGGCACGTCCCTCGTCGATCAGCACCCGCGCGGCACGCACACCGTCCGCGTCGGTGATCGAATCCAGCAGCGTCCCATCGGCATGCGAACCACACAGCCGAATCGAGCGCGGCCCGCGCGCACCGGCGTAGATCCGGGGCGGCGCGAGCGGCGGCCAATCGAGCGCCACGTCGTCGAGCCGCACATAGCGGCCGTCGGTGCTGACCCGTTTGCCTGCGAGCAACGCACGCAACGCATCCAGGTACTCGCCGAGCAATGTCACTGGGGAATCGACCCGCGCACCGACCTGACCCATCCAGTCCTGCACGCCGTGCCCGACGCCGAGCAGCACCCGATCGGGAAACAGCCGGTCGAGGGTGGCGGCCTCCATCGCGGTCAACGCCACGTTCCGCAGCGGCACCGGCAGCAGCCCGATGCCGACCCGCAACCGCTCGCTCCACGCCAAAGCCGCTGCGGCACTGGCTATTCCACTCTCCAGGAAGCAGTCCTCCCAGAGCCACAACTGCTCTAGCCCGGCCTCCTCCGCGACACGGACCGCGGCACGCAGCCGCTCGGGTGGATTCTGCGGACGAAATACGGCACCGAGGACAGTCACCCGACCATTCCTACCCGGCGGGTACGACACCCTGGCGATCCCCACGACCGCGTCTGTGCCCGATATTTCGGAATCTCTCAGGTTCACCCAGGATGATGTGGCCGTGGCCCGATCACGCGGGGTTCGGTTTCCGGCTCTACCATCGTGGCGGCAGGTACCGGCAGTCGAGCGAAAGGCGTGGTGAACGCACGGTGAGCAAGAACCCGGGTGGGAAGAAGAACCCGCTGCTGGCGGCGGATCGCAGCGAGCGCAACCGCAAGATCTTCATCCAGGTGGCGGTGGCCGCCGTACTGATCGCGCTCATCGCGGCGATCGGCATCGGTGTCGCGGTGAAGAAGGCCCGCAAGGACGACCCCGGCGCGAGCCCGGCGATTCCGGCCGAGGTGAACCAGAACGCTTCGGGCATCACCGGCACGGTCACCGACAACGGCTCGATCCGCATCGGCAAGCCCGGTGCGAAGACCACCGTCCGGGTCGTCGCCGACCTGCAGTGCCCCGCCTGCAAGGGCTTCGAGGCGGCCAACTCCCAGGTGCTCGACGACAACGTGAAGAACGGCACCATCGCGGTCGAATACAACGTGATCGCGTTCCTGGACAAGGCGTCGACCACCCGTTACTCGACCCGCGCGGCGAACGCCTCGTACTGCGTCGCCGAGGCGGACCCGACCAAGTACATGGCCTGGCTGACCTCGATGTTCGCCCAGCAGCCCGCCGAGGGCGGCGCCGGCCTGACCAACGACAAGCTGGCCCAGATCGCCAAGGAAGCGGGCTACCCGGATTCGGTGGCGAGCTGCATCACGGATGTGAAGTACGACAAGTACATCCAGGCCCGCACCGATGAGGTGCTCAACAGCGGCATCAAGTCGACTCCGTCGGTCTTCGTCAACGGCAAGCAGATCCAGTCGAGCCAGGAGCTCATGGGCCCCGGCGGCCTCGCACCGGTGATCGCCGCCGCCGCGGCGCAGTGATCGTCGCCGCCCCGCCCCGGGCCGCCTGGATATTGCTTCTCGGCGGCCTGGCGGGTTGGCTGGCCGCGGTGGCGCTGACCGTCGAACGGTTCAAGCTGTTCACCGATCCGGGCTACACCCCCTCGTGCAGCATCAATCCGATCCTGTCCTGTGGCTCGGTGATGGTGACCAAGCAGGCCGCGGTCTTCGGGTTCCCGAACCCGCTCATCGGCGTCGTCGGCTTCTCCGTGCTGGTCACCCTCGCGGTGCTGTCCGTGGCCGGGATCGGGTTCCCCCGCTGGATCTGGGGCGGGCTGTTGCTCGGCCTGCTACTCGGGGTCGGTTTCGTCGGCTGGCTGATCTTCCAGAGCCTGTACCGGATCAACGCGCTGTGCCCGTACTGCATGGTGGTGTGGGCGATCATCACCCCGTTGCTCGCGGTGGTCATAGATCAGCTCTGGGGCGGGTCACGCGGCCCGCTGCGGATACTCGCGGAGTGGCGGTGGACGATCGTCGCGCTGTTCTACGCGGTGGTGCTGTTGCTGATCTTCCTGCGGTTCCAGGATTACTGGCTGTCGCTGGTCTAGTTCGGCGTGCCCAGCGCGAGCACGACGGTGACCGTGCGGCGGGCACCCGCGGGGTCGAGGATTTCGAGCTGGATCGTGTCGTCGGGCTTGTGCACGTTGATGGCGGCGTGCAAGGTCCGGGCCGAGGTGATCGGGTGCCCGTCCACCGACGTGATCACCTCGCCGTGGGTCAGCCCGGCCGCGTAGGCGGGTTGTCCGTAGATCGCCATATCGATCCGTGCCCCACCGGTTTTCGCGTCGGTGGTCAGCACGCCGAGGG
Organism: Nocardia sp. NPDC060255; assembly: GCF_042727395.1. NCBI lineage: Bacteria > Bacillati > Actinomycetota > Actinomycetes > Mycobacteriales > Nocardiaceae > Nocardia > Nocardia sp. NPDC060255. The sequence goes on along the minus strand of NZ_JBHXAU010000034.1, from coordinate 78,077 downwards.
TCGCGGTCGGGCCGATGTGCACGGTCTCGGTCGGCGTCCCGGAGCGGATCTGCCGGACCACCCGCATCGCGGTATCGATCGGCACCGCATACCCGTTCGGCGGCCTGCTCACCGCGCGCGCCGGATCGCCCGACGCGGCGGCGATCACCCCGATCACCGCGCCCGCGCGGTCGGCTAGCGCCCCACCGGACTGCCCGGAGGTGACCGCCGCGGCGACCTCGAGCATGCCGGTGAGCGGCTTGCGGGACAGGTCGGCGGAATTCAGCGCGACGATCGTGCTGTCCAAATCGGTGAGAGTGCCCTGGATCGCGGTAGGCGTGCCGCCGACACCGCCCGCATTGCCGATCGCCAGCACCTGGTCGCGCACCCGCGCGTCGGCCGAGCTGCCGATGCGGGCGGTCGGCAGCCCCGCCGCGCCGGACAGCGCGAGCAACGCGATATCCGCGTCGGAGTCGTAACCGAGCACGACGGCGTCGTACTCGCGCCCGTTGCCGACATCGGTGACGGTCACCGTGTCCGCGCCCTTGACCACGTGATGGCTGGTCAGCACCTGACCGTCCGCGGTGAGCACGATGCCGGACCCGGCCGCGCCGAGCCCGAACGGCTTGGTCGAGGCGCTGACATCCACCAGCGCCGGATCGACGACGGCGGCGACGGCCACCGGATCGAGCGGCGGCGGCGCGGGCTCGACGATCGGCGCGGCCACCTCGCTGGCCCCGATCTGCCACCCGGGCAACTCACCCCGATAACCGAGGAATCCGGCCACGGCGAGCAGCGCGGCGACGATCAACGCCAGCGCGCGGCCACCAAACCGATGCTCATTCATTGTTCTCCGCCTCGATGCCTGCGAATTCCATTGTGGCCGGAGATCTTCACCGTAGATCAGAAAACGGTCCGGATGGCGGCCGATCACCGCCGAAATACCCGCGTGTCCGAATTTCAGTCGGGTCCGTTATGCGTCGGGTTTGGCATGTGGTGGCATGCGGCGGTAGGCATGTATGCATGACAACTGCTGCCGCGTACGCCCTATCCAGTTCTGACGGCGCGTTCGAGAAGGTGACGATCGAGCGCAGGGACCTCGGTCCGCGCGATGTCTTGATCGACATCAAATACGCGGGCATCTGCCATTCCGATATTCACACCGCCCGCGACGAGTGGGGCGGCACCAAATATCCCGTGGTGCCCGGTCACGAGATCGCGGGCCTGGTCGCCGCGGTCGGGTCCGAGGTGAGCAAATATCAGGTCGGCGACCGCGTCGGCGTCGGCTGCATGGTGAATTCCTGCGGGAAATGCGGTCCGTGCCTGGCCAACGAGGAGCAGTACTGCACCCGCGGCGCCACCATGACCTACAACACGACCGTCGATCCGGCGGTCCAGGCCAACGGATACACGATGGGCGGCTACTCCACCCAGATCGTGGTGACCGAGAACTTCGTCGTCGGCATCCCCGAGGGGATCGGGCTCGACCAGGCCGCGCCGCTGCTGTGCGCGGGCGTCACCCTGTTCTCCCCGCTGCGGCACTGGAACGCCGGGCCGGGCAAGAAGGTCGCCATCATCGGCATGGGCGGGCTCGGGCACGTCGGGGTGAAGATCGCGGCCGCGCTCGGCGCGGAGGTCACCGTGCTCAGTCACTCGCTGAGCAAGCAGGAGGACGGCAAGCTGTTCGGCGCGAGCCACTACTACGCGACCAGCGACCGGGAGACCTTCCGCGAACTGCGCGGCAAGTTCGACCTCATCCTCAACACCGTCTCGGCCGATCTGCCGATCGATCACTACATGAAGCTGCTGAATCTCGACGGCACCCTGGTGCTCCTCGGGCTTCCGGAAAACCCGATCAGCGTCAAGCCGTTCACCCTCGTGGGCTTTCGGCGCTCGCTGGCCGGTTCATCGATCGGCGGCATCGCGCAAACCCAGGAGATGCTGAACTTCTGCGCCCAGCACGGCATCGGCGCGGAGATCGAGGTGATCTCGGCCGACGAGATCGACGGCGCCTACGACCGCGTGGTGGCCAGCGATGTCCGCTACCGCTTCGTCATCGACGTGTCCACGATGTAAGTGCCTGGCGGGTTGACCGGTAGACCCGCCCCGACGTGGGTACGTTTGGCGATGTGGCCTCGGATGAAGACGACAGCGCGACACGGCCCACCGACGCACCGGCGGCGGCCGGCGGCGACGCCGTGGTCACCGCGGAGATGACGACCGGTCCGCCGCCGTGGTTGCTGCGGGCGTTCCTGCTCGCCGCGGCGACGGTGGCCGGGCTGTTCGCGGGGTTCTGGGCCCTGACCCGGTTGCAGGGCTTGCTGACCATTCTGCTGGTTTCGCTGTTCCTGGCGTTCGCCATCGAGCCCGCGGTGAACGCGCTCGCGCGCCGCGGGATGAAGCGCGGACTCGCCACGGGGGTGGTCTTTCTCGTCCTGGCCACCGTCGTCGTCGGCTTCTTCTGGGCGCTCGGCTCGCTGCTGATCGATCAGGTCACCACCCTGGTCAACAACGCGCCGCAGTATGCGGACCAGGGCATCGACTGGATCAACCGCACCTTCAAGACGAACCTGTCCGGCACCGACATCGAGAAATACACCAGTAACTGGAGCAAGTATCTCGAGGGCGCGGCCGGAAACGCCTGGGACATCGGCACCAAGACGGTCGGGGTGGTCTTCCAGTCCCTCGGCGTGCTGCTGTTCACCTATTATTTCGCCGCCGACGGCCCGCGTTTCCGCAACGCCGTGTGCTCGCTGCTGCCGCCACGCAAGCAGCGACATGTGTTGCGCGCCTGGGATATCGCGGTGGAGAAGACCGGCGGCTACATTTACTCGCGCGGCTTGCTCGCGCTCGCTTCGACCATCGCGCACTATGTCGCGTTGCGGGTGCTCGATGTGCCGTCGGCCTTCGCGCTCGCGCTGTGGGTGGGCGTCGTCTCGCAGTTCATCCCGACGGTGGGCACCTACCTGGCCGGCGCGCTGCCGGTCATCGTCGCGCTGGTGCACAGCCCCTCCGACGCGCTGTGGATCCTCGGCTTCATCGTGGTGTACCAGCAGTTCGAAAACTATGTGCTGCAACCGAGAATCACCGCGACCACCCTGGACATGCACCCGGCCGTCGCCTTCGGCGCGGTACTGGCGGGCGCGGCCTTACTCGGCGCGACCGGTGCGCTGCTTGCCATTCCGGTCACCGCGACCGTGCAGGCCTTCGCCGGGGCCTACGTCCGGCGCTACGAGGTGCAAACCGATGTCGACCACGACGCACCGCTACCACCGGCACCGCCGAAGCCTCATCGAAAGTGGGCTCGCCAGTTGACTATTCGGTTCACCGGCGCAGATCGGCCGAAAGGCGAGTAGTCGCACAGCGGCGGATCTGCTCGATCAGGGCCAGCGTGACCTTCTCCAGCTGCCCCCGGCTGTGCTGCGCGGTGTCGTGCTCGACCTGAATGGTGAGCCGGTCGCCGACCGTGAAGACGGTGAGCTTCGGCGGCATGCCCGGACCCATCGCGAAGACGTCGTCGCGCACGTGCCGGATACCCGCCGGCGTTGAATGTGCGGGCAGGCGGCCGATATTGGAGATGGCCAGGGTGGGCGCGGCGGCAAACGCGGCGGCCGTCGCCGCATCCGTGACGCGCTGCGCGGCCAGTGGGAATCGGCCCGCTTCGTGCCGTTCGGCTGCGGCCTGCATGCCCGCCGTCACCAGTAGACCGAGGCCGATCGGGCTGTGGTCCGGGTCGACCTCCGCCGCGGTGCCGACGCCTGACGCGAAATTCACCATCGTGTTCGCGGGCACCGGCGGCGTCAGCTCGCCGCGGACGTCCACCGCGTGCCCGCAGATCATCGGCAGCGCACCGGTGGCCGGGTCGATCTGGGTACGGAACGCTACCAGTGCCGCGCCGGTGAGCAAGCTGTTGACCGAGATGCCGTGCGCGCGAGCGGAATCGACCAGCGCCCGGGTTTCGGCGGCATCCAATTCGATGCGCCGCACCGCGAATCGTCCGAGCGGATCAGCACCGCGGCCGTCCCCGTCGTCGGGCAGCTGCCGCGGCGCCGCCGCCGGGTCGATCATCGTCACACTCGCGCGGACGAGCTCCAGGAACTCGGCCACCTCCGCCTCGGAAAAGACCTCGGCGAGACGGGTATCCATCGCCGCAGGCAACGACTGGTCCGAATCGTCCACCGGCAGCGGCCTTCCCGCGAGGTGCGCGGTGTAGCGCCGCCAGAACTCCGCGAGCAGCGCGAAAGCCGATCGGCCATCGGAGATGCCGTGATGGATGATCAACACCAGCTGCTGACGCTCACCCGCACGCAGCAGCTGGGCACGGAACAACCCGTCGGTCCAGTCCCGCGGGCCGTTCACCAGCCGCAGATAGTCGGCCTCGTCGCCGTCCGCGATATCTAGAAGCGGGCGATAGTCGTCGTCGCGGTGCAGGTGCATCGTGCCGTCGGCCTCGGTCACCACCTTGCTGCGCAGCAACGGATGGATGGCAGCCAGTTCGCCGAGGACTCGGCGCAGGATCTCGGCGTCGAGCACGCCGTGCACGGTGGAGCCGATGAACAGCGGCATGCCACCGGTCGGCACACTGCCGAGCTTGGTATCCGTGCCGAAAAACGTGATTTCGAAGGGGGAAATGGGACGCTGTGCGGTCATGCCCCGACCATACGCACGTTTCAAACGCTTGTCACAAACATATGTATGAAACGATTGTCACAAACACACGTATGCCCAGCTGCTATCGTGCGGAGGTGGGAACCCGAGACGACCTCCTCGCCGCGGCCAAGCAGTGCCTGGCCGAACGCGGCTACGCGCGCACCACCGTGCGCGACATCGTGGCCGCCTCCGGCACCAACCTGGCGGCGATCAACTACCACTTCGGCACCCGCGACAAACTGCTCAGCCAGGCCATGATGGAGTCGAGCGCCACTGCGGTACAGGCGATCCTGGACTCACTGCCCGCCGACGACACCGCCGATCCGGCCGCCCGCCTGCGCGCCTTCTTGCAGCGGCTGATCGCCTCATTCACCGAGGACCGGCTGCTCTGGTCGGCCAATATCGAAAGTCTCGTGCAGGCGCTGCACTCCCCCGAGCTGCGCGCCGAACTCGGCACCGCGCAAGGCCAAGCGCGCGAAGCGCTTTCGCACGTCTTCGACACCGCGACGCCCGATCCCGCCATCGGCGCGGTGTTGCAGACCATGATCGGCGGACTGCTCGTCCAATGGCTGGTCGATCCCGCCAACGCGCCCTCTGCCGAGACCATCGCCGCGGGCCTGCGCGCGCTGGCCGCCGGGCTCGCCGCGGCCTGACCGGCACCGGGCGACCGCCCGGCGAACTCGTCGGCCCGTGCTAACGTTCCCGCCCGTGCCGATCACCCATGCTGGAACGATGGCGATTCTGCTGGCGCTGGTGTCGATGTGCGCCACGCTGGTCGGTGGCTACGTCGCGGTCCGTATCGGCGACCGCAAACATCTGGTGCTCGGCCTGGCCGCCGGTGTGATGCTCGGCGTGGTCTTCTTCGATCTGCTGCCCGAGGCGCTCGAACAGTCCAGCCAACACGTGCTCGGCGTGCCCGCCGCGTTGATCACCGCGGTGGTCGGGTTTCTCACCATCCACGTCATCGAGCGCGCGGTCGCCATCCACACCGGGCACGAGCAGGAATTCGGCACGCACACACACGGTTTCGAGTCCGTCGGCCTACTCGCCGCGGCGGGCTTGATCTTTCACAGCCTGCTGGACGGTTTCGGCATCGGCCTCGGCTATCAGGCGGGCGCCACCGTCGGCGCCGCGGTGGCCATCGCGGTCATCTCGCACGACTTCGCCGACGGCTTCAACACTTTCACCATCTCGACCCTCTACGGCAACGCGCGCAAACGGGCACTGACGCTGCTCGGCCTCGACGCCATCGCCCCCGTCGTCGGCGCGATACTCGGCACGCTGATCCACGTCCCGCAGAGCGTGGTCGGCCTCTACCTCGGCTACTTCGCCGGTTTCCTGCTCTACCTCGCCACCGCCGACATCCTGCCCGAGGCGCACGCCGTGCACCCGTCCCGCCTCACCCTCGCGTGCACCGTGGCGGGCGCGGCGCTGATGCTGGGCGTCGCCGCGCTCAATCACTGAACGACGAAGGCCGCCTTCCCGTAATAGGAAGACGGCCTTGGTCTTTCAAGCTATGGAGCTACTACCGTCCGGCGCGAGCGGCAGGTGCCTGCTCACGGGTCGCGACGGTGCGGGTGCGCGGCGCTCCGCTGCGGGCGGAACGGGTCGCGGGGCGGCCTGCGCCGTCAATGCCGTGGGTCGTGGCACCGTTGCCGCCACGACCGTTCCGACTCCGCGGCTGTCCACCGCCGGCGAACGGTGCGGCGTCACCGGCACCACGTCCACCGCGACCACGCGACTGACCACCGGCGGCACCGCGCGAGGCGGTGTCATCGGCGCCACGCGCAGTGCGGGTGCGCGGCTGTCCACCGGCAGCGGCGCCGTCCCGCGGACCACGCTCGCCACGACTACGGGCCTGCCCGGCAGGCGCGCTGTAGCGACGATCGCCACCGCCACGACGGTTGCGGTTGCCCTGGGTGTCGGCATTCGAGCTCACCGGCACCGCGCTCGGCGCGACCCGCGGCGCGACAGTACCGACCAGCGCCGTCACCGGCACCGAATCGGCGGTCACCCGCTGGGAAGCGACATTGATGTTGGCCTTGCGCAGCAGCGCCGCCACATCCCGGCGCTGCTCGGGCAGCACGACGGTGACGACGTCACCGGAGCTGCCCGCGCGGGCGGTACGCCCGGAACGATGCAGGTAAGCCTTGTGCTCGGCGGGCGGATCGACGTGCACGACCAGCTCGACGTCGTCCACGTGCACACCGCGCGCCGCGATATCGGTCGCGACGAGCACCCGGGCCGAGCCGTTGGTGAAGGCGGCCAGGTTGCGGTCGCGGGCCACCTGCGACAGGTTGCCGTGCAGATCCGTCGCGGGAATGCCCACCATGCTCAGCTGCTTGGCGAGCTTGCGGGCCTGATGCTTGGTGCGCATGAACAGGATTCGACGCCCGGATCCTGCCGCGAGGGTCTCCACCAGGACGCGCTTGGCCTCGACGCCACCGACCTCGAAGACGTGGTGGGTCATCGCGGGCACCGGTGAGTCCGCCGTGTCGACGGAGTGGTTGGCCGGGTTGCGCATGAACTGCTTGACCAGCTTGTTGACGCCGTTGTCCAGCGTCGCGGAGAACAGCAGCCGCTGCCCGCCGCTCGGGGTGGCGGCCAGGATGCGGGTCACCGCGGGCAGGAAGCCGAGGTCGGCCATGTGGTCGGCCTCGTCGAGCACGGTGATCTGCACGTCCTGCAGCGAGACCAGGCGCTGACGCATCAGGTCTTCGAGCCGGCCGGGGCAGGCGACGACGATATCGACACCGGCCGAGAACGCCTTGGCCTGCCGGTGCTGGGAAACGCCACCCATGATGGTGGTCACCTTCAGCCCGGCGGCGGTGGCCATCGGCTCCAGCGCGGCGGCGATCTGGGTCGCCAGCTCACGGGTCGGGGCGAGGATCAGGCCGCGCGGCCGACGGCCGGGACGCTGCTCGCCGCCGGCGAGGCGGTCGACCATCGGGATGGAAAAGGCGAGCGTCTTGCCGCTACCCGTCTTGCCGCGGGCGAGCACGTCGCGACCGGCCAGGGTGTCGGGCAGCGTGGCCGCCTGGATGGGGAAAGGAGCGGTGATGCCACTCGCCGTGAGGGCGCCGACCAGCTTCGCGCCGACTCCGAGAGCGGCGAACGACGTGGTGGGGGCAGGGCTCGAAACAGGGGTTGTCATATGTGGTGGGTGTGCCTTCCAGGCATCGGGGTGTACCCCAGCGCTGCGCAGGACGGTGGTCCGTGCGTTCGGTGTTATGACACCCAGCTGAGGCGCCGACGCGAAAGGTAAGACATCCACGACGGATCGAGAGGGAGCGTGAAGATCAACGCTTGCCTTTGGTAACTCTACCGCAACCTCGAGTATTCCTCGCCTTCAGACCGAGAGGTCCGCAAGTGGGTTACGTCACGACGCTTCGGACAGGGTATGACCGCCGATGTCGCACAGCCCACACACTGACACTGCCGGCGACCCGAGGCCACGGCGCGAACGAAGACCGCCCCCTGCGAAAACAGGGGGCGGCCAACGTAGTTCGCTTACTCGTTCGCGAGCGCGCGCCTGCGCACCCGGCGCGCGGCCGCGACCAGATTGCGCAACGACGGCTCCAACTGCCAGTAGTGCCGCGTCTTCAGCCCACCGTCCGGATTCGCCCATAGTCGATCCGGCGTGATGGCTTCCGCTGCGGCGGTGAGCAATTCGTCCAGCTCGTCGATGTCCGGGATCCGCGCCGAGCGGCTCTCGTACACACCGGGGCCGACGCCGTGACTCAGCCCGTGATCGGTGCCGCTGTCCGCCTTGAGCGCCTTGACCACCCACTCGATCGAGCGAGTCGCCACGATCGCGGTGACGTCGCAGTCGAGTTCCTCGATCGCCTCGACCACCTCGGCCCGGCCGGAATACCCGATGTGCGTGTGGATCTGGGTTTCCGGCTTGACCCCGGAGGTGGCCAGCCGGAACGCGCCGACCGCCCAGCGCAGGTACTGCGCCCGGCCTTCCGGCCGCAGCGGCAGCATCTCGCGCAGCGCGGGCTCGTCCACCTGGATGATGGCGATGCCCGCCTTCTCCAGGTCGGCCAGCTCGTCGCGGATGGCCAGGGCCACCTGGTCCGCGGTCTCGTGCAACGGCAGGTCCTGCCGGACGAACGAGCGAGCCAGCATGGTGACCGGCCCGGTGACCATGCCCTTGACCGGCTTGTCGGTCAACGACTGGGCGTAGCTGATCCACTCCACCGACATCGGCGCGGGCCGCGACACGTCGCCGTAGATGATCGGCGGTCGCACGCACCGGGATCCGTACACCTGCACCCAGCCGAAGTGAGTGGTCGCGAAGCCGTCCAGCAGCTCGGCGAAGTACTGGATCATGTCGTTGCGCTCGTGCTCGCCGTGCACCAGCACGTCCAGGCCGATGTCCTCCTGCAGCCGGATGGTCGCCTCGATCTCGGCTTCGATCCGCTTCTTGTAGTCGTCGAAGGACAGTCGGCCCTGCCCGAGGTCGTAGCGCGCCTGCCGGATCTTGTTGGTCTGCGGGAACGAACCGAGCGTGGTCGCGGGCACCGGCGGCAGGTTCAGCTTGGCCTGCTGGGCCGTCCGGCGCACCGAATAGGGCTCGCGCGTACGCATTTCCGGCGTGACCGCGTAAACCCGTTGCCGCACCGCGTGCTTCTGCTTGAAGTGCACCTCGGTCGGCCGCTTGCGCCAGCCCTCCGACGGGCCGTCGGTGAGCGCCTTGGCGAGCGAAACCACCTCGCCCACCTTCTGTTTCGCGAAGGCGAGCCGATCGGCCACGTTGCCGGGGATGTCGTACTCGATGAGCAGGTCGTAGGGCACGTGCAGCAGCGTCGTCCCGGTCGACACGACCATGTCCGGGCACACCTGCGCGAGCCGGTTCAGGTACTCGAGCGTGACGTGCCGGTCGGCCCGCCAGACGTTTTGACCGCTGATCACCCCGGCGTACAGGCGCTTACGCCGAATGCCGGGGATCTCCGCGAGGTCCTCCGGAGTGATCCGGTAGCTGGACAGGTCCAGCCCGATGGCCTCCACATTGCTGGCCGCCAGGATCCGCAGCGCCTCACCGAAATCGCCGTACTGCCCGGTGACCAACATCCGGGGACGCAGCGGCGCCTTCGAAAGTCGTTGGTAGGCAGCCTCGAACGCGGCCAGCTCGGCGGGCGTGCGCTCGCTGGTGAACGCGGGCTCGTCCAGCTGCACGCAGGTCGAGCCGCGCTTGGCCAGGATCTCGAACAACTGCTCGTACGCCGGCAGCAGCTTGTCCAGCAGCTTCAGCGTGTCGAACTCGTCCTGACCCGGGATCTGGCCGGCCTTGGACAGCAGCAACAGCGACAGCGGGCCGAGCACGACCGGCCGCAGCTCGATACCGCGCTCCTTGGCCCGGTCGAATTCGTCCAGCAGCGCCTCGGGGTGCAGCGAGAATTCGGTGTCGGCATCCAATTCCGGCTGCCGGTAGTGATAATTCGTGCCGAAGAAGCGCACCAGTTCCAGCGGCGGCACATCCGGATTGCCGCGCGCCATCAGGAAATAGAAGTCCAGCGGGTCCAGTCCCTCGCGATACTGCTCGAACCGCTTGGGCACGGCGCCGAACAACAGGGCGTTGTCCAGCACGTGGTCGTAGAACGAGAAGGTGTTGCCGGGGACCTGGGTCAACCCGGTGGCGGCGAGTTCGTTGAACTGCCGCTCCTGAATGTCACGGCCCACCGCGAGCAATTCGGCGCGGGGAATCGCACCGCGCCAATAGGCCTCGAGTGCCCGCTTGAGTTCTCGATGCGGCCCGATTCGCGGGTAGCCGAGGATGCTCGACCCGTAGCCGTCGGTCACGTTCACCATGAGCGCGCTGCTCCCTTCGATGGCTGTGCGGCGCCCACTGAGAACAACGGACGCCGCACGCTAAAGCGCCTGGGTTTTGATCGAAACGAGCTCAGGCCCGGTTGTACTGGTAGAAACCCGCGCCGGTCTTCTTGCCGAGCAACCCGGCTTCGACCATACGCATGAGCAGCGGCGGCGCGGAGTACAGCGGCTCCTTGAATTCCTGGTACATCGAGTCGGCGATCGACTTGACGGTATCCAGGCCGACCAGGTCGGTCAGCGCCAGCGGACCCATCGGGTGCGCGCAGCCCAAGACCATCGCCTTGTCCACGTCGTCCTTGGTGGCGAAGCCGGACTCGACCATCCGGATGGCCGAGAGCAGGTACGGCACCAGCAGCGCGTTCACCACGAATCCGGAGCGGTCGGCCGAGCGGACGACCTGCTTGTCCAGCACGTCACCGGCGAACGCCTCGGCCCGCTTGGACACCTCTTCGCTGGTCTTCAGCGTGGTGACCAGTTCGACCAGCGGCAGCACCGGCACCGGGTTGAAGAAGTGCATGCCGACCACGCGCTCGGGCTGGGTGGTGGCGACCGCGATCTTCATGATCGGGATGGACGAGGTGTTGGAGGCCAGCACGGCGGACGGGTCGGTGACGACCTTGTCCAGCTCGGCGAAGATGGCGGTCTTGACCTTCTCGTCCTCGAGCACCGCCTCGACCACCAGCTGGCGGTCGGCGAAGTCGCTGAGGTCGGAGGTGAAGCGCAGTCGCCATGCGGCCTGCTCGCGCTCGCGCTCGGTGATCTTGCCGCTGCTGACGCCGCGGTCGAGCGAACGCAGGATGCGAGAGCGACCCGCGGCGGCCAATTCCCTGGTCTGTTCGAAGACGAGCACGTCGACGTGCGCCCTCGCACACACCTCCGCGATTCCGGCACCCATCTGTCCGGCACCGATGATGCCGACGCGTTGAATCTTCTCGCTGCTCACGTCCCGCTCCTGCTGTTGGTCTGGCTAGTCGGTGGCTGGAGGGGGTGTGCTCTGGTGTGAGCGACCCCTCGATGGTCCAAGGTATAGGGATGCCCTCCCTGCTGGGGCTGTTCAGCAGGGAGGGCGGTACACCCCTACAGGGGGTTAGCGGTGTTCACGTCGGGAACCTCATTCCCTTGGCGAATCACTGGTGGCTCAGTGGAACTGGACCTCTTCGGTCGAGCCCTTCAGCGCCGCGGTGGACGTGTTCGGGTCGACGGTGGTGGCGATGGTGTCGAAGTAGCCCGCACCGACCTCACGCTGGTGCTTGACCGCGGTGAAGCCACGCTCGGAAGCGGCCTTGAACTCGCGCTCCTGCAGGTCGACGAAGGCGGTCATGCCCTCGCGGGCGTAGCCGTAGGCCAGGTCGAACATGCCGTAGTTGAGCGAGTGGAAGCCGGCCAGGGTGATGAACTGGAACTTGAAGCCCATCGCGCCGAGCTCACGCTGGAACTTCGCGATGGTCGCGTCGTCCAGGTGGGCCTTCCAGTTGAAGGACGGCGAGCAGTTGTAGGCCAGCAGCTGGTCCGGGAACTCGCCACGGACGGACTCGGCGAACTTGCGCGCGACCTCGAGGTCCGGCACGCCGGTCTCCATCCAGATGAGGTCGGAGTACGGGGCGTAGGCCTTGGCCCGCGCGATGCAGGGGTCGATGCCGTTCTTCACACCGTAGAAGCCCTCGGCGGTCCGGGTGCCGTCCAGGAATTCCCGGTCGCGCTCGTCCACGTCGGAGGTGATCAGGGTGGCGGCCTCGGCGTCGGTGCGGGCGATGATCACCGACGGCACGTCGGCGACGTCGGCGGCCAGACGCGCGGAGGTCAGCGTGCGGATGTGCTGCTGGGTCGGGATCAGCACCTTGCCACCGAGGTGGCCGCACTTCTTCTCCGAGGCGAGCTGGTCTTCCCAGTGCACGCCCGCGGCGCCGGCCGCGATCATGGCCTTCTGCAGCTCGTAGGCGTTCAGCGCGCCACCGAAGCCGGCCTCGGCGTCGGCGACGATCGGGGCGAGCCAGTTCTTGACCGAGTCGTCACCCTCGACCTTGGCGATCTCGTCGGCGCGCAGCAGCGCGTTGTTGATGCGACGCACGACGGACGGGACCGAGTTGGCCGGGTAGAGGCTCTGGTCCGGGTAGGTGTGGCCGGACAGGTTCGCGTCACCGGCGACCTGCCAACCGGACAGGTAGATGGCCTTGAGGCCGGCGCGGACCTGCTGGACCGCCTGGTTGCCGGTGAGGGCGCCCAGCGAGTTGATGTAGTCCTCGTTGTTCACGAGATCCCAGAGGATCTCCGAACCGCGACGAGCGAGAGTTGCCTCTTCGACGACGGTGCCCTGGAGCTTCGACACCTGCTCGGCGGTGTAGTTACGGGTGACGCCCTTCCAGCGGGGGTTGGTGTCCCAGTCCTGCTGGATTTCCGCAGCGGTCTTCGGGGTGCCGGCGTTCGACATCTCTGACTCCACTTCCTCGTTTTAAGTCGATTGCCCCACGGCCGAGCGGTGAAACAGCTCGAACTGCTGGAGCGGCAATTTGCAGGCTTGCTAGGCCCATGGGGTGTACTTCCACACGATTGCACAATGCGAAATGGCCGTCTACCTGTTGCTAATGTGAATCTAAGCTAGGTTTCGATCCCGGTTTGCTAACTCTGCGAAATTTGCGAGCAAATTGCAAAGATGGAACCTACCGGCAAGTAGCCCTGACATGCGGTTTTAGCGTAACGCTCGTACTGTTAGAGATCAGCGGCATATCGGCTTGCCGCGCCGCCATCCATTCCGGGTTGTGAGGACGTTCACAAGTCCGGGCAGGTGCCGCCCGTGTGGCCTACGCCACCCACACGTGGGCGGCGGACACCGGTTCGGGCAGACTGGGTCGAATCTGAACTTGGACATGCGTCCGGCTTCCCCTCGGGAAGCCACGGCACCCACGTGCACCCGGACAGGAGATCCCATGCGGAAATCGGTCATCGCCGCCGCGTTCACCCTTGCCTGCACCGCAGGCCTACTGAATCTGCCCGTCGCGGCGGCCGCGCCCGTCGGCACGGTCGAATCGGTCGCGCCGCTGGCACCGGTTGCCACGCCACCGGGCGCGGTGGATTCGACCCGCATTCTGTACAGCTCGACGACGGCCAACGACGTGCCGACCACCGCGAGCGCGGCGGTCTACTTCCCGCCGGGCGCACCGCCGCCGGGCGGCTGGCCGGTCATCGCATGGGCGCACGGCACCGTCGGACTCGGCGACGACTGCGCGTACAGCATCGCCGGGCCGGGCGCGGTCGACCGCGACTGGGCGTACCTCGGCACCTGGCTACAGCAGGGGTATGCGATCGTGGCCGCCGATTACGCCGGGCTCGGGACGCCGGGTGAACATCCGTATCTCAATGGGATCGTCGAAGCGCACAACGTGGTCGACGCGGTAAAAGCCGCGACCCGGCAGTATTCGTCGCTGGCGAAGAAATGGGTGGTGGTCGGCCAATCGCAGGGTGGCGGCGCTGCCGTCTACACCGCGCGCTACGCCACCGAATTCGGTGGTCCGGAACTCGACTACCGCGGCGCGGTCGGCACCGGCGTACCGGCCTATATCGAGGACATTCTGGTGCCGCTCGGCCCGAATGTGCCGCCGGTGAAGCTCAGTCCGCACACCACAGGCTATGTGCTCTACATCCTCAACGGGCTGCGCACCACCTACCCGGAGCTGAACATCGACTCGTTCCTCACCGACGCGGGCCGCTCGTGGCTGGCCAAAGCGCGCGAGGAGTGCCTCGTTCCGCTCGGCGACGAGCTCGACGCGGCAGGCGTGGTGGTGGGCAACCTGTTCAGCAAGCCGCTGGCGCAGATCCCCGACCTGCACGGACTGCTCACCCGCTACCTCGGGCTGCCCGAATCCGGTTACGACAAGCCGCTGTTCATGGGCCAGGGTCTGCGCGACACCGACGTCATCACCCCGGAGACGCTGCGGTTCGCCGCGGTGCTGCGGGCGAACGGACAGCCCGTGCAGCTGCACACCTATCCCGAGGACCACAGCGGGACGGTCAACGCATCGCTGCCGGATTCGGTCCCGTTCGTGCGCAATCTGTTCTCCTGAGGCCGGGAGCGCGGCTCTCCTGAGGCCGGGAGCGCGGCCGGTCCCTCGCGACCGGCCGCGCATCAGGTCCAGCGTCGGCTCAGGGCCGCACCGGGTGGACCTTGCGCCAGTGTTCGGCGATGTCGATGCGGCGGGTGATCCACACCTGGTCGTGGGATTGGACATGGTCGAGGAAGCGTTCCAGCGCCGCGATCCTGGCCGGGCGGCCGACGATGCGGCAGTGCAGGCCGATCGACAGCATCTTCGGATTGCCTTCCGCGCCTTCGCGATACAGCACGTCGAAGGCGTCGCGCAGGTGGGCGAAGAACTGCTCGCCGGTGGGGAACCCGGCGGGCGAGGCGAAGCGCATATCGTTGGTGTCCAGGGTGTAGGGCACCACCAGGTGGTCTTGATCGTGCACGGTGACCCAGTACGGCAGGTCGTCGGCGTAGGAGTCGGAGTCGTAGACGAAGCCGCCGTGCTCGACCACCAGTTCGCGGGTGTTCGGTGAGTCGCGACCGGTGTACCAGCCCAGCGGCGCGGCGCCGGTGAGCTCGGTGAGCAGGCGCACCGCCTCGGCCAGGTCCGCGCGTTCGGTGTCGCGGTCGGTGAGCTGGTAGGACTTCCAGCGCAGGCCGTGACTGGCGATCTCGTGGCCGAGTTCGCGAAAAGCGGCTACCGCCTCCGGGTTTCGTTGCATGGCGTGCGCGACGGCGAAGATGGTCAGCGGCAGGTCGCGGCGTTCGAAGGCGCGCAGGACCCGCCAGAGTCCGGCGCGGGAGCCGTACTCGTAGAGCGACTCCATGCTCATGTGCCGGTTCGGAAAGGCTTGCGCCGGAGTCATTTCCGAGAGGAAGGTCTCCGAGGCCGGGTCGCCGTCGAGGACGTTGTTCTCGCCGCCCTCCTCGTAGTTCAGCACGAATTGCACGGCGATCCGCGCGCCACCGGGCCATTGCGGGTCGGGCGGGTGCTGGCCGTAGCCGATGAATTCGCGAGCGGGCTCGTACGGTTCAGTCATCCGCCGAGCTCCCCGTAGAGCCGCAGCCGGGCAAGGCCACCGTCGGGATAGATGTCGAGGCGGACCTCCTCCACCGAGGCCGCCATCGGCGCGATCGCGAACTGATGCCTGGTGTCGGGCAAAAGCTCGGTGCGCGGGAGCAATTCGAGCTCGGTGCCGTCGTTGGTGCGGCCGGTCAGCCGGGCGGCGCCCGGACTGTTGCCGAGGAAGTAGGAGGTGTCGATCTCGGCGAGCCGGATCAGCCCGGGTCCGGCGAGCCGGATCCGCACCCAGTCGTTGCCGTCGTCGCGGCGGCGGGCGGTCTCCCAGCCGTCGCCCATCCGCCGGGCCAGCCCGGGATACAGCAGCTGATTCGGTGAACTGTAGAAGCGGTTGGAGCAATCCAGCACCAGCGCACCGTTTTCCAGTGCGGCCAGGTCGAGTGGTCCGAGGCCGAGCAGGCGCGGATCGGGACTGCCCTCGCCGTGCACGCGAAGCCGCGCCACACCACCGTCGGGATGCATGGTGAGTTTGACGTGGGTCCATCGCCGTTCGCTCGCGACGCCGAACGGGTTCCGGCTGTCCCCGGTGACCGGCGCGTGATCGATCAGGGTCTCCCAATCGTCACGTGCGGCAATGCTTTCCGCCGTCGGATAGTTGACGACCTCCAACGCGGCCACCGAGACCGCGGGCGGGTAGTTGCCCTTGAACCAGGCGGTATCGACCACGACGCCACGGATCACGCCGGGTACGCCGAGCCGCACGATGGCGGAGTCGTCGCCGGGTCGGCCACGGTGCCTGCGGGTTTCCCAGCCGTCGTAGACCTGCCCCTTGTGCCCGAAGGTCGACGGCTGATACTCGGCCGGGCCCGGGTTGATCAAATTCTCCTTCTCCGCGAAGAATTCGTCGTCGGCCCAGATCACCGAGCCGCCGAGCGGGCGGACCGCGAGGTCGGGGAGCAGGGTGAACTCTTGCGGGTCGGTCACGACCGCACCTCCTGGGGAATCGGCGAACGGGTGACCAGCGCACGCAACACCGCCGGTGACAATTCGGGCGCGCGGGCCGCGAGGTCCTCGGCGGTGCGTGCGCCGCACTCCACGCCGCGTAAAACGGTGGACGCCAAGGCCTCCGCGGTGGCCGGTTCGTCCATGACGCCGCCCGATCGACGATCCAGGTAAGCCTGCAGTCGCGGCACGGCCACGTCGATCGCCTGCCGGAAGAAGTCGTAGGTCGCCAGCCAGCGGGTGATCAGATGGCCGGGATGCATGTCCCATCCTTGGTAGTAGCCGTGTTTCAGCGACCGGCTGACCAAGCGGTGGTGGTTGCGCAGCGCCGCTTCCGGTTCGGTGTCGGGCACGATCTGGGTGGAACCGTCGCACACCCACACGCCGGTCTGCGCCGCGGCGACCTGCATGACCGCCTTCGCGTAGTCCGCGGCCGGATGATCGAGGGCCTGGTCCGGCGCGGCGACACCGCACGCCGCGGTGTAGTCGTAGGTGCCGAAATGCAATGCGCTGCAGCGTCCGTCGGCCAGCCCGATCATGCGCGCGATCGGCGCGGTGCCATCGGCGGCGATGATCGCCTGCGGACTCTCGATCTGGAGCTCGAAGCGGAGCGTGCCCGCGGCGAGCCCGTAGCCGCTCTCCAGCCCTTCACACAGCGCCACCAACGCCGGAACCTGTTCCGCCGCACGGATCTTGGGGACGGTGAACACGAAACCCGCTGGTACGTCAACCATGGCCGCCAGCACCAGTTCGAGCGTGCGCAGCGTGCGGTTTCGCTCGCCGATCGCCAGGCCCTTGGTCCTGATGCCATAGCTCTGCGGGCGATACGGCGTGTACGCCCAGGTGGCCAGCACGGCACCCGCCGCGGTGGCCGCCTCGTCCTCCTCCGAGTCGGAGCGGAACCCGTAACCGTCCTCGAAGTCGATGCGCAGATCTTGGATCGGATCCTGCTCGAGGCGCTGGCGCACATCGGGCAGCGAGCCGGTCGAATCCAGCTCGGACAGCAGGTCGTAATGCCGGTCGAGCAGCTCGATCGCCGCGGCACCCCAGACGGGCGGCGTGTCCTCGCGAATCCGGTCGGCCGGGACATACGCCGTGTGAATCGGCTGTGCTCGTCCGTCCGGTCCCGGGTAGCGCGTGCGCAGCTCGGCATCGACGGCATCCAGCATCGCGTCGATACTGACCCGGACATCCTCCGGCAACCGTGTCACCGCTGGTCTCCTTCCTGCATGGACCGCCAGATCCGATCGGCGGTCATCGGCAGCCGATCCGGCCGCACCCCGACAGCATCCCGTATCGCGTTCGCCAGGGCGGGGGCGACCGGGTTGTACGGGGATTCACTCATCGACTTGGCGCCGAGCGGGCCGAACTCGTCGGCGGTGTCGGCGAAGTACACCTCGGTGCGCGGCACGTCGGCGAACTGCGGAATGTGGTAGTGCCGCAGCGACTGAGTGGTGACGACGCCGAGCTCGCTGCGCATGTCCTCGTACAGCGCCGTGCCGATGGCCTGCGCGACGCCACCCTCCACCTGGCCCCGGCACTGCACCGGATTGAGCACAGTGCCCGCGTCGGCGGCTTGGATCGACTGCAGAATGCGCAGTGAACCGGTGTCCTGATGCACGGCGACCCGGAAGGCGTGCACGTTGAAGCTCACCGATCGCGGCGTGCCCGAGTGCTCGCCGTGCGCGATCAGGTCGCCGTCGGCCAGCAGCTCGCGGACGCCGAATACCTGGTCGCCGCAACGAACTCCGCCGGACTCGAGCACACAGTCGCGCTCGGGCAGCCCCGCCAGCTTCGCCGCCCTGGCCAGCAGCAGCCTGCGCAATTCGAGCGCCGCCACGTAGGTTGCCTTGCCCGCCACCACGATTCCGGTGGAGCCGAACGCGCCGGTGTCGTGGCCGACCAGGTCGGTGTCGGATTGCCGGACCACGATGCGCGCCGCATCGGTCTCCAACGCCGACGCCGCGAGCTGGGCATGCACCGTGGTGGTGCCGTTGCCAAATTCCGCGGTGCCGACCCGGAGCTCGTACCGGCCGTCTGGCAACAGGGTGATGGTGGCGTCGGCCGCGTGCCCGCGCGGTGGGATGGTCGCGATCATCGCCACCGCCATGCCCGTGCCGACCCGCCATTCCGGCCCGGGAGCCGGTACCCCGTTGCCTCGCAACAATGCTCGTTCGGCCAGGTCGATGCACTGGTCGAGGCCGTAGCTGCCGAACGACAGGTCGCTCTCGTCCACCTCGGCGCCGACGAACTCGTCGCCGGGGACCACCACGTTGCGACGCCGGAATTCGAACGGGTCGAGGCCGAGCTCACGCGCGAGATCGTCCAGCGCGGACTCGATGCCGAAGATGACCTGGCCGAGCCCGTAGCCGCGGAAGGCGCCGGAGGGAATGTTGTTGGTGTACACCGCTTGCGCGTCGACCCGCTTGTTGGCGCAGCGGTAGACGCCGACCGACTCCCCGACGCCGTGGAACATCACGCCCGCGCTGTGATTGCCGTACGCGCCCGCGTCGGCGAGCACGTCGACCGCCAGCGCGGTCAGTATCCCGTTCGCATCCGCGCCCGCGGTCACCGCGACCCGCATCGGGTGACGGCAAGTGGCGGAGGCGAATTCGTCGGCCCTGGTGAATTCGTACTGCACCGGCCGCCCGGTCCGCAGCACCGCCAAGGCGATCAGATCCTCGGCCAGCATCTCCTGCTTGGCACCGAACCCGCCGCCGACCCGGGTGGCGAACACCCGCACCTGCTCGCGCCGCAGCCCGAACACCTGACACAGCTCGTCCCGCACCAGGAACGGCACCTGCGTGCTGCACCGGATGACCAGCCTGCCGTCCGCGTCGAGCCAGCCGACGCCGCCGTGTGTCTCCAGATGCACGTGCTGCCCGCGCGGCGAATGCCACACGCCGCGCACCACTTTCGCCGCCGCCGCGAGACCGGCCGCCACCGCGCCGACCTCGCCGTGTACCTCGGCGATCAGATTGCGCTCGACGTCCGCGATCCGCGCCGAATCCGGTTTCTCCCCATGCAGTTTCGGTGCGTCCGGCGCCAGCGCCGCGGCCGGTTCGAAGACAGCGGGCAACACCTCGTACTCGACCCGCAACGCCCGGCAACCCGCACGCGCGGCCGCCGAACTCTCCGCGACCACCGCGGCGACTCGCTGTCCCACGAAGCGCATCGTCCGATCGAGCACATAGGTGTCGTCCGGATCGTCCTCCCGCAATTCGTGCCGTGCGGTGGAAAACGCCACGTCCGGCGCATCCCGGTAGGTGAGCACCGCGTGCACACCGGGCAGCGCCTCGGCGGCTGTCGTATCGATGGACACGATGCGCGCGTGCGCGTGTGGACTGGGCAGCACCGCGAGGTGCAGCGAAGCGGTGGGTGGCGAAATCTCCGGTTCCCCGGGCGAACTCGCGAGAGTTCCACCTGTCAGGCCGTTCGCGTCCGTTTGCGCGGCGCCCGGTCGGATATCAAAGGTGAACGGCTCCATCCCGCGCACGATCCGCGGACCGGCAGGAGCACCAACGCCGCTGCCTGCTCGTCCGGCCACGGTAGTACCCGATCCGCCACTGCCCGAACGTGTTCCGGCGGAGACGCCACGCTCGATCGCACCGTCCCCTTCGGCAGCGTCGACTCGCTTACCGGCCAGCGCCTCGGCGATGGATCGATAACCGGTGCAGCGACAAAGATTTCCCTTCATCAGCTCTGCCAACTCGGCATCGGAGCGTTCTGCCGCAGCGAAAGCGCTCGGCGCCGCTACGTCGGCCGACGAGACAGCACCATCCGGCACAACGCCAGCGACCCGTGCCGCGGTGGCATCAGAATCCGATAGGTCCGCGCTATGCGCAGCATCGCCGCAGGACGCGGTCGCCGACCCACACGCGGAGGCACCGACCATTCCCGCCGCGTCGCCAGGCAGGTGCGCACCATCGGCGGCATCGTCACATCGCGCAGCCGCCGATCCGCGCACGAATGTTCCGCAGCCGAGGCCTGCGGCGGTCACTACCATTCCGGCTGTACAGAACCCACACTGGAAGGCGGCGTTCTCGACGAATCGGCGCTGGATCGGGTGGGGCTCCTCGGCGGTACCGAGCCCCGCTGCGGTGGTGATCGCGCGGTCGGCCGCCCGGTGGGCCGGGATGAGGCAGGAGTGCACGGTCATTCCGTCGAGCTGTACCGAACAGGCTCCGCAATCGCCTGTGTCGCAGCCCTTTTTGACAGACAGCGTGCCCTGTTCACGGAGCAAGGTGCGCAGGCACTGGCCTGCACGCGGTTCGGCTTCGATGGGACGACCATCGACTTCGAATTTCATAGTCGCTCCCGATCCGACGCGCGTAGCTCGGCGGCTACTTCGCGGGCGAGTACGCCGGTGACGTGTCGGCGCCAGTCGGGGCTGCCGTGTGGGTCGTCGAACCACAGCAGCGGATCTATCTCCGCGACCACCGCATCGATCTCGGCATCACTAGGCGCCGCAACGAAATCCAGCGCGATGGGCCGGTCGGTGGCGGCCGTAATGGTGACCGCACAGCGACCATCCGGATCGCGCCGCCCCATCACCACGGATCCGGACCGGCCGAGCGGCGCGAGCGCGACCTTCCGAAAGCTCGTGTGCGCCAGCAGACTCGAGGTCGGTACAGTGATCGAGCGCAATACCTCGCCAGGCAACAGCACATTGCGGCCGGGGCCGAGCACGAACTCCCGCAACGGAATCCGACGATCCACCCCATCCGGACCCCACACCAGCGCGACACCGTCGAGCGCGGTCAGCGCCGCGAGCACCGCACCGGCGGGCAGGGACAAACAGACGTTGCCGCCCACCGTCGCCGTCCGCCAGATCTTGTGCGACGCAAGCAATGCCCGGCATCCCTGCGCGAACAACCTTGTCCCCGGCCACTCGTCGCGCAGCACCGGCGCACCGAGCTCGCGCCCCGGCGCGGCACCGGCGAATTCGGCCAGCGTGCAGGTGGCCGCGATCGCCAGCCCGTCCGGCTCCTCGGTGAACGCGGGCCAGCCGAGTGCGGTGATATCGACCAGCCGGTCCAGATGATTCTGCGGCTCGGAAAAGAGAAAGGTCCCGCCCGCCAGCACCGCGCACGATGCACCGATCGCACCCAGGTCCGCCCGCTCCCGCGCCGGCACCACCTCCCGGATCGTGTCCAGGTCCACGTCTCACCTCACTCCGCTGCTCTGCGGTCACCCTAGAAGCGGGGAGTTGCCGCAATGTTGCGCAACAACCGCCCCAGATTTCGCGACCGTTACCCGGCCGGCCGCCGACCGGCCTATTCCACTCCTCGAATCGCCCCCCGGCACCCGACGTTGGTTCCGCCCGCCGCCCCGGTCAGAGGCGGCACTGTTCCAGTATCCCGCACGGGCTCTGAACTGGCCCAATGCCGATTCAATACCTGCCGGTCTATTTATGACCCGACCGCAGCGCCGACCCCGAAATCAGCGCGGCGACACCCGGCGGACGCAACACCCCTAGCTCCCGGTTCACGGCCCGCTCTCGACACGCGATCTCGAGCACGTCACACACTCGACAACCGGGCGGCTGCCGGATTAATGTCCATCGCGGCCCGCTCTGTGTGACATTTCCCACGCATACGCGGGCCATCCCTTACAGATGTGAGCCACCGTCGGCCCGCCCGTCGGCAGCCCATGTCCCGACGCGGAAGGGCCACCGATAAACGCCAACCAGCGGGCGGCGACCGCCGACCACGAGTTGCCAGCGCCCCGCTCCGAGGACGCACCGTCCTCCTGGATGATGACGGCGAACGATTTCCCGCTCACCGACCGCGACCTGCACGTCTTACGTCGCACCTTCCGGGACTACACCGAACTCGACCGCTGGCTGCCCGGCGGCGAGCAGTACCGCCGCCGGGCGTACCAGTGTTTCGACCTGGCGACGGCTCGTCTGGCCGAGGACGGACCGGACGCGCTCACCGCGATCAGCGAGCCACCGCCGTACGTGCAGTCGAAGCAGGTCAACCCCGTGGCGGGCGATATCGAACGCGCCTTCAAGCTGATCCCGCCCGATCATCCGGCGACCGAGCCGACCAGGCAGATCGCCACCGCGGTCGCCCGGCTGCTCGCGACCAACGGCGTGCTGTCCGCGGTCGGCACCCCGCATTGCCTCGTCGACGCCCACTACATGCGGCTCATCGCGCCGGGCCATCCGGCCCCGGAGGGCAAGCACCGCGACGGCCTGATCGCGGGCTCGGCACACCTGATCCAGCGGACCAACGTCACCGGCGGCGACTCCGCCCTCTACGATCGCTACGACCCGGAACGGGAGCTGTGCAGCTTCGTCCTCGAGCGGCCGCTCGATTCCTACGTCTTCGACGACGAGCGGGTCCTGCACTACACGACGACAATCACGGTGACCGATCCCGCCGAGGGCGCCGGGTTACGCGATGTCCTGCTGATCGGATTCAGAAAGCGTGAATAGTTCCACAACGACCTTTGTCGACCAGCTGCCCCGGCTGCTGCCCGACGACGAACTCGTGCAGCTCGCTGCCGGGCTCACCGCGGTACCCTCCTTCACCGGGCAGGAGACACCGCTGGCCTTTCATGTCCGAAATATTCTCGCCCGCAATGACATTCATTCATACCACCAAGAAGTTCAGCCCGGCCGATTACAGACGATCGCGCGCCTCGGCCCGGAGCACGGCACCCCCGCGCTGCTGCTCAACGGTCACCTCGACATGGATCCGCTCGGCCGGGACTATCCCGGCGAGCCGTTCAGCGCCCGTCGGGACGGCGACCGGCTGTACGGGGCGGGCCTGCACAACATGAAGAGTGGTCTCGCGGCCATCCTCGGCGCGGCGATCGCGGTGCGCCGCAGCGGGATCGCGCTGCATCGGCCGCTGCTGCTGGAGTTCGTCGTCGGCGAGCTACAAGGCGGGGTCGGCACCCGCCACGCCCTACGCAGCGGCCTCACCGCGGACGCCGCCGTTGTCCCCGAACCGTATTCGGTGCGCAGGGTGATCACGCGCACCGCGGGCGTGCACAAGTTCGCCATCGTGGTGCGCGGCACCACCGCACACACCAGCAGGCACCACGAGGGCGTCGACGCCGTCAGGGTCCTGCGCCGGGTCCTCGACCTGCTCGACGCCGCCGACCTCGGCCTGCACAATCCCGAATTCCCGCCGCTACCAAGGCTTCAGGTGGCCAGCCTGATCGCCGGACGCGGCGAGGGGCACGACCTGTCCGGGGTGAGCTACTGCTCGGACAAGGCCACCGCGCTCATCGATCTGCGCTACCCGCCGCCGTACGAGCCGCACCAGGTCGGCAAGGCCATCGACGAGGTATTGGACCGCGCCAGGGACGCGTTCCCGCAAGCGCGGATCGCCATGGAGCATCCGGTCGATCCGCAGTTCCGGGTCGGCGGCACCGATATGCCGCCGATGGACATGCCCGCCGACTGCTCGGTGGTCCGCGATATCGCCGAATTGCTGCCCCGGGTCTCGGATTTCCAGGTCGAGGAGACCGGGCTGGCACTGCCTTACTCCTACTGCGGCAACGACACCACCCACCTGAGCCGGGCAGGCATCGAGTGCTGCCTGTTCGGGCCCCGCGGCGATACACCTGACACCGAACACCATGTGCTGATCAGTGAAATGCGCGCCTGCGCGGACACTCTCGCACTGCTCGCCGCCCGCCGCTGCGGGTGAACTACCTTCCGCGAGTGCGCAGTTCGGCCCGCACCTGAGCCGCGAGCTGCAGCCCGATGCCGTCGTACAGTGCGAGCGCCTGCGTCAACAGTTCCTCGCCCTGCGCTGCGGAGCCCGTCGCCGTCTCGACGCCCGCCAGACTGCGCAGCGCGTCCGCCTGGCCCAGCGGATCGCTGATGCGGTGCGCGACGTCCATCGACTCGAGGTAATACCGTCGCGCGGCGTCGAATCGACCGAACTGCCGGTCGATATGCCCCAGCCCCCGCAGCGCGTCGACCTGTCCGAGCGGATCGTTGATCTCGACCGCGATGTCATAGGCCCGCTGGAACATCTCGCGCGCTTCGACGTAGTCCCCCGCTTTGCGCGCGAGATTGCCCAGCCCCCAAAGGGTCCAGCCCTCGCCGTAGCGATCGTGAATCCGGCGCGCGATCTCGAGCGCGTCGTCGAAGTTGCGCCGCGCGGTCTCGTGCTCGCCGACCAGCCGTTCGATGTGCCCGAGCCCGCGCAGCGCATCGCCCTCCAGCTTCTGATGATTGAGCCCCCTGGCGATCTCCAGCGCCTCGGCGTACCGGCGTTCGGCGCCCTCTGCGTCGCCGAGCCGCCGGATCACCTCCGCGAACCCCCACTGCGCGCTGGCGATCCGCACCGGGTCGTCGATGGCCTCCGCGATGGCGAGGGCCTGCGCCGAACAATTCCAGGCGGCGCGGTATTCGGACGAGGCGCGTTCGACGTGCGCGAGACCGTCCAGTGCGTCGCATTCGGTCGGCTGATCGTCGATATCCCTTGCGATACCGAGGGCTTCGCTGAAGTAGCGCCGCGCCGCCGCGTGGTCGCCGGTGACCCGCGCCGTCTGCCCCAGCTCGCACAGCACGGCCGCGTGACATTGCTGATCGCTCAGCTCGACGGCGATCTTGCGGGCCAGCCGGAACCCGGTGCACGCCTGCTCGTGTCGCCCGATCAGCCGATCGACCCGGCCCTGGCCCACCAGCACCCAGGCTCGGGCCCGCCGATCGCCGACTTCGGTGGCGATCTCCAATGCTCTTGCGTAGAGCCGCAAAGCCAGCGACCAGTGGCCGGTGCCGGACAGGTGCGAGGCCAGCCTGGTCGCCAATTCCGCCGCCGCCGAGGTGGGTTCGGCGTCGCGCAGGCAGCCGACCAGCAGCTCGCGCTCTCTGGTCAGCCAGGCCCTGGCCCGCGCCGTGTCGGCGGACGGATTCGAAAGGTGTTCGCTGCCTGCGGGATCGAAGAGCTGATGGATGCTGGCTCGGCGGGCCACCGCCAGACTGTCGTTGATCAGGCGGTCGATCACCGCCGCGTACTCCACCGCCGAGTCCTCCCGCTCGGCGTGCAGGCGCGCGCACAATCGGGTCAGGTCGTGCATCCGGTAGCGCGGGCCACCGGGGCCGCCGGGCGACGGATCCAGGAACCCCGCTTCGAACAGCCTGCGCACCAACATCTTCCCGTCGCGCAGCGGGACCGCCGCCATCGTCGCCATCGCCTCGGCGGTGATCTCCGGCCCGGGGAACCAGCCGAGCAGCCGGACGGCGCGCTGCTGCCCGGCATCGGGCAGGCGCTGATACGACATCTCGAACGCGGCCCGCAACGATTCGTCCTCGGCCGCGAACCGATCGAGTAGATGTTCGGCCGCCGAACCGTTGGTGTGATCCGCGGGTGCGTTTTTGATCCGTTCGGTGAGCTGCGCGATATCCGCCGCGCTGTCGGCCAGCATGGCCTCGCCGTGGTGCGCGATCTGCCCGCCGATCAGCCGGATGGCCAACGGCAGCCGCCCCGCGGTCTGCAGGATCTGGCGGACCGCGCCCCGGTCATAGCCGGGCCGCAGGTTACCCAGCTTGACCAGCAGTTCCTCGGCTTCGTCCCACTCCATCACGTCGAGGCGCAGCGGTGCCGCCTCGGCCAGGCCGGTGAGCTTGCTGCGGCTGGTGATCAGCACGAAGCAGCCGGGCGCCTGCGGCAGTAGGTGTTTCACCTGGGCGCTGTCGAGTGCGTTGTCGAACACGATCAGCATGCGACGCGGTCGCGTCGCGGTGCGCCAGCGGTCGGCCCGCCCGGCCAGGTCGGCGTCGATGGTCTCCCGGGGCACCCCGATCTGCAGCAGCAGTTGTTCGAGCACCTCGACCGGTTCGCGTGGCTCGCGTCCGAGGGTGTAGCCGTGCAGGTCGATCCAGAGGGTGCCGTCGGGATAGTGCTTGCCGAACACCGCGACCGCGTACCTGGCGAGCGCGGTCTTGCCGATCCCGGTGAGCCCGACGATGACGTGCACGGCCGCCGTCGCGTTCCGCAGATGCGCGGTAACGCGTTCGCGCAGTTGCGCTTTCGGGCCTTCCCGGCCGGTGAAGTGCGGCACCTCCGCGGGCAGGTCCCGACCGGCCCGCACCGGCTGGCGGCCGATCGATCGCCTGGCCACCGCCTCGTGATATTCCATCCGCTCGCGGTGCGGCATGTACGCCAGATCCGCGACGTCGACCAGCTGGTCCCAGGCCGTACCGTAAATGGCGGCAAGGTTTTTCAGCACCCGGATGGTCGGTCGGGCGCCGCTCGGGCGATGGTGCTCGTCGTCGGGATCGGCGCCGTCCCTGGCGAACGGCCACGCCTCGTACTCGGAGATCCGGCTGGCCTTCATCGCCGCCCGCGCGCTGTCGGTCACCTCGTTGTAGCGTTCCGCGACCGCCGCCTGGGTCAGTCCGTTGGCGTAGCGCCAGGCCGCCCGCGGCCGGTAGCCGCGCTGGCGCAGTTCCGCCGCCAGCGGTTCGAGCAACTGCAGTTCGGTTAATCCCAAGTCGGCCAACCGATCACGCAGCTGACGTCGTTGCTCGGCGGTCAGATTGCCGCCGGGACGCCATCGGCCGGTTCGGCCGGATCGATCCATCCCGCCACCCTCCCGCGCGCGATGGGTCCGGCGTAGCGGTGCGCCGGAACCGGAGAATCGAGACGCTGATTGTGATTAATTCCTTGGTATCAGCGCCGTTTTCCCAGGTCAAGTAATTGGGCCGACCCGATAAAACGCTACGCCCGCTGGGATCGCGCCGCGCCGGAAAGAGCTGGCACCATCGAGATAGTCGCCTGGACAATGTGACCGGGCGCTGCGGACGAAAGGGGGTCCGGCGATGGCGATCAGGGCCACCGACTGGCTGATCACAAGCGATGTCGCGCACGAGGCGGCGTTCCGGGTCGATCTGCCCGAGGCGGACCGGGGCAAGTGGGTGCTGTCCTACCTGCCGACCAATCGGCGACTGACCAGGAACCAGGCCTTGACCGGCATGGTGCTCGCCGAAATGATCCTGCTCGACCGGCTGCACCCGGCCGGTTTCGATCAGGAGATCGCGCACGTGCACGCGATGGAACTGGGCTTCACCCTGCACGACATCATGATCCTGCTGGCCCTGCGGGCACCTGAAGCGGCCGAGCCGGACGCACCCTGCGAGGTTTCCGACGATCGACTCAGGTCCACCCTGGCATTGATCCACGGCGCGGCGTCGTTCGCCGCATAGACCCGATCAGGTTGCCCAGGTCCGCTTTTCGATCACTCGGGCCGCGCTAACCCGCCTTGGCAACCAGCGCGGCCTGCGCCCGGGCCACCTGCGCCCCGACGGCGTTCTCGTCGACGGTACGCAGCCGACCGTCGCGAACGACCTCGCGCCCGTTCACGATCAGCGCCGCGAGGGGTGGCGCCGAACCGAGCACCAGCGCGGTCACCGGATCGTCGATGCCCGCGTGCGCCGGGGTGTCCAGCCGCCACAGCGCCAGGTCGGCGAGTTTGCCCGGCTCGATCGAGCCGATCTCGGCGGCGCGGCCGAGCACCCGCGCGCCGCCGATGGTGGCCAGCGCCAACGACGTTCGCACGGTCATCGCGCGCGGACCGCCCTTGTTGCGCGCGAAGAACAGGGCATTGCGCGGCTCCTCGATCATCGAGCTGGACTCGTTGCTCGCCGCGCCGTCCACCCCGAGCCCGACCGGCACACCGGCGTGCACCAGATCCGCGGTACGCGCGATACCCGCGCCGATCCGCGCGTTCGAGGTGGGGCAATGCGCCACTCCGGTACCGGTTTTCGCCATGGTCTCGATCGCGGAGTCGTCCAGGTGGATCGCGTGCGCCCACCAGACGTCCGCGCCGACCCAGCCGAGCCGCTCCATGTACTGCGCCGGGGTACAGCCGAATGTTTCGGCGCAGTAGTCCTGTTCGTCGATCGTCTCGGCGACGTGGGTGTGCAGTCGCACCCCCGACTCGCGTGCCAGCACGGCCGACTCGCGCAGCAGTTCCGGGGTCACCGAGAACGGCGAGCACGGGGCCAGCGCGATGCGCAGCATCGAGTCGAACGACGAATCATGGTGCCGGGCAATGGCAGTCGCGCTGTCGGCCAGGATGTCATCCAAGGTCTGCACCACGTGATCGGGTGGCAGCCCGCCCGAGCTGGCGCCGAGATCCATCGAGCCGCGGCACGGATGGAAGCGCAGGCCCACCTCGGCCGCCGCCGCGATCTCGGCGCCGAGCAGGTCCCCGCCCTCGCGCGGGAACACATAATGATGGTCCGTCGTGGTGGTGCAGCCGGTACGGGCCAGCGCGGCCAGCCCGCCGGTCGCCGCGATCCGCACCGCTTCCTCGTCGATGCCCGCCCAGATGGGATAGAGCGTGGTGAGCCACTCGAACAGCGTGTTGTCCGCGGCGAGACCCCGGGTGATCCACTGGTAGAGGTGGTGGTGCGTGTTCACCAGGCCGGGAGTCAGCAGACAGCCACGGCCGTCGATGCGATGCACCGGGCCATCGATGACAGGCGCCGCGCCCGCGCCGACGGCCTCGATCCTGTTGCCGCGCACCACCACATAGCCGTCGCGATATTCGGTGCCGACCGCGTCGACCGTCGCGACGGCACAGCCCTCGATGACTGTCACTGTGTCCATGCCGGCCCTGCCTCCGGTGCGTCGGCCCGCTGCACGGTCGCGTGGATCAGCCCGTACGGGCGGTCGGCGGCGTGGTACACCTCGCCGTTGTTCTCGATGCCGAAGCGGGCCAGGTCGTAGTCGAAGTGGTGCTTGTTCGGTGCGGCCAGCCGGATCTCGGCGAGCACCGGATAGGCCTCTAGCGCGGCCTTGCCCATCTCGAACAGCGTCTGCTGCAACGCCTTCGAGTGCTGCGTCGCGAACGTCTCGACCAACCGCGCCCGGATACCGGCGTACACCTCGTCCCAGGCGATGCCGGTGCTGCCCGCGAAACGCCATTCCACCACGAGCGAGGTGGCCAGCATCCGGTCGTGCGTCGGGGCCAGCACGGTGAATTCGTCGGTCAGGAAGTCGGCGAACTCCGAGCCGGTCGACTTCAGAATCGTCAGGTCCTTCACCCCGCCGATCACCCAGGCCTGCCGGTCGGCGCCCTTGCCCGCCACGGTGACCGCCGCGGTACGCACCTCGGGGCCCTGCCGGACCCAGGTGTAGTCGTGTTCGCGGCCGTCGACCGAAACCCGTTGCCAGGCATACTCGTCGATCTCGATCCGCGCGCTGGTCACCGGCTCGACGTCGTCGACGAAATGACCGGCCAGCGCCAGCGCGTAGTCCTCGATCGTTTGTAGCCCGGGCTGTTTCGCGTAGGCGTACGCGGTCTGCTTCTGCGTGTCGGTGGGTAGCACCTTGCGCTGATCACCGGCGATGTAGGCGTCGGCGAAATCGCCGCGCAGCACGGTGGACACGTTCACGTCGCGAATCTCGTGGCGCGCGTGCTGCCGCCAGATCCGGACGATCCGGTTCTCGGCCTTGCCGTATCGGTGGTCGGACAGCACGATCGGCCCGGTCAGTTCCATGCTTGGTTCAGCTCCCTCGATAGGTGGAAAAGGCAAAGGGCGACAGCAACAACGGGACGTGATAGTGCCGTTCCTCGGTGACCGCGAACGTCACGGAGACCTCGGGGTAGAAGGTGTCGACCTGTTGTCCGGCGAAGTATGGGCCGGTGGCGAACACCAGCCGATAGGTGCCCGCCGGAAGCGCACCGCCCAGCGCGCCGATCCGGCCGTCCGCGTCGGTCGTGCCCGAATCCAGTTGCTCGGCACCGCGATACAACGTCACCGCGACCTGTTGCGCGGGCGCGCCACGCACCGCGTCCAGCACGTGCGTGCTCAGTGAGCTCATCGGGCCGCCAGCAACGCCCGCAACCGGATTCGATTGATCTTCGCCAGTTCTGTTCGCATGACCCGCCTTTCGGTCTCGGCCTCGTTGCCGAGTCGTTCCTCGAGGATCGCGAGCAGCTCGCTGCCCGATCTGCCGCTCGCGCACACCAGATAGATATGACCGAACCGCGCCTCGTAGGCCCGGTTTCCGGCCGCGAGCGCCGACCGTACCGCGTCCTCGGCCGTGGCGACCCCGGCTTGCTCACGCGCCGAGGCCGCCGTGTCCGGTCGCTCGCCGATCCGCGGATGCCCGGCCAGCGCTCGGTCGATCTCGGATTCGGGCAACCCGGCCAGCACGGTGTCGGCCGCCTGCAGCAGCGCGTCGACGCTCGGGTACGGCCGCCCCGCCACCAGCGACCGCGCCCATTCGGGCGAAGAGCAACACGCGAGCAATGCCTCGGTGGCCGCGTCGTCCGGCATCGCGTCGAACCCGGCCAGGCCCGCCCCGTCGTCTGTCATCGGACCAGCATCGAATACGACCCGCCCGGCCGCCACCCGAAAGAGATAGATCACCCCCGGGCGTGTCGCCGCAACGAAACCGGCCGGGCAGGTCCGCGAGCGGCACTCTTCCGACACGCGCGGACAGCGGTTCCGGACTACCGTCGTCACCATGGCTGTACCCGATCGCCCGGCCGTCCCGCCCGTCTGCGCGGGCATCGTGCTCGCCGCGGGCGCCGGAACACGCTACGGACGGCCGAAAGCCCTGGCCGAGGGTGGTTCCTGGCTGCGCGGCGCGGTGGCCGCGCTGCGCGACGGCGGGTGCGATCCGGTGATCGTGGTGCTCGGCGCCACCGGCCCCGACCCGGCCCTGCTCGACCTCCCGGCCGGCGTCCACCACGTCTGGGCGGCGGACTGGGCCACCGGGCTCGCCGCGTCGGTCCGGGCCGGGCTCATCGCCGCCGCCCGCACCCCGGCGCGCTACGCCGCGATCATGCCGGTGGATACCCCGGACGTCGGCGCCGATGTGGTCGCCCGGGTCACGGCGGCGGCCTTCGCCGCACCCAGCGGTCTTGCCCGTGCTGTGTTCCACAACACACCGGGGCACCCCGTTGTGGTCGCTCACAAGCACTGGACCTCGATATGTCAGGAGGCCGTAGGAGATTCGGGCGCGCGCAACTATTTGTCACGTAGGGCAGATATGGTGTGCGTCACGTGCGACGATTTGGCGACGGGCGTCGATCGTGATTACCCGGCCTCGTCCGCACGCTGATCGGAGCGAGCTGATGCGGGACATCGTCGATGACCTACTGCGGGTTTGGCATTCCGGGCGGACCGGTGGGCTGGCCACCATAGTGCGCACCGGGGGCTCCGCGTCCCTGCCGATCGGCTCGGCGATGCTGGTCGATCCGGACGGCGGCGTCTACGGCGCGGTCACCGACGGCGGGCTCGAGGAAATCGCCTACGAGGCCGTCCTGCAGGCCGCTCGCACGGGCCGGCGGGCGATGCACCGCTACGGCGTGGCTACCGGCGCGGAAGGCGCGACGGACCGCGACGGCACCATGGACGTGTTCACTGAACCGTTCTCGCGCAGGCACTTTCCCGAGTTTCCCGTCGTCGCCGCGGAGATCGCGGCACATCGGCGGATCACCGTGTTCACCGTCGTATGGAACTCCGACGCGGACCTGATCGGCCAGCACCTGGTCACCGACAAGAAGCACGGCACCGAGCTGCTCGCGCTGCCGGATTCGGATGTGTTCGTCGCGTCGTTCGCCCCGCCGCCGCGGCTGATCATCTTCGGCGCCAACTCTTTCGCCGCGGCGCTGACCGTGCAGGCCAGGCTGCTCGGCTACCGCGTCACCATCTGCGACTCCCGCGAGAACTTCGCGATGCCGGAGAAGTTCCCCGGCGCCGAGGTGGTCGTCGACTGGCCGCACCGATACCTGAACACGCTGTCCTCGGCGGGCGAAATCGACGGCAGCACCGGCATTGTCGTCACCTCGCACGACCCGAAGTTCGAGATCCCGCTGCTCACCGTCGCGCTACGACTACCCGAGCTCGGTTACCTGGGCGCCATGGGTGCGCGCACCGTGCACACCCAGCGCATGGAAGACCTACGGGCGGGCGGCTTCACCGAAGCGACCCTGGCCCGCCTGCACTCCCCCGCCGGACTCGACCTGGGCGCGCGCACCGCCACCGAGATGGCCGTCGCGATCGCCGCCGAGCTGATTGCCGCCAAGACCGAGCAGTCCGGGCGGCACTCGCTGCACAACAGCACCCAGCCTTCGCTGAAAACCGTTGTCGGACTGAATAGTTAAGCCTTCAGCCCCGGGTTCTCCGCGTATACCTCGCGCAGCACCGACAGGTCGAACAGCTGATCGGCCTTGATATCGAGCTTGGCCGCCTTCAACGCGGTGATGTTCTGCTCGATCAGCGTGTCGGTCATGGTCAGCAGGCCGTTGGCGGTCGCGTCCGCGGAGGTGACCAGATCGTTCTGCGCCTGCGCCTCCTTCGTCTGCTCGGCCAGATCGAGCTTCTGATCCTTGCCGTACACCTCGACCGCGAGCCTGGCCGATTCGGCCGGGTTGGCCACCGCGTCCTTCCAGCCCTTGATCTCCGCGACGAGGAACGCCTTCAGCTTGTCCCGCTCCTTGTCGATGGTGGACTGCTTGACGGTGAGCGTCTCGGCCGTCAGCGGCAGGTTGTAGTCGGCGAACAGGAAGTGGGTGTTGGCGAATCCCTTGGCGGTCAAGGTGATCGGCTCGTTGGTCACGTAACTGACCCACCCGTCGACCTCGCCGTTGGCCAGCGGGGACGGATCGAACTGCGCGGGCACGATGGTGACATCGCTCGGCTTCAGGCCGTTCGCGGTGAGCAGGGCGTTGAAGATCAGCTGGTTGGTGTCCTGCACCCCGATCTTCTTGCCCTTCATGTCCTCGGGCGTCTTGATCGGCTTGGCGGCCGAGCTGACGATCGCGAAGGGGTTCTTCTGATAGGTGGTGGCGATGATCTTGCCGGGCAGCCCCTCCAGCACCGCCTTGGCGGTGGTCTGCGGGGCGGACAGGCCGAGCCAGACCTTTCCGGTGTCCAGCCCGGCCTCCACCGAGGTGCTGGCCGCACCGCCCGCGATGAGGTTGACCGAGCCGAAACCGGCTTCCTTGAAATAGCCCTTACTGTCCGCGAAGTACTCGCCGGCGAATTCGATGTTCTTCAGCCAGGACAGCTGCACCGCCACGGTGCCATATTTCGAGCCGTCCGCGGTGGAACCGCCCGACGAGTCGGAGGAACTGTCGCCGCAGGCGGCGAGCAGACCAGCACCGCCGAGGGCGGCACCGGCCAGCGCGGAGTAACGAAGGAGAGACCGTCGGTTCAGTGTCGGCCCGAACGAAGAGCGTTGCACGGGTGTCATGCGCCGAATCTAGGTCGATTGCGTTTCGTTTTCTTTACTTTGACGTTCCGGACATTGATTTGCTCGAATTTCGCCGCGTTTTCCGGGCAGAAAACCGGGCTCACGACCTCCCCGCGTCGGCTCCGAAGCGGGCGAGCACCAGATTCTCGATCACGCCGACGATGGCGTAGAGCAGCACCGAAACGATGGTGACGATGACGATCGAGGACCACAGCTGGTTGTACTGGAACGTCGGGATGGCCCGGATCAGGCTGGCGCCGAGGCCCGTTCCGCTGCCGAGCCATTCGCCGAGCAGCGCACCGATCAGCGCGCCGGGCACCGAGATCCGCGCCGCCGCGAACACCGAGGGCAGCGCGGCGGGCACCGCGACCATCCGCAATCCGGTCCATGTGGACCCGCCGTACGCGGCCACCAGGTCCAGCGCCTCCCGCGGCGCGTTGCGCAGCCCGGCCATGATCATCACCAGCGCCGGGAAGAACACCACGATCGCGGCCAGCACCGCGACGCCGCCGAGCCCGCGGCCGAACACCAGCACGATGATCGGGGCGAGCACCACCAGCGGCACCGACCGCAGCAGCATCGCCACCGGCAGGAAGGTCTGCTCCACCGCGGCGAACGACACGAACAGCGCCGCGACCACCAGCGCCGCCGCCATGCCGAGCCCGAACCCGATTGCCGCGTCCCGCAACGTGATCTGCAAGTCGTCGATGATCACCTCGCGCGCGGCACTCGCACCGGGCGAGGTGACCAGATAACGCCAGATGTCTTCCGGTGACTTCCCGACCCGCGGCCCGACCTGCGGGAACGCCTTCAGGAAGACGTACCAGATCACCAGCATCAACAACAGCGAAGTGAACAACGGGAACAAGAACTTCCCGATCCGCAACACGACCTTCATCGCACCTCCTCCGCGTCGCACGTAAAACGTTGCACGCCAAGCTGTTCGGTCATCGCGCCGCCTGGGTGGTCCAGGGGGCGACGACGCGGGCGGCCAGTGCGACGACCGCGTAGCCGAGGCCGGCCAGCGCGGCGGCGGCCAGTGCCATGCCCCAGGTGCGTGGCACGTTGTAGGCGGTCTGGGCGGCGGTCAACGCGACACCGATGCCGCTGTCCACGCCGCCGAGGTACTCGCCGATGATCGCGCCGAGCACCGCCGACGGAGCCGCGATCTTCAACGCCGCGAACGTATTCGGCAACGCCGAGATCAACTGCACCCGGTACAGCTGCTGCCAGCGCCCGCCGCCATAGGCGCGCACCAGGTCGAGGCTTGTTCTGTCGGCCGAGCGCAATCCCGTCACGGTGCCGACCATGGTGGTGAAGAAGCAGTACATCGCCGCCAGGAACACGGTCGGGGTGCGGCCACCGAACACGACGAGGATGATCGGCCCGAGCGCGAGCAACGGCGTGCAGTAACTCAGGATCGCCAGCTGGGTGGCCAACGATTCGATCTGCGGGATCAGCATGATCAGGATCGCCAGCGCGATGGCCATCCCATTGCCCCAGAGGAATCCCTTCAGCGCGCCGAGCGCGGTGATCCGGAAGTTCGGCCCGTAGAGGCCCCACCCGTCGGTGTACATGGTGTGCAGCACCGTCCACGGGCTCGGCACGGTGCCACCCGCGACACCGAGCGCCGCGAGCAGCCACCACACCCCGATCAACCCGGCGACGCCGAGCAAGCCGCCGATTCGCTTCATGCCCGACCTCCCCGGCCACGCCGGACGCAGATCGCGACCGACCGCATCGACTCTCCATAGGGCCGCACCCGCTGCCAACCCGGTCGCGCCTGCCACTGACAGCGCGCCGGTCGTTGCCCGTTCACGGCTGCACCGCGCCCGTGCTCGACTTCCCCGCGGCGGTGCCCAGCGCGCCGCCGGTGCCGGACTTCCCGAACAGCAGCTCCGACAGATAGTCGTGCAGCTTGTGGAATTCGGGCGTGCGCATCATCTCCGGGGTGCGCGGACGCGGCAGATCGATCTCCACCAGTTCCAGCACCCGGCCCGGTCGCGGACTCATCACCGCGACCACATCGGAGAGGAACACCGCCTCGGCGATGCCGTGCGTGACCATCAGCGTGGTCGCCGGTTTCTCCGTCCAGATCCGCAGCAATTCCAGATTGAGCCGCTGCCTGGTCATGTCGTCCAGCGCGCCGAACGGCTCGTCGAGCAGCAGCACCGTCGGCTTCACCACCAGCGCCCTGGCGATCGAGACGCGCTGGCGCATGCCGCCCGACAGCTGCGCGGGCTTGGCCTTCTCGAAGCCTTCCAGCCCGACCAGCTGGATCAGGTCCGCGATCAGCGCCGGGTCCGGCGTGAGGCCCGCCACCTGCAACGGCAGCTTGATGTTCGACTCCACCGAACGCCACGGCAGCAGCGCCGAGTCCTGGAACGCGATGCCGAGTTCGTGCCTGCGGATCAGCTCCGCGGGCGTCTGGCCATCGATGAGCGTCTTGCCCGCGCTCGGCGTTTCCAGTCCGGCGAGGATGCGCAGGACGGTGGACTTGCCGCAGCCGGACGGGCCGAGCAACGACAGGAAGGTGCCCTGTTCGGTGTGCAGGTCGACCGAGTCCAGCGCCTGCACCGTCTTACGACCGACTCTGAAGGTTTTGGTCAACCCACTGATGTGAATTCCCGTCCCCCCGGTACTGCTTTCCACACTCATGCCTCCGCCTCGCCGGCGCTCGGCTCCGACATGACTGTGGCCACAGCTGTACCTATTTTTCGCTCGCTACGCTCCCTCATGAACGTCACCCTAGAAGGGGTCCGTTGCACAGATATTGCGAATCGCGACCCCAGATTTCGCAATCGTTACGCGAACCCGCGTCTGCGCCGGTTTTTCGATCAACCCGAGCCGATATCCGGCCGGTGGATGACATCGGCGGGCGCGCTGGTTGCACCACAGGTGAACCCGATCATCTCGCTGCTCGACGCCAAGCTGCACATCGCAGGCTCGGAGATCCTCTGGCGCGAGGTGATCGGCAACGGTTTCGGCCTCGCCTCCGCGCTCGGCGGCATGCGGCGACGCGTCTGGGCGTGGCCGATCGGCATCGCCGGGAACGCCCTGTTGTTCACCGTTTTCGTCGGCGGGGTCTTCAATACCCCGCAGCATCTGAACATGGCGGGCCAGGCGGGACGCCAGCTGATGTTCGTCGCGGTCAGCGTCTACGGCTGGTGGAGCTGGCATCGGCACGCCAACGAAACCGGCCTCGAACACCGCGGCGTCGATCCGCGCTGGGCGAGCAATCGCGAACGTCTAGTTCTGGTCGCCGCGATGGTGGTCGGCACCGTGGCCTTCGCGCAGATCTTCGCGCTGATCGGTTCCTACGGTCCGTGGGCCGAGGCCTGGATCTTCACCGGCTCGGTGCTGGCGACCTACGGGATGGCGCGCGGGCTCGCCGAGTTCTGGCTCATCTGGATCGCCGTCGACATCGTCGGCATCCCGCTATTGGTGAAGGCGGGCTACTACCCGTCCGCGACCCTGTACTTCGTCTACGCGGGCTTTGTGGCCTGGGGCTTCGTGGTGTGGATGCGCAGCATTCGGCCGACCACCACACCCGAAGCCGTATCGCTGGCCGCGACGCACTAGCGGGCGCGCAGCCCGTCGAGCATGATGTCGACGACTCGATCGACGGCTTCGCGGTGGGATTCGCCTGGGCGAGTGTAGATCTGGAGTGTCATCAGCTTGGCGATGTCGGCCGGGCCGATGTCGCCACGCAGCGCTCCGTCGGCTTTGGCCTGTGTGGTCATGCGCTCGATGAGGTCGGTGACGACGCCGCGTACCTCGATCAGCTTGCCGTCGGCGTGGATTCGGGTGTGCGCGACGGGCCCGATCGCCGAAGACAGTCCGCCGACACCCATTTGAACGCATTCGCGCAGGAAGCGAGCGAGCGCTGTCCAGGCGTCGGACTCTTCGCGCCATGCCGTCGCGGCGGTGTCCGCGAGCCCCGCCAGGTAGGCGCTGGAGGTGGCGGAGATCAACGCGTCGCGGTCGGGGAAGCGGCGGTACAGCGTGCCGACGCCGACGCCCGCACGGTCGGCGATCTCCTTCATGGGCACATCGACTCCGCGTTCGCGAAAGACGCTCAGGGCCGCCGTGAGGATCTGATCCCGGTTGCTTCTGGCGTCGGCGCGCAGTTCCTCGGTCGCCATGAGCGTCTCCCATCAGGCCATATCGAATAACTGGACGATTTTCTTCCGCTTAGCGTACGCTACTGCTAACCGGACGAAAATCGTCCAGTTATCTGAAGAAGGTGTCGCCATGAACAAGACAGTGCTGATCTCCGGAGCGGGCGTCGCGGGTTCGACGCTGGCCTACTGGCTGGCGCGGCAGGGTTACGAGGTGACCGTCGTCGAGCGCGCGGCGGCGCTGCGTTCGAGCGGAAATCCGGTCGACGTGAAGGGGCCCGCGGTGGCCGTGGCGGAACAGATGGGGATCATGCCGCAGCTGCGTGCCGCTGGATCAGCTGTCGATCGGATGACATTCGTCGATGGCTCGGGCAAGTCGGTGGGACGGATTCCACTGGCCGCCTTCCAGGGCTCGGGCGGTGATCGGGAAGTAGAGGTACCGCGTGCCGACCTCGCCGCGATCCTGCTGGCAGCCAGTCGCGCGGAAGCCGAATTCGTTTGGGGCGACACCATTACCGGACTCACGCAGGACAGCGAGGGCGTCGGCGTCACCTTCGCAAAGGCATCTCCTCGACGCTTCGACCTGGTCATCGGCGCCGACGGGCTGCACTCCACGGTCCGGCGCCTGGCCTTCGGCCCGGAAAGCGAATTCGTCAGGCACAAAGGCATGTTCGTCGCGACTATGCCGATCGACGCGCCCGTCGGCTCGGATCGGGAAGTCGTCATCTACAACACACCGGGCCGCGCCGTGTCGGTGCATCCGACGCGTGGGCGCGCACTAGCCGCGTTCATCTTCCGGCACGATGCCGTGCCCGGCTTCGATCACCGGGATCAGGCGAGCCACAAACGCCTTGTCGCCGAGGCATATTCGGGCGGCAGCTGGCGGTTGCCGGAACTGCTGCAGCGCATGGATGCCGCCGACCTGTACTTCGACGCCGTCAGCCAGGTCGATTCACCCACCTGGTCGACTGGACGAATCGCGCTGGTCGGCGATGCCGGATCCAGCCTGTCCCTGTTCGGCGACGGTTCCACGC
Organism: Nocardia sp. NPDC060255; assembly: GCF_042727395.1. Taxonomy (NCBI): domain Bacteria; kingdom Bacillati; phylum Actinomycetota; class Actinomycetes; order Mycobacteriales; family Nocardiaceae; genus Nocardia; species Nocardia sp. NPDC060255. Next base: position 39,234 of record NZ_JBHXAU010000034.1, on the reverse strand, counting down.
TCGCCATGGCGGGTGCTTACACCCTGGCCGAGGAGCTGGGTGCCGCGGACAACCCCGCGACCGCACTGCACCGATATGAGGCGCGTCATCGAAAGCTGGTGCGGTCCAAGCAAGGTGGCTTCCGGATCGCCGGTGCCCTGCTCGTGCCTGCCACCCGAACCGGCATCGCACTGCGCAACGGGGCAACCCGGCTGACACCCGCGCTTACCGCGCTGGCCAACCTGCGGTCCGCCCGAACGGTGTCGGCGACGCAGCGCGTCCATGCCGGGTGAGCCCGAAAACTCCTGCAGCACTTTCAGTCTTGCTGTGCCGCGGCCTCGGCGAAAAGCTTGGCGAGGACTTCGGCGATGTTGGCGGACCGGTCGAAGTGGTAGCCGAGGTCGGCGGCGTGGCCCGCGAACAGGTGCCAGCCGGACGCGGTGAGCATTCGGGCGATGGCCTCCTGATCGGGGCGATCGGGGCCGGGCGGTGTGCCGAGATACTGGGTGACGATGCCTTCGACCAGGCCGACCAGCCCATAGGCGAGCGGACGATACGGTTCGATATCGATGGCGAGCAGGCCGGTCCACGACGAAAACTGTTGCCACAGCGCCTCCGCCACCCGATGCCTGCCGACGGTGAGACTGTTCTCCGCGGCCGAGTGCCCGTGCACCGGGCCGCTCTGCGCGAACCGATAGAGACTGGGATGCTCCGCGGCCCAGCTCACCACCCGGCGCATCACCTCGAGGAACATCTCCTCCGCGGTTTTGGCCGGATCGAGCACGAGCAGCGACTCCACCTCGGCCACATAGTGATCCGTGATGTACTCGCGCACCCGGGCGTCCAGATCTTCCCGATTGTCGAACTGCCGGTAGACCACCGAGCGGGCCAGGCCGGCGCGCTCGGCGATCTGCTGGATCGACACCTCGGCCTTCGGGCCGTGCTCCTCGATCAACGCGACGGCCGCCTCGAGGATCTGCGTCTGCCTGGTCGAATTGTGTTCGTCCCAGCGCTGCCCACCCGAGCGCCTGCGATGGCTGCGCATGTGGGCGGGCGGTTTCACGGATCCGACTATACGGCGGTGTCCGCGCGCTCCAGTTCCGGCAGGAACCGAGGGCGCATCGGCAGCGGGCCGTCCGGACCGCCGGTGAACGAGATCTGCCGTCGCACCCGCTGATCCGACACCGCGTCGAATTGCAGCTGCTGCGCGAAGGTGGCGACCACCAGCGCGGCCTCCATATTCGCGAATCCCGAAGCGACACACATTCTTTTGCCCGCCCCGAACGGCATGGTGGCCCGCTTGTGTTCGCGCTCAACGTTTTCCGGCAGGTACCGGCTCGGGTCGAATTCGTCCGGCCGATCCCAGACCCGATGGTTGTGGTGCGAGCCGTGGATCAGCGTGATCACCGTGGTGCCCGGCTTGATCCGGTAACCGCCCAGTGCGTCAGCCGCTTTCGCCGTTCTGGCCAGCCCGACCACCGGCGGCAGCACCCGCATGGTCTCGGCGACCACGGCCTGCGTCCACGGCAGCCGATCGAGGTCGGCGGCGGTGGCCGGGCGCGAGCCGAGTACCGAGGTGACCTCGTCGCGCAGCCGCTCGCGGGCCTCGGGGTGCTCGGCGAGCATCTGCCACACCCAGGTCAGCGCGGTCGCGGTGGTCTCCATGCCGGCGCCGATGAACGTCATCAGCTCGTCGTGGATCTCCTGATCGGTGTACTGGTAGCCGGTTTCCGGATCGGAGGCATCGATCAGCGCGGCGAGCAGGTTGTCCTTGCGGGTGATCCGGCCCGCGCGATGATCGGCGATCAAGCCGTCGACCACGCCCTCGGCGTGCCGCAGGTCGCGCATGCTGCGCGGCTCGATCACCCAGCCCGCGGCCCGCATCACCCGCATCGGCAACCGCGAATTCCCGGCATCGTCGCGATGCCGCCCACGCTGGTGCAGCCAGGTCGCGAGGTGATGCAGCGGATGACTGAGGTTGGTCATGAACCCGCGGCCGAAGAACCGCAGCAGCCGATACAGCACCACCTCCGACATCGGACCGGTGATATCGGTGCCGAACATCGTCCGCGACGTGACATCCAAAGTAAGCCGGTTCATTTCGGCGTTGACATCGACCACGCCATCGCCCGCCGAGAGCTCCCGGATCCGTGCCACCGCATCGCGCGCCGCCTCGACCATCACCGGCGCGAACCCATCCACGTTGCGCTTGGCGAAGATCGGCTGCACCAGCCGCCGATTACGCTGCCACAGTTCATCATTCAGGTCGGTCACCAGCCCGCGCCCGAACGCCACCGCGAGCATGTCGTAATCCGGACTCTTCGTGTAGTTGTTCTGATTCGTCACCAGCACATGCCGAGCCAACTCCGGACTGCGCACGATGACGAACTTCGCGAACGGCACCCTGGCCACGAGCACGTCATCCTGCCCCGGAAAGTTCGTCACGTAATCCAGCACCGTGTGATCACGCACCCTCGGCAGAATCCCCACCGACAGCTTCACCGACTCCCACCAGGTCACCTGGGTGTTGTGCCATCGAATGAACGTCGGCGCCCACCGGGGCGGGTGCAGCTTCGAATCAACGCCGGAATCAACGGAATCAACATCGGCCATAGCGGACCCACCTTGCCTACACACTCACATGGGACGTGCTGTCCCATTCAGACTAGTGAGACACGATGACTCGGTCAATGGGGGAACGACGCCGATCTCCGACCCTCGACACAGCACAGCCCGGCAGACCATCCAAGGCCTACCGGGCTGGGTTATCGACGGCCCCGCGGTCAAGCGGAACTAAGCGTGGCGGCGCGAAAGAGCAGGTCTCATCGATAAGTCGGTGCTGCGCGAACAGAAATCCCTAGTTGGGCGTATCGCCCTCATAGTCCATATCCGCCGCCTGATCCTCCGTGGTCGCCGCAGCATCCTCGGTCGAATCCGGCTGATCAACGTCGTCACGGTCCACTTCGGTGTCATCGGAACGGTCTGTACCGGGTTCAGTGGTCATGAGCTCGAACATGCCCGACCCAGTCGCATTCAAACAGGAACCGGACACCAATCACCCGATCCCGACTGAGGGACAGTGCCGACCCTGGCGGGGTCGCTACACGACGTCGACTCGGACTCCTGTTGCGCGGATGGCTGCTACTGCGGCTGGGTCGGCGTCGGTGTCGGTGACCAGGACTTGGACCTGTTCGATGGTGCAGATTCGGGCGAGGGCTGTGCGTTCTAGTTTGTCGGCGGTGGCTACGACCATGACGTGGCGGGAGCGGCGGACCATTTCGGTGGTGACGCCCGCCTCGTCGATGTGGCGGCATTGGGCGCCGCCCTCGGCGGAGATGGCGTTGACGCCGAGGATCAGTTCGTCGAGGCGGAGTTCGGCCAGCGCGCGTTCGGCCAGGGGGCCGTGCAGTTCGTAGGACTCGCGGCGGGCCACGCCGCCGAGGACGACGGTGCGCATGTGCGGGCGCAGGACCATTTCGCCTGCGATGTTGAGCGCGTTGGTGACGAGGGTCAGTTGTTCGTCACCGGTCATGCCGAGGTCGGTGCGGCCGGCCAGCGCCCGCGCCACCGCGGTGGTGGTCGTGCCGCCGTTCATCGCGACGACCGTGTGCGGATCTACCAGGGACGCAGCATGTTCCGCGATCCGCTGCTTCGCCTCGCCGCCGGTCTGGCGGTAGCGGGCGGGCAGGTCGTAGGCGACCGAGGTCGCGACGACGCCGCCGTGCGTTCTGGTCGCCAGCTGTTGTTCGGCGAGCGAGGTGAAGTCACGACGGACCGTCGCGGAGGACACGCCGAGTCGCTCGGCGGCCTCCTCGACGGACAGTCGCCCGGATTCGGCGAGCAGTTCGAGCAGCCGGTTCCACCGCTGGGGGCGGTCGGTTGGTCCGGTCATCTCACACCGCCCCGAACCCGACCCGCAGTTTTTCTAGGCACGCGAACAATCTGATCACAGGCACGCTGCCGACCGTAGAGATTCCGGTACGGCAATGCCAAGCGGTCGCCCTCTCAGCGGCGCATCGCGGACGCGCTGGCCAGCGGCAGCGTGCGGAACGAGGCCGCACCCTCGGTGCGCTGGATGTCGTAAACGCCACCCAGCAGCGCGGGGTAATCCTTCGGGTTGACGATGTGGGTCGGCGCGTCACCGGAGCCGATGGTCACCTGCAACCGGTGGCCGGGCTGGAACGCGCCGAGCACACTGCCGTCCGGGGCCCGCCATGTGCCCAGACGATTTGACTCAGGTCGCGGTGAGGTCGCGGCGCAAGAGCTTTCCGGTGCTGGTGCGCGGGAGCTCGTCGACGAAGGTGACATCGCGCGGCACCTTGAACCGGGCCAGATTCGCCTTCACGTGGGCACGGACCGCGTCGGCATCCAGCCCCTGATCGGGGTGCCGCACCACGAAAGCCGCCAGCCGCTGGCCGAATTCGTCGTCGGGCACCGCGACGATCGCCGCCTCGGCAATGGCCGGATGGGCGTACAGCAGCTCCTCGACCTCGCCGGGGAAGACGTTCTCGCCGCCGGAGACGATCATGTCGTCGTCGCGTCCGTCGATGAACAGCCGCCCGCCCGAATCCCAGTGCCCCACATCGCCGGAGGACAGCAGGCCATCGATGACGTCCTTGTTGCCGCCGCCGGAGTATCCGGCGAACGACAGCATGCTGCGCACGTAAATGGTGCCGCGCACACCGGGTTCGGTGACCAGGTCGCCGTCCTCGTCGTAGAGCCGGACGGTACACACCGTCGGCGGCTTGCCGACCGTCCCGGACGCCGCGCGCCAGTCCGCGGGGTGGCGATGGCGGCGACGCCGACCTCGGTCGAGCCGTAGAAGTTGTAGAGCACGTCGCCGAACACCTCGGTGGCCGAATCGCCCAGCGCGGCAGGCAGTGCCGAGCCCGCGCTGAACACGATGCGCAAGCTGTCGGTGTGGTATTTCGCCAGGACCTCGGGGCCGAGGTCGAGTATCCGGCGCAGCATGGTCGGCACCAGGACGAGCACCTGCGCTTGATGCTCGGCGACGTCGGCCAGGGTCGTCTCGGCGTCGAATCGCCTGCGCAGCACCACCGTCGAGGCCAGCGACAGCGCCAGGATGAACTGGTTCAGCGCGGTGCCGTGGAACAGCGGGGCGGCCAGCACCAGCGTCTGGTTGCGCCGCAACGGAATCCGCTCCAGCAACGCGGCCGCCGCGAGTGGCGACTTGACCTCGCGCGGTACCCCTTTCGGCGTCCCGGTGGTGCCGCCGGTCAGCAGCACGAACCCGCCCTGCCGTGGCGGTGGCGGCAACTCGGCCGGGTCGTTGCCCGCGATCAACTCGGCGACAGTCGCGATGCCATCGACCCCGATGCCGTCATGCACGGCGAGCACCCGTCGCACGTCCGGCGGCAGCACCTGCAGCAAGTCGGTGAATTCCTGGTCGTACACCACGACATTCACCCCCTCGCGCGCCGCGACATCGGCCAGCTGCGGACCGGCGAACCCGGTATTCAGCAGCACCAACCGCGCACCGATCTTCGCGGCGGCCAGCATGGTGTCCACCAGCTCGCGCCGGTCCCGGATGAGCGCGGCGACCGTGTCGCCCGGCCCGAGGCCGAGGCCGGTGAAGCCGCGGGCCAGCGCGTTGCCGCGGCCCTCGAGCTCCCGGTAGCTGAGGGGGCCGAGCTCATCGATCAGCGCCACCCGATCGGGCTCGCGCCGCGCCGACATCCGCACCGGCCCGGCGATGCCGCCGAACTGCCGGACCGCACGGGAGGCGCGCACGAGGTCGGCCGGCGCGAGCAGGTTGAGTACGCCCGCCCGTTGCAGTACGCCCACCGAATGCAGATTGACCACCAGCGCGCGAACGGCACTTCCGATGGAGGACATGAACACTCCGTCCAGAGAATCGTCGACACCCTCGGACAAGGGCGTCGACTCGACTGTAGGAGATTGACATCAATTCGGCAAGACATCTTTTCAGATGTGCGCGCCGCCGAATCCGAAGCCGGTTTCGCTGATTTCAGATCAGGTGAGCGCGAGCCCGGAGTTCACGAAATACGCGATCTCCTCGCATATTTCGTCCACGGTGATGACCGAATCGGGCAGCGTGCTCTGCACCAATTCCTGGGCGAGCGAGTTCACCGCACCGATCACCGCGAGCGCGAAAAGATCGAAACGCCGGGGCTTGGCCTCGCCGCGCTCGACACCCCGCTCGGCTTCGCTGATCAACAATGACGAAAGCAGGCGCCGTTGATCTCTGCGCCATTCCTCGACCGCCTGGCTCACACCGACCACCTCGACATAACAAACCCTGGCCGATCGATGGTCCGCACAGGTCACCGAGAGATAGGCGCGAAAGCCCTCGACCACCCTCGTCGACAGCGGATCGTGCTCGGTTTTCGCCAAGGCCTCCAAGGCCCGCTCGACCGCGTGCGAGGTGGTCCGGTTGACCAACGCGATGAGCAAAGCCTCACGGCTGCCCATATCTTCGTAGAAACTGCGGGTGGAAACATTGGCGACCGCGCAGAGTCGCTCGATGGACGTGGCCGCGTAACCCTGGGTGCCGAATAATTCGAGGGCGGCATCGATCAATCGGGTCTGTCGCTGCGCCACCCGCTGTTCCCGGGACAGCCCGCCGTAGCTGCGACCGTCCTTCGATTCTTCTTCCCGCCGTGCCACCGTTCGATGCTACCCGTTGCCCCGGCGCGACCCCGGCACGGACATCGGCCCGCGCCGGGGTCGACAGCTCATTTCTGCTGGCCGATCGCGTATCCGACCAGGGCCTGCGCCATGGGTGGCAGGATCTCCGACAGCGCCTGCCCGAACTGGGGTTCCCCAAAGGTGCTCACCGGGCTGGTAATCGAGCAGCCCTGCGGTGCGGCGACGCCGTTGAGCCGGTCTTTCAGCCAATAGAACGCGCCGGGCAGGTGCGAGAGGACTCCGGAGAGATGCTCGGCGGCGAATTCCCGGACATAGGTCACGCTCGGCGCACCCGCACTGCAGTATTTCTGCACCGTCGCGTCGGTGCCCGCGATCGGAATGAGCTCGTCGTTCTGCGCGTGATAGAAGTAGATCGGCACAGTCGGTTTCTGCTGCCCGAGTGAGTTGTCCGCGATCGCTTCCCGAATCTCCGGCAGGCTCAGCGGATCTCCGCCTTGGAAAGTGCCGAAGTAGTTGAATCCGGGGAACAGGATCGCACCCTGCGGATGGCACAGCACCTTCTTGGACGCCAGCACGAATTGCCCGAGCAGATCGACCCTTTCACGCATCACCCGTTGCATTTCCGGGTATTCGGTGGAAATGCCGACGATCGCGGCCGAGATGAGCCCCGCGTAGACGCCACCGTTGTTGTGCCGCACCACCCCGGCGTAGTCGCCCGCCGCGACACCGCCCGCCGCGATGCCGACGATATTCAGTTCGGGCGCATAGCTTTCCTTGATCTCCGGAACGAAGGCCGACGGAATCGTGCCGCCGGAATAACCCCACAGTGCCGCAGGCGTATCCGGCCCGCTCAACTGCGCAGGCGCGAAGTTCTCCGCGGCCCGAATGCCGTCGAGCGTGGCCTGCGCGTTCATCCGCGAAGCGCCGTAGGCCGAATTCGGACCCTGATAGTCGGGCATCGCGACCGTCCAGCCCTGACCGAGGCCCGCGGCGATCGGAATGAGCGTCTCCGCCGCGTTCACGTAATCGACCGGAATAGCACCGGATTGGGCCACATACGACGGAGCGCAGTACTGCGCGACGCTGTCCTCGGCGATCTGATAGGACAGCAGCTTCGATCCGCCCGCGGGCGCGGGGCCGCGCGGTTTCAGGAGGGTGGTGACCGTCGAGATCGGCTCGCCATGACTGTTGGTGGTGCGGTAAAGCAACTGCCACGCATCGACATTCAGCTGCAGGATGCCCATGAACGCCGGATAGATCGCCCGCGCGCGCAGGATCTCGCCGGGCTGTGCCGCGGCGACCGCTCCCGCTGCGGGCCGGTAGAAGTCGTCGAGTTCCGGCGGCAGGGTGAGCGCGGGCGCCGGTTCGATCCGGACACCGTCCTGCTGCTCCCCCGGCGCCGCCTGCCCCGAACCGAGTGCCGTCCACGCCGCCATCAGCGCGATGACGCCGAGGACGACGACGCGCCCACCATTGCGCACGTTCATCGAAGTGCCTTCCCGTTACCGCTCGATACCGATATTGGTAAGGGATATTTTCAGATAACCGGCGAGAAGTCCAGACTCAGACAGTGTTTCGGTTCACAACGCGCCGAACGGCGGGTGGTGTGGCACACCACCCGCCGGGTCGGCCTACTTCACGCTGCCCGCGGTAAGACCCGCGACGAGGCGCTTTTCGATGAAAGCGAACAGGATCACGACCGGAATGATGCCGACCGTAGATATAGCGAAAACGTATTGCCACGAGGTGTCGTACTGACCGATGAACTTGGTCAGCGCCACCGACAGCGGCTGGTTCTCGGGGGTGGTCAGCACCACCAGGCTGGCGGCGAACTCGTTCCAGCAGGAGACCACGACGAAGATCGTCGCGGTGACGATGCCCGGCCACACCAGCGGCAAGCTCACCCGGACCAGGATCTGCCAGCGACTCAGCCCGTCCAGCATCGCGGCCTCCTCGATCTCCACCGGAATGGAGGCGAAGAAGCTGTGCAGGATCCAGACCGCGAACGACAGGTTGAACGCCGCGTTCACCAGGATCATCGCCAGCCAGGTGTCGTTGATGCCGAGCGCGAAGAACTCCCGGATCAGACCGGTCACCAGCACGGTCGGCTGCAACATCTGGGTGATGAGCACCAGGCCGAGGAACACCGCGCGACCCGGAAACTTGTGCCGCGCCGTGTAATACGCGGCCGGGATGGCGACGATCAGCACGAGCAGCGTGGCGAACACCGAAATGATCACCGTGCTCGCCAGATTGAACGGCAGCGGCGTTTCCGGGGTGTCCCACATGGTGGCGTAGTTGTCCGGATGCCACGTCTCGGGCAGGTACGTCGGTGGGATACGCAGGATTTCGGCTCGGCTCTTGAGCGATCCGAGCACCATCACGATGAACGGCAGCAGGAACAGCGCGGCCAGCACGACACCGACCGCAGTCAGTTCCCACCGACGCCGTTTCGTGCGCGCACCGGGCCGCTCGGCCGAATCACCGGCTTCCACTGCCCCGGTGACCTTCTCGATGTGCGCGATATCCGCCGCGGTCATCCGTCGACCTCCTGAGTCGGCCGGATCACCTTCACGTAGATCGCGATGATCACGATGATCAACACGAAGTTCAGCACGCTCATCGCCGCGGCCGTGTCGACCTGCTGATTCTGCCGAATCAACTTGAACATCAACGTGGTTGTGGTGTCGGCCTGGAAACCCGCGATGCTGCCGGTGATCACCTGCAGAATCGGCAACGAGTTGAACGAGTTGATGATGTTGATGATCGTCGCCACCGCGATGGCCGGCCGCAGCTGCGGCAGCGTGAGAAAGCGGTAGCGCTGCCACGAACTCGCGCCGTCGACCCGGCCCGCCTCACCGATCTCGGCCGGAATCGATTGCAGCCCGGCCAGAATCGTGTAGGTGGTGAACGGGATCGAGACGAACACCGCGACCCCGATCGCCACCAGGAACGCGGGCGTCGGCTGCTTGGTGAAGCCGTAACCCCGGTCCAGCAGGCCGATATCGACCAGGAAGCGGTTGGCGATGCCGACGTCGGGATCGAGCATGTAGTAGAAGATCGTCGTCGTCATCACGACCGAGGCCGCCCATGGCACCAGGATCGCCATCCGTACCGCGGTGCGGCCGGGGAAATCCTTGTTGAGGAACTGGGCGAGCGCCGCCGACAACACCAGGGTGATCAGCACCACGGCGACAACCCAGATCACCGTGTGTGCCAGAACGGATCCCAGCTCGGAAATCCCGAACAGGGTGCGGAAGTTCGCCAGACCCGCCGCGCCTCGGTCTTGACCGTAGGCGTTCAGATCCCGGGTACTCGTCCACACCATGTAGCAGGCGGGAAAGGCGACGATAGCCGCGATCAAGACCAGCGCGGGCCCGATCCACGGTATCGCCGCCAGAGTTCCTTTCCGTCGCACGCTATTTCGCGGCTTCCTGAATGCGCTGCAAGACCTGGGCCGGGTCGGTGCCCTGGGCGATGGTGCCGATCTGCTGCCGGATCGCGCCTTGCGCCGCAGCCCACTTCGGGTTGTTGCTCGGGTAGAACTGGGCCACCGCGAGGGTCGAACCGAAGGCCTTCGTCACCGGGTCCGAGGCCAGCTTGGTGGCCGCGGTGTTGGTGATCGGGATGAAGCCCTCGGTCGAGACGAACTTCGAGTAGACGTCGGCGCCGTAGAAGAAGTCGAGGAACTTCTTGATCGAGTCGGTCTTCTTGCCGTCCTTCTTGAACGCCATCAGGTGATCGGCCACGCCGAGCGTCACCGGGGTGCCGGACTTGGTCGGCGTCGGCGCGGTCGCGTACTTCAGGCCGGGGTTCTTCGCGGTGATCTGGCTGATGTTCGGGGGCAGGCCCTCGATCATGCCGATCTTGCCCTGGATGAACGCGTTGATGACGTCCTTGCGGTCGGTCGCGCCCGGATTCGGCTGGGTGACACCGGCATCGGCGATCTCGCGCATCGCGCGCACGCCATCCAGGTTCGCCGGGGTGTCGATGGTGAGCTTGTCACCCTCGGCCCACTGGCCGCCCGCGCCGAAGGTCCAGATGGAGGTCTCGCCCTGGGCTTCCTCGCTGCCGAGCGGCAGACCGTAGCCGGAGACGCCGCCGCCGAGCGCCTGGATCTTCTTGGCGGTGTCGGTGAGCTCGGCCCAAGTCTTCGGCGGCGCGGTGACGCCCGCCTTGGCGAACAGGTCGGTGTTGTAGAACAGGGTGCGCGTCGAGGCGAACAGTGGCAGCGCGAACTGGGTGCCGTTCAGCGACGCGTTCTTCGCGAAGCCGGGCTGGATGTCCGAAAGCACCTGCGGGGAGACGACTTCGGATGCCGGGTAGAGCTGTCCGTCACTGGCGAAGCTGGCGTAGGCATCGATGTTGAGGATGTCCGGGGTGGTCGACTTCGACTGCAGCTTGGTGCGCACCACGTCGTTGATCGAGTTCCAGGACTCGATCTGCAGGTTCACCTTGATGGCGGGGTTCTGCTTCTGGAAGTCCGCGATGATCCCGTCCCACAGCGCCTTCGTACCGTTGGCCCCGTCACTGTAGGCCGGGGCTAAGAAGTTGATCGTGGTGTCGGAGTCGGCGTTATCCTTCGAGCCGAACCCACAGGACGAGATCGCCAGCGCAAGGCCGGTGACCATCGCGACCCCCGCAAGCACGCCGTGGAGTGGTCTTTTCACGAGTAAAACCTTTCAAATTTGCACACCGGGCGCCACTGGACAGCCGATGATGGGATCGAACTGATCGACCGACTATCAACATAGACCCAAGCTTGATCATATGTGACTGATTCGCTCGTAAATTTGACATGAACGATCACCGGGCGGATTCTGTTGTTGTGCCGATCTCCGCCGAACCCACGCCCGTCACCCATCTGGCCAACGAGGTCGCCACCCAGCCTGACGACTGGGCGCGCGCCGAAACGATCGCTGCCGAGCATCGCGACATCCTCCCCCACAAGGGCGAGCGAGTCGCCGTGATCGGTTGCGGCACTTCCCTGTTCATGTCCAAAGCGATCGCGGCGCTGCGCGAGGGCGCAGGGCACGGTCTGACCGATGCCTGGCCTGCCAGCGAGGTCCGCTCCAGCCGCGAATATGACCGTTACTTGGTGATCTGCCGGTCAGGCACGACCACCGAGGTGGTCAATGCCATGCGGGACATCCCAGCACACATTCCCCGCACCGTCATCTGCTCCAGTCCCGGCACCCCGGTGCTCGAGCTCGGCGACCCGATCCTGATTGACGAGGTCGACGAGGAATCGGTGGTGCAGACCCGCTTCGCCACCACCACGCTGGCCATCCTGCGCTGGCACCTCGGCGAAGATCTCGCCCCGGTGATCGAGCAGGGCCGCAAGGTGCTCGCCGAGGATCCCGCGGTGTCACTCGCCGACGTCCGCCACGCCGAGGAGATCAGCTTCGTCGGCATGGGCTTCGCCGCCGCCATCGCGGAGGAATCCGGGCTCAAACTGCGCGAATCCTGCCAGTCCTGGACCGAGTCCTACCTGGCCACCGAGTACCGGCACGGTCCGGTCGCCATCTCGGCGCCCGGTCGCGCGGTCTGGGCCTTCGGCCCGCTGGTGCCGAACTTCGCCAGGGACATCGCCAGCACCGGTGCGCACTTCGAGCACCGCGACATCGACCCGATGGCGGACCTGCTCCGCGTGCACCAGCTCTGCGTGCTGCGCGCGGCCGACCTCGGCCTGGACCCCGACCACCCGCGTGGGCTCAATCGCTCGGTCGTCCTCGACCAGTGATCGGACCGGCCCGGTGAAACTCGACCCAGCTTTAGCCGGCGCCGCAGTGCGCGACGCGCCGGGAACTACTGTGCGAAGCATGGGAGTGGTGCCGGAACCGACGGCCGACAACGAAACGTCCTCGACCAGTGCCGCCCGGCCCACGGCCGAGACTGCCGGGTCGACCGCGGCACACCGCGGCGGCACACCGACGCGTTCGGCTGCGGTACTGCCGCAGCCGGACGCGTTGTCCGCGGACGCGCTGGTGCTCGGCCTCGATGTCGGCGGGACGACCATCAAAGGTGAGATCACCGACGCGGCGGGCACCGTGCTCGCCGTCGGCACCATGCGGACACCACAGGGCGACGCGGCGTTCGAGGCGATGGGGGTGCTCGGCGATCAACTGCTCGCCGAGCTGACCGCGGCACAGCGCGGCCGCGTCGGCCGGGCGGCCGTGGTGGTCCCCGGCATCGTGGACACCGTCCGGTCGATCGCCGTGTTCAGCAGCAACATCGGCTGGCGGGACTTCAAGGTCGGCGACCGGTTCCTCGATCGCTGGGGCATCCCGGTATTGCTCGAACACGATGTCGCCGTGGCGGGTTGGGCCGAATGGCGGGTCGGGGCCGGACGGGGTTACGACAACGTCTGCGTGGTCATCCTCGGCACCGGCATCTCCGGCACCCTGTCCGTCGGCGGGCGCTTGGTGCGCAGCAGCTACGGCCAGGTGGGCGAATACGGCCACATCCCGGTCCGCGCGGACGGCCTGCCCTGCCCGTGCGGTAACACCGGTTGCGTCGAAACCGTCGCCTCCGGTGCATCGATCGCCCGCGCGTACACCCGCCGGACCGGACGTGAAATCAGCGGCGCCGCAGAAGTATTCGCCTTGGTGGATACCGACGCCGACGCCAAGGCAGTGCTCGCGGACGCCGTCGACGCGCTCGCCGACGGGCTCATCGGCATCGTGCACGCGGCCTGCCCCGAACTGATCATCCTCGGCGGCGGGCTGGCCGGCGCGGGTGCCGCACTGACCGAGCCGCTCCACCAAGCCATTTCCGACCGACTCCGGCTCGTCCCCGCTCCCCATGTTGTGCTCGGCGAATTCGGCGCGCGCGCCGGTTTGACGGGCGCCGCGTTCTTCGCCAGGCAAGGAACGCTCGCATGATCGGCTCGTTACGCGTCGAGCACCGCGCGGATATGGTGCTGTCTGTCGTGAAATCGGCTGTTGGCAAACCAGATTCGCCTCGGCGCGGAGCCGGTCGTGCGGAGGTGCTCGCATGGTGACCGAGCTGGTCGTTCGCGGGGATGTTGTCTCGGCGTCCGTGCAGCTGGACGATGGTGTCGTGACGGTCGCGGGTGACCGGATCACTGGCGTACTGCCGTTCGCGGACTGGGTTGCGGCGCATCCGGATTCGCCGGAGCCTGCTTTTGCAGGGACGCTGCTGCCCGGCCTGGTGGACATCCACAATCACGGCGGGTTCGGGCATCGGTTCGACACCGTCGATGCGGCGGAAGCGCGGGCGGCGGCGGAGTTTCATCAGTCGCGCGGGTCCACGACGGTGGTGGCCAGCATTGTCACGGCGGCCGCGGCGGACATGGTCGCGCAGACCGCCACCTTGCGGGAGCTGGCGGCCGACGGGGTGCTCGGCGGGATTCACGCCGAAGGGCCGTTTCTGTCGGAAGCGCGGTGCGGGGCACAGGATCCGCGGTTTCTGCGGGATCCCGATCTCGAGCTGACCGATCAGCTGCTCGCCGCCGGGGGCGGGCACCTGCGGGTGATGACGCTGGCTCCGGAGCGATCCGGTTATGACGCTGTCGCGCAACGGCTCAGCGAGCACGGTGTGCTGGTTTCGCTGGGGCACAGTAACGCCGACTACGCCGCGTTCCGCAAAGCATTGCGGCCCACTGGGTTCGGATCTCTCGTCACACACCTGGCGAACGGCATGCCGCCGCTGCACCACCGCGAACCCGGTCCGGTCGGGGCGAGTCTGGTCGCCGCGGCGGACGGGCACGTGACGGTCGAGCTGATCGGGGACGGCGTGCACGTCGACCCCGGATTCGCCGAGCTGGTGTTCGCGACCGCGCCCGGTCGGGTCGCGCTGATCACCGACGCCATGCAGGCGGCCGGGTTGTCGGACGGCGAGTATCAGCTCGGTCCGCAGTCCGTCACGGTGCGGCAAGGGGTCGCCCGGATCGCGAACGGTTCGATCGCCGGCGGTGTCAGCACGCTGCTCGACGGCGTGGCCCGCGCGGTGCGCGAGTCGGGCGTGTCGCTGACCGACGCGGTGCTCGCGGCGACGTCTACCCCGGCGGCGGCTCTTGGACTGCCCGACGTCGGTGACCTGCGGACGGGCTACTTAGCCGACCTACTGATCGTTGGCGAGGGCCTCCAGTTGCGCCGGGTACTCAGGCGAGGAGAGTGGTTGTCGTGATCCTCACCGTGACGATGAATCCCGCCTACGACATGACCTACCGCGTCGAGCACTTCGAACGAGGCCAGGCACATCGGGTCCGCTCGGTCGAACAGCGCATCGGCGGCAAGGGCATCAACGTCACGCGGGTGCTGAATCAGCTCGGCAAGTACGCCAGGGCGACGGGTTTCGCCGACCACGCCTTCGCGGCCGCCGCCGAGCTGGAGATGCCGGTCGACTTCGTGCACGCGCTGCCCTGGGTCCGGCGCACGGTGGTGATCAGCGAATCCGAGGACGGCACCGCGACCGCCCTGTGGGAGCCCGGCGCGCGCGTCTCCAATCCGCACGCCGCTGAACAGCTCGCGGTCCGGGTCGCGGGCATGCTGCCCGACGTCGACGGCCTCGTCATCTCCGGGTCGCTGCCCGGCGGCATCGCGGCCACCCTGCCCGCCGAGATCGCCCGCACCGCCATCGCCGCCGACGTGCCGACCATCTGCGACGTCGACGGCGAGGCCCTGCGCCTGGCCGCCCAGATCCCCGGCGTCATCCTCATGCCCAACGGCGACGAACTGCACCAGCTCACCGGCATCAAGCCGGCCACCGCCGAGGAAGTCGTCGCCGCCGCGTACCCCCTCATCGAGAGCGGCGTCCGCGCTGTCATCGCCACCCGCGGCGCCGACGGCATGGTCGCCGTCACCGCCGACGGCGCCTGGTACGCCACCCTGCCCGAGCCGCTGGCCGGAAACCCCACCGGCGCAGGCGATTCCGCCACCGCCGCGGTGATCGCCGCCCTCACCGAGGACCAGGTGCCCGACTGGCCCGCCATCCTCACCGACGCCGTCGCCACCTCCGCCGCCGCCGTGGTGATTCCCGTCGCCGGCGAGATCGACCGCTGCCTGCGCGACCGCATCACCCCCACCGTCCGCATCACCCGACTCGACCTACCCACCCGCCACGAATCCGCCCCGTAACTGTCGAGCAGACGGGCGTGCTGAACCTTCAGGAGATGTACCGATGCCGCTGACGCCCGTTTCCGACTTGATCACTGCCGCGCGACCGGGCGGGCTCGGCGCGTTCAATGTGATCACCCTGGAGCATGCCGAGGCTATCGCGGCGGCCGCAGAGTCGGCGAAACGTCCTGTCGTGCTGCAGCTTTCGGAGAACACCGCGAGCTACCACGGTAGCCTGGCCCCACTGGCCCTCGCCTGCCTGCGCATCGCGGCGGACAGCGGCGCCGACATCGCCGTACACCTCGACCACGCGACGACTCCCGAATTGGTCCGCGCCGCAGTCGATCTCGGCATCCGCTCGGTCATGTACGACGGCTCGACCCTCGACTACGCCGCCAATGTCGCCAGCACCGCCGACATCACCCGCTGGTGCCACGACCGCGGCGTGCACGTCGAAGCCGAACTCGGCGAGGTCGGCGGCAAGGACGGCGCCCACGCCCCCGGCGTCCGCACCGATCCTGACGAGGCCGTCGAATTCGTCGCCAGCACCGGCGTAGACGCCCTCGCCGTAGCCGTCGGCTCCTCCCACGCCATGCACACCCGCACCGCCACCCTCGACACCGACCTCATCGCCCACCTCGCCGCCAAGGTCCCGGTCCCCCTGGTCCTGCACGGCTCCTCCGGCGTCCCCGACGAAGGCCTCCGAGCCGCCGTCGAGAATGGCATCACCAAGGTCAACATCGCCACCCGCCTCAACGTCCTGATGACCGAGTCCATCCGCACCACCCTCGAGGCCACCCCCACCCTCTCCGACCCCCGCAAGTACCTGACCCCCGCACGCGCGGCGATCCAAACCGAGGTAGCACACTTCCTCCACCTGCTCGGCTGAACAGAAGTATGCGGTCGGCGGCGCCAGGAGTAACGCCGCCGACCGCGCGGAGGGGTGAACCGGGGCAGCCGAACCACCAAGGTCGACACC
>NZ_JBHXAU010000034.1:0-22557 GCF_042727395.1 Nocardia sp. NPDC060255 | reverse complement strand
GGGGGGGCCCAACACCTCGTTTATCAACCCGCCCCCCCCGTGCGGGTGTTAAATTTTTGGGGGGGGGGGGGGGGGGCGCCCCCCCCCCCCCCCCCCCCGGGGAGGGGTGAACCGGGGCAGCCGATCCACCAAGGTCAACACCCTCCACTCTCCCTCCCCCACCTGAGCACTTCCCCCCAGCCCACCTGAGAGTCCCCTACGAACCTCACGCCCCGGGCAAACCATTGGATTTCCGGAATTGGACCTCCGCGCGCACGGAGCCACCGCCTGACGTGGACGGCCGGCGGCGTGGGCGAGGGACCTACGCCGCCGGCCGGCGGGGTGGTGGGCTCGGGCAGAGGCCCACCAGGCGAGTTATCGGAGTGGTCAGGCGATTCCGACTAGGTCAGCTTGCTCGCCGCACCTGAATGGTCGCCCCAGCGCAGCTGAGAGTCAGCTGGGAGCCGCGTGGACTCGGGGGCCGGGGCAGGTTCGGCGATGGCTCGTCAGACGGGTGGTGTCGTCTCTCCGGCCGACGATCCGTCTTGCGGCCAGGCGTGCGCTTCCAAGCGGGTTTGGACGCGCAAAACGTCTGTCTCCGAGGGCATCTCGTTGGTGATCTTGGTGATCATCACCTGGATGTCGGCCTTGTCGGCGGGCAGGTCGCCGGAACCCGCCAGTTCGGCGGCGATTTGGCGGACCTCGTCGTCGGAGAGGCGGCGGCGCAGCAGGGCGAGCAGCGGGATGTAGTCGGATTCCGGGACACCGTCCGGATATCCGGCCCGCAGCCAGTCGATGATGGCGTTCAGAAAGGGAGGCATCGGCGACCGGGTGCGCTCAGTCGACGTCGGGTGGTGGGGTGGCGAGCGGCCAGCCGCCCGCGGCCAGGTGCGAGGCCACCCGGACGACGTCGACCTCGGCGGGCTGCTCCTTCGCGACCCGCGCGATGGCGTCCTCGATCTCGGCGCGGGTGATCTCGCTGTCCGGGTTCGACGCCGCCAGCTCCTCGGCGATCGCGACGACCTCGAATTCGGTGAGGTGCCGGTGCAGTACCGCGAACAGCGCCACGTAATCGGAGGTCGGGATGCCTTGCGGGTAGCCCGCACGCAGCCAGCCGATGATCCGGCCCAGCACCCTCGGCCTGAGCTCTGCGGATTTCGCTTGATCGGTCACATCTCGCCCTTCAGGCCTGTCCGAACAGGTGGATGCCGAATTTCGCGGCAATGAAAGCCTTAGCGGTATAAAGGATTCCGGTGACAATCGCGGCGATGATCAGCCCGAAGCACACCACCGCGACGGCCAAAGCCGGGTAATTGCGTTGCGCGACACGGCCGTCCGCGGTGACCGTGTCACCGGTCGACCAGAACCGCACCCCGACCGCGAACACCAGCGGCAGCCCGGCCCCGAGGATCAGGCCGGCCAGCATGACCTTCCAGAGCGCGTTCAGGTTTGTGATGAGTGTGTGCACGTCTACTCCTCCTAAACCTGCGCCGACCGGGCCGACGTACCCGGCTCCGCGGTCGTGCCCGGTGTGCCGGATTCTGCACCATCTCGGCGGGCCGCGCCGTTCGGCTCGGCAACACCGACCGAATCGATCGGGCCACCCGGCGTGTCGTCCGGCCATTCGTTGACGTTGCTGGTGTCGACCGGATCCTGGCGCGACCGCACATACATCAGCCCGGAGAGCCCGAGCAGGATCGCGAACACCACCAGCACACCGGGCAGTCCGCCGATGTAATGCGCGATGGCCCAGCATGCCGCGCCCGCCAGGCCGGCGAGCGGCAGCGTGAGCAGCCACGCGACCACCATGCGGCCCATCACGCCCCAGCGCACCTCGGCGCCCTTGCCGATCCCGGTGCCGAGGATGGAACCGGTCGCGGTCTGCGTGGTCGACAGCGGCAGCCCGAAGTGGGCGGAGCTGAGAATGATGGCGGCCGAGGCGGTTTCAGCGGCCAGGCCCTGCGGTGATTCGATCTCCACCAGGCCCTTGCCGAGCGTCCGGATGATGCGCCAGCCGCCGAGGTAGGTGCCCGCCGCGATGGCGAGCGCACAGGCGGCCATCACCCAGATCGGCATGTCGGCGTTCTTGGTGAGCGTGCCGTGCGCGACCAGCGCCAGGAAGATGACGCCCATGGTCTTCTGCGCGTCGTTGGTGCCGTGCGCCAGCGAGACCAGCGAGGCCGAGCCGATCTGGCCCCAGCGGAAGCCCGTTTCCACCTTGTCGGGATCGGACTTCTTGGTGATCCGATAGACCAGCCAGGTGCCGAGGGCCGACACCAGCGCCGCGACGATCGGCGCGAGCACGGCGGGCAGAATGATCTTGGTGAGCACCCCGTCCGAGCCGGCGGCCCAGATCACGCCGCTCCAGCCGAGCGCGGCGAGGGTGGCGCCGATCAGGCCGCCGAAGAGTGCGTGCGAGGAGCTCGACGGCAGGCCGAACAACCACGTGAGCAAGTTCCAGAGAATGCCACCGACCAGACCGGCGAACACAATGATGAGTAGGTCATGGCCTTGGACGGCATCGAGTCGGACGATGCCCTTGGCCACGGTGGCGGCAACCGCCACGGAGAGAAATGCGCCGACCAGATTCAGCACTGCCGATAACGCCACCGCGACCCGAGGCCGCAGCGCACCGGTGGCGATGGAGGTCGCCATGGCGTTCGCGGTGTCGTGGAAGCCGTTGGTGAAATCGAAGGCGAGTGCTGTGACGATGACGATCAGAAGAACCAGTAATTCGACGGTCACGCATCTAGTGTGCGGTACTGGTCAATAGGATTGCCAGGTGGTTGCGGTTCACCGCGCGTCGCCCATGCGTTAAATTGGATCCTGTCCTCTATCGGCCTGGATACCGGCGCCGATCAGCCGAATCGGGTGCAACCCTTGTTCACTGGCTTACCAGCAAATCGATCTTCGATCCAGGCGTACGCGCCCGGAATGCCGCTGGTGCTCACGATGAAGTGTTCACCGAGATATACCTGAAAATCCACCTGGGTTCCGCCCCGGCACCAGTCCTGATAGAGGTTCTCGGCACCGGCCAGCGGTACCCACCATTCGTTCAGCCCGTGATACAGGAAAACGGGGATGGTCGGCGGCATCGCGCCGAGCCGATTCTCCGCCATAATCTGCCGGATGAACGGCAGCTCGGTCGGCGCGGGCACATCGGTGAGCGCCTCTACTGGAATGGGCGCGACGAGCCCGACGGTCTCCTCATGGGCCTCGCAGAAGTCCTTGCCCACCCGGACCAGACGCCAGCCGTTGTCGTTCATCAGGCCGAGCATCTCCGGATACTCGCGCGCCAGACCCAAGGTGGCGGCGAGGAAGATGCCGGAGGCGAAGTCCCTGCCGTTCATGGTGTGCAGCAGCATCTCGAAGTCGGCGGGCACGCCGCCGAACGCGACGCCGACCAGATTCAGTTCCGGCGCGTACGCCGGCGCCAGCTGCGCGGCCCACGCCGAGGCGATCGCGCCGCCGGAGTAACCGGTGATCGCGGTCGGCGCCGCAGGCTCCAGGCCGAGTTCGGGGGTGCGGGTCGCGGCCCTGATCGAATCGAGCACCGCGTGCCCGGCCATCAGGCCCGCCGCATACGCCTGACGCGGACCCTGATGATCAGGCACCAATACCGCGAAGCCCTTGGACAGCGGGAGCTGCGCCATCCACAACTTGCTCGACACCATGCGCAGCTCATAGGACGGCGCGCACTGGTTGCCGAGGGAGTCGATCGCCGGATTCAAGGTCACCAGCGGACGCGGTCCCTGGCCGGTCCACGGCGTCGCGGGCATCAGCAAGGTGGCGACCACCGGGACAGGCTTGCCCTTCGCATCGGTCGACCGCAGCAGCAGCTCGGTCGAGATCAGCGGGACACCCGTGACGCCGGTGCCGCCGGGACGAGACGCGAGAACCGTTCCCGGAGCCAGGGTTTCGAAACCGGCCGGCGGGTTGTAGAAGGGATCGCCGAGCGGCGTCGGCATGGCGTCGGCGATATCGCGAGACGGAAAGAGCAGGTCATCGATCGGATTCGCGTGCGCCATGGTGCCGAGCACCGCGCTGACCGCCAGGACCGCGACCAGCGCGATAGCGCGAAGCCGCCACACCACAGAACTCAACGTCTTCCCCGATCCCGAAGCAGCACACTGCCGAACCCACTGCCGTCCGGCCCGCCCCCGAACCCCTGAGGAGCCGTTATGTGCAGTGGCAGCGCAATCTTCGCACCACGGGCAGGCAAACCGCTCGACATCGCCGAGACTCCCGCGAGTCGACGCGAACGAGCGCGCCGTGCGACTTACGGCAGCAGGGCGCGGACTGCGTCGATGGTGTCGGCTTCGGCGGGTTCCTTGTCGGGGCGGTAGCGGACCACGCGAGCGAAGCGAAGGGCTACGCCGCCCGGATAGCGGGAGCTGACCTGTACGCCGTCGAGGGCGATCTCGACGACGAGTTTGGGCCACAGGTAGACGGTGTGCTCGTCGCGCTCGCGTTCGTGCCCCGGGAATTCGGCTGTCTGCCATTGGAGTAGCGCGTCGGTGAGGCCCTTGAAGGTCTTGCCGACCATGACCGGCTCGCCGGTTTCCGGGTCGCGGGCGCCGAGGTGCAGGTTCGACAGGTAGCCGGTGCGGCGGCCGTAGCCCCATTCGGCGCCGAGCACCAGCAGGTCGAGGGTGTGCGTCGGCTTGATCTTCTGCCAGGCCCGGCCGCGCCTGCCCGCCGCGTAGGGCGCGGACAGCGACTTGATCATCACACCTTCATGACCGGCCGCCAGTGCGTCGTCGAAGTACTCGGCGGCGGCCTCTTCGCCGGGGCGGATCAGCGCGGGAATGCTGTGTGCGGCAGCTACTTTCGTGAGTGCGGTGCGGCGCTCGGACAGCGGGGCGTCGAGCAGGTCCGTGCCGTCCAGGTGCAGGCAGTCGAAGAAATACGGATGCAGCAGCAGTTCTCGGGTGGAACTCACCTCGGCGAACCGGCTCATCGTCTCCTGAAAGGGGCGTGGCCGTCCGGCATCGGTGAGCGCCAGCGTTTCCCCGTCCAGCACCACGCTGGCGCAATCGAGCCCGGCGACCAATTCGACCAGCTCCGGCACGCTCGCGGTGATGTCGCGCAGCGTCCTGGTGAACACCCACACCCGCGAGCCGTCCCGATGCACCTGGATCCGCGCACCGTCCATTTTGATCTCGACACTCACGTCGCCGTCGAACTCGGTCATCGCACCGTCCAGCGTCGCGCCGGGCGAGGCGAGCATCGGCTGGATCGGCCGGCCCACCTCGAGCCGGAACTCGCCGAGCGCCTCGACACCGCCGGTCAGCGCGGCCATCGCGGTCACCGGCAGCTGACCGGACAGCATGTACGCCCGGCGCACCAGGTCGACCGGCACGCCGGCGGCCACGGCGACGGCCTCGCTGACGATCGCGGTGAGCGCCCCTTGCCGCAGCTCACCGGTCAGCAGGCGCACCAGGAACCCCTGCTCGGCCGCGGTCGCGGCGGTCCACAGCGCGATGAGCAAGGCCTTGCGGCGTGCGGCCGATCCGGCGCCGGAGGTCGCGGCCAACTCGGTGAGCGCGGCATCGACCGCCGAAACCGTCAGCGTCGCAACGACTGCCGGGGTAGTGTCCATTGCGGTCAGGGTGCGCCACCCGGTGCCGATCCGGCCCTGCCGGAGCTCACCGGAGGCCCAGGCGACCACCGGCGCGAGTTCGTCCGGCGCGGCGGCGGTCAGCAGCTCGGCGAAGGTGGCGATCTTCGTCTTGCGTGACCTGGTCGCGCGGACTGTCTCCGAAGCCTGGACGACATGCGAGAACAACACCCGTCGACGGTAACGCCTGCCTGTGACATATAGCTCAGCACTGCTGCTAATTCTCCCTTGGCAGGGTTGCGAAAGCGCCCATAAACTGGACACATGGCCAAGACTTACGTCGGGGCGCGGCTTCGTCAGCTGCGGACCGAGCGGGGGCTGAGCCAGGTCTCACTCGCCCAGAAGCTGGAGATCTCGGCGAGCTACCTCAATCAGATCGAACACGACGTGCGCCCGCTCACCGTTCCGGTGCTGTTGCGGATCAGCGAGGTGTTCGGGGTCGACGCGACCTTCTTCTCCTCCCAGGACGACACCAGGCTCATCGCCGAACTCCAAGAGGTCGTCATGGACCAGGAGCTCGGTATCGAGGCCGACACCCAGGAGATCGCGGACATGGTGTCGGCGCATCCCAGCATGGCGCGCGCGCTGGTCAACATGCACAACCGCTACCGCAACACCTCCGCCCAGCTGGCCGCCGCCACCGAGGACCGGTTCGCCGACGGTTCGGGCAGCGCGGCGATCAGCAAGCCGCACGAGGAGGTGCGCGACTTCTTCTATCAGCGGCAGAACTACATCCACGAATTGGACACCGCCGCAGAGGAACTCACCGCGCGCATCCGATTCCACGGCGGCGACGTGAACAGCGAGGTCGCCCGGATCCTGCGCGCGCACGACGTGCGCATCGTCGAACGGATCGACCTCGGCGAGGGCGTGCTGCACCGCTATGACGAGGACACCCAGCGGCTGGAGATCGCGCCGCACCTGTCCGGCGGGCAGCGCACGTTCAAGCTCGCCGCCGAGCTCGCCTACTTCGAATGCGGCGACCTGCTCGAAAAGCTGGTGGAGGAGGGCAATTTCGCCTCTGAGGACACCCGCAAGCTGGCCATGCTCGGCCTGGCGAACTACTTCGCTGCGGCAACTGTGTTGCCCTACACACACTTTCACGAGGTCGCCGAGGACTTCCGGTACGACATCGAGCGGCTCTCGGCGTTCTTCACGCAGAGTTACGAGACCATCTGCCACCGGCTTTCGACGTTGCAGCGGCCCAAGCTACGCGGCGTCCCGTTCTCGTTCGTCCGGGTGGATCGGGCGGGCAATATGTCGAAACGCCAGTCCGCCACCGGTTTCCACTTCTCCGCCAGCGGCGGCACCTGCCCGCTGTGGAACGTCTACGAGACCTTCGCCTACCCCGGCAAGATCATGACGCAGATCGCGCAGATGCCCGACGGCCGCAAATACCTGTGGGTGGCCCGCACCGTCGAACGCCGCGCCACTCGTTTCGGCCAGCCGAGCAAGACCTTCGCCATCGGCCTCGGCTGCGAGCTACGGCACGCGGGCCGGGTGATCTACGCCGACGGCATCGATCTCGACCAAGTCCAGCCCACTCCCATCGGGGCAGGCTGCCGCGTCTGTGAACGCCTCAACTGCCCGCAGCGCGCCTTCCCGCCGCTGGGCAAGGTCCTCGACATCAGCGAACACCGCAGCTCGGTCTCGCCGTACGTGCTGAAGTAGTCAGCTGCCGACAACGAAGGCCGACAACGCTGAATCGCGTTGCCGGCCTTCGTGTCCGGGTGTTCCGTCGGCTCACGCCACGGCGAGCGCCCGCCGTTGGATGCGCAGACCGACCAGGGTCATGGCCAGCGCGATGACCAACAGGGTGGCCAGGGTCCAGGCCAGCGCCGAGAAGCCGTGCGGGGCAGCGGCTGCCGCGACCAGCGGGCCCACCGTGGCACCCACATAGAAGCTGAACATCGCGACCGACATTGCGGCGGCACGGGATTCGCCGCCGAGTTCACCAGCGCTCTGCAGCACGGCCGGTCCGATGACGCCGAGGCCGCCGACGAGGACCGCGAGCAGAATGGTCAGCACGGCCAGGTGCGAGCCCTCGAAGGTGGCGGCCACCATGGCGGCCGCCGCGACCAGAACGCCGAGCATGATCTGGTAGTGCTTGGTGAGCCGGGCCAGCGGGATCGCCAGCAGCGGCAGCGCCACCATCACCGGCAGGGCGCCGGCCCGCAGGGCGAGCAGTTCGCCGGAACCCTTGACCACGCCGGTGAGCTCGAGGCCGGTGTAGATGCCGACCATCACCGCCATGCTCATCGAGCCCGCGACCAGCATCGGCAGCAACGGGCGGATGCGCAGCACCGCGGGGATCGCGGCGTAGCTGTGCCGCAGTGGCAGATCGCGCCCGGTCGGGGCGTCGTCGAGCATCACCCGGCGCAGCACGACCGCGAGCGCCACGAAGACGACGGCGGAACCGATGAACATGGTGCGCCACGGGAACGAGGCGACCACCGCCTGCGAGACGATCTGCGCGATCACCGTCGCGGCCAGGAACGAGGTGGCCACCGACATGGTCGCCACGGCGCGGTGCGCGGGCGTGATCCGGGTGGCCACATAGGCCATGATCGCGGGCGGAATCGACCCGACGACGAGGCCCTGCACGATCCGCAGCCCGACCGCGATCGGGGCACTGAACGCCAGGCCGGTCAACAGGGTAACCACCGCGGCCACGAGCATGCCGGTCATCAGCACCCGGCGGTGCCCGTAGCGATCCGACAGCGGCCCGAACAGCACGAAGCCGCCCGCATAGCCGAAGGCGAACGCGCTGATGATCCAGGTCATCACGCCCGAGCCGACATTCCAGTCCGCTTTCATGGCCGTGAACAGGGGAATCGGGATGTACATCTGGCCGGTCGCGAGCAGCGCGGACAGGACGAAGACGGGCACGGTGCGCGCGGTGTGCGCACGCGGGGATGCGCTCAGGGCGGGCGCGGCGGCCGGAGTACCGGTCGTGAGCGGAAGGGTCGGCGTTGCCATGAAGACGACACTAGGACTGCGACAGATCGATTGTCAACCAAATAGTTGGTTTAATGAGATGGTAAAATCGCGGTCATGACGGCCACCATCAAGCGCAGCGACGCGACCAAGCAGGCGTTGTTGCGTGCCGCGCGAGACGAATTCGCCGAATACGGCCTGGCAGGCGCGCGCGTCGATCGCATCGCCGAGGCCGCGGGCGTGAACAAGGAACGCATCTACGGCCTGTTCGGCAGCAAGGACAAGCTGTTCGACGTCATCCTGATCGACACCATGCGCGAGTTCATGGACGTGGTCCAACCCTTGACCGAGACCGACCCGGGCCGGTACGTCGGCAAGCTGTTCGACTACCACAACAACCACCCGCAACTACTGCGGCTGCTGCTGTGGGAGGGCCTGCATCGCGGCGTCGACGCACACGACATCGACGGCTGGCGCGCGCAGCACTACGAGCAGAAATTCGACAGGGCCATCGAACAATTCGGCGTCGACGCACAGTACGCCGGACGCTTGCTGCTCGCCCTGTGCGGCATGTCCAACTGGAGCCTCGCCGTGCCGCAGACCACCCGGCTGCTGCTCGGCAACGCCGCCGAGGACAAGGACGCGACCCGCGAGTTCATGCAGGAATTCGCCAAGGCGGCA
This sequence comes from Nocardia sp. NPDC060255, assembly GCF_042727395.1. Classification (NCBI taxonomy): domain Bacteria; kingdom Bacillati; phylum Actinomycetota; class Actinomycetes; order Mycobacteriales; family Nocardiaceae; genus Nocardia; species Nocardia sp. NPDC060255. Next base: position 13,340 of record NZ_JBHXAU010000034.1, on the reverse strand, counting down.
ATGCGCAATCTCCCGCCCGCGATGAAGGCAGACCCGCCGGTGTCACCACCGGAAACCGCACCGGTCAACACCTTGACCACTCGGGACGATCAACCCACCAGGGTCGACCGAGCAGCCCAACGCCTCCGCGAGGCCCAGGCAGCCGCCGACGCGGCCCGCGACGAACTCGCCGCCGCCCTACGCGACGCCCACGCCGAAGGCACCAGCGCCAACCAACTCGCCCGCGATGTCTCGGGCACGCTGTCCCGCCCCGTCGTACTCAAACTCCTCGCCGACTGACGCCCCCGGGCCCACCCGCACCGACCGAAGGCGCCCTTCGCTCGGTCCAGTCGAGTGAAGGGCGCCTTCGGTCAGGTTGTGGTGTTAGAAGGCGGCTTCGTCCAGCTTCATGATGTCGTTGTCGATCGCGGCGATGATCGCCGTGTTCGCGGTCAGCTCCGGCAGTACGTTCTTCGCGAAGAAGCTTGCCGCAGCGATCTTTCCGGTATAGAAGGGCCGATCCTTCGCGGGCGCTTCGGCCGCCAGTGCGGCGGCGGCGATCTCGGCCTGCACCAGCAGCCGCCAGCCGATGAGCAGGTCGCCGACCGAGAGCAGGAAGCGCACCGAGCCGAGGCCGACCTTGTACAGCTCGTCCGGATCCTGCTGGCCCGCCATCAGATAGCCGGTCAGCGTGGCCGCCATCGCCTGCACATCGCCCAAAGCCGTACGCAGCAGCTCGCGTTCGGTCTCGAACCGGCCGCTCTTGGTGTCCAGGAACGCGGCGATCTGCCCGGTGACGTGCCCGATCGCCACCCCCTTGTCCCGAATGATCTTGCGGAAGAAGAAGTCCTGCGCCTGGATGGCGGTGGTGCCCTCGTAGAGCGAGTCGATCTTCGCGTCGCGGATGTACTGCTCGATCGGGTAGTCCTGCAGGTAGCCCGAACCACCCAGCGTCTGTAGCGATTCCGTCAGGTACTGGTAGGCCCGCTCGGAACCGACACCCTTGACGATCGGCAGTAGCAAATCGTCGACCCGGTGCGCCAATTCGGCGTCCGCGCCCGAAACCAGCTGCGCCACATCGGGATTCTGATGCGCTGCGGTGTACAGGTACACCGCACGCATGCCCTCGGCATACGCCTTCTGCATGGCCAGGCTGCGCCGCACATCGGGATGCCGGGTGATCGGCACCCGCGGTGCGGCCTTGTCAGTCATCTGGGTCAGATCGGCGCCCTGCACGCGCTCCTTGGCGTACGCGAGCGCGTTCAGGTACCCGGTGGACAGGGTGCCGGTGGACTTGATGCCGACCACCATGCGCGCGTTCTCGATCACCTGGAACATCTGCGCGATGCCGTTGTGCACGTCGCCGACCAGCCAGCCGACCGCGGGCACGTCGCCGCCGAAGGTCAGCTCACAGGTGGGCGAGGACTTCAGGCCCATCTTGTGCTCGAGATTGGTCGCGAACACGCCGTTGCGGGCGCCGAGTTCCAGCGTCTCGGCATCGAACAGGAACTTCGGCACGTAGAACAGCGAAAGGCCCTTGGTGCCGGGGCCCGCGCCCTCGGGGCGGGCGAGCACCAGGTGGAACATGTTTTCCGCGGTGTCACCGACGTCGCCGCCGGAGATGAAGCGCTTGATGCCCTCGATGTGCCAGGTGCCGTCGGGCTGTTCGGTCGCCTTGGTGCGGCCGGCACCGACATCGGAGCCCGCGTCCGGCTCGGTCAGCACCATGGTGCCCTGCCAGCCGCGTTCGTAGCCCTGGGTGGCCCAGTGCTGCTGCTGTTCGTTGCCGACGTTGTAGAGCACCGCGGCCATCACCGGGCCCATGTTGAAGAAGCTCGCCGCCGGGTTGGCGCACATGATCAGCTCCTGGACCGCCCACACCACCGCGGCGGGCGCGGGCGTGCCGCCCATCCCCTCCGGCAGCCCGAGCCTGCTCCAGTCGGCGTCGTGCACGGCCGTGATGGTCTTGCGCAGCGCGTCCGGCACCGTGACGGAGTAGTTGGCCGGATCGAAGGCCACCGGATCGCGGTCGGCGGGCGCGAAGGACTCCGCGATCGGCCCCTCGGCCAGCCGCTTCACCTCGGCCAGGATCTCGCGCACGGTATCGGAGTCGAGATCGCCGTAGGCGCCCGTATCGAGCAGCTTGTCCAGCCCGAACACCTCGAACAGATTGAACTCGATGTCACGCACGTTCGCCTTGTAGTGACCCACGACGGTCCTCCCAGGTTTCGGCCGTTTTGACGATGTACAAACGCAGCCTGCCGTACCGCGGTCACGCTACGCAACCGTAGGCTCGCGGCCACCTCACCGGGGTTCACCAGACGGTAACCGCAAACGTTCACACGGCCGAAACACAGGCAACGGACTCGTCACCGAGAGATATTCCGGCGCAACAACTTCTGTCTAACGTTCGCACCACGAATACACCGCCTGTATACATCCCGGTCGACAGCTTTGACCGGGGCAAAGGCGGAGGTATTCGCCGCGGTGCACGTCGCGCCGCCGAACTACCTGATGAAGTGAGAAGGGTCCCGCCCCATGTCAGATTCCCGTGCCATCCATCGACACCGCTCCCGGCGCATGGTCAAGGCGATGGCGGTACCTACCGCAGTGGCGCTCGCCGGTTTGTTGCTGACCGCCTGTGGCGCCAAGGACGACGCCACCACGACCGGCTCGAACGCCGCCTCCTGCGTTGACACGTCGAAGGACTCGATCAAGATCGGCTCGCTGCACTCGCTGTCCGGCACGATGGCGATCTCCGAGGTCACCGTCGCCAACTCGACCAAGCTGGCGGTCGACCAGATCAACGCCGCGGGCGGGGTCCTCGGCAAGAAGGTCGAGCTGGTGCTCGAGGACGGCGCGTCGGACCCGAAGACCTTCGCGGAGAAGGCCGAGAAGCTGATCAGCTCCGACTGCGTCGCGGCGGTGTTCGGCGGCTGGACCTCGTCGAGCCGCAAAGCGATGAAGCCGAAGTTCGAGAGCCTGAACTCGCTGCTCTACTACCCGGTGCAGTACGAGGGCCTGGAAGACAGCAAGAACATCTTCTATACCGGCGCGACCACCAATCAGCAGATCATTCCGGCCCTGGATTACCTGAAGCAGAAGGGCATTACGTCCCTCTACCTGGTCGGCTCCGACTACGTCTTCCCGCAGACCGCCAACCGTGAGATCAAGGCGTACGCGAAGGCCAACGGCATCGAGATCAAGGGCGAGGACTACACCCCGCTCGGCTCGACCGACTTCTCCACCATCGTCAACAAGGTGCGTAATGCCAAGGCGGGCGCGGTATTCAACACCCTCAACGGCGACTCGAACGTCGCGTTCTTCCGCGAGTACACCAACGCGGGCCTGAAAGCCGCTGAGATGCCGGTGGTTTCGGTGTCCATCGCCGAGGAAGAGGTCGCGGGCATCGGCGCGCAGAACGTCGCCGGGCAGCTCACCGCGTGGAACTACTACCAGACCGTGGACTCCCCGGTGAACAAGAAGTTCGTCACCGACTACAAGGCCGCGTTCGGCGCGGACAAGCCGACCTCGGACCCGATGGAGGCCGCGTACGCATCGGTCTACCTGTGGAAGAACACGGTGGAGAAGGCGAAGTCGTTCGCGGTGGCCGACATTCAGGCCGCGGCCGACGGGGTGACGTTCGAAGCGCCCGAGGGGCTGGTCACCGTCGACGGCACCAACCACCACATCACCAAGACCGCGCGGATCGGCGAGATCCGGCCGGACGGGCTCATCTACACCGTGTGGGACTCGGGCAAGGCCGTGACGCCGGACCCGTACCTGAAGTCCTACGACTGGGCCAAGGGCCTCAAGTAGTTCGCCCGATCGGTGTGGGGTGGCGGTGATTTCGCGGCCACCCCACACCGGCCCGATATCCGAGGAGTCCTTATGGACGTCGTGATCGGCCAGCTCTTCACCGGGCTGAGTCTGGGATCAATTCTGTTGCTCGCCGCGCTCGGCCTGTCGCTGACCTTCGGTCAGATGGGCGTGATCAACATGGCGCACGGCGAGTTCATCATGGCCGGGTGCTACACGACTTACGTTGTGCAGAAGGTCATTTCGTCGGCCGGTGTGTCGCTGGTCGTGTCGCTGCTCGTAGGCTTCCTGGTAGGCGGCCTGCTCGGTGCGGCGCTGGAGATGGGCCTGATCCGCTGGATGTACGACCGGCCGCTGGACACCCTGCTGGTCACCTTCGGTGTCGGGTTGGTGCTGCAGCAGCTGGCCCGTGACATTTTCGGCGCGCCCGCCAAGAATGTCGTCGCGCCGGAGTGGCTCAGCGGTGGTGTCACCATTCTGGGCGCGGTGGTACCGAAGAGTCGCATCTTCATTCTCGTGCTCGCGGTGGCCGCCGTGATCATCCTGGCCACGGTGATGAAGACCACGCCGATGGGGCGGCGCATCCGGGCCGTCGTGCAGAACCGCGGTCTCGCCGAAACCAGCGGTGTGTCAAGTCGTTTCACCGATATCAGCACGTTCTTCATCGGCTCCGGCCTGGCCGGTGTCGCCGGTGTCGCGCTGACGCTGATCGGTTCGACCAGCCCGACCATCGGGCAGAGCTATCTGATCGACGCCTTCCTGGTGGTGGTGATCGGCGGACTCGGCCAGATCAAGGGCACGGTGATCGCGGCGTTCGCGCTCGGCCTGCTCAACTCCTACATCGAGTACTCGACGACGGCATCGATCGCGAAGGTCATCGTGTTCGTCGTCATCGTCATCTTCCTGCAGGTTCGTCCGCAGGGTCTGTTCACCGTGCGCACAAGGAGCTTGGCATGACCACGCTGGTAGAACGGTGGCGCGCGCACTCGACCTTGACCGCATTGGGTGGCTTCGGCATCGCCGCGATCCTGTTGTTCGCGGTCGCGCCGGTCGCGTTGAGCGAGTTCCGGCTGAACCTGCTCGCCAAGTTCCTCTGCTTCGCGATCGTCGCGGTGGGCATCGGATTGGCCTGGGGCCGAGGCGGAATGCTCACGCTCGGGCAGGGCGTGTTCTTCGGCATCGGCGCCTACATCATGGCGATGCATCTGCAGATGGCCGATGCGTCGCGGCTCGGTAATGATGTGCCGGAGTTCATGGAGATCTCCGGTATTCGCGAATTGCCGTCGTTCTGGCGACCTTTCGCGTCCGGGCCGGTGGCGTTGATCGGGATTCTGGTGTTGCCCGCGCTGGTGGCGGCGGTGCTGGGGTACGGCGTGTTCAAGCGGCGGGTCAAGGGTGCCTATTTCGCCATCCTGAGCCAGGCGCTCGCGGCGGCGCTGGCGATCCTGCTGACCGGGCAGCAAGCAATCGGTGGTTTCACCGGGCTTTCCGACTTCCGGGCCTTCTTCGGGTTCAAGCTGTCCGATCCGGCGAACCGGAAAATGCTGTTCTTCATCGCGGCGGGCACGCTGCTGGTGGTGGTCGCGCTGGTGCGGCAGCTGATGCGCAGCCGGTACGGCGAATTGCTTGTCGCGGTGCGGGATCAGGAGGAGCGGGTGCGCTTCCTCGGGTATGACCCGGCCAATGTGAAGATCGTCGCGTACGTGGTCGCGGCGTTCTTCGCGGGTATCGCCGGTGCGCTGTTCACGCCGATCGTCGGCATCATCTCGCCCGCCGACATCGGCGTGGTGCCGTCCATCGCGTTCCTCATCGGCGTCGCGATCGGCGGCCGGACCACCCTGCTCGGCCCGGTGCTCGGTGCGATCGGGGTGGCCTGGGCGCAGACGGCGTTCTCCGAGGAGTTCCCGTCCGGGTGGACCTACCTGCAAGGCGTGCTGTTCATCGTGGTGATCGGCTTCATCCCGGCCGGGCTGGCAGGCGTCTGGCCGATGCTGAAGGGGTTGCTGGACAGCAGATTCCGCCGATCCGAACCGGTCGCCCCGGCGCCGGTCGTCGTCGAACCGCAGCCCGAGATCGAGCCGGAGAAGGTGGAATCCCGATGACCACAACCACACCCGAGCCGAAGCTCGGCGGCAATGCCGGAATGTCGAGCGAGTATCTCGAAATCCGCGGTCTCTCCGTGAGTTTCGACGGGTTCAAGGCGGTGACCGATGTCGATATCACGGTGCTGCAAGGGGATCTGCGCTTCCTGATCGGCCCCAACGGGGCGGGCAAGACGACGTTGATCGACGCGATCACCGGGCTGGTCCCGGCGTCCGGCTCGGCGCAGAAGACCGGCGTCGAGCTGCTCGGCAAGAAGGTGCACCAGATCGCCAGGCTCGGCGTCGGGCGGACCTTCCAGACGGCGAGCGTGTTCGAACAGCTCAGCGTGCTACAGAATCTCGATATCGCCGCCGGTGCGGGGCGTTCGGCGCTCACCATGCTGCGGCGCCGCAAGTCGGTGCTGCCCGGCATCGAGGAGGCGCTGGAGATCACCGGGCTCGGCGACCTGCGGGACAAGCCCGCCGGCGTCCTGGCGCACGGCCAGAAGCAGTGGCTGGAGATCGGCATGCTGCTGGTGCAGAACGCGTCGGTGCTGCTGCTCGACGAGCCGGTCGCCGGCATGAGCGCCGAGGAGCGCGAGGAGACCGGAAACCTGTTGCGCCGCATCGGCGGCGAACGCGTCGTCGTGGTCGTCGAGCACGACATGGATTTCATGCGCGCGTTCGCGAGTTCGGTGACCGTGCTGGCCGGCGGCAAGGTGCTCAGCGAGGGCACCGTCGAAGAGGTGCAAGCGGATCCGAAGGTGCAGGAGGTTTATCTGGGCACCGCGGCGGCGATCGGCACGGCCCTCGAAGATGAAACCACCGTGAAGGAGTCCGTCTGATGCTCGAGCTCATCGATATCCACTCCGGCTACGGCAGGAGCGAGGTGATTCACGGTGTGTCCGTGACTGTTCCGGACGACAGCGTGGTTGCCATCATGGGACACAACGGCGCGGGCAAGACCACCTTGCTGCGCACCGCGGTCGGGCTGATCGGGACCAAGTCGGGTCAGATCAAGTTCGACGGCGAGGCGATCACCAAGATGGCCCCGTCGCGGCGGGTCCGCCGCGGCCTCGCGTATGTGCCGCAGGGGCAACAGAGTTTCCCGCAGTTGACCACCGCGGAGAACCTCCAGGTGGTCGCGGACGGTCGCAAGCGCGGCAAGGCGCTGATCGACGAATCGCTCGATCTGTTCCCCGCGCTGCGGGAACTGCTGAGCCGCAAGGCCGGTCTGCTCTCCGGCGGGCAGCGCCAGCAGTTGGCGATCGCGCGTGCGCTGATCACCGAGCCGAAGCTGCTCATCCTCGACGAGCCGACCGAGGGCATCCAGCCGTCCGTCGTCGCCGAAATCGAGCGGACCATCATCGATCTGACGCAGCGCGGCGGGTTGAGCGTGCTGCTGGTGGAGCAGCACATCGGCTTCGCGCTGCAGGCGGCACAGCACTATTACATCCTGGCGTCCGGTCGCGTCACCTCCACGGGTGCGGGCGGCGCGGGCGCGGAGACCGCGGTCCGCTCGGCGATGGCGATCTGAGCTGACCACCATGCCGCGCCGGGGGCGGATCCCGTTGGGCGAGCGCGTGTATCACTCCCTGCGGCGGGATCTGGCCACCGGGATCTTCGTGCCGACCGAACGGCTTCGCGAGGAACGTCTCGCGGAGATTTACGGGGTGTCGCGCACCCCGGTGCGGGAGGCGCTCGCACGATTACAGGCCGACGGGCTGGTCGAGCGGCACTCCGACGGGCTGTACCCGTACCGGCCGCGGCTCGACGAGCTCGACCACCTGTACGAGCTTCGAATCGTACTGGAGGCCAGGGGAATTCAACGAGCAAGTGCCGACTCTCCGGAAGCAGCCAGGCCCGCGCACGACCTCGCCCTGATTCGAGCCGAACTCGAGGTCTGGCGCACGCTGCGCGACAACCCGCCCGAGCCGGGGCCCGCGCTGGTCGCCGACGAGCAGTTTCACACCGCACTACTGGCAGCGGCGGGCAATACCGCACTGGCAGAAGCACTTACCGCGGTACACACCCGGGTGCGCCCGGTCCGCACCCTGGACGTGCCGACGCCGGATCGCATCGCCACCATGACCGCCGAACACATCACGATCGCCGAGCAACTCCTGTCCGGGAACGTGAAAGCCGCGCTGCACACCCTCACCACACACATCGACATCTCCCGCGCGCATGTCCTCGCCCGTGCCCAACGCGCGCTCGAACTAACCAAACTGGCTCGGGCCGTCCGGGATTGACGTCGCGAAAGATCAGCCGCCCAGCTGAATGACGGGTGGCATTATCCCGAACATATTCGGGGAGTGGACGATCGAGGTGCGCTCAGCAGTCCTGTTGGAACGGCCAACAGGGGTGATACGACGTCGGGGGCGGCGCCGGCGTCGGCGTGACGCTGGTTTCCTGCGGCTTCGGGTGCGAGGAGTCGTGGGCCAGCGAGGTGGCGATCACCCCGATCACCGCGATCATCCCGATCACCGCCAGCGCGACCACCGTCCAGCCGGCGTACGAATGCCGTTTCGCCGGGACACCCGGTGTCGGCTCGACCCGCGGTTTGGGCGGGCGCGGAATGACGCTCGGCGACTCCTGCGCCACCTGCTCGAAGCCGGCCTCGACCAGGTCGGACCGGGACGGCGTGAGCTCGGCGAGACCGAGCGCAGTGCAGTCCCCGATCACCCGGTCGGCCGTCCACTTCCGTGGTCCGGCCGAGAAACTTTCGAGGTAGATGCGCAGTTCGGTGGCATCGGCGACATTGCCGACGACCACGTCCAGACCCGGTCGCAGATTGGTCCGCGACGGCCGCACCACCGCGCCGCGGAACGGGACGAGCACGACCGCGCCGCACACGTGCCCCGGGTCGAGCAGTGCCCGCTCGAGCGTCGTCTTCACCGCGGCGATGCCGTGTTCCAGCCGATCGGACGGGCTGCCGGACGGCTCGTCCAGGTCCGCGTCGGCGTCGCTGATCTTCCACGGGCTGTCGGCGGCGATGCTGAGAATGCCGCTCTGCCTGCGCCGGAAGCCTTTGACCTCGAGCACCGTAAGCCCGCGCGGCGTCCAGATCACCGCATCGATCTGCCGGTCACCGACCTGCAGGTCGATCATGGCGAGGGCGGCCGTCGGGTACGAACGCAGGCATTCGACGAATTCTTGTTCGGCACCGGAGAGCTGCGCCCCGGGCTTGACCCTCACCAGCATGTCGAGCTCGTCCGCCTCTCCACGTTCGTCAGGCCGGGCTACCTGCGCGCCGCATTCGCTGCGCGACCGGCCTGCGATCGAGTGCATGGCGAGCTCTGGGTGCCCCCACGAGTTACCCGTCTCCGCACGAAATCGATCGTAACGGTGGAATCGCCAGCGTGCGCAGGCAATTCGGCACCGCAGCGACCGATGGACCATTTAGTGTCGATCACGGCCTCGATCCGGCGCGTACTCGCCGGTAGGCTGACGGCTCGGCCCGGCACCGCCTGGCCGCTCGCCCAACCACGCGGAGGAGTCGACCAAGCATGGTTTCAGCGCTGCGACCACGCATTTCACCCGGACGACTGCGCGAGCTGGGTCCGATCAACTGGGTTGTCTGGCAGGTACTCTCCAAGGCCGCGGGCACCGATGACGCACACCTGTTCAGCACCCTCGGCCGCACCAAGGGACTGTTTCGCGGCTGGCTGCACTATTCGGGCAAACTCATGCCCGGCGGTCGGCTGCCACGACACGAATCGGAACTGGTCATCATTCGCGTCGCCCACCTGAGCGGTTGCGAATACGAAATGGACCACCACATTCGGCTCGGCAAGCGAGCGGGAGTGACGGCGGAGATCCTCGAGCGCCTGCGCACCGGGCCGGAAGCGCCTGGTTGGTCGGACAAGCACCGCGCACTGCTCACCGCCGTCGACCAGCTGGTGCAGACCCGCGACCTCGACGACGCGCACTGGGCGGCGCTGGCCGAGCACTACGACGAGCGCAGCCTCATCGAAATCGTGCTGCTGGTGAACCAGTACGAAGGGCTGGCGTCCACGATCACTGCCCTGCGTATCCAGCGCGACGGGGTCTAGCGCGCAGCAGGCGTGCGCGAGACAGGTTGGCGCTCAGGGGTTTTCGATGAGCTGGGCCAGGCCGTCGAGTACCCGGGCGAGGCCGAAGTCATAGGCGTGGTCGGCGCTGTAGGCGGAATCGTGGGTCTGGCCTGCGGCTGCCCCGACGCGGGCGCCCACCGGATACCGTTCCGCGTCGAAGACCTGTGCCAATAGCGGTGCCGCACGCTCCCACCACTGGTGATCGGACATCGCACTGTCCGCGGCCGCCCGTGCGGTGTCGATGGCGATGCGAGCCACCGAGGTGACGAAGCCGAGGACATAGGTGACCGACGCGTCCATCGTGACGTCGTCCAATCCGAGGCCCTCGAACGCACGGAGTTCGTGGTCGTACTTGGCGGCCATGCCCGGCCCGAGCGGCGGTCGGGTGGTCGGCAGGTAGGCGACCCACGGGTGCCGGGCCAGCATGGCGCGATTCTCGGCCGCGATCGTGGCGACCCGATCGCGCCATGGCAGGTCGGCGAAGTCCGCGCGGTCCATCTCGCCGTAGACCTTGTCCACCATCAGATCGATCAGTTCGGCCTTGCCCGGCACGTACGTATAAGTGGCCATGGGGGTCAAGCCGAGTTCGGTGGCGACCGCACGCATCGTGAGCGCGCCGATGCCCTCCGCGTCCGCGAGCTCGATGGCGGCCGCGATCACGGCATCAACGCTGCTGCGCTGCTTCGGTCCGCGCACCGGAGTCGCGCTGGGCACCCGCCACAGCAACTCCAGCGTGCGCACGGGATCGCCCGCGCTACTGCGTTCCTGCTTCCCGGAACGCTGTGTCTTCGCTTCGCCGGAGCGAGGCGGTTTCTCCGCGCCGGAGCGTTGCGCCGAACCCTCGTCCACCCTGCCTCCTCGTCTGGTCGTCCCGATCGTATCGGCGTGATCCAGGTCATAGTGCGACGGCTCGGGAATTCTTCTACAAAGTACAGCGTACTAAGTATAGAGTTATCGAGCCGAGGAGAGCCCATGAACATCACCGCTTCCGCCATCTCGCTCAACGTCGCCGATCCGCAGGCCTCGGCGAAGTTCCTGATCGACCACCTCGGCTTCACCGAGAAGATGTCGGCCGACGGGTTCGTCTCGCTGGACCGGCCCGATGCCGGACTGAACGTGATCTACCTGCGCACCGGGTTGACGTCCTTCAAGCCGAAGAGTGCGGCAGGCAGCGCGGGCGAGGGACTGCTCGTCGTGTTCGTGGTGGACGACATCGACGCCGAGTACGCCCGGCTGCGGGGCGAGGGCGTGCCGATCGTCACGCCGATCGAAACCGAGGAGTGGGGCGAGCGCTACTTCCAGATGAGCGATCCGAACGGCATCATCGTGCAACTCGTCCAGTGGGTCTAGCACAACCGGATGCCCGTCCACCGAAGGAATATTCGGCGGACGGGCATCAAAGATAGTGCCGCCGTGCGAATCTCAGGCAAGCGCCGCGCGGAATACGTCGACCGCGGAAGTCGACGGACGACCGAGCAGCTTCTGCAGGTCGCCGCTGGTCACATCGAGCAGGCCCTTCGGGATGCCCGCGTCCGCGTCGGCGAGCACCTTCGCGTAGTCGGTGTCCAGTCCGGCCTGCTGAAGGGCGGCGGCATAGTCGGCCTCGGGCAGATCCTGGTAGCGGACCGGCTTTCCCGCCGCCGTCGAAATCGCCTGGGCCAGTTCGGCATAGGTGAGGCGCTCGTCACCGCCGAGCTCGTAGACCTGACCGGCGTGCCCGTCGGTGGTGAGCACCTTCGCGGCCGCGTCGGCGTAGTCGGCGCGCGCCGCGCCCGCCACCCGGCCGTCACCGGCGGCGCCGTGCAGAACGCCGGACTCGACGGCGTGCGCGAGGCCGCCGAGATAGTTCTCCCAGTACCAGCCGTTACGCAGAATCGCGTGCGGCACAGTGGAATCCGCGAGCGCCGCCTCGCTGCCGATGTGCTCCTGGGCCAGGATCATCGTGTTCTGCGATCCCTGCGGAATGCTGGTGTAGACCAGCAGGTCGACGCCCGCGCGCTCGGCGGCGCGAATGACGTTGGTGTGCTGGGCAACTCGGGCGCCGAATTCGTTGCCGGAGACCAGCAGCACCCGGTCGACCCCGGCGAACGCGCGGTCCAGCGAATCGGCGTCGTCATAGCTCGCCTGGCGGACCTCGACACCCTGCTCGGCCAGGTCGGCGACCTTCTGCGGGTCACGCACGACGGCGACCGGCGTGACGCCCTCACGCAGCAGCGCCTGTACGACGAGACGGCCCAGCTGTCCGCTGGCACCGGTCACGGCGACGGTCATAACTACCTCCACGGGTATGTACGGTTCATTAAGCACTAACTATTAGTAAGTACTATGCATTCATACACCACTTTGGTCAAGTTGGGTACTATCGGTTGCATGAGTACGCAGCCGACATCGTCGCCAGACCTGGACGATCCGACGCTGGAACCCGACGTGTTCGCCAAGAACTGCACGTCACGGCCGGTTTTGCAGAACGTCGCGAGCCGCTGGGGCATCCTCGCCCTGGTCGCGCTGCGCGAGGGTTCGTACCGGTTCAGCGCGCTGCGCAGGCGGGTCGACGGCGTCAGTGAGCGGATGCTGTCACAGACCCTGCAGGCGCTGGAACGCGACGGCATGGTGCATCGCGAGGTGCACGAGACCATTCCGCCGCGCGTCGAGTACACGTTGACCGAGCTCGGCGCGCAGGTCGCCGATCAACTGCATGCGCTGGTCCTGGTGGTCGAGACGAACATGCCGCAGGTGCGCGACGCGCAGGCGGCCTACCACCGCGAGTGAGGCGGGCGGGGGAAGAGACCCGGATCACTACCGGTTGAATACCGGCATGGAACTCGCCCAAGCAGTCGACTTCGCCCGCGACCACCGCCGGTCCGTGCTGACCACCATCCGCCGTAACGGCCGCCCGCAACTGTCCAACGTGTTGCACGTGATCGGCGGCGACGGTCTCGTCCGCATCTCCATCACCGCGGACCGCGCGAAGTACCACAACCTGGTGCGCGAGCCGTGGGCCGCGATCCACGTCACCCGCGAGGACTTCTTCGCCTACGCCGTCATCGAGGCCATCGCCTCGGTCACCCCGGTAGCCGCGGATCCGCACGACGAGACCGTCGAGGCCCTCGTCGACTACTACCGCGCCGCGAACGGCGAACACCCCGACTGGGACGACTACCGCCGCGCCATGGTCGCCGACCGCCGCGCCATGGCGATCCTCACCCCGTCGCACGCGTACGGCATGCTCTGATCAGTGCTGCTTCAGCTCCGAGACGGTGACGAATCGGGAACGAAAAACGGTGGCGGGGAGGAGCACGTGGTCAGCGCGCACCACCGAGGTGCCGGAGCCCGCGGAACTTAGTAAATTCGCGCCGGGCGCGGCGGGGAGCAGAAGGGCGGCGCC
>NZ_JBHXAU010000033.1:0-92335 GCF_042727395.1 Nocardia sp. NPDC060255 | reverse complement strand
AGGCCCCACCACCACGCGACGGCCAGCCGCCGCACTCGACGAGCCACTCGCCGCCATGTGCACACCGCGCGCACATCGTGGTACACCGCGCACGAAATCGCTGACGATTTCATGCGCGCCATCAAGAACCGCACGCAGCCGCCCCACCACCACGCGACGGCCAGCCGCCACGCTCGACGAGCCGCTCGTCGCGGTGTGTGCGCCGCGCGCACATCGTGGTGCGCCGAGGACGAATTCGGTGGCGATTTTGCGCGCGGGGCAACGAGCTGTGCGCGCCGGTTGCGAGGAGCAGCGCGCGGGCGGGTGTCGGGAGACGGGAGGTGGGCTCGCGACGTCGGGGCTCGGTCGATGAAAGCCCGCGACGTCAGGGCTCGGTCGTTGAGGGCACGCGACGTCGGGGCTCGGCCCGATGGGGGCACGCTGACGCCGCGCCGTAACTGCCGGTGTGGCGGCTGATGGATTGGGGGTCGATGCGGATCAGGTGCAGAGTTGGGGGCTCCGGCCGATAGCGCAGTCGTTCAACGGGATTCGCCTAGTGGGCTCCCCCGTCGTGCGTGAAGGCTCCCACCCCGCTTTCCCTCTTCTACTTTACACACGATTCCAGGGCCTCATGAGGCGCCGATTTGTGGTCCATAATCGCTCCCGAAATGCCGAAACCACCAGGTGAGGAGTAGCGGGATGCCGTATGTGCTCGGGTTCGGGGAGATCGATCGGACGCAGCTGGCGATCGTCGGCGGCAAGGGTGCGAACCTCGGTGAGTTGTCGCGGGTCGATGGCGTCGACGTGCCGGACGGCTTCTGCGTGACGACCGACGCCTTCGCGCGGACCACGGCGGGCGCGGCGTCACTCGAGGGGCGGCTCGATGAGCTGTCGCGTCTCGCGCCGGACGATCGGGCAGCGATCCGTGTGCACAGCGCGCAGATCCGTGACGCGATCGAAGCTTTCGTCGTTCCCGATGACGTGGCGGCCGAGATCATCGACGCACACGCCCATTTGGGCGTGGATGGCGCCTACGCCGTCCGGTCCAGTGCGACCGCCGAGGATCTGCCCACCGCGTCCTTCGCGGGCCAGCAGGACACCTATCTGAACATCGTGGGACCCGCAGCGATCCTCGAACACATCGGCCGGTGTTGGGGCTCGCTGTTCACCGAGCGGGCCGTTACCTACCGCCTGCGAAATGGATTCGACCACACGGCAATTCGGATGGCGGTGGTCGTGCAGCGGATGGTGTTCCCGCGCGCCTCGGGCATCCTGGTCACGGCCGATCCGCTCACCTCCGATCGGACGGTCGTGTCCATCGACGCCGGCTTCGGTCTCGGTGAAGCGCTCGTCTCCGGCCTCGTGAACGCCGACATCTACCAGGTGCGCGACGGCAAGATCACCGGTAGGACGATCGCCACCAAGAAACTCGCCGTCGAACCCGCCCCGACCGGTGGCACCCAGGTGCAGGAGATCGCCAAGGAGCGCCGCAACGAGCCGGTCCTCACCGACGCCGAGGTGCTCCGGCTCGCGCAGCTCGGCCGCCGCATCGAAGCCCATTTCGGCGGCCCGCAGGACATCGAATGGTGTCTCGACGGCGAGGCTATCCGCATCGTGCAGAGCAGGCCGATCACCACGCTGTTCCCGATTCCGGTGGCCGCCGACGAGGCGAACCGCGTCTATGTCTCGGTCGGCCATCAGCAGATGATGACCGATGCGATGAAGCCGCTCGGCATTTCGCTGTGGCAGCTCACGAGCCGCGCGCCCATGCGGGACGCGGGCGGCCGGCTGTTCGTGGATGTCACCAAGCCGCTGTCGTCGCCGAAAACCGCCACCGGCGTGGCCGAGGCGCTCGGCAAATCCGATCCCCTGATCGGTGACGCGCTGCGGACCGTGATCGATCGTGGCTTCGTTCATCAAGTGCCGGAGGCAGTTTCGGCCGCTGCCCCGCCGGCGGCGCCCGCGCCGATCGAGACCGATCCCGCCATCGTCACCGAGCTGATCGCGGCGAGCGAGGCCTCCCTCGCCACGTTGTCCCGCGACATCCAGACCGAGTCCGGGCCTGGTCTGCTCGACTTCATCCGGGCCGATATCCAGGAACTGCAGCGAGTCCTGTTCACCCCGAAGGGTTTACAGGTGATCAATGCCGCGATGGACGCCTCGTTCTGGCTCAACGATCGGCTGCTGGAGTGGCTCGGCGAGAAGAACGCCGCCGATGCGCTCACCCAGTCGGTCCCCGGGAACGTGACGTCGGAGATGGGACTGGCCTTGCTGGACGTCGCCGATGTGATCCGCCCACATCCGGACGTGGTGACCTACCTGCAGCAGGTCGAGCAGACCGGCGGCGATTTCTTGGACAAGCTGTCCGGGTACCCGGGCGGCGACGAGGCACGCGCCGCGATCGAAGCCTTCCTCGGCAAGTACGGCATGCGCTGCGCCGGCGAGATCGACATCACCAGGCCGCGCTGGAGCGAAAGCCCCGCCACCCTGGTGCCGACAATCCTCGGCAATATCAAGAACTTCGGGCCCGGCGCGGGCAGGCAGCGCTTCGCGGACGGCCTTCGCGACGCCGAACAGACGAAAGAGCAACTCCTGCAACGCTTGCGCGCACTGCCGGACGGAGAGCAGAAGGCCGACGAGACAGCACGGATGATCGACCGCGTCCGCACTTTCTCCGGGTATCGCGAGTATCCCAAGTACCGCATGGTCAGCCGCTACTTCATCTACAAGCAGGCCCTGCTGCGGGAGGCCGAACGTCTGGTGACGGCGGGCGTACTGCGCGAGCCCGAAGACATCTACTATCTCCGGTTCGACGAGCTGAGCGAAGTGGTCCGAACGCGAAGTGCGAGTGCGGAACTCATCGATGAGCGTAAGGAGGCGTTCCGCGCGTATCAGGCCCTCACCCCGCCGCGGGTGCTCACTTCCGACGGCGAGGCGCTCACCGGAACGTATCGGCGCGAAGACCTGCCGACGGGCGCGCTGCCCGGAATGGCGGTGTCCGCCGGGACGATCGAGGGCCGTGCCCGCGTCGTGCCCGACATCGCGCAAGCCGATCTGCAAGCGGGCGACATCCTGGTCACCGCCTACACCGATCCGAGCTGGACCCCGCTGTTCGTCGCGATCGCGGGTCTGGTGACCGAAGTCGGCGGGCTGATGACGCACGGCGCGGTGATCGCCCGCGAGTACGGTCTGCCCGCCGTCGTCGGCGTGGAGCACGCGACCGAGCTGATCCGCGACGGGCAGCGCATCCGCGTGCAAGGCACCGACGGATACGTCGAGATCCTGTCGTAGTGAAAGTTCAGGACAGCTCGGCGTATTCGTCGGCGTCGAAGCTCAGCCGGATGTCGTGGTCGACTTGGCTGCCGGTGATGGTCACCTGGCCGCTCACCTCCGGATAGCCGCGAGCGAGCACGGTGTACTCGCCCTCCGGCAGGTCGGCCACCGCGTAGCGGCCGTCCTCGTCGGTGCGGGCGGTGCCGACGGCCGCACCGGACCAATCGAGCACGGTGATCCGGGCGTTGGGCACCGTCCGGCCGTCGGCCCGCACCGTTCCCCACAGCATCGCCATCGGCGCGAGCTCGACGTCGAAGCGGAAGCGGCCGGTGTCGGGCACGGTCAATGTCGTTGCGGCGGGCCGCATCCGCGCGGCGACCGTCACCAAGGTGTAGGTTCCGGCCAGCACACCCGTGCAGGCGTACGCGCCGTCCGCCGTCGTGACGGCGGTACCGACCACCTCGCCACGCTGGTCGGTCACGGTGACCGTGGCACCGGCTACCGGCTCGCGCGCGGCGGTGCGCACCACACCCGACAGCTTCCCGTCTCCCTGCAGCGTGATGTCGACCTGCTGCGCGCCATCTACGGCCGCGACGTTCACCGCGGCCGGTTGATGCCCGTTCGCCGAGACGATCAGCACATAGCTGCCCAGCCTGGGCGACTCGATGGTGTAGCTGCCGCCGCCGTCACCGATCGCGCGCGAAACCTGATGTCCGCGTGGGTCGATCAGTGTGAGCACCGCGTCCGGCACCGGGTGTCCGTTGTCACGAGTGATGTGGCCGTTGATCGTCCGGCCACTCGTCGCGGCGGCCTTTCCGCTCGTCGCGCCCGACAATTGTTGCCCCGCATCGCTATTCGTATCCACGAGTGGGCCACCGGTCGAGATGAGTAGCTGTTCCGGTTCCGGCTCGACATGATCGGACCGCAGCGCCCGCAACTTCGCGCCCTCGACATCGATGTCCGGCAGGATGCGATCGAGCCACTTCGGAATCCACCAGGACCGCTTCCCCATGATCACCAGCAGCGCGGGCACCAGCACCATCCGCACCACGAACGCGTCGATCGCGACGCCACAGGCCAGCGCGAACCCCATGGACTTGGCGGTGGCGTCGTTCTCCAGCAGGAAGGAGCCGAACACCGAGATCATGATGATCGCCGCCGACGTGACCACCCGGGCACCGTGGTGGTACCCGGAGATCATGGCGTCCTTCGCCGACTTGCCGTGCACGTACTCCTCGCGCATGCGGGTCACCAGGAACACCTGGTAGTCCATGGCGAGTCCGAATACCAACCCGATCAACATGATCGGTAGGAAGCTGATGATCGGCTGCGGATCGGCGATCAGGCCGAAAGTGCCCTCCTGGAAGATCAATACGGTGGCGCCGAAGGTCGCCGCCATGGAGAGCAGGAAGCCGAGGGCCGCGGTGAACGGCACCAGGATGGACCGGAACACCAGGATCAACAGCACGAAGGCCGCACCGGCCACGATCGCCAGGTAGGGCACGATCTTGCCGAGCAGGACATGGTCCATATCGGCGTAAATCGCTGTGGTGCCGGTGATTCCGTACTCGAGGCCGTACCGCTCGGTCAGCTCGCCCTCGGCGGCGCGGGCGTCGCGCACCAGGTCCTTGGTGGCCTGGTTGTTCGGTCCCGATCGCGGGACGCCGTTGAGCATGACGCCGAGTTTGTTCGGACTGAACTGCGGTGTGGTGACGTAGTCCATCTCCGGGAACTGCGCGAGTCGGTCACGCAGTGCGGTAACCGCCTCTGCGCGTTCACCTTCCGGCACGTTCGCCAGGTCGGCGGCCACGGTCAGGATGCCGTTGCGGCCTTCGCCGAAGCCCGCCGTCCGGATGTCGTAGGCCTGCCGGACCGTGGAGTCGGTCGGGAAGCTGTCCTCGCCCGGCAGACCCAGCTGCAGGTTGAGGGCCGGAGTCGCCAGTGCGGCAAGGGCAATCACCGCCAAGGCAAGGGCGACCCATGGTCGCTTGCCGATCAGGCGGCCCACCCGCATGCCGTTGGTGACGGACGTGTCGTCTTCCGGGTCGTGCTTGGCGACCAGCGGCAGCTTCGGCTTGAACAGAAAACGCCCGAACGCGCCGAGCAGGGCGGGCATCAGCGTGATGGCGGTGAGTACGGCGAAGAACGCCGCGACCGCGCCGCCCAGCCCCATGAAGGTCAGGAAGTTCACCCCGACGATGCTCAGCGCGGTCAAGGCGACGATGACGGTGAGCCCGGCGAACACCACCGCGGATCCGGCGGTGCCGACCGAAATGCCCGCTGCCTCTTCGGGACTGTCCGCCACCCGCAGTTCGTGCTTGTAGCGGGAGACGATGAACAGTGCGTAGTCGATGGACAGCGCGATGCCGATCATCGACGCCAGGAACGTCGTGAAACTCGGGATCTCGATGATCGAGGTGCTCAGCGAGATCGTCAACATCGCGGCACTCAGGCCGACGATCGCGGTGATGATCGGCACGAAAGCTGCCACGATCGCACCGAAGGCGATCACCATGACCACCAGTGCCACGCTCATGCCGATCATCTCGGCGTGGCCGCTCGGCTGCTCCTGCTTCTGTTCGATGGCCCCGCCGAGTTCGACGGTCAGGCCCTGCGCGCGAGCGGGCGCGGCCACGTCGTAGGCGGCGTGCCGTTCCGCATCGGTGATGTCCATCGCCGAGGCGATATCGAACGGCACCGACAGCACGGCGACGGTGGCCGGGGCGTCCTTGCTCAGCACGTTGAGCGGCGCGCCGGAGCACACGGCCGGGTCGGCGTCGGTCAGGCAGCCCATCGCCTTGGTCACCTCGACCGGGTTCTTCAGTGCCGCAGCGTCTTTCTCGGTGACGAGCCGATGTTTGCCGTCGTCGACCGACAGCGTCTTCAGATCGGCGATCAGCGCGTCGATCGCAGCACTGTTGTTCTTGTCGGTCAGCTTCGTACCGTCGGGCGCCTTGATGACGTACGCGCCACTGACGGCATCGATACCGAACTGCTCGGACATGCCGGGGAACTGCTTGTCCAGGATCTGCGTGGCACGTTCCGACGGCAGCGCAGGCATGCTGAACTCGTTGCTCATCGGTTTGCTGAGCAGGCTACCCGCGGTACCGAGCGCGCCAAGGAACACGAGCCACAGCGGCAGCACTATCCATTTGCGGCGGAACGCGAACTTGCCCCACCGATACAGGTATACGGACACGAATAGGTTCTCCTAGAGGTAACCGGATTGTGCTGAGTTCAGGGCCCGTATACAGCACCTTCGCGGCCCGCTTTGCCTGCGAACATCTCTCCCGTTCGGTCGCCATCTACCTACCGCACGGTATGGGCGCGGATCGATAGGAGGACGTAAACGGAGGAGCAACCTCTAGTTGCGAGATGCTACCGCACGATCAATCGGCACTGCCCGCACCCCGGCCGTCAGCCCGCTCGAACAGGTTGCGTCGGCGCGGATGTCACACTTGCTTGCCGCACGTCGTCATACATGCAGCAACGAAATAGGCAACACTGAGTGAGGTTGAAGCAATGGGTATCGAGGATCTACGCAGCGCGGTTCGTGGGAGCGTGCTGCTGGCGGGCGACGCGGCATTCGAGCAGGCTGCACGGCCGTGGAATGTGGCGGTGGCGCAATCGGTTGCGGCCGTCGTCGAGGTGGCCGACGCCCAGGATGTGGCGGATGTGCTGCAGTACGCAGGTCGGGCGGGGCGCCGCGTGGTGACGCAGCCGACCGGGCACGGCGCGACCGGTGATATCGACGAGTCGATTCTCGTTCGCACCGGTGCGTTGAACCACCTCGAGATCGATGCCGAGCGCCGGGTAGCGCGGGTGGGCGCCGGGGCGCAGTGGGGTGCGGTGCAGGCCGCGGCGGCCGAACACGGGCTCACCGGGTTAGCGGGTAGCAACCCGGTGGTCGGCGTGACCGGATACACCCTCGGCGGCGGGTTCGGTTGGTTCGCACGGAAGTACGGCTGGGCCGCGAACGCGGTGCGCGCGTTCGAGATCGTCGATGCGAGCGGACAGCGCGGGCGGATCACCGCCGATTCCGATCCGGAGCTGTTCTGGGCGCTGCGTGGTGGCGGCGGCGACTTCGCGATCGTCACCGGCATCGAGTTCGACCTGTTCCCGCTGCCGCGACTGTTCGGCGGCCGGGTGATGTGGTCCGCCGAGCGCACCCGCGACGCGTTCGACCTGTTCACCGAACTCACCACCGACGCTCCTCCGGAGCTGTCGGTCTGGTTGCAGCGCTACCAGATTCCCGGTCTCGCGCCGACCGTCGCCCTCGACTTCGCCTACCTGGGCGATCCGGCGGAAGGGCGCGAGCTGACCCAGCGCCTGGACACCATCGATGGCATCCTCGCCGACACCCGCGGCGCGCTGACCCCGGCGCAGATCGGCCAGATCACCGCCGAGCCCACCGACCCGAGCCCGTCGCTGTCGCGTGGCGAGCTGCTCACCGATCTCGGTGACGCGGTGGTGAAGACGCTCATCGATGCGCCGACCGCACCGCTGCTCAACATCCAGATCCGGAATCTGGGCGGCGCGCTCGCCGAGGCCCGCCCCGACGGTGGCGCGCGCGGTCCGGTCAGCGAACCGTACGCGCTCTACCTGCTCGGTCTGCCGAACCCGAGCGGCGCGGTCCGGACCCGATTCGCCGAGATCCTCGACGCGCTCGGCGCGCATATCACCGGTGCGAAGCCGTACACCTTCCTCGCCCCCGGCGAGTCGGCTGCCGCGGCGTTCGATCCGGAAACCCTTGCACGGCTGCGGATCATCAAGCAGGCCCGGGATCCGCACGGCGTGATCCGCGCCAACTTCCCGGTCCAGGGCTGAGAACCCGCGGTCGCCGACAGGTCGGGCCAGGGCGCCGGATTGGCGCTGCAGGCTCAACCTGCCGGCGTCCGCACAAGGGTTTCCGCGGTGCTCATTC
The DNA here is from genome assembly GCF_042727395.1 of Nocardia sp. NPDC060255. NCBI lineage: Bacteria > Bacillati > Actinomycetota > Actinomycetes > Mycobacteriales > Nocardiaceae > Nocardia > Nocardia sp. NPDC060255. Next base: position 84,159 of record NZ_JBHXAU010000033.1, on the reverse strand, counting down.
AGCAGGCTTCATGACCAGCGAGAGTCCGTGTGTCCGCATGATTTCGGCGACTTTGGTCATATCGCGCGGACCCGGCGGCAGCTGGCTGAGGTCTCGGTAGTACTCCTCCAGTCCGGGCGGTGAGACGACCGCGATGATGCGGGTCTCCTCCTCGAACGGGTTATAGAAGACGTGGGGTACGTTGCGCGGCAGCAACATCGATGCACCGGCCACCAAAGTACGTGCGACACCGTCGAGTTCGACAACTACCTGCCCTAAGGTGCAGATGAACAGCTCGTCCTGCCGGGTATGAACATGGGTGGGCGGCCCGCCGAGGCCCGGCGGCACCACGTATTCGAAGAGCGAGTACGCGCCTCCGGTGTCGGCGCCATCCAGCCGTAGGTAGATGCCGAGGCCGATCGCCCCCATATTCTCGCCGCTGTCAGGCAGTTTCAGCGCGGTGTCGTCCTGATCGGCCCGGGTCTGCTCGTCCACGTCCACTACCGACTCCTTCGTTCGTCGCGTTCACTCCAGCCTGGCCCGGGACCGCGTCGAGCGCAGCACATCGTCTCTCTGGGAGAGACGATCGTTTGCGGTTCATGGGAAGGAGACCGACGCTGTGGTGACCGAAATGTCAGGGGTCAAGTCATGCGAATCGCGATCATCGGGGCCGGCGTCGCCGGTCTCACCACGGCGAAGGTGCTCACCCAGGCCGGGCACGCGGTCACGGTCTTCGAGAAGGCGCCGGATGTCGGCGGGGTGTGGAGCCGGACGCGGCGCTATCCGGGGCTGACCACCCAGAGTCCCAAGGCGCAGTATTCATTCTCGGATTTCCCTATGCCGGAAGGCTTTCCGGAATGGCCGACCGGCGCGCAGGTGCAGGAGTATCTCGCCGGGTACGCCGCCGCGTTCGGTCTCGACGAGGTCATCCGCTTGAACACTGAAGTGACTGCCGCACAGCCGGATACCGGCGACCAGTGGACGCTCACGTCTGTGTCGGCTACCTCCGGACCCGTCACCGAGACATTCGATCGTCTCGTAGTCGCCAATGGTGTGTTTTGTGAACCTGCTGTGCCGCCGTTCCCAGGCGGGGACGAGTTCCGTGCGTCCGGCGGGATACTCTGCGCCGGAACGGAATTCCACGATGCCGAGCAGGCGCGAGGGAAGCGCGTCCTGGTCGTCGGATATGGCAAGTCGGCCTGCGATGTCACGGTGCCGATCAGTGAGGTCGCGGTGAGCACGGATGTCATTGCCCGGCAGATGCTGTGGAAGGTGCCGCGCCGGATCGGCGGCCGGGTCAACTTCAAACTGCTGCTGCTCACCCGGCTCGGCGAGGCGCTGTTCCGCTACGCGCGGCTGCGCGGTGTGGAGAAGTTCCTGCACGGTCCGGGCAAGGGAATGCGCGACCGGATGATCAATTCCGTTGGTGCCGCCTCGATCCGGCAGTTCGGGCTGGATACGCTGGGACTGGTGCCGCCCGGGCAGATGGAGGACATCGTCCGGGGCGCCATCGGTTTGGCGACCGAAGGCTTCTTCGAGAGCGTCGCGGCGGGCGCCATCACCGTGCATCGCGAACTCACCATCACCAGACTGCTCGCCGTCGACGGCCGACCGTTCGCGGAGCTGAGCGACGGTGCGGCGCTGCCCGCCGACCTGATCGTGTGCGCCACCGGATTCACCCAAGGTGTGCCGTTCCTGCCCGCCGGGGTGCGGGATCGGCTGTTCGACGCGCGCGGGAACTTCATGCTGTATCGGCAGATTCAGCCCGTCGACGTCCCCGGTTTGTATTTCAACGGCTACAACTCGTCGTTCTTCAGTCCGCTGAATGCGGAGATGGCGGCGGTGTGGATCGCTGCCGACCTGGCGGGCCTGCTCACGCTGCCTGACGTGGCGACCAGACGCGCCGCTGTTAACGATCAGCTCGAGTTCCTCGACTCGGCCACGGACGGGCACCACTGTCGTGGCACGAAGATCATTCCGTTCTCCATGCACAATGTGGACGAGGTGCTCGGCGATGTCGGTCTGGACATCCCCGCACCGGTCCGCGCCTGGCACTGGCTGGCCCCGATCGATCCGGCCGCTTACCGTCGGATCACCCCGGCACTGATCCGGCGTCAGCAAGCTAGCCCGGCCGTCGTGGCCGAACACTCTGTCCAGCCATGAAACCAGTTGGCGCGCTGCGACTATCGCAGTGCCGAATCCACCCGCGGTGCCGCCGCGAAGTAGGCCCGCGACGAGGCGGCGGCCGCCATGCAGACCGCGGGCGCGATGCGATCGGCCCGCACCGCAGCGCTGGGGCCGGATACCGAGACGGCCGCGACGACCTCGCCCAGCGGTCCGAAAATCGGCGCGGCGATGCAGCTTACGCCGATATTGCCCTCCTCCCGCTCGGTCGCCCAGCCGCGCGAGGGAACCGCGGCGAGCTCGCGGAGGATGGCCGTCTTGTTGGTCATGGTGCGCGGAGTGCGTTGCGGCAGTTCGGCATCCAGCACCGCGTCGACGGTCTCCCGATCGGAGTAGGCGAGAATCGCGCGGCCCAGCGCCGAGCAGTACACCGGGACGACGCCGCCGGTCTGCGAGAGCATCGGCATCGGCCGGTGCCCGCTGATCTTCTCCACCACCAGGATCCGGTCGCCCTCCAGCACACCGAGCTGCACCGTGGTCATCGTGGCGTTGTGCAGATCGTGCAGGAACGGCAGCACGGCCTCGCGCAGTTGCAGCCGGATCGGCGCCAGACTGGCGATCTCGAACAGCCGGCTCCCGATCCGATAGCGAGTGCCGAACTTGTCCAGCCAGCCGAGCCCGGCCATCCGTTCCGCTGCCCGGTACACGGTGGAGCGCGGCAGCCCGCAGCGGGCGACCAGACCGGCCAGGCTCAGTTCGCGGTGCGTCACATCGAAGGCCCCGAAAATTGTTGCCGCGCGTTCTAATCCGCTCATCGGAGTTTCGCGTTCGCTATGTTCGGCGCTACTCCGCGTGGTGTCGTCTCCCATGTCGATCACCGTCTCTCTCAGGGGAACGCATCGATCACATGCCGTCCCATACCAGCCAGGCTAGACCTGGAAAGCGCTCGGTGAACGGAGACCATCTGATGGCAAGCGGCGGAAACGACTTCCACCTAGCGGACTTTCTCGGCGCCCTCGCCGATACCGTGCCGCCCGGCGCGGCCCGGCCGGTGGTGGTACACGCGGCCGAACTGGCACCACTACCCGCCGATCAGGTGCACAACCCCACCGCACTGTCGATCGCCGGGCGACTGCCCACCGTCACCTTCGAGATATTCCGGCAGACCATCCCGCCCGCCCTGAGCTCGGATATGCAACGCCACCACCACGAAACTGTGCACTATGTCATCTCCGGCAGCGGGCACAGCGAGGTCGAGGACGACACCGAGTCCTGGGCGACAGGCGATTTCATCTACACCCCGCCGTGGACCTGGCACCGCCACTACAACGACTCCCCCACCGAGCCGGTCGAATTCCTCACCATCGAGAACTCCCGCCTGCTCGGCGTGCTCGGCGTGGGGCGAAGGCAGAGCGCGGGATTGGTGACCGTCGCGGAGGCCCGCGCTCGATTCGGAAAGGAACCACAATGAACGCGCTGCCCGAACACATCAGCATCTGGGGCGAATTGTCGACTACCCCCCATGAATTGCGTTTCGTCGAGGTGGCCGGAGTACGCACCCGGGTGCTGCGCGCCGGGTCCGGCCCGGACCTGATTCTGTTGCACGGCACCGCCGGTCATCTGGAGGCTTACGCACGCGATATCGCCGGTCTGGCCGAGGACTTCCGAGTCACGGTGTACGACATGGTCGGCCATGGCTGGTCCGATCTACCCGACTATCCGTACACGACCGATGTGCTGGCCGCGCACCTGATCGGGCTGATGGACGCGCTCGACATCGAGGCCGCGCATCTGTCGGGTGAATCGCTGGGCGGCTGGGTGGTCGCCTGGGCCGCCGCGCACCATCCGGAGCGGGTACGGCGGCTGATTCTCAACACCCCCGGCAATATCGCCGACAAGCCGGAGGTGATGGTGAAAATGCGCGAGAGCACCATGGCCGCGGTGCGCGACCCGAACTCCGCCACCGTGCGTCAGCGAGTCGAATTTCTGTTCCATCACAAGGAATTGGTGACCGAGGAGCTGGTGAATCTGCGCCGCGCCGTCTACGGCCGCCCCGGTTTCGTGCGAGCCGCCGAGAACATCCTGGTGCTACAGGATCCGGTGGTGCGCAAGGACTTCGCGTGGCGACCCGAGTGGGTCGGCAAGATCGCCGCGCCGACCCTGCTGCTGTGGACCGACCATGATCCGACCGGTGGGCTCGACGAGGCCGAGCTGCTGCTGACCTGGCTGCCCGACGCTCGCTTGCACGTGATCACCGACGCCGGTCACTGGCCGCAGTGGGAGAAGCGCAACGAGTTCCTGCACGCGCATCGCGAATTCCTGTTGCTCGGTAAGGATCCGGCATGACCGAGATCGTCGGACTCGTCGCTATTTCCCACTCGCCGTTCGCGCAGTTGCTGCCACCGACCGGGCCTGCCGCACCCGGCGCTCGTTTTCTCGCGGACGCCGAGCGAGTCGCCGCGGCAGTGTCGGAGCTGGCCCCCGATGCCGTAATCGTCGTCGGCCCCGATCATTTCCATGCCAACTTCTACGACCTGATGCCGCCGTTCGTGCTCGGCGTCGAACAGGCCACCGGATTCGGCGATTTCGGCAGTCGGCCCGGCCCCCTGCCGGTGGCGGAAAAGTTGGCCTGGTCGATCCAAGAGCGGGTCACCGCAGCGGGATTCGACTTGGCCCTGTCCTACGCGCTCACCGTGGATCACGGCATCGTGCAGAGCTACGAAATGATCTGTGGCACAGCAGATGTTCCCGTGGTCCCGTTGGTCGTCAACACCACCGCGCCGCCGCTGCCCACCATGCCTCGCTGCATCCAGCTCGGGCGGGCGCTCGGCAATGCCATCCGCTCAGCCGATTTCGCGGGACGGGTCCTGCTCATCGCCAGTGGCGGCCTGTCGCACTGGTTGCCGTCCGCCGATCCTCGCGATCCAGACCTCGACGGCGAGCGCCGAGCCGGAGTAATCCACGGCGGCCGCGACCCGCACGCCTTCGACGCGGCCCGCGAACCTCGCATCCGCGCGCTCGGTGGTGACCCGAACACCCAGGTCAACACCGAATGGGACACCTGGTTCCTCGATCGGCTGCGCCACGCCGACCTGGCAGCCATCGCCGCGCTCGCCGAGGACGAACTCGAACGCGTCGCGGGCCGCGGCGGCAACGAGATTCGCAACTGGCTGATCGGAGCTGCCGCGGCGGCAACGCCTTTCGTCTGGACCAGCTACGAACGCGTCCCCGAATGGATCACCGGAATGGGCATCGGCACCACGTTCCCGGTACACCAGCCGAGTTCGGCATAGGTCCCCGCTGACCCACCGGCAGGCGCGTTCAACTGGATGAGGTTCCCTCGGATAGCAGTCCTGGTGTGGCAGTCGAGGCACCCCGCTTGGCAAACGGAGCAATGTTCCGTATATTGGTTATCGGAACGGCGCTCCGCTTATCGGGATGCTGGACCAGCCAAGTCTCGTCTCGCACACCTCTCCAGGAGGAATTCTCATGCAGTACCGCACCTTGGGCCGCACCGGCGTGCAGGTCAGCACCCTCGCGCTCGGCGCGATGAACTTCGGCAAGGTCGGGCGGACCACCCAGGACGACGCGACCGCGATCGTCGATGCCGCCCTCGAGGCCGGGATCAACCTCATCGACACCGCCGACGCCTACAGTGCGGGCCAGTCGGAGGAGATGGTCGGCAAGGCCATCGCGGGCCGGCGGGACGACATCGTGCTGGCGACGAAGGCGTACCTGCCGATGGGCGAGGAGCGCAACCATCGAGGCAGCTCGCGCCGCTGGTTGATCACCGAATTGGACAACAGCCTGCGCCGACTGGACGTCGACCATGTCGACCTCTACCAGATCCATCGGTGGGACCCGAACACCAGCGACGAGGAGACCCTCTCGGCGCTCAGCGACCTGCAGCGCGCGGGCAAGATTCGCTACTTCGGGTCCTCGACCTTCCCGGCGTATCGGATCGTCCAGGCCCAGTGGGCCGCCAAGGAAAACCACCTGACCCGTTATGTCACCGAACAACCCAGTTACTCGATCCTGCAGCGCGGCATCGAATCTCACGTGCTGCCCGTGACCGAGCAGTACGGACTCGGCGTGCTGGTGTGGAGCCCACTGGCCTCCGGCTGGCTGTCCGGCGCGATTCGCGCGGGCCGCGAAATCACCACCAGCCGTTCAACATTCATGCCGCAACGCTTCGACACCACCGTCCCCGCCAACCGGGCCAAGCTCGATGCCGTCGAGCAGCTCGCCAAGGTCGCCGACGAGGCCGGTCTGACGATGATCCAGCTCGCACTCGGCTTCGTCACCGCGCACCCTGGCGTGACCAGCGCCCTCATCGGACCCCGCACCCTCGATCACCTGAACTCCCAACTCGCGGCCGCGGACACCGTGCTCTCCGCCGACGTCCTCGATGCGATCGACGAGATCGTCACTCCCGGTGTCGACCTCGCCGCCGACGAGAAGAACGACGCGACACCCGCCCTGCTCGATCCCGCACTGCGTCGACGCTGACCTCGTCAACGCCTGGGCCGCTGAATGCCATCGAGTGAAGCGATTCCCGGGGCTAGCCGGCGGCCATGCTGGGTTCCGGCGGTGTCCAGCGGCTTGCGCGGGACACCGCCGAGGAGAGGCCGAAGCCGGGCTTGAGTTCTTCCGGGATGGCGTATTGCATAACCCGGCCTCGGGTCAGTGAGCTGAGTTCGAACCAGGTGGTGAGATGACCGAGGCGGTCCAGCGCCCACTCCCCCAAAGGTGAACTGTCCTCGATGGTTTCGAGGACGCCGAGCAGCGCGGGCACAGTCTTGATCGCGGTGTCCCACGCGGTGCGCGGCACGTCGAGCCAGTCGGCGCAGGTGTCGCCGATCAGGTAGCGGATAAGGGCGCCAACCACCGGGTCGAAGAGGGTGCCGGGCACGACCTCCTCATAGAGGTCGATGAGTTGGCGGGTGAGCTTCACCCCCTCCTCGCTCGGGCCCATATGCCGGAGCAGGTAGAGGTCGAGGAACTCTCGTCCCGACTCGACGTCTTTCGGCGCGTGCACCTGGTCGACGCCGAGCATCGCACCGACCACCCGCCACGCGTAGAAATAGGCCTCGGCACCGTCCACACTCATGTGGATGTTCAACCGATGCAGGCTGTCCAGCACCAGCATGGAGAACAGCATCTGTCCGCCGATCATGTCCTCCTGACAGATCGGCGTGCCCCATTGCGCTGTGTCCCAGCGGTTTTCGCGGGCCAAGTGGTGTCGAATGGCGGCGTGCAGCAGGCGCACCTTCTGTACGGCGGGCACGAAACGGCTGCCGGCCTCGAAGGCGTCGGGCTGCATGAGATACACGGTGAACTGTCCCGTCTCGGCCATCCTTTTGGACGGATACTCCAGCGAATGGGTGGCCGACAACAACTTCGCGACCTGCGGCACGACGTAACACGCGGGCATCGAGGCGAAGGACAGCGCGGTCGAGATGTGCACGTTGTTGTCGATGAAGAACAGCCTGGCCTTTTCCATCTCCTCCCAATCCACCCAGGCGGGTGGCGCGGCAGTCGATCGCAGATACTCGCGGGCGACGTCGGGCAGGTCGTCGGGCAACGGCGCACCGGCGGCGGAGACATAACGCATGAGGGTGTTGAACTTGCCCACCTCCCCACGCTCGAACAGGGTGGCCACGGTGGCGTCGGCGAGTTCGTCACCGTGCAGTCGCAGTGCGTCCATCGAGTCTTGCGTGTAGCTCATCGAAACTCCTTGCGTCGGTAGCGAATCAGTGGCGGCGCGTGGTTGCCGCATTGGCCAGTTCGGTCAGCGCGCGGGCGGCGGGCGCGGGCACATCGGCCAGGGCGTGGGTGGCCTCCTCGACTCGGGCGGTGATCATTTCCTCGATGCGGGCGGGTGCGCCGGCCTTGGTCATCAGGTCGCGCAGTTCGCACAGGTCCGCGTCGTCGGGCTCGTCGAGGTCCAGCAATTGCGTCAGTCGTTCGCGCTGCGGATCGTCGACGGCCTGCCAGGTCTCGGCGAGCAGGGCGGTGGGGCGGCGGGCCCGCAGATCGTCGAGATTCGCTTTGCCGGTGCAGGTTTGGTCACCGAAAAGGCCGAGTAGATCGTCGCGCAGCTGGAACGCCTCACCCAGCGGAAGTCCATACCCGGAGAACGCTTTCCGTAAACGACCATCCGCGCCGCCCAGCGCGCCGCCGAGGAGCAAGGGCTGTTCGACGGTGTATTTGGCGGTCTTGTATCGCACCACCTTCAGCGACTCGGTGACGTCGGGAATCGCACCGGTGCAAAGGATTTCGAGGCATTCACCGGCGATCAACTCCCGCGCCAGCACCGCCCACAGCGGGCGCGCCCGCGACAGGTACGCCGCGGGCAAACCACACGTCACGAACAACTGGCCCGCCAACGCCATGAGCAGATCCCCCACCAGCATGGCGAGGGCCTTTCCGGTCTGTTCGAACGCGGGTGCGCGATGGCGCGACGCATGCAGGGCGGTCTGCGCGGTGGGCAGGCCGTGCCGGAGCGGGCTGTCATCGATGATGTCGTCGTGCACACTCGCCGCGGCGTGCACCAACTCCAGGGACGCGGCGGCCCGCACGAAGGCGTCACTGTCCGGTTGCCCGGCCGCGCGCCAACCCCAGTAGCAGAACGCCGCCCGCAACCGTTTCCCATGCCCGCTCGCCAGCACGAGCTGATCAGCTACCGGACGTAGCCGCGAATCGATCTCGAGCAGTTGGTCGCGTTCCCGTCCGACGAACTCCTCGAGAATGTCGTCGACGCGAGCCTTGAAAGCGCAGGCGTCGTACCGATCAGTCCGCACCGGAACCGGTCTCGCGCGCGACGACCTGCTGCGCAAGAATCTCCAGATGGGCAGGCGGCACCAGCGCATTCCGATCCAACGCCAACCGCCCGCGCGCCTTCAGATCACTCTCCGCCGCCCCCGCCAGCCCCGGCAGATCCGACCGCCGCAGCAACCCGAGCGCCCTGCCCACCACCGGACCGACCCGGCTCAGCGCCAGATCCGCCAGCCCAGCCGCTAGTAGTACCGCATCCTCACCCCGGGATCCCCGCTGATTCGAGCTCTGCGACATGCGATCACGCTCCCGTCCCCACGACCAACACCCGACGCCGCAACCCGGCAACGCTGAACGGATCCGGTACCGCCAGTGTCTCAGCGGCACCCCACCGACGCGCCGAAAAGACACCGGACAACCAGTTGTCCGCCGAATGCCTACCGCGCACACCATCATCCGGTGCGTGCAGGGTCTCAGAGCTCGTGGCCGAATCTCAGAATGATTGGCAACGGTTTTGAGATTCTGCTCCCTCTGCTGACCGGTTGGTGGCTGATTTCGCCAGTTAAGGTCCACAGCAGGAGGATTCGGTTGGCGAGTTCGGTTACACACGCTTCGCCGGGCGGATTGGCATGCTCAGCTGGTGCGCTGATCGCAGCAACCCTCCGCCTGGTGGTCTGCTCAGGTCAGGTAGACGGCCACACCGACTGCTGCGACACCCGCCAGGGCCAATACCTGCAGCGTGCGGTCGCCCAGCACGATCTCTTCGGGTTCACCGGCTTCGCCACTATCGACGTCGACCGCGTAACGCAGGATGCTGATCGTGAAGGGAATCATCGAGACTGCGAACCACGGGTTGTCCTTGTGATCAGCCTCGAACGCCCACAGCCCGTAGAAGACGACCACCGCCGTGGCTGACAGGGTCCATACGAAACGCAGATAGGTGGGCGTGTAGTACTGCAGCGACTTGCGGATCTTGGCGCCGGTGTCGAGGGCGATCTTCAACTCGGCGTAGCGCTTGCCCGCGGCCATGAACAGCGAGCCGAAGGCCGCGATCAGCAGGAACCATTGCGACAGATGAATATTGGCCGCCGCGCCACCGGCGACCGCGCGCAGCAGGAAGCCCGACGACACGATGCAGACGTCGAGCACCGCCTGATGCTTGAGCCCGAAGCAGTACGCGAGCTGGATGCCGATGTAGACCGCCATCACCACGGCCAGCTGCCACGTCGCCACGAACGAGAGCAGGATCGAGCCGATCAGCAGCACCACCGACAGCGCATAGGCGAGATTCACGGGAACCACACCGGCGGCAATCGGCCGGAAGCGTTTGGTCGGATGCGCCCGGTCGGCCTCGACGTCGAGGGAGTCGTTGACCAGGTAGATGCCCGAGGCTGCCAGGCAGAACACCACGAACGCGATGCCGATGTGCAGGTCGCGGGTGAGGTCGGAGATGGCAAAGGTATCGGTACCCGGAATCGTCCCCGCGGCCAGCGGTGCCGCCAATACCAGGACGTTCTTCACCCACTGACGTGGCCGCACAGCCTTGGCCAGGCCGCCGGCCAGGGTCTTGGGCGGTCCGGTGAGGACGGCCTCGTCGAGTTCGATGATGGTCGGCTCTTCGCTCATAACAACGTGACTGCTTCCTGTGGCGGCGACGAATCTCTTTCAGCGGCTAGCACTATGCTTCGACGGCACCATGGTTGTGACGACCGCAACACCGCCGTCGACATACTCGCAGAGACCCGCTCGTGTGTCTCGGGTCAATCTTTCGGCAGGATCCGACGGACCTTGATGACAACGAGACCAGCGGCCCGACCCACATCGCACCACATATCGAGCGATTCGCCCGGCGGATGTTGATCGGCCAGCGGTCTGGCGCAGGGCCTGCCGACAACTGCGCCACCGCATTTCCGCCCGCATGCCCCGAAAACCGCGACAGGACAACACAAACCCGGGTACAGCGCGACGCTTCGCGAGGGGATATTCCAGTGGGATTCGCGGGGTGTGCCAGAGGTCATCTCGTACAGCGACATTGACGTATCTGTTCGGTATTGGCCATGGCTTCATCGGGCACGTTGAATGTATAGTTGGCAGAAGCAACTAGTTATAGGTGCTAAGTAAGTCTGTAGGTGTGCAAGAAGGTGAATGCGATGACCGCTGCCGGTCTCGAACCCACGGCCGCCGCTGTTGGGCTCGATGACGCCGATCGGCTTGGCGCACAACTGGTCCGGTTCGTGCGGCTGATCAACCGGACGAAAACGCAGCTGTCCAAGCACGGGCCGGACGGCTTGGAGCGGCTGGCCTACGCGGTGCTGTTCTATCTCGTGCACGATGGCCCGCAACGCACCGGCAAGCTCGCCGAGCAACTGCACTCGGAGATCTCCACGATCAGCAGGCAGACCAGAACCCTGGTGGAACACGGCCTTATCGAGCGCCGCGCCGATCCGATCGACGGCCGCGCGTGCGTGCTCGCGGCCACCGCGGAGGGCGTCCGGGTCTTCGAGCGCAACCGCAGGCACCGGAACCTCTGGATTGCCCAACTCCTGGCCGACTGGCCGATCGAGGAACGGTCCGCGCTGACCGACCTGCTCGATCGGTTCAATACCGCGATCGAAACCACCCAGCCCCGTATGACCGAACCACAATAGGTTTTGAAATATGACGAACCCGACCATCGAGGCACCGCCGGACTCGACTGCCGTTGTGCGAGTGGCACTCTCGCACCGGCAGATCATGACGATCCTGTCCGGCCTGCTGCTCGGCATGTTCTTGGCCGCACTGGATCAGAACATCGTGAGCGTGGCGATCGTGCGGATCGCCAACAGCCTGCACGGTTTCAACGAACAGGCCTGGGCCACCACGGCCTACCTCATCACCGCGACCATCAGCACCCCGCTGTACGGCAAACTCGCCGATATCTACGGGCGAAAGCCGTTCTATCTCACCGCGATCGGGATCTTCGTGCTCGGCTCGGCCGCCTGCACGTTCGCGACCTCGATGTATGAGCTCGCCGGCTTCCGCGGCCTGCAAGGCCTCGGCGCGGGTGGCCTGATGTCGTTGGCGTTCACCATCATCGGCGATATCGTGCCGCCCCGCGAACGGGTCCGGTATCAGGGCTATTTCATGATGGTGTTCGGCAGCGCGACAGTGCTCGGCCCGGTGCTCGGCGGCTGGTTGTCCAGCTATGACAGCCTCGGCGGGATCGACGGCTGGCGCTGGGTGTTCCTGGTGAACGTGCCGATCGGCGTGATCGCGCTGGCCGTGGTGTTCCGAGTGCTCAATACGCCCCATCAGCGACAGAATCACCGGGTCGACTGGTTCGGTGCGGTGGCGCTGGCGATCTGTGTGGTGCCGCTGCTGATCGTCGCGGAGCAGGGGCGCGGCTGGGGCTGGGGGTCGAACCGCGCGATCATCTGCTACGCGATCGGAGCGGTCGGACTGCTGCTGTTCGTCTTCATCGAATATCTGATGAAGGACGCGGCCCTGATTCCGTTGCGGCTGTTCAAGAGTTCGACGTTCAGCGTCACCATTGCCGGTGGGTTCATCGTCGGCGTCGCGATGTTCGGCGCGCTGTCGATGGTTCCGCTGTATTGGCAGGTGGTGCGCGGTTATTCGCCGACGAAGGCCGGGCTGCTGATGCTGCCGCTGGTGGCGGGCATCATGATCGGCTCACAGATCGCCGGGCGGGTCACCAAGATCACCGGCCGATACAAGTTCCTTCCGGTGGTCGGCACCTTCGTCATCGCCTGCGGCGCAGCGCTGTACGCGCAGGTGCTGTTCGACAGTCCGGTGTGGCAGCCGCTGCTGTACAGCGGCATCATCGGGTTCGGTCTCGGTGGCTGTATGCAGACGCTGATCATCGCGGCACAGAACGCGGGCCCGCCCTCCGATATGGGGGTGTCCACCGCGTCGGCGACCTTCTTCCGTCAGATGGGCGGCACGCTCGGCGTCGCGGTGTTCCTGACGATCATGTTCAACTTGTTGCCGCACAAGATCATTGACGCCTTCGGCGGGCGGTTGCCGCCGGGATTCGCGCCTGCCCAGCTCGACAGCCTGCAGAGCAACACGAGCGGTATCGCCGCGCTGCCGGACGCGGTGAAGCAGCCGATCCTGATCGGCTTCACCGACTCCCTGCACGGGGTCTTCTACTCCGCTGCCGCGGTGGCGCTATTGGCCTGTGTGGTACTGCTTTTCATGAAGGAGATTCCGCTGCAGGATGCCGGGGCGCCTGCCCCTGAGCCCAGTGAGAAGGTCGCGGTGGGCGCCGACTCGTGGGACGACGCGCAGGTCTGGGAGGGTGCCGCCCAGGCGCTCAGCGAGCCCGAACCGGTGCTGGCCGGTGCGGTCGGGCGCAGCAACGGCAGCCGGGCACAGTTGACCCCGGCGGTGGTCAGCCAACCGGCCGTGACGAATTCGGCCGCCGGATTCTCCGCAGGAGAAGTCGGTTCGATCGGCGGCAGCATCCGCCGCGAGGACGGCCGCGCGGTCACCGGTGCGGCACTGACACTGATCGACCAACGCGGACACCAGGTTTCGCGGGCGACCGGCGGTTCGGACGGCGGCTACCGTATCGGCGCGCCTGGCGCGGGCAGATACGTTTTGATCGTGTCGGCGGGCGGGCTGCAGCCCGCGGCGGTGAACGTGACCGTCGGCGAGCAGCCGCAAGCACTGGACCTCACGCTGCTCGGATCCGGTGAGCTGTCCGGCGTGGTGCGCACAGCCGGGCGTCAGGTTCCCGTTCCCGGCGCGACGGTCACGCTCACCGATATGCGCGGCGAGGTCGTCGGCGCGGCGGTCACCGACAGTGACGGCGCCTACCTCTGCCACGGTGTGCTGTCGGGCACCTACACCCTGGTGGCGGCCGCAGAACGCATGCGGCCCAGCGCGATTACACTCACCGTGCCCGACAGCGGCCAGCTGCAGCACGACATCGAGCTCTCGCCGATGTCCGTGCTGGCCGGGTCGGCCTCGGCCAACGGGCGGGTGGTGCCGGACGCGTACGTCACGGTGCTCGACGCGGCCGGCGAACCGATCGCCACTACCCGCACCGACGAGAACGGCCGGTACGTCCTGCGCGATCTACCCGAGGGGCACTACACGGTGGTCGCCCGCGGCTATCCGCCGGTGACCAGCCAGGTCACCCTGGCCGGTGACGAGATCACGCACGATGTGCGGTTCGGCTATGAGGAGGCGGACGGCGTGACCACGGAGGACCAGGGCTTCTCGGAGACAGCACGGTCATGAGTGGGCTGACAGCACGTATTCACACCGCGGACGGCTGGCCGGTGCCGGATGCGGTGCTGACGGTGACCGATATGAGCGGCCGCCAGGTCGCGCGGGCCGCGACCGATGCCACCGGGACGGCACGCACCGAGCCGCTGACCCCCGGCACGTACACCGCCGTTGTGACCGCTCCCGGGTTCCGGCCGGTGGCGCAGATGGCCCGCGCCGCCGGCGACGGCTCCGGCCGGCTCGGCGAGATCACCATGGAACCGGAGGCAGGTGTCGTCGCCACCCCGCCGCCGGGACCGTGGACCATCGACCCGGTGCACTCGACGGTGATCGTCACCGCACGTCACCTGGGCATCGCCAGCATCAAGGCCCGCTTCGCCGAGGTCAACGGCCGACTGAACATCGCCGAGACTTTCAGCGAGTCGACCGGTTTCGCCGAAATCAAGGCAGCGACCATCGACACCGGCATCGGCATGCGCGACGACCACCTCCGCTCCCCCGACTTCCTCGACACCGAGCGATATCCGGTGATCAGCTTCACCGGCAACAGTTTTCGCCGCACCGGCGGCGACACCTGGGTAATGGCGGGCGAACTCACCCTGCACGGACAGGTCCACCCGATCGACCTCGATGTCACCTACGGCGGTTGCGGCCCCGACCCGTGGGGCGGCGTCCGTGCCGCGTTCCACGCCGAAACCCTGCTACACCGCAACGATTTCGCCATCGACTACAACGTCCTCGTCCGCGCGGGCGTCGCCGCGGTCGGCACCACCGTCAAGATCGACCTCGATATCGAAGTGGTACAGGGCGAGCAGCTGCCGCAGATGTAGCGAATTATCGTTCGCACCAAGCGGATTCAATCGCGGAGCGACGCTCGGTTCAGCGTGGCCACGATCTTGCCCGCACCGCTCGCGGCCAGCTCGTGCGCCTGCCGAATGGATGAAAGGGGCAGAACGCGGTCGACGCGCGGGGTGTACAGGCCGCGCCGGCCGAGGTCGGCGGCTTGGTCGAGGAGAGCGGAGTCGTTGACGGCGTCCACGACTCGGACGCCTAGACGCTCAGCTCCTTCTCTATCGATGACAGTAACGACGCGGCCAGCGTCGCCGACGATGGTCACCAGGTCCGGCAACGAATCAGACGGCGCCGCATGCAAAGCCGCATAGATCCCCTCCGGAGCCAGCGCGGTGACGCGGTCGGCCAGACCCGGCCCGTAGGTTGTCGCCACGGCACCGAGGTCGGTGAGGTAGTGATGGTTCGCGGGTCGGGCGGTGCCGATCACCCGAGCTCCGGCGGCCAGCGCGAAAGCGGCTGTGGCACTTCCTACTGCGCCTGAAGCACCCTCGATCAGTAGCGTCCGACCGCTCAAATCCCCAAGCGCGTTGATCACCCCGGCCGCCGTAGCGGAGGCAAGGCCCGCGGCGGCGGCCTGCTCGATGGACCACTCGGACGGGACGGCGCTCCATGCCGTCAGCACTGCGAATTCCGCCGTGGTGTCACTCACGCCACCGAGACCGAAAACCAGGTCACCGACACTCGCGTTCGACACTCCCGCTCCGACTTCATCGATCACTCCGACGGCGTCGCGTCCAGGTATCGCCGGCAGCGCGAGGGGAAGTATCTCCCGCAGGACACCGGCGCGCAGCAGGTAATCGATCGGGTTCACGCTCACCGCTTGCACTTTGATCCGTACCGAGTTCGGGGCGGCGTGCGGTTCGGCAGCGTCCTCGACGATCAGCACGTCGGGGTCGCCGTATCTATGAAAGCGTGCAGCCTGCATCAGGGTCTCCTGTCCCGGCAAGGATTTCCTTGCCACGGAAAGCAAATGTACGCAGGAATGCTTGCTGCGGCAAGTATCGCTAAGATGGCGGCATGGGTAGTAAGGAGCGACTGTCGGCTCAGCAGGACCGCACGTGGTCGTTGCTCATCGGGGTCATGATGTGGTTGCCTGCCGAGTTGGATGCGTACCTGGAACGCGTCGCAGGACTCAGCCATGCGGAATACCAAGTCTTGCGGTGGCTTTCGCTCAGCGAAGATCGCGAAGTGCACATGACCCGCCTGGCCGCCACCGCCAGCGTCACCCCGTCTCACCTGTCGCGGATCGTGGCCCGACTCCAGGCGCGCGGATGGATCACCCGCAGCAACGACCCCGATGACGCCCGCAGAACACTCGCTCGGTTGACCACCTCGGGCGCCCAGGTAGTAGCCGAAACAGAGCCGGGCTACACCGCCGAGGTCCGCAGCCATCTCTTCGCACACCTGACCTCCGCACAAGCCCACCAGCTCGAAGACATCACCGAGGCGATACTGACCCCGCTACGAGCGGACTGCGTGGAACTACTACCTCCCCGCGCATCCCGGTCAGCCCGCCAGTCCCGCTGACTTCCCAACGAATGTCGGGCGAGATCGTAACGCCAAGGTACCGCCACCACCGTTACCTCGCTGAGGGACGCGAACCGCTGATCGGTTGGCCGCCAACATCTCTCGATGAATGCGGTTCAGCCCTGGCGGGTCGGCCGAATGGTCAGATCGCCGATTTCTACGTCGTCGGGTTGGTCGATCGCGAAGGCGATCGCCCGGGCCACCGCCATCGGGTCGATACCGAGATCGGCCATGCTCCGGCTCATCTGCTCGCGCACGGCGGGATCGGCGACGGCGTTGTCGACCAGTTCGGTGCGGACGTAGCCCGGAGAGATCGACGTCGTCCGCAGCACCCCGTCGGTACTTTCTTGCCGCAGTCCCTCCAAGAGGGTGCGGACCGCGTTCTTCGTTCCCGCGTACACCGCCTGGGTGGGCACGACGTTCAGGCCGGCGGTCGAGACGACGGTGACGAGGTGGCCACTGCCCTGGCGACGGAACACCGGCAGCGCCGCGGCGATCCCGTACAGGATCCCCTTGACGTTCACGTCGATCATCGCCGACCAGCCCTCGATGTCCAGGTCGGCGACGGGGCTGATTTTGCTGATCCCGGCGTTGCCCACCAAGACGTCCAAGCTGCCGAAACGGTCGACGGCGACGGTGACGAGCGACCGGAGGTCTTCGGGATCGGTGACGTCCACTCGTGTCGCGGCCGCGCGGCCGCCGGCGGCTTCGATCTCGGCGACCAGCTGGTCCAGCCGGTCGGTGCGGCGGGCGCCGAGTACGACGGCCGCGCCGAGTGCGGCGAGGTGGCGGGCTGTCGCCGCACCGATTCCGCTGCTCGCTCCGGTGATGGCGACAACCTTGCCCTGAACGGTCATAAGAATCCTTCGACTAGAGTGGACACATGTCCGGTTACCCTGACGACCTTAGCGGACAAGTGTCCGCTTCTGTCAAGAGCGGCGGGACGCGGCGTGCGGACGCACAACGCAACCGCGAACTGATCCTGCGAGCGGCCCGCGATCTAGTGCGCGAGCCCGGAGAGCTGAAACTCAACGCGGTCGCGAAGGCCTGCGGTATCGGGCAGGGCACGCTGTACCGGCACTTCCCGACACGCGAGGATCTGCTCGCCGAGGTGTATCGCCAGGAGGTGGACGAGGTGGTCGCCGCGGCTCCACGCCTGCTGGCAACGCATCGGCCGCTGGAGGCGTTGGCCGCGTGGTTCGACCGGGTCGCCGCCTACGCCCGGGTCAAGCGCGACGTGTTCGCCGCCTTCGAGGCGGCGACCTGGCGCGACCTCGCCGCCCACAGCCTCGGTCCGATCGGCGAGGCGGTGGAACTGCTGCTGGCCGCGGGGCGCGCGGACGGCAGTATCCGTGACGACGCCGAAGCCCGCGACGTCATCGTGCTCATCAGCTGGTTGTCGCGGCTGGACGACGCCGAACTCGACGCACGAGGGCCGCGGCTGCTGTCGATCCTCATCAACGGGCTCCGTGCGCGCCGCCACTGAGGCGAAAAGGCCGGGGACACAGCAATTGTCGCCGGAGAGATCCCGCCGGACAGCGCGACGAGTTCGCTGATCCTGTCCGTCCTGCTCGGTCTGGCGATGCTCCAGTCCGGCGTCATGAAGTCTTCCTCGCGTTCTCGATCGCGACGTCAGTCGTGCTCGTTCTCCATGCGCTTGCCTGACCTCGCGTATCACTGCGTCAGCATGGGTATCGGGCTCGGCTCGGCCACGGTCACGAGAACAACGACATCCGCATAGCGTGCGCCGCCGTGGCCGAGGCGATGAGCGAAGCGCGCCATCGGAATTCGCCACCGGTACTTCGCGGCGATCTCCGATTCGACATGCGGCAGGAGGCTGCCCGCAGTCACCAACTGGGCTTGGCCTTGCCGCTGGTGGGAGCCGAGAGCGGGATTGCCGCGCCGGTCGCCGGGCTGAACGACCACCCGGCCGTCACGCGCCAGCTCTTCGGCTTCTTCAGACTGCGACGACACCCGGAAGGCGAGCTGGGTGTCGCCGATCGGAATGACCAGTCGTGGCACCGTCGTCAGTTGCCGCGGACCGCTGATCCGGGTCACCAGAACGGTTTTGGCGTCGCGCCAGACGGTCGCGGCAGTCGAACTCACACCGCTTCGTGCTGACTGGAGCCGAGCAGCGGGTCGCGCTACCTGGCTGTCGAGGGTGAGGTCGACGAGGGTATCTGTCATCGCGTTCGTTCCTTTCCCCTGTGGAGTCCGTCGATCGATCTGTGTCAGGTTCCCGGCAACGCAGGCGGGTCCGCACCGGCCATACCCCGCCACCACGCGCTCAATCACGTTCTGCCGCTGTCGATCGGGGATGAGAGGATGGTCACCGTGGTAGAAATCCGCCTCCTGACTGAATCCGACCGCGCCAGTTGGGAATTGCTGGCACGTGGCAAAGATCTCTACTTCGCCGTCGAACGAAGCGACGCCGACTACGAACGTGCCTGGCGACGCCTGCTCGACGACGAGCAGATACGCGGGATCGCCGCCCGATTGGACGGCAAGATGGTCGCGATCGCCCACTACGTGTTCCACGCCAGCATCTGGTACAGAGGGAAATGCTATTTGGCGGACTTGTTCGTCGACGCGGAAGTCCGGCGGCGGGGTGTAGCGACGGCAGTGATCGAGTGGGTAGCGCAAGACGCCGAAAAGCACGGCTTCCCAGGCCTTTACTGGAACACGCTGGAAGACGCCCCGGCTCGCGCCCTATACGACAACGTGGGCAAGTATCACCAGGGACTCATCCACTACACGTACGGGCGCGCCGCCAACGGTCGCAGCGAGACGCCACGCTGATCCCGCCGCAGGAGCGCCGAGGGAGTGACCGCACTCCACTACGCGCGCCGCGGCGCCGGCGCGGGCAGGCTCGAATCTCACAACTGCAGGGTGACGGGGACATCGGTGAGTCTGACCTCGGTGCTTCCGTCGGCGCTGTACAAATCCCAGGTGACGTCGACTGTGGCGGGGCCGCGTTGGTACGGGAAAGTCACTGGCGCCGCGACGTCGCTGGTGTAGGGGTGGGCGGCGCCGTCACAGGTCACTATCCCGCGCCCACCAGGCGCGTCCCCCTGGACGTTGTCTTGATGTAAGAAGCCGAACCTGGCGCTGTTGACCCGACCGACGGCAGTGCAGGTGTAGGTGCCGGTGATCTGTGCACTGCCGTCGGCGTTGACGTGCTGTTTGTTGTCGACGGTGAGCTTCAGGGTCGGGTCCGCCATGGCAGGGCTGACCAGCATGGCCGGGCCGGCGAACGCCGCCGCCGCGGCGACAGCCAGTTTCATGATCCAATTCCTGGGCATGATGGCCCGCCGTTCGGCGGTCCGAAGATACTCGGCCATAACACGACTTCCTCTTGTGTCGGAAAGGAATTCAGACCACGCAGCGGGTCGTCCTCAGCACGCCGGGCGTCGGGCCGCATCCCCGGCCTACTGCCCGGGCGTTCCGTAACGGTAGCAACAAACCGGGGCGATGTTTTCCCCAGTTATGTTGTGCACCAAGCGAATACCTGCCTCTGCTGGTCGATTACATTGTCTGCCAATAACACTCGACCAGTTTCCTGTCGAATCCCCAGACGACTCGACAGGTGGGACAGTGACGAGAAGTCGTGCCGAGGATCGCCTTCGGCTGCGAGCCCGGATCAGTGCTGCTGGGCTGTGATGTTGAACATCCAGTTGATCCCGAACTGGTCCACGAGCGAGCCTGCCTCGTCGCCCCACGCCTGCTTTTCGAGGGGCAACGTGACGGTGCCGCCGACCGAAAGCTGCTCGAAGTAGTCGCGGAGTTCGTCGTCGTCGCCACCGACGAAGACCGCAACGTTGTTGCCTGGGCGATAGGGCGGGTGGTCGGGACGGTCGTCGGGGAAGTCCCAGCCCATCAGCGTGTAGCCGGCCTTCGTGTCGAGATGGGCATGCATGACGGTGTCAGCGTTGGGCGATTCCGGCGAGCCGAAGTCCGCGACCGTTCCGATCGTCAGATCGCCGCCGAAAACCTCCCGATAGAACTCCATCGCTTGCCGCGCGTTGCCGTTGAACACGATGCACGGGTTGACGCCAGAACTCACCTGATGCTCCTTCGAGACGTGACCGATCGGGCCTTCCGACAGTCGCCGCGTTCAGCGTTTCAAATAATCACGACATCTCCTGTCGTGATTGTCAGCGGACTTTGTGGTGCCGAATCTGTGTCAGCCCTCGAAACGTTCGGCTCGATAGGCTGGCGGTCATGCAACGGCCAGACCTGAGTTCGCCGCCGACCTACGATGAGGCGCTGCGGTTCGCGCGCGATCAGGCGCGGGATCCCGGCACTCTCGTTCCCTACCCCCACCAGGGGCTCGAGAATGCCCGCTACGGGCGAGGTTTCGCGTTCCTACAGACGATCGCAACCGATCGTCGTGATCTGGACGGCTATGTCTTGGTGACCGCGGCGGGTTACGGCAGCGGGCTGCTGTCGGCGCCCGGACGCACCATCGACACGGTGATCGCCGAACACCTGGCGCGAGCAGAACACGCCAGCAGAGACATCCCCGACAGTGAACTCTCGGTCGCGCAGCTGATAGCGCTCGAAGCCTACGATGCCGGACGCACGCGCATCGATGAGATGCCGCAGCGCACCGCGATCGATGCCGAGACAGCCGACTATGCCGAGTTTGTTCTCATCGGCCTGTTGCGCAGCCGCAACCCTGGGGATTCTGGGCGTAAAGTCCTCGCCCGCAATGATTTCCTGTTGCAAGAACCGGATCCCGGACGCCGATACACCCACCCGTGCTCGCGCTGAGCGCGGCCGGCGATCTACGACGCACGGTACCCCCTCGGAGTCTGCGATCACTGCCTGAACAGAACCACCGATCAGGCCGGGCGCCGGGTCACCGGTTTCAATACCAGTCTCAGTGGCGGAATGATCGCCTACTACACCGATACGCTCGAACATTCGGACGGCTCGCGGCAGGAAGAATGCGTCGAGGTCACCCGGACCGGTGAGTGTTTTATCGACGGATATCCCGCGACCATGCAGGAGGCGCGTTTCGGTGGGATCGTCGTCCAAATGGCGTCCGCCGATTAGGTTTCGGTAGGTCGAGCGCAATGGAATGCCGCGCGGTGATCGAACCGCGCAGGCCGCCCCGTGACCTGCGGGTTCGTGCTGAACCTGGGATCGGTAGGGGGCGCGCCCGGCATCTACTTAACCCATGACATCTTCGCACCTGCCCACGAACCAACCGCAGCCCACCGGCCTGGACAAGAAGACCAGCGCGATCCTGGCTTACGCGCTGGGATGGCTCACCGGAATCATCTTCCTCTTTGTGGGAAAGAACGATCCCGACGTGAAATTCCATGCCTCGCAATCGATCGTCTTCTTCGGGGCGGTCGCGGTGGTCAATATTGTGCTGAGCATCGTCGGCTCGCTTCTCGGCGCCCTGGGGATCATCTTCAGCCTCGCCGGGTTCGCACTCGCGGTTTTCGCGCTCGTCGTCTGGATCATGGCCATGGTCCGGGCGAACAACACCGGCGGTGTCCGCGCGGAACTGCCCATTGTCGGAAAATTCACTGCCCCCTATGCCGATCGGTTGGCCAACTCGGTCAGGTAGCGGCGAATTCGACGTCCGACGATCAGCGGCCCGAGGAAATCTCGGGCCGCTGGCGTCCGCGATCGTACTGTCGGGCTCGGTCGCGACACTGCGGCCGAGCGTCGGCGCCGCCATGCAGCCCTGCGTCGGCTACCGTCTTTACCAGCGCATACGTGGAATCCGCCCCTAGGTGGAAGATGTCCGACGCCACCGACCGGACCCGAACACGGAGGAATTGGCCATGCCCTATGTCGTGGACTTCGTCACCGTATCGACCGTAGGCCTGGAGTCGTCGCCGGTCGCGGACGCACTCGCTGGCTTACGGGCGAACGAGGCTCGATACTTCAAGAACAAATACGACCACGTCTTCACGGTCGAGCCCGCGAGCGACGCCACGTCGACCATCGACTGGGTGAACCGGATCCTCGAGGAAGAACGCGGCATCGTCATCGCCTCTCCCCCGCTCGAAGCGACCGCATTTCAGGTAGAGAACATTCGGATCGCCTACGTCTTCTACCAGAACGGCCTATCGATCAACGTGATGTACACCGTCGACGACTCCGGCAAACGAGCGGTCGGATTCAAACTCTCCGACGGGATGGAAGTCCCCGCCGAACTCGCGTCATTCAAGTTCGCTCGCCAGAAATCGAAACTGGCCGGAACCATCCGCGGCTCCTACTTCGTCATCAAGAACGAGTACTGACCCGGTCCACTAGGCGCCGCCGAATTGCCGACTATCGATCATGCCGCGCCCCCTTGGTGGGACTGATAGGGGATGGAATGCTGGGTTGTGGCGGCGCGGTCCACGCTGCTGTGGCTGAGTTCGAGTAGTAGTTCACTGAGCTCGGTGGGCATGGTGATCATGCAGTCGTGGCCGGTTGGTAGTTCCCGTATTTGGGCCGGAGAGCCGTTGGGTTGGGTGGCGGGGACGGGGCGGCGGGTGATGCCCGGTGGGGTCGCGCCGACGCAGTGGATGTGGGTGCGTGGGATTGCGGTTGTGGCGGGGTTGTTCAGGTGGGCCGGTTGTTGGAGGCAGCGCACCGGTTGATCGGAGAGCATGGTGCGTAGCCAGGCGATGTCCGCCGGGTCGGTGACGCCGAACAGGCCGAAGGGTGGTGGGCGTTCGGGGAGGGGCGGGACGCGCCAGCCGGTGCCGGAATTCGCGGCGAGGTCGATCAGGTGTTGGCTGATGGGTTGCACGTCGACTGCGGTTTCGCCGTCCGTCGGGACCATCGCGTCGAGGTAAACGAGGTGTCCGATCCGGTCCGGGACCTGGTTGGCCACCGACGAAATGACCAGTCCCGCATAGCTGTGGCCCACCAGGACCACCTCGCGGAGGTCCTCCTCGTTGATCAGTGTGACGATGTCGTCGACGTGCGTGTCCAGCCCCACCTCGGGGCCGAGCAGATGTGCCTTGTCGCCGTAGCCGGTCAGCGAGGGCGCGAGCACCCGGTGCCCTTTCGACTCCAGCAGCGGCACCACCCGCTCCCAGCAGCGTCCACTGTGCCAAGCACCGTGTACCAGCAGAAATGTCGACATAGTTGCCACGATCTTCCTGTTCGAGGGCGCGACGGCGCGCGAAATCTGGAGTTACTCTTCGTAACTCGGTACTGTTCAATAACCACCATTCATCATTCGACCTGTGCGGGCAATAAGGCACATTTCGGTGCTCGGGTTCCTTGGAGGTAACCATGACCACGACCGACAGCCAGCCGGACAACGCATGCCGGGCTCGGGTGGTGCTCGGGATCGTCGGAGACAAGTGGTCGCTGCTGGTCGTGCGCAACCTCCGGCATGGGCCACGCCGCTTCACCGAACTCAAGCGAGACACCGACGGGATCAGCCAGCGCATGCTCACCGTCACCCTGCGCAGCCTGGAACGCGACGGCATCCTGACCCGCACCGTGCACAACGTCATGCCACCGCACGTCAGTTACGAGCTCACCCCGATGGGCAAGACCCTGCGCGAAGCCACCGCTCCCCTATTGGATTGGAGCATCAGCCATCTCGCGCACATCGACGCCGCCCGTGCCGAATACGACGGGCGCGTGGAAGCGCGGCAACCCTGAGCCCGCAGTTGGCCGCCACTTGGTCACCCCAGACATAACCGACGCCGCAACCACGGACAGGTCGGCGCGGCCCCACGGCATCGACTGCCGTTGATCGGATGATCAGGAGGAACTGAGGGCGGCATCGGCTCCGAGCTTCTCAGCGGCATCTTCCCGAATCCCTTCGCGACCAAGGAACTACAGGAAACAGGTTTCCAAGTGGAAACTCGTTGATGTATGGTCACCTCATGCAAGAGGCACAGACACCGCAGCAGGCCCTGGAGATCGCGGCCGCTACCACTCGGCAGGCCCGCGAGGCCGCCGCTTTACCCAGTTGGGGACCGTTCGCGGCCGGTGTGTTCGCCGGACTGTTTGGCACGCTGTTCGGCTTGGCGGTGGTATTCGAATTCGACGACCCGATCGCCTGGACTGCCCTGGCCGGCTCAATCGCCGCGTACGCGGCGCATTTCGCGGTTACCCGGTGGCTGCGCCGAGTTCGGCAGGCGCGCGGCCTCATTCCTGCCCCGATGGCGACGTGGAAGTTCATGGTGGTGCTGATAATCGTGCTGCTCATTCCGGACTCCGGCTTCGGAAATCCGAGCCTGACCATATGGCTGCAAGTGCTGGCCGGATTGATCATGGGTGGCTGGATCTGGTTCGCGGAGGCCCGACCGAAGACCGCACTCTGGAAGATCCGACCGTGGCGGACCTGAACGAACTGTTCGCCTCGCTGCCGCGCCTGAAACTCGCCGCATTCCTCGACGGCTGCACCGAAGCCGAATTCATGGTCGTCACTGAGCTCTGTGAGCTCAACAAATCCACCCTGTCCAAAGCGATGACCACCCTGGAAGCCGCCGGATATCTCAATGTCACCAAGGGCTATGTGGGCCGCAAACCGAAAACCTGGCTCGCCCTTAGCTACAAGGGCCGCACCGCCTATCACGCCCATCTCGCCGCCCTCGCCGCGCTCACTCGGATGGGAAACGAGACGACGGCCGAGTCCTGAGTGTGGAGTTCGTTCCTATCAGAGCGGGCGGGAGTGCCGAACAGCCTGCTACGGCCAGGTCGCGGCAGGCGCCACGATGACGACCGCCGTGGGATCGAGATCGGTCACGGTTGGCCGGTGTGCTGGAGCAGGGCCGGGACGAACATGTCCCACAGCGGCTTCGGCAGGTCGTGCCCGGCGCCTGGCAGAATCAGCAACGTCGCGCCGGGGATCGCGTCGCACACCGAATAGCCGTGTGGGAGTGGGCAAATCGGGTCGTGGTCGCCGTGCACGACGAGGGTCGGCGCCTTGATGGCGGCGAAGTCGCGGGACGAACCGTCGAAACTCATCGCGTAGTGGTTGACGAGGGTGGAGGCGATGTCGCGAGCGCGGGCGACGTCCCGTTCGACCAGTGCGCGGGTGGCGCTCTCGTCGAAGTAGGGCGAGTCGCCCGAGCCCGCCTTTGCCGAGGCGACGATATAGTCCGCTACCGCAGCGGAATCGGCGGGGTCCGGCTCGGCGAGGGTGAGCTCGTAGGTCGACGGCGGGAGTCCGTCCTCGCCGGTGGAGGTGGAGACGAACGTCAGCGACGCCACCCGGTGCGGATGGTCCACTCCGATGATGAGCCCGATTCCGCCGGACATGGATCGGCAGACGATGTGTGCGCGCTCGACGTTCAGTGCGTCCAGGATGCCGAGAGCGTCCCCGGCCAGGTCGGCGAACCGGTAGCCCGGCTCCCCCGGCGGGTAGCTGGTGGATCTTCCGGTGTCCCGGTTGTCGTAGCGGATGACGAACCGGCGGCCGCGCGAAATCCGTTCGCACAGTGCGGTTTCCCACCACAGCATCGAGGCGGACGCACCGTCGATGAGCAGGATCGCCGGGTTCTTCGGGTCTCCGAAGGTTTCGACGCACAACTCGACATCGTTGATTTCGACGAGCTGCTCGCCGTTGGAAAGGTGATCGGCCATGAACGCAACGCTAGGCCGTTCAGTCCATCGTCAAGCGCGATAGTTTCCGATCAAGTCGATCGTGATCCGCGATGGCCGAATCAGCCGTGCTTCGGCAGTCCTGGCGGATTGACCCGCGCTGCCTTGACCGCCTCGCTCGACAGCCCCCATCGGTCGAGCACCCGCTGGTAGGTGCCGTGATCGATCGCGTATTGCACTGCCTCCTGGATGGGACCGATCAGACCGTTGTCCTTCTTGGTCAGCACACCGATCTCGGCCTGCACGACGTCGCCCGCACCGGAGAACGTGGCGGTGATCTTCGTCTGGCCCACGGTCGCCGAGTGGTAGACGGCCACCGGGTTCGGGCCGAGGAAGCCGTCCAGTCGATGTGACGCCAGCGCCAGGTAGTAGTCGGTCGTCTGCTGGTAGTAGGCGATGTCGATCTTCGGCAGACCGTCGGCGACGTTCTGGTCGCTCCACTTCACCAGCAGCTGCTCCTGATTGGTGCCGGCGCCGACGCCGATCCGCTTGCCTGCCAGCGATTTACGATCGGTATAGGTCCAGTCGCTGTCTTTGGGCACCTCCAGCGCGATGTTGTCGAGCCGATAGGTCGCGAAGTCGTACTTCTCCTTGCGTTCCTCGGTGACGGTGACATTGGCGATGAACGCGTCCACCTCACCGGAATCGATGCGGACGAAGTTCTGCGACCAATCCGCCGCGCTCAGTTCGGCTTTCAGCCCCAGAATGTCGGCGAGCAGGTAGGCGAAGTCGACCTCGGAGCCGATGAGCGCGCGATCGTCGCTGGCGTAGAAGCGCAGCGGCGGGCCGGTGTCGGGTGAACCGGTGACGATCAAGCTGCCCCGATTCCGAATGACCTGGGGCACTTTCGCCGCAATCGCGTCGACCTTGCCGGCGCGAATCCGGGTCGACTGTTCGGGCGACAGATCGAAGCTCTGCCCGTTCACGGTGCGCACCTCGTTGTCGACGGTGTCACCGCAGGCGCCGACCAGCAAGGTCACCGCGGTAAGCACGACCAGCACGAGCGAAGGCCGACTACCGTTGCGAGAGAATGACATAGACGTGTCCTTTGCTACGAACCGGTCACTGGTTCCTTGACTCGGCGCGGTTCGCGGCGACGCTGTTGAGGAAGCTGCGCGGCGCGTTGCCGTTCACCGCGTGATCGCCGATGAGCGCGGCCTTGTAGATGGCCGGATTGTGCGACGAGACGGTGCGGGCGTTGCGCCAGTGCCGGTCAAGTCCCAGTTCGGATTTCAGCGCGCTGGCGCTACCCGCATCGAACAGCCGCCACGTCGCGGCGCCGACCAGTTCGGTGTTCGCGACCTGGGTGGCCGCCGATTCGAGCAGTATCCGCTCGGCCGACCGCGGCGAGGGATCGGCGACGAACGCGTCGAGCGAACCGGCCAGCAGCAGCACATTCGCGCGCGCCGAATAGGCCTTGCTGCGCACCGCTCCGACGATCTGCAACACCTGCGGATCGGCGGCGGGCTCGGGCGTCGACGCCAACGGATAGGAGCGCGTCCGGCCGCGCACCAGCGTGGCGAGATCGTCGGCGACGGCACGGGCGATGCCGGCCTGCACTGCCGAGTGCACGAACTGGTAGAAGGCTTCCATGTAGTCGTTGGCGAGCGGATTGCGATGGCGCAGCAGGAAATCCGGATCGACGGGCACCGACTCGAAGCGTGCGGTGCCGCTCGCGGTCAACCGCTGACCGAAGCCGTCCCAGTCGTCCTCGATCGTGATGCCCGCCTGATGCCGTGGCACCAGCGCCGAGATGAACTCCTCGTCGTCTACCACCAGCACGTTGAGCCAGTCGGCGTGCAGGCTGCCGGTGGTGTAGTACTTGCGGCCCGACAAGACGTAGTGGTCATCGACGCGTTCCAGCGTGGTCGCCAGTGCGGTCAGGTTCGGCGTGCTCAGTTCGGCACCCGCCGGACCGAAGAACTTCCCGGCGGCGGCCGCCCGGAGCAGGGTCTCGCGCGCGGTCCCCGGCGCGGCGAACCGCAGGATTTCGGTGAGCCCCAGGTGACCACGGAAGATCTGGCCCAGGTTGGAGTCGCCCGCGGCGATGTCGATCAGGACGTCGGCGAGGGTCAGCACCGTCGCGTCGGCACCGCCGTACTCGGCCGGGACACGCAGCGCCCCGACGCCCGCCGCGAGCAACTGGGCCAGCTGCTCGGTGGGCGGCTTGTGTTCGGCGTCCCTTGCGGCGGCACCGGCGGCGAGACCGGCGGTCGCCTCGGCGATCGCGTCCAGGCGCTCATGAAGATCGTCGACCGGTGCCATCAGTACTCCGTTCGTTGTGCTAGACGCTGCCGAAATCTACAGTGCGGCAACAATTGCAGCGCCCGTACAGGCTGAGCGCCTGCGGCGAGCGCAGCACCAGGATTACGACAATGACCTGCGCGACCACCCCTGCGCACGGCACGCCCTCGGCGTTCCGATCACACTGAATGAAACTATGTTTCACCCGACAATCGAGCGATGACAATACATACATTCAGCATGCTCGAAACCGTATACAGCACAACCCGATTCGCCCACGATGGCGTTATCAGGGGGTCTTGCCAGAAATCACTCGCCTACCGAACGGACTCATCCACGTGTCTGCTGTCGTCGAGCACGAGTCATCGCTGTTCCGGTTCTCCGAGGAGGTCCGGGAAGCGCTCGTCCAACGAAGACCTGTCGTCGCGCTCGAATCGAACGTCGTGGCACACGGATTCCGCTGGCCGGACAACATCGCGGTCGCCGAGGAGGTCGAGGCCGCGGTGCGCGCGGCAGGCGCCGTCCCGGCGACGATCGCCATCGCGGACGGCCGGATCGTGGTCGGTACTACTGCGGATGAACTCGAAACCCTCGCCACCGCAACCGATGTCGCGAAGGTGACGAGCCGTGACATCGCGGTCGCGGTGACCAGGCGCGCGCTCGGCGCGACGTCCATCTCGGCCACCATGGTCATCGCGAACCAGATCGGCATCGCCACCGTGGCCTCGGCGGGGCTCGGCGGCGTGCACCGGGGCGCGGAAACGACGATGGACATCTCCGCAGACCTCACCGAACTCGCCCGAACCAAGCTCATCGTGGTCTGCGCGGGCGTGAAGAAGATCCTCGACGCGGGCCGCACCCTGGAGTTCCTCGAGACACAGGGCACCCCGGTGATCGGATACCGATATCTCCCGTTCCCGGCGTTCTACTGCCGCGAGAGCGGCTACAACGCGCAGCTGCGCATCGACGATCCCCACGACATCGCCGAAATCGCCCGCGTGCACCTGAGTTTCGCCGGTGCGGGTTCGCTGCTGATCACCCATCCGATCGCGTCCGCCGACGCGCTCGACAGCGACGCCGTCGAAACGGCGATCCAGCAGGCACTCGCCCAGGCGGACGCGGAGAATATCAGCGGGCCCGCCGTCACCACCTTCGTGCTCCGGGCCGTCGACGCGGCGACCGGCGGTGCCGCCGCGGCCGCCAATCGAGCGGTCCTGATCAGTACCGCGCAGGCGGCCGCGGAAATCGAAAATGCCCGCGCCGCACTAGAACACGGAGCCACCCATGCCGCATGAATCATCGACCGCGCCGCGCTCGGCGCTGCTGTTCGACCTGGACGGCACGCTGCTCGACACGCCACGCGCGATCGCCGAACAGTTCTCCGCGGCAGTCGAATCGGTCACCGGAGTGCATCCCGGTCTCGACGCGACCCGTGCGCTCGTCGGCGCCCCGCTGGAGCGGATGGCGGCCACGTTGTCCGGTAGCGATCCCGAATCGTCCACCGCTCAGGCGATTTCGTCCGAGTACCTGACCCGCTTCCGCGAGATCATCGTGCCGAAGGCGGCCGACCTGTTGTTCCCCGGCGTACGCCCCGGGCTGGAACGGCTGTCGAACGCCGGACTGATCCTCACCATCGTCACGACCAAGAAGCATCACAGCGCGGAACTGATCCTGACCGCAGCGGGGATCCGCGACTACTTCGCCGTGGTGGTCGGCGCCGACGACGTGGCACACCCGAAACCACACCGGGACAGCGCCGATGCCGCGCTGGCGGCCGTCGGCCTGATCGAGGCCGGTCCGGGCGGTGCCGTAATCGGTGATACCGCAAGCGATATCGGTCTCGGCGCCGGGATCGGCGTCTTCACCATCGGAGTCACCTACGGGGTGTACTCGGCCGAGCAGATCGCCGCGACGGCACCGGACGCGCTCGCGCACACCTTCGACGATGTCACGAACATCGTCCTCACCCGAGTGGAAAGCGACATCAGCTCATGACCGCATGGACTCGCCCGACGATCGAGCCCGCACAGATCGTTCCGTACCTGGGCGTCAACGTCTTCGAGCTGCCCAAACTCCCCGAGCTCATCACCCTGCACACCGAGGCACGCGACGCCGGCACCGGCCAGGAGCGCTTCGTCCGGGCCACCCAGCGCATCATCCGGCTGCTGCTGGAGACCGCGCTGTCGCAGCTGGAACACCGGCCGCGCGCGGTGACCACGCCCACCGGCCGGGTGTTCCGTGGGCTCGAGCCCGCGTCGCCCACGCTGTACGCGGTGTCGATCCCGCGGGCCGGTGACGCGCTGGAGAGCGGGCTGCGGGAGATCAGGCCGGACGCGCGGCTCGGCAAGATCCTGATCCAGCGCGACACCGTCACCAAACAGCCGACGTTGCTGTACCGCAAGCTGCCGCCCGACATCGCGGGCAACGAGGTACTGCTGCTCGATCCCACCATTGCCACCGGCGGCACGCTGCTGACCGCGGTCAACGAGTTGATCGCGGCCGGCGTCGAGGAGAACCGGATCATCGTGGTGAATGTGCTGACCTGTCCCGAGGCCCTCGCCACGGTGCTGTCCCGGCGACCGGACCTGCGCATCGTCACCTCACACATCGATGACACGCTGACCGACGAGGCCTTCATGTCGCCGGGCATCGGCGACTTCGGCGACCGGTTCCACGGCACGACCAGGAGTGCGTGAGGTGCACGGACAGACGGGGCAGGCCGGCACCCTGGTCGACCTGCTCGACGCCAACGTGCTGCGCGACCCGGATGCCATTGCCTGCGTGGACACTTCACGCGCGCTCAGTTACGGCGAGCTGTCGGCACGGTCCTCGGCCGGCGCCCAAGCCTTACGGGATGCGGGGGTGCTGGCGGGCGACACGGTGGGCGTCTTCCTGAGTCCCTCGGTCGATCTCGTCGCCTCGGTGTGGGCGATCCTGCGCGCGGGCGCCGCGTATCTGCCACTGGCCGTGGACTATCCGGCCGAACGGCTCGCCTACATGGCCACCGACAGCGACCTGCGCATGGTGGTGACCGATCCGAGCACGGACGCGCTCGCACGCCGCATTCTGCCCACTCCGACGGTGCGTCTGCCCGAGGAACAACCCGCAGCGCAGGACGTCAATGCCGCGACCGCAACGGGCGCCGCGTACACGATCTACACCTCAGGAACCACCGGATCGCCTAAGGGCGTGGTGATCTCGCATCGCGCGATCGTCAACCAGATGACCTGGATCGGCGCCGAACTCGCCCTGGGGCCGGGCGCCCGGATTCTGCTGAAGACCCCGGTCAGCTTCGACGCCGCGCAGTGGGAACTACTGGCCAACGCCGGTGGCGCGACGATCGTGGTGGCACCCGCAGGCACCCATACCAGCCCCGAGGGCCTGCTGGATCACGTTCGTAGCGAAGCGATTACGACGCTGCAATGCGTGCCGACCATGTGGGCCGAGCTGGTCGAACTGCCGGACATCAGTGCCGCCACTTCGCTGCGGACGGTGGTCAGCGGCGGTGAAGCGCTACCCTCCGCACTGGCCCAGCGCCTGCGTGCCGCACTGCCAGGGCCGCGAAAGATCAACCTGTACGGGCCGACCGAAGCGACGATCAACGCGACCTGGTACGACTTCACCGGCGCCGACGATTCCGATGCCGCGATCGTGCCGATCGGCCGGTCCGTCGACGGCTGCACCACCGTTGTCGTCGACGAGGCGGACCGCCCAGTCGCGGGAGCGCAGATCGGCGAGTTGCTGATCAGCGGTATCCAGTTGGCCGAGGGCTACCGCAACCGGCCCGACGTCACCGCGGCGCGCTTCGCCGAACTGGCCTTCGGTACCGCGGACACCCAACGTTGGTACCGCACTGGCGATCTCGCCCGCAGCCGGGACGACGGCGTGCTGGAGTTCGTCGGCCGCAACGACGAACAGGTCAAGGTCAACGGGCACCGGGTCGAAACGAACGAGGTCCGTGTGTCGATCGAGGCGCACCACTGGGTGCGTTCGGCCGCGGTGGTGCCCTGGCTGTCCGAGCGCGGCGTAACCCAGCTCGCGGGCTTCATCGAACTCGACCCGGACGAGGCCCCGCTGATGGACCAGGGCCGAGCCAGGCGGCATCACCGGTCCAAATCGACCCGTGTTCAGGTCACCGCGCAGCTGGCCGACCTCGCCGTGCCACAGTTCACCACCGAACCGGAGATCCCGCTGGCCGGGGCCGAACCCACCGGCGAGCAGCAGCGAAAGGTTTTCGCGCGCAAGACCTATCGAACCTTCACCGACACTCCCCTTGATCTCGGCGAGATCGAGGCATTGCTCGCTCAACTGCCCTCGCGCGACGTTCGACTCGGTTCGCACGGTCCACTCACCGCCGTCGAGCTGGGCCGGATGCTGCGCTGGCTCGGTCCATTCCACAGTCCGAATCGATTGCTGCCCAAGTACTCCTACGCCTCGCCCGGCGCGCTCAACGCCACCCGGGTCTACATCGAGACCACCGGACTCCCCGGACTCGCTGCCGGGGTCTACTACTTCCATCCCCTGCGCCACTCGCTGTTCCGAGTCGGCTCGACCACTCGATCCGGCCTGCACCTGCACCTGGTCGGGCTGCCCGAGGTCATCGAATCCGTCTACTCGACCAACGTCCGGGAGGTGCTGCACTTCGAGGCGGGCCACATCCTCGGCGTACTCGACGAAGTAGCCGCCGATTACGGAAGACGGATACGCACGGCCTGCGTGCGGCTCGTGGACGGCCTGGACAAGGGGGTGGTGACCGCCACCGTCGAAATAGCCACGCACGCGCCACATCCCGGCAGTGCGCTGCCGCGCACGGTGCTGGTCCAGGTGCACGGCGAGATCGGCGACGCCAGGCCGGGCATCTATCGGCTCGGCGAGGCCGGACTCGAGTTCCTGACCGAGCAGAAGATCGAACGACGGCACGTGATCGCCATCAATCAGCGTTCCTACGACCACTCCTCGTTCGGCATCGTGCTCGCCACCGACGCCGACAACGGCTGGGCCGGCTTCACCGAGCTCGGTCGCACACTGGCGCACCTGCAGCAGCTCGGCGCCCGCGACAGCATCGGCTTCATGTCGGCCGGATACTCCTCGCTGACCGGACGAGATCTGCCCTCGGCCCGCCGGTTCCGGGATATCTTCACCGAGGGGCCGCTGTCGAATTCGCTCAGCTACTTCGCGCTGGGCGGCCGCGTCTCCGCCGACCAGCTGCGCTCGACGGGCATGGCGGAGGACGCGCTGCACATGAAGGGACCGGAGGAACTGCTCAAAGACGATCTGCGCGCCGTACTTCCGCACTACATGGTGCCACCCACCATTCATGTGCTCGACCGGATTCCGCAGTCGCAGAACGGAAAACAGGACCGCAGCACACTCATCCGGCTCGCGGCCGAACTCAACGCGCCGACCGCCCAGCCCAGCGATCCGCCCGCGGCCGGGCGGGAGACCGAGCTGGCCCGTGTCTGGTCTCGCGTGCTCGATTATCAGCCGGTCTACCGCGCCGACGACTTCTTCGCGCGCGGCGGCAACTCGATCTCGGCGTTGCGGCTGATCCGCGCACTCAACGAGCGGTTCGGCATCAACCTGGGCGTGCAGACAATATTCCGCGCGCCGACCTTGGACGAGCTTGCTGCCGCGACGCTCGAGGCCGAATCGGCCTCGCGGCGAACCGGTTCGGAACAGACGTCGCGATTCTTGCGGCTCGCCGGGGCCGACGGCGACCCGGTCACCGTGCTCTGGCCGGGGCTCGGCGGCTATCCGATGAGCCTGCGGGCGTTGGCCGGTGAGCTCGCCAACGACGGTCACCTCGTGTACGGCGTGCAGGCGCGCGGCATCAATAAAGGCGAAGTGCCGCATGACCATTTGGACGCACTGATCGCCGACGACGTCGCGGAGTTCCGCAGTCTCGGCCTATCCGGGCCGATACGCGTCGTCGGCTACTCGTTCGGCGCGCGCGTGGCAGCGGAGGTGGCCCAACGCCTTTCGGCCGGCGGCCACCAGATCGAGCAGCTGGTGCTGATCGCGCCGGGTTCTCCCGTCATTGCCGGAATCAGCGCGGACACCGATGAAGTCAGTTACCGCAACGCGTATTTCAAGCGGGTACTCGCCTCGGTGTTCAGCGGCCGGATCGACCCCGGCTATGCGGCCGACCTCGACGAACAGGTCAGCAGGCGAACGGACTTCATCGACCTCATGGTGGCGAACGAGCCGGGCTTCGCGCGGGATATGGTCGAGCGGATCGTCGCGGTGGTGGAGCGGACCTACCGGCTGCGCACGCAGCCGATCGGGGTCGATCAGGATCTACTCGACCAGAGTCTGTTCCTGCGGGCCCGTGGTGACGGCCCGTCGTTCGCCGACATCCCGGTCGTGCCGCTGCGCCTGCGAACCGGCCGAGTGCGCAACCTGCCGTATCACCACTACGAGATCGTCACCGCCGGAGCAGCCGAGGTGGCGACGGTAGTCGCGACCGAAACCTTGGATCGGGAGTTGGTTTGACATGCCCCACGTAGAGATCTGGCACTTCCCCGCCGAACTGTCCGGCGACGCGTCGCGCAGGCTCGAGGCCGACATCGTCGACGCGGTCACGCGGGCGTTCGGCGTCGCCGAGGGCGTGGTGTCGATCGGTGTCGAGAGCGTCGGCAGCGACCGGTGGCAGGAGCGGGTCTATCGCCCCTTGATCACCGATCGGCCCGGCGAAACGCCCCTGCTGCGCACGCCGAACTACTGATGACCGCCCGCGAGGCCGGTCCGGCGAGCGCGGTGCCGCATCCGGCGAATACCGCCCGGCTGGTGGCGCTGATCGCCGTCGTCGCGGCGGTGGCGGTGAACCTGCGCCCTGGCGTTACCACCGTGGGGCCCGAACTAGATGTCGTGACAGCGTATTTCGGTGCCGGAGCGCGCGCGGCCGGGGTCATCACCGCGGCACCCGTCATCGCCTTCGCGCTGGTGAGCCTGGCGACACCGGTTGTGCTGGCACGGATTTCGCTGCGCGCCGGTCTCTACTCGGCGCTGGCGCTGACCGGGACCAGTCTCGCGGTGCGGCCGTGGGGCGGGCTCTGGCTCTTCGTCCTCGCGACCTGCACCGCGGCGGTCGGGATCGGGCTCATCGGCGTGCTGCTGCCCGCCGTGATCAGGACCATCGGCAACACCGGCCCGCTGATCGCCGCCTTCACCACGGCACTGCAGGCGGGTTCGGCGATCGGCTTCGCCGCCGTGGTGCCGCTGTCGCACGCGCTCGACAGCTGGCAATGGGCGCTCGCGCTGTGGGCGGTGCTCGCGCCGATCGGTGCGGCCGCGCTGTGGCGATCCCCGGCGGCCTCGGTCACCCCGACCGGCACCGGCCTGCCCCGCGGCTCCGCCGATCCGATCGAGATCCTGCGCCGCACCCGAACAGTCGGCCTGGCAGTCTTTTTCGGGCTGCAGGCGCTGGTCGCCTTCGTTGTCATCGGCTGGTTGCCCTCGGTACTGCACGACGCCGGTGTCAGCCCGGACCTGGCCGGCGGGTACCTCGGCATTCTCACCTGCGTCGCGGTGCCGATCAGTTTCGTGGTGCCGCCGATCGTGGCCGGGTCGGCGCACCGCGCCCGCTGGCTGGCCGGGTTCAGCCTGTGCAGCGCGGCCGGGATTCTCGGCTTCCTCGTCGCGCCCGAGGCCGCGCCACTGGCGTGGTCGATCGTGCTCGGCACCGGACTTTCGGTGTTCTCCTTGGCGCTGACCGTCATCACCGTGCGCGCGAGTTCGCCGGAACAGGCGATTCTGCTGTCCAGCGCGGTGCAGGGCGTCGGCTACCTCATCGCCGCCATCGGTCCGTATGCGATCGGTGTGTTCAAGCAATTCACGGACGGCTGGGGCATTCCGCTCACCGTCCTTCTCGCGACAACGCTGGTGCAGGCCGCGGTCGGGTTCGCCGTCGGCGACACCAACCAGCGTCCGACAGCACAGGAGGCCACGACCTAATGCCTGCACAAGCCGTGAAAGCGGTCTCGGACCTGCTCGATGATCGCAGCTACCACATCGAGTTCAACGGGCATCTGACCAATCACGTCAAGCACGCGGTGATCGCGCTGGCGGGCATCGGCGCGACGGAGCAGGTGATCCGGGAGTATCACACGTCGTATTGCCGCCTCACGCCGTACGGGTTTCCGCTCGAACCGGCACGCGAGCCCACCGAACTCATCGACACGAGCAATTGGCGCGAGTTCCTCGGCGAAAGAAAGCATTTCGCCGCCTACTGCGAGTTCTTCGACAACGAGGTCGCGCGCAAAGGGATCGCCGGTGCGGTCGACGAGTACGCCCCGTACCTGCTGCACGGATGGATCGGGGCCTTCACCCATGCCACCATCCATCTCGGTTGGGCGATCTGGGCCGACCATCCCGCGATGACCGCCGAGAGCCTCGCCTATCTCGCGTTCTCGTTCGTGCCGGTGCTGGCCGACGACCGGGACTCGCGGCCGGCCGTCGCCGCGGCCGATCCCTGGGATTCATTGCTGCAGTTGAGTTCCGGCTGGGCGCAGGACCCCGCTTTCCGCGGCGCGGTCGACCGGGTGATCACCGACACCAACTCCTTCACCGAGCTGCATCCGGAGCTCAGCCGCTCTGGACTGCAGGCTCGGGTCGCGGGCGTCGCCCTCGCGGACATCCCGGAATTGGCCGACGCACCCACCTGGCTGCACGCGTTCTCGGGCACCGAGCGCCGCGACCGGGTGCGTCGTGCGGTGACGCTGCTGTATCTGGCGGTGCCCGGCGATTTCGTTGTGCTGCATCTCATCACGTCGCTGTTCGCCCTGGAGACCATCCTCGAGCAGCTCACCTCGAAGGCCGCCGCCGACACAGTGTACGACCTCTATTGGGCCGGGCTGCGGATCATCGTGGCGGCCGAGACGAAGATCCCTGCCGTGCACAAGCTTCGGGAACTCGGCGACCTGTATGCCGGTCCCGCGGCCGATCGTTCCGGTTACGCCGCCGACGAATTCGATGTCATCGCCCGGCGGGCGTGGCTGGAGGACGAGGAGCACAACCCCAAACTCGTCTTCGTCCTGCAGTCGTGGTGGGCCGAGGACCCGTGGACCGGATATCGGCACGCGGCAGCCCAATTCACCAGCACACCCGCCCTGCCGCCCAGTTTCGCGGAGCCACCGAACGAGTAACGCCTCGCGCCGGTCAGCAACGTCGATACGAGAACAGGAACAACGCAGTGAACAACGTGATCGCGAATGAGCTTCAGCAGCAACTGGATAAGCGGTACGGCACCTCGGCACCGGATGCGGGCGACGCGACGAACCCCACGCTCGAAGTACTGCTGCGCCACCGGACCGCGCGCCACTACCTGACCGCGACGGTGAGCGAGACCGAACTCCAACTCATCATCGCCGCAGCGCAATCGGCGTCGACCTCGGCCAACTTCCAATTCACCAGCGTGGTCGTCGTAGACGACCCCGAACTCCGGGCCAGGCTCTCCGAACTGGCGGGCGGGCAGCAACTGATCAAGGATGCCTCGGTATTCCTGGTCTGGGTGGCCGATTGGTCGCGCAACATCACTATGGCGGAGGCTCACGGGCACACCATCGAGGCGACGTCCTACCTCGACAGCGCGCTCTCCAGCGTCATCGACGTCACGCTTTCCGCGCAGAACGCCGCGATCGCCGCCGAATCCCTCGGCTACGGCATCACTTTCGTCGGCGCCCTGCGCAACAACATCGACGATGTCATCGACCTGCTGCAGCTACCCGAGTGGACCTTCCCCGTCTACGGAATGGCCATCGGCGTACCCGACCCCGCCGATCCCGCCGACATCAAGCCACGCTACGGCCAGAACGTCGTCGTGCACCGCAACACCTACGCTCCGCCCGGCGAGGACGCCATCCAGGACTACCTGGACCGGATCAACGCCTATTACCGCGAACAGGAACTCCCCGAAGACTGGGTGAAGAACCGCCTCGCCTGGCGGATCTCGACCAAGGAGAGCCTGCACGGCAGGCAAGGCATCCGGAAGACCTTCGGCAACCAGGGTTTCCGGCTCGAGTAAGGCCGGGGCGTGGTGTCGGATTCGCCGAATCCTGTGACCACACTCGATGCAGCCGGGCGAGTGCGGCGTCGGCGATATCGATGAGGTCGACACCCCAGAGCGTCAGCCGGCCCGAGGTAGGAACCAGTTGCCTGTGCCAAGCTGGTTGTTTGCCACAACAAACCAGATCGGCGTGATTTCAAAAACTCGTGTGCGTCGGCGCCTGCACGATCGTCAGCTGCGAGCGCTGGCGCAGGGTGAAGCCGAGTGTCTCGTACAGGCTGATCGCCGTCGTGTTGTGGGCGACGGCGTGCAGGAACGGTTTCTCGCCGCGCGCTCGGATGCCCGCGCCGACCGCCCGGATCAGGCGCGAGGCTATGCCGCGGCCACGGAATTCGGCGTCGGTGCAGACGGCGCTGATCTCGGTCCAGCCGGGCGGGTGCATGCGCTCCCCCGCCATCGCCACCAGTGTGCCGTCGACGCGAAAACCCAAGTAGGTGCCCATTTCAATGGTCCGGGCCGCGAACGGGCCCGGTTCGGTGCGCGCGATCAGTTCGAGCATCTCGGGAACATCGGCGGCGGTGAGCACCTCGAATTCCGGGTCCTCGGCCACCCGCAGCCCGGTGCCGTCCATCTGCACCGATCGAACATCCTGCAGCACTGCCCAACCCGCGGGCGGCACGTGCCCCGCGCCGCGCAGCGCGGTGCTGCCGCCGGGGCCGAGCAGGGTGGCCAGGTCGGCCCAGTCCTGGTCGTCCAGTACCGGCGGATGGCCGAAGAACCTGGCGACCTCCGGGTCATAGCGACCGATCCGGCCCACCCAGGCGGCGAACCGGCGGTGCTCGCCATGCAGCGAGGACCGCACCGGATCGTCGAGCGGATGCAACGAGGTATAGACATCGAGGGTCGACTCAGCGGTCACCGCACACTCCTCCACGAGAACGTTCAACCAGAGAACGTTAGCGAAGCGCACAACCATCGGACATCGTTGCACTCACCGCGATTCGGACGCGGGGTACCGACGGCACATCCCGTGCCGTCGAAAGACTTGGGATTCAGAGCTTCTCGGCAGCGGCCAGCAGTAGCGCACGCGACCGGTCCGGCGTTTCCGCCTGCACGGCAACCTGGTCCATCACCTCGCGGTAGACCTGCAGATCGTCGCTACGATCCAGGTAGAGCGCGCTGGTCAGCTGTTCCAGATACACGATGTCGGGCAGCTCGCGCTCGGCGAAGCGCAGCATGGTGAACGAGCTGCCTGCCGCCGGATGGCCGCCCGCCTCGTACGACAGCACCTGAATGGTCACGCCGGGCTTCTCCGACATCTTCACCAGATGGTGGATCTGCTCGCGCAGCACCTTCTTGCCGCCGATCGGGCGATGCAGCACCGCCTCGTCCAGCACCGCCCACAACCTGGGGCCGTCCGCCACGTCGAGGATCTCCTGGCGCCGCGCCCGCAACTCCACCCGCCGGGACGCCTCGGCGCTCTGATTGCCGACCTCGATGACCGCATGGGTGTAGTCTTCGGTCTGCAGCAGCCCCGGAATCAGTTGACCCTCAAACGTTCTGATCGTCTGCGCGGCACCCTCCAGGCCGAGATAGGTCTCGAACCAGGGCGGCAGCAGATCGTTGTATCGATGCCACCAACCCGGCTGATTCGCCCTGAGCGCCAGATCGACGAACATCTCGCGCTGATCCGGTTCGGTGACGCCATAGAGGGTGAGCAGATCCAGGATGTCGCGTTCCTTGTACCCGGTGCGGCCGAGCTCGAGGCGACTGATCTTGGCGTGCGAACCACGGATGTGCTCGCCCGCCGCGAGCGGCGTGATGCCCCTCGCCTCGCGCAGCTTGCGCAGTTGACCACCGACCGCGATGCGCAACGCCGTCGGGCCGCGCTCGGCAACCCGCGCGTCGATACCCGTGATCCGGACCGGCACCGTGACCATGACCTCATCTCCGCTTCTCGACAACCACCGGCGGTGAGCACACCGCCCCACCAGATGTTATCCCGCTCCGGGCATGGAATCCCACACCACTGATGACCGCGTGTGCGCGCGGCTGCCGCGGTTGTCCGTCCGGGTTTTCTGATCGACATGGTTGACGATGTCGCCGCGCCGATGCAGACTGGGCAAGCGATCAGTTACTAAGCAAGCGCTTAGTCAGCATCCGGGATTCGTATGCTCTCCAGCTCGGCCGGAACCTATTCAACGCGCAATGGCAGATCGGCGAAATATGCCGCGATAGCCGCTCGGCGTCCAGGCAACAGCGAAAAGGAGTCCCATGAACAGCACAAACCTGCGTCCGCGACCGATGCGCACTAGCAGCGCAGTTCAGCGGTTCCGGCACCTTCCGGGCGTGGCCGCCGTCGCCTTCGTCACGTTCGTGTGCACCACCGCGCCCGCGTCGGCGATAGACGTGGACCCGACCCCGATCGCAGGCATCCCCACCTGCGTCGGCGTCAAGGACACGTCAGGGATACATGATGCGACGGGCGCCGGGCCGACCAGGACATTCGCCGACAACTTCACCCCGCCACAGCCCGACAACTGGTGCAATATCCACTACGGCACCGACACCCTCACCGCGGATGCCGACGGCCTGACCTTCCACAACGTGCCCGACAGCGGCACCGGCGCGCAATGGCGATACGCCGAAATCGTTGGCATGCCAGCGTTTACGGCCGGACAATCGATGAACTATTCGATCAAAGGGACCGATGTCGGCAACCTCAACGGCTCGATGGCGTTCGGGCTCTTCAATCGCATCGGCGACCCGACGCAAGTCAGCCTGGCCATGTTCATATACCAGCACAGTTCGAGGTTTTCGCCGATTTCGGACCCCCTCCGGCCGCTGCTCGACCCGACCACGCTGGCCGCGCCCGACGGTTTCTTCCTGATCGTCCGCAAGGCGGGCACCGCGCAGCTGCAGCTGACTCGGCTGGACGAGCGGCTGCTCGCCCAGGATCACCGGTACACGGTGCGGCAATCGGACCGGTCCGTCGAGTTCCTCATCGACGGCGAAAGCCACGGCGTCTTCGACTACCCGCAGAATCCGGCTGACGCGGCGTATCCAGGCATGGCAAGCATGTGGTTGGACGATCAATATTGGCCGGAGGACATCGTCCTCGGCACCAACGACAAATCGGAACCGAACACCGCGGAAACCACCGTGACGTTACGGTGTTTCACGCAAACCGATTACGCCGCCGGCGCGACCTCGGGAACCAATTGCCCTGCGGCATAGCAGGATCAGCGACGGCGTCAGAGTGGGATCGGGTTTCGAATTGCGCTGTGCCGGTGTAGGAAATCGACGGCGGTGTGGAAGAACGTGGTGGCCTGGGGGAGGTCGAAGCGGTACTGGTATTCGTGGTTCAGGCCCATGTTCTCGTAGAAGACGTGGGTGGTCGGAACGGACCGGCGGTCGAGGGCTGATACCAATTCGCGCGACTGGCTTGCGAAGCGGTCCCGGTCGCCGACAGTGATGAGCGTGGGCGGATAGTCAGCTGTTACGTGCCGCACTGTCGATAGTTGGTCGAGTTTCGGGAAGTTCAGCCAATTCCGTTGTCCGACATAGGCTGCCATGAACGTGTTCAGCGCGAAGACGCCGGATGTCGCCACGGTGGTCATATCGTAAGGGCCGCAGCACAGAACGGTGCCGCGGAGAGCTCGAGGGCCGACCGCGGCGGTCAGGCTCATGGCGTGGGCGAAGGTGGGATTCGTCTCGATAGCGGCGGCCTGGCTGGCAAGTTGAGCACCGGCAGAGTCACCGCCGACGAAAAATCGGCTCGGGTCGCCGCCGAATTCGTCCGCATGGTCACGCAGGTAGTGCAGTGCGGCATTGGCCTGGCGCACCGGCACCGGATAATGCTGGCCGGGAGCGAGCGAATACTCCAGGCTCGCAACGACGAAACCCTGGGCAGCAAGCATGGTCGCGTAGGGGCCGACCGTGCGACTGGTCCCTGCAATGAAGCCGCCGCCGTGAATCCACAGCAGGATGGGTCGCCGGTCGGAGGCCGAGCCCTTCGGGCGATGGATGTCGACGGATGCGGCCGGCGCATCCGTGACCGGGAAGCTTTGCCCCGCGAGCACCTCGACCTTCGCGGCGTATTCGGCCAGGTTGCCGGGCGGGGTGAACGGTTCGATTTCGAATGAGCGCTTGACCACTGCCACCCGGGTGGCGAACGGCAACAGGCCGAGCACCAACTCGGCCACCTGGAGCGCGGCGGCGGTGAGGTTCAGGTGTTTCGAGCGAGTCATGAGCGGCTCCGGTGTCGCGAAGCGGTCAGATATCGGCGAGTGATCGTCGTTAAGGCTTGGAAGCCGAGCGATCCGGCGGCCAAGCCGTCGTAGAAGTGGTTGGCGAACGGAACTTTCACCAGGGTGACGTCCATACCGGTCTGCTCGGCCCGAGTCACGAAGTCGTACACCGATTCGGGCGGCACCAGACTGTCTCGGGTGCCCTGCAGGACGAGTGTCGGCGGTGCCTGCGGCGTGAGGTAGGACGCGCAGTCGACGACGGTGTAGCGCTCCGGGAACTGCTCAGGTAGCCCGCCGATGTATTGCTCGACGTCCTGGTCGATATGCAGAAGATGATGCGCCAGAGCCGCTTGCGGGCTGACCATCGGATAGTTGGCGACGACCGCGAGCGGGACCGGAAGATGTTCTGCCACAACCTCTTTCCCGGATGCGAGCCGATACGCGAGGATCAGTGCGAGGTTCCCGCCTGCCGATTCACCCATCACGGTCATTCGCTCGCTGTCCCCGCCCAGCGCTCCAGCGTGTTCAACAGCCCACGCGTACGCGCGAGTCACGTCGACTGAGGCCACGTCCCAGGTAGGCCGATCCGGCTGGGCCAGACGGTATTCCGGGCGGATCACCAGCCAGCCGTGGTCGGCGAACCACCGCATCGTGGCCGGTAGGCGCGTA
Organism: Nocardia sp. NPDC060255; assembly: GCF_042727395.1. NCBI lineage: Bacteria > Bacillati > Actinomycetota > Actinomycetes > Mycobacteriales > Nocardiaceae > Nocardia > Nocardia sp. NPDC060255. The sequence goes on along the minus strand of NZ_JBHXAU010000033.1, from coordinate 40,923 downwards.
TCGCCGGTGAACGCGCCGCCGTGGATGTAGAACAGCACCGGCACCCGATCACCGGTGGGACGGTAGATTTCGAGGTTCAGGTCCTGACCGTCGACGGTCGCGTACCTTTCCATGCTGTCCGCCTTGCCGGTCATGGGCCCGAACGCCAAGGCCCGCAACGGATTCACCGAACCACCGGCGGCACGCACGGTACGAACCAGCACCACCGTCACCACCGCCGAGCCCACCGCGCCGACGCCGCCGAGCATCAGAAGCACCGCAGCCATGCCGGGATGCTTTGCCTGCGACCACCATCCGATACCCGCACAGAACACCCCCACAAGCACGAAATGCGGCGCGAACGTGGGCATTACGAGGGCAGCCACCGCACCGAGGAGACCCGACCTGCCGACGAAGGCTCCCAGGCAGAGCAGCACGACGATTGCCGCCGCGACCAGCGTGAGTCCCAGGACGACGCCGACCAGCACGGTCATGGCCGGAAGCTGTCGACCGCCGGATCATAGATCGCAACGGCCAACGTGGTATCGCTCTGCCCGTAGTAGGCGAACCACCTACCGCGGAAGTGCACCAGCCCTTCGACGAAGGTGACATTGGCGACCATCCCGTGCGTGTCCTCGAACGATGCCGGGCGCAGCCACGGCTGGGTGGTCTTGGCGATCACCCGGGTCGGATCGTTGCGTGCGATGGCGATCTGCCCGCAGCGGTAGTCGACGTCCTGGGGAGAGGTCGCGGCGGCCGAGTTGGTGAGGAACACCAGGAGTCCGTCGGCCGTGGTGACCGGTGGCGCGCCGATCTCCACCAGGGTGCCGTCCCAATTGCCCGGCGTCGGTGTATGAATCGGCTCGTCCTGCGGGCACGGCGTCCAATGCAGCAGGTCCTCGGAGGTGGCGTAGTAGATGCAGCCCTCGCCGAAATACATGTAGTACTTGCCGTCGATCGGTTCGGCGTGGATGACACCGGCCTTGTTCCACGGGATTTCGGGCCCGTAGGGTAGCGGGCCCCAGGTGTTGAAGTCGGGGAACAGTGGGCCGTGCTTGGTCCAGCTGCGCAGGTCGGTCGAAGTCGCCAGGCACAGCAGCGAACTCGGTCCGGTGGGGCCGCCGGTGTATTCGCCGCCGTGGCCGGTGTAGGTGAGGTAATAGGTGTCACCGATCCGGGTGATGCGCGGATCCTCGCAGCCGTGACGCTCGTAGTCGAATTCCGGTGAGAGCAGCGGCTCGTCCTCGCGCTCGAAATGAATTCCGTCGTCGCTGAAGGCGATTCCGATGTGCGATATCTTGTCCGCGGCGTGCCCGCGGTAGAGCAGGGCCACCCGGTTGTCGACCACGATGGCTGCCGGGTTGTAGAGGTTGGCCGACTGCCAGCTCGCACCTGCCGGTTGCAGGATCGGATTGCCGGTGTAAGGCGTGAACGGGCCGAGCGGGAAGCTTGCCGGCGGATAGGCGCGCGGTCGGGACACTCTCGCATCGACGCTGCCGAGTGCCGTGACTATGGCCCGCAGCAGCAGTTGCTGGCCCGCCTCGGACGGATGCGCGCCGTCCGCCGACCAGTAGTCCGAGCCGACCTCCAGACCTGAGAAGACATCCAGCGCGCCCGGAATCGCGGCCAGCACGGCTCGGCGGCTCGCCACCAGATCCTCCGGATACCAGAAGTCTCCGCCGGCCCGTTTGGCCTCGACAGATGCGGGATCGAGGACCAGGAAGGACGGGATCACGATCACCTTTGCCCGTGACTGCTCGGCCGCCATGCGTTCCAGCTCGGCCAGATTGCGTGCGGTTTCGCCCACCGAGGTCATCCGCACGGCAGCCGTAATCCCTTCGCGCCGTGCGTCGTTCGCGCCGAGCATGATGATCACCCAGTCCGGATCGAGCGCGAGAGTGGCCTTGAATGCGGGAATAGTCTCGGTGGTGGTGCGCCCGCTCACCGCGCGGTTGACCAGGCGAACGCCACGGTCGGCCAGGATGACCCCGAGCAGGTTCGCCCAGCTGTACGCAGCGGCGGTCAGCGAGTCCCCGGCAACAACTACGGTCTGGCCACTGGTGAAGGGCAACCGGTCCAGCGCCGCGGCGAACTCCGGCTCGGCCGTCAGCGCGGCCGCCGTGGTCCGCAATCCGTCCCGCAGGGCCGCGCGAATCGTCTCGAGCTGCTCCTCGGACAGGCCGAGGGTCTGTGCGATCAAGCCGGACTCGGCGTCCGGGCCGACGCCGAAGCCCTCGAACAGCAGACCGGGCGTGAGACCCGCGGCGGCCACGAGTTCGACGACGCGGGGTGGGATGCCCTGCAACGGGCCGGTCTGAATCGCAACCGAATTGGTCATGGCTTTCCCTCGCTCGAAAGTCGGGGCGGACCGTGGAACCCGCCGTGAGATGACGGTTCTGGCAAGACCTGGTATGCATCAGAGCGTACGCTTGAAAACTAAAGAACACTAGGTTTTCATTGTGCCTGAGGGTGCTGACCAGCGTCGACGCCTGGTTGAACGCCGGATCGATGCTTCCGAGTGAAGCATGTCACACCTCTTGATCGGGGTTCGACGCTGCCGCTGAACGGCCGGGCGCCAGTGCTTCGACGAGCCGTTGCATGTCCGCTAGGATGTCGATGCGCGGATCACGCAGCCACCGCAGCTGCAGGCCATCGATCGCCGCGACGAGAATGCGTGGCTGCCAATCGTCTTCGTCGCCGCCCTGACCGAGCACGAGGCGGAGCAGGTCGCGCAAGGCGGTGTCGCGGCCGGTCAGAAACGCGTGCGCGGGATGATTCGGGTCGGCGGCCGCGACCACCATGTCGACGAAAAGCTTTACCTCGCCGGGGGTTTCGTAGGTTCGCCGGATGGCCGCATAGATCCCGTCCCAGGTCGTCAGGTCGAAGGTTTTCCGTGCGACCTCGTCGCGCGACTCCAACACCGACACCAGCAAGTGATCCTTGCTGTCGAAATAGTGCAGGACACCGGCCTCGGTCATGCCGAGCGAGTCGGCGATCTGCTTCAGCGAAGGCTGCTGCTGATTGTCCGCCGCGCCATAGGCGGTCAGCGCCGCCTGCAGAATCTCCGTGCGCCGGGCGAGCCCCTTGGCGTAGGGGCCGCGTCGCGCTCCGGGTTTTGCCGGCGGGCTCACCAGTCGCTCGTCGCGATCACCTTACGGAAGGTCTCCACCGCGTCGGTCGGAACGCGCTGCAGGGTCGGATCGCCTGCCGCGTCCACCGAGTACAGCCCGAAACGTGGCCGGTAGCTGCCCCATTCGTAGTTGTCGGTGAGGCTCCAGTACAACAGGCCGACGATGGGGACGCCGCGCTCGCGCGCCCGGCCGATGGAGTCCACGACATTGAGCAGCTGTTGGCTGCGGGTCAGCCCGTCGGCCCGCGGTGCTCCGTTGTCTGTCGGCATGCCGGATTCGATGACGAAGATGGCGAGTTCGGGATACTTCTCGGCGTAATAGCCTGTGACAGAACCGATCCCGTCCGGCGGCTGCGGGATGTTCCACGGTGTGCCCAGTGCCAGCTGCGCCATGCCCTCGGCATCGATATTCGGGTAGTAGATGTCGAGTCCCAGGAAATCCAGATACCCGTCTGCCACCTGGTCCAGGAAGGCGGCATCGGCCGAAACCCGCAGGGCCTCTGGCAGGTTTCCGGTGGCCTCGTTGCTCGACACCGCGGCGTCCGGATACGCGGACTTGATCACCGCGTACGCCCGCTGGTGCGCGGCCACGATATTGGCGGCCATGGCCGCGCTCTGCTTCGGCGTCAGCGCGCGCATCTTGGTATCCATGACAATGTTCACCGCAGGCTCGTTGAACACCAGCCACCAAGGGCACGAGCCGAGTTCGCGAACCGCGGTCTCGACATAGGCGAGGAAGCGATCGACCGTGGCGGGCGCCACCCAGCCGCCGTCGTCGAGAATCCATGCGGGATAGACGAAATGGTCCAGGGTCGGCATGGGCTCCAGGCCGGCCGCGCGGATCGCGGCGACCACGTCACGGTAGTACGCCCAGCCCTCCTCGGACCGCCGCCCGCGTTCGGGCTCCACCCTGGCCCAGTTCACGCCGAACCGGAAGACCTGCGCGCCGAGGTCCTTGGCGAGCGCGATGTCCTCGCGGTAGCGGTGCCGGAAGTCGACGGCCTCGCGATAGGGCTCGAGATCCGGATGCTGACCGTCGGTCAGGTAGATCTGCCAGTTACAGGGCGGCATATCGCCCTCGGACTGGAAGGCCGAACCGGCCACGCCCCACCGAAAACTCTGGTCCCATCGCATAGGTCGCCGTCCTTTCGTCATACGGATTCCGTATCCGGTCGATCCCCAGGCGCTTGCACCGAACCTATCGTTCAAAACTAAAGAGTACTAGGTTTTAGAGGCTACCGCTCGGCCACGGCTACTTCAGTGCGGCAATCAGTTTCTCGAGCGTGTCCCAGGACAGGCCCGGTGTGCGTACGAAGCTGAAGTAACTGATGCCCAACTCGTCTCGCAGGCAACGGATTCGGTCGGCCGCCTCATCGATGGAATCGCCGAGGAAGGTGGCGAGTTGGCGAAGGTCGGCGTCGCTGCGGCCGGGAGCGAGCCTCCGCAGCATCGACAGGTCATCGGGATCGTCGATGGATGCCTGGAAGAAGCTGAACGCGAGTTCGAGGTCGTCGAACCGGTCGCCCGCTGTGGCCTTCAGGTACTGGACCCGCTCGGCAAGATGTTCTTTGTTGCCCATGGTGGCGATGGCGACGATGTCGGCCTGCGCAGCGGCCATGGTCAGCACGCGGTCGCCCACGCCGGCGACCATGATCGGCGGCGGCGTCTGGACGGGAGCGGGGGCATAGTCCGGGCTGGACAGGAGTCGCCTGATCTCGGTCACGTGCTCGGTCAGCAGATCCACCCGCGCTCGCGCGCTGGGAAAGGGAAGACCGGCTGCGGTGAACTCTTCTTCGACATAGCCCGTACCCAGGCCGATCTCGAGCCGGCCGTTGGTAGCGGAATCGACACTTGCCAGGTCGCGAGCGAGCAGTGCCGGCCGGTAGAACGACGCGTTCAGAACCAGATTGCTCACCCGCAGTGTCGGAGCGGCCTGAGCGATCGCAACCAGCGGTGGCAACGGTGCCGGCAGACCGAGATGGTCGGGCAGCAGTGCGACGTCGATGCCGATCTGTTCGGCACGACGCGCGTCCTCGGCGAGACTTGCCACCGAGCTTTGGCCGATCAGGGACAGACCGAGGCGAATAGGGCGTGAAGTCATGACTCAGGTGACCTTTCCTATCGAAGATGACGCCGTTGATGAGGCAGCCCTCAGGTACGCCGCGAGCGTAACACAAAATGAGGCATGCCTCCGTTTATCCTGAGGGTTGTCTCACTTTGATAGAGTCCGGGTATGCCATCCGCCGCGGACCCGCCCCTCCCGATTCGGCGCGACGCGCTGCGCAACCGCGACCTGTTCATCCAGTCCGCCCAGGCCGCCTTCGCCGAGCTGGGGGTCGACGCCTCACTCGAGCAAATCGCCCGCGACGCCGGCCTGGCCATTGGCACTCTGTACCGCCACTTCCCCACCCGGGTGGATCTGCTGGTGGCCGCGTTCGAGCCGAAGCTGCGCGAATTCCTCGACTCGGCCACGGACGCGCTGGCCATGGACGACCCATGGGCAGGGTTCTGCACCTTCCTCGAAGTGCTGTGCCGCACCCAAGCCGGCGACCGCGGTTTCAACGACTTCCTCTCGATGCGTTTCCCGGCCAGCGAGCACACCGAAGCCATGCACAACCGATTGTGCGAGCTGACCAGCGACATCCTGGCCCGTGCCCAGACCGCAGGCGTCGTCCGGCCGGACGTGACCGAAGCCGACATCATCAGCCTCATCTGGGCCAACAGCCGGATCATCGAGGCAACAAGCCATACCGCACCACAAACCTGGCGACGCCACCTGCACCTGATGATCGACGGACTCCAGGCCGCCAACCGGCACGAACTACCCGAGCCGCCCCTCACCGAGGAGCAGCTCTACCAGGCAATGGCTCACCTGAGCGAATGAGCGACGAGCAGGTCTTCCTTGGAATCCCCTGCGGTGGTAGCCCTTTCGTCATCTGCCTGAGCGACTTCATGGAGCAACCGGAGCGTGGCCCGGCTGTGGTAGTAGCGCAACGTGTCGATCCTGCTGCTCGACGATCCGCTCCAGGTGCCCTACCCACCGCATTCGACCATCCTTGCCGGGCTATCCCGGCTGGGCCACCGAGATTCGGGCGGAAGTCGGCTCGCGAGCGCGGTCAGCTGCGGCGGGGTAGGCGGGCGACCTGGGCGAAGAATTCGTCGATTTGTTTGATGGCGGCGGTGAATTGGTCGAGGTCCGCCGGTTTGGTGACGTAGGCGTTCGCGAACAGGCGGTAGCTGCTCAGTACGTCGTCCTCGGCCGACGAGGTGCTCAGGATGACCACGGGCATGTCGGACAGTTCGGCGTCGGCGCGGATCTTCGCCAGGATCTGCCTGCCGTTGTATTTGGGCAGGTTCAGATCCAGCAGCACCAGGTCCGGGCGCGGTGCGTCCAGGTAATCGCCTTGCCGGAACAGGAAATCCAGCGCCTCCTGCCCGTCCCTGGCGACATGCAGGGTGCTGCCGATCTGGTGCTCCTCGAACGCTTCCCTGGTCATCAGCTCGTCGCCCGGATCGTCCTCGACAAGGAGGATATCGACGGGTCGGGTAGAGATCATCACAGCGGGACTCCTTCGACGGCCGGTGCGGCCGGGATAGCAGGTGCGTCCTCGGCGAGGACGGGAAGGGTGAACCGGAACCGGGTTCCTTCGGTGCGTGCGGTGTCGACCCAGATCTTGCCGCCGTGGTATTCGACGATCTTGCGGCACACGGCAAGGCCGATTCCGGTGCCGCCGTACTCCTCTCGACTGTGCAGGCGCTGGAAGATCACGAACACCTGCTCGGAAAACTCGGCCGCGATGCCGATTCCATTATCGGTCACCGACAGCTGCCACATTCCCGAAGCGGCATCGAGTTCGCAGTCCACCCGGACCAGCGGGGCGCGATCGGGAGCGCGGAATTTGATGGCGTTGGCGATCAGGTTCTGCCACAACATCTTCAGCAGCGTCGCCTCCCCCACCACCTCTGGCAACTGCGCGGGCAGCTCCACCTGGGCGTCGTTGTCCTCGATGATCGTGGACAGATCGCTCACCGCGGCTTCCAGCGGCGCACGCAGATCGACCCGGGTGGCGGCTTCGGCGACCCGCCCGACGCGGGAGAAGGTGAGCAGGTCGTTGATCAGGATCTGCATGCGTTTGGCCCCGTCGACGGCGAAGTCGATGTATTGCTTGCCCCGTTCATCGAACTTGTCGCCGTAGCGTTTATCGAGCAGCTGGCAGAACGACGCGACCTTGCGCAGCGGTTCCTGCAGGTCGTGCGAGGCGACGTAGGCGAATTGCTCCAGTTCGGTGTTGGAGCGGCGCAGCTCCTCGGCTTGCAGGTCGAGCTCCGTCTTCTGTTGGGACAGAACCGCTTCCTGCGCACGGGCAGCGGTCAACTCCGAGACCACCCGTTGGCGCATCCGCTCGACGACGTCGGCGACGGTGGCGACATCGGCCGGGCCCGCGATGTCGATGTGATGATCGAAATCGCCCTCGGCGACCCGCGACGACGCGGCCGCCAAGGCCGAGAGTGGTTGGGCGACAAGGCGACGGGCCAGCCCGGTCAGGATCGCACCGGTCAGCAGGGCGACCGCGACCATGCTCGCGAGGACCCAATTGCGCAGGGCGCGGGCGTGTTCGAGCGCGCGGCGGTCGGCGGCGATCGTGGCGGTGAGATCGGCGGTCTGCGTGTCGAAACGGGTGCGCAGCTCGTCGAACAGGGCCTTACCCTGCGCCGAGGTGGCCGCCAATGTCGCAGGTGCGGCGTCGGTATTGCGTGCGTAGTTCACCCGCCAGTTGTCCGCGGCGTGTTGCACCGCATCGAGATCCGCGAGCAGTGCCGGGGATCCGGCCACCAGCGTGCGGATCCGGTCGGCGGCTGTACTCTGCTCCCGCAGCCCGTTGCTGTAAGGCTCGAGGAACTGTCGATCACCGCTGATGGCGTAGCCGCGGATGCCGGATTCCTGGTTGATCAGCGCGCTCTGCAAGCGAGTTGCCTGCAGCAAGGCAGGCTGCGTGTGGTTGAGCACCCGGTCGGTCGCGTTGTTGGTGTTCGCGATCACCTGCGCACCCGCGGCCGCGCCGAACACGACCACGATCCCCATCACACCCAACACCAGCTGAAACCAGGCCTGCACGGTGAAGCGCCCGGCACCGCGCCCCCGGGCCGTCGCGGCAGTGCTCGCCACAGAGTCCTCCGTTTCCAGAAACGGGCGCACCTGGGCGCGCGTCATCGAACTCGACAGCCGTTTGCTGGACCGCGAAGTATCGAAATACTAACCGGTCCCGTCGATCCGACCGCACCGGTGGCCTAGATCGGGCGAAACGTCATGGCCTCGTCGAAAACCGTCAACCAGTCGGCACCGACCGCCCGATAGCCGAACGCGTTCAACCCCGCGAGCACCGCGGGCATATGCGCCGCGCCGTAGACGATCGCCACGACCTCGTGTCGTCCGCGACGCTCCTGGTGTATCTCCGCCAAGGCCGACACCAGGGCTTTGTCCCGGTCATGGATGAAGACATCGTTCATGAAACGGAGCCGCACCTCGGTGTTGTCGGAGATTTCGAACCTGGTGCGCAACAACCAGCCGCGACCGCCGAGGGCCATGACCGCGACATAGAACGGAGTCAGCAGCAGCAGGTCGAGGACGGAGAGAAACACCATCCGCCGCCGTCGATTGCTGCGTGAGTAGGCATCCGGCCACACGACGGGCACACCGAGCGCCGCGTGATCGATGTCCTGATGCACCAGGGTCCGGGCGGCGCGCTGAAACGTCATGCGCATCGCAAGGACGATGGCGAGGCCGGTAGAGCTGGGTGTGTCGGTGCCTTCGGAGACGATCAGGTCGGACGCACGCAGTCGGTCGGCGACCTCCTGATAGAACTGCCGCTGACCGATGTGCACCATCGGAAAGAGCCGAAAGGTCAAGGGTTCGCCGCGAACTCGCAGATCGATGACCGCCGACCGCAGCCCGAAGATACTGAACTCGGTGATCTGCACGGCCCACCTCCCATGGCCGGTTCCGGAGTCTCGTGCTCGCTCCGGAATGGCTACAGAATACGGCTGTGTCTCAGTGCGGAATACGGCCGTTGGTGCCACCAATTCCGGTGGCACAGAACAACACGTCTACCCGAGTGTCATATCGCTGAGCGCGCTGGTCGAAGCGGTCGGTCGCCGCCCGGTGCGAGCCCTGCGACAGCCAGTAGCCCACATACGGGCGGCCTCACGCTTGCTCAGCATGAGGCTGCCCAGACCGAAAAGGTTGGCACCTACGCTTGGATGACCTCGATCCCCACCAACGCGTTCAGTGAATCGCAGCTGGCCCAGGATTGGTTTTGGCCATACTGCACCGGGCCGTATTTCCAGTAGGTGAAAGGGACCGGCCATGCGACGCAGGTGAGTTTCACCTGATGCCAGGTCGGCAGCTCGCAATTGGACATTCCGCCGGTGTTGAAGATGGTGTAGACGTGACAGTTGGCCTGCCATACCGGCACGTCGGCCTGGGCGACGCCACCACCGGCGAGCACAGCGGCTGCGGCGGCAGTGGCAACAACAGAGCTAGCGACAATGCGCTTCGCAGTCAGCATTCCGAACCTCCTGAATCGGTGTTGTCTAGAACACATCGTCCGCGGTTCGCGCTTGTTACTCGAAACCATCAGTGAAGTGCACTGTCGGCCGTCAGGAGCCAATTTAATACCGCGAGCACTGAGACATCGCGCGAGCGCTGGCGCTCGAGTGCCACACCCTGTTCGCCGGATGCGCACAACACCCAAGCATAAATTCAGCAAATGCACCGCAATGCATTATGTGGACACTGTGACCGAGGACCACAGGCCGAGCCATTGCTCAGCGCCGTACTCCTCGAACCGCTCAACCTCGGTGAACCCCAACTTCATCGCGAGGCGCATCGAGCGGTCGTTGACGGTCTGAGTGCACAGTGCCAACGGCTCGCCGGGAAGCACGTCAGCGAACCAATCGAGTGCCGCCCCGCACGCCTCGGCTGCGTACCCGTATCCCCACGCCGCCGGCAGGAACATGTAGCCGAGCTCGACATCTCCGGCACCCGGACGGACGCGGCCCGGACGCTCGGTGTCGCGCCGATCGAGGGTGATCATGCCGATCATCGCCCCGGCGAGATCGATCACGAACAGACCAGGCCGTCGCCCCGGGACCTCAGGCATCGTGCGCTCGAGTTCATCACGCTGACGAGAGCCACCGATGTAGCTGCCCACCTCCGGCGATGCGAAGAGCTCGATGAACGCCGCGCGGTCCGGCGCCTCGGACTCGCGGAGCACAAGCCGCTCGGTCCTGATCGGCGAAGGTGGCCAGGCAACGGGTCCGAGCTCAGACATACCGTCCAACCTAACAACGAGATACGTCGGTGCGCCCACCACTCAGCAGTTGGTCGGCCGATCATGAGGAAATGAGGTCGGTATCGCCCGAGAAGCCAACGACACCGATTCCTCGTGATCGCTTGTCCAGCTGAGCATCTCGCATTTCGGCCGGATGATCAAAATAGGCTCGCCGTGCAGCGAGGCAGGCGAGTCGGGAGCGGGGTAGCGCGGCTGGCTTCCGCTAGCGGAAGTATGGATAATCCTGTACCCAGTGGAATCCGCGGCTGCGCAAGGTGAAGGTGCTCAGATCGACGCGTTCTAGGGTGATCACGACCGGGCGGTCCTGCAGTGAGCCACTCAATACCAGCCGGTCCGGGGTGGGTTGCTCGGTAGATAATGTCGCGAATGGTGGCTGGTGCCCGATCTTTTCGACGGTTGGGTTCGTGGTGAGTTCCAGCTGTCCGTTGGGGCGGAAGTCGGCGCGTATCGGCACTAGTTCGCCGTTCATCCGCTGATAGGTCGCATTCGATGGATCGTCGAAAACTAGCCGTTGCCAACGATTCTCGTCGGTTGTCAGTGGTGGTATCGGGTGTCCGTCGAGGGTGAAGTCTTGTACGTCCCAGATTCCGTACAGTTCGGACTTCGGGCTGTTGGGGCCGTATTGGTCTTGCCAGACTACCCAGCGGTCATAGCCGCAGCCGAAGGCGACCCAGAGGCCGAGGGCCAGTTGGATCCACGGTGCGATGCGATTCCTTCGGTCGGTGGTGAACAGCGCGGGTTGCGTCAGCGGCTTGCACTCGCGTTGCAGCACAAAGATATTGACTAACTGGCGGAGGTTCGGGGCGAGTAGGACCAGGCTGATCAGCAGTAGGTGGGAGGCGAGTAGTTTTTCCGGTATGTCGAATGTCATGTTCGTCAGGAAGACTTGGGCCATACTTGCCAGGCTCAATGCGGCGCCGAGCACGGCGGTCCGTGGCACGAACAGCAGCAGTCCGGCGACGACTTCCACTGCGCCGAGGGCCATTTCGTACGGAGGGGAGCTGCCGATCTGCAGCCACAGCACCGAGGCGGGGCTCAGGTCGCCGTACGGCTGCAACAGTTGGGCCAGTGTGGGGCCGGGCATCTGGGTGGGGATCAGTTTGGCGAAACCGAACGACAGCATCTGCCCACCCAGACATGCCCGCAGGAACAGCGTGAACCACGCCAGCAGGCGGGGGTGGGAGCTACGACGGTCGAAAGCCGTCCATACGGCGGTGGCTACCACGGCGATAACCAGGATGCAGAACATCAGCACCCAGGCGGCGGCCTGGTCGCCGGCGCCGGAGTCCTTGTGCTGCACCGCGTCGATCCCGAAGACCGTGCGGCCTACCCAACCGGTGATCGGGTCCGTCAGGGACATATCAGACGGTCCGTGGTATCGGCGGAGCCAGCGGTCGAGGAGGCCGAGCAGCGTGAACGGGATGTACGTGAGTAGCACGCAGAACAGGCCGAAATAGACTACGCAGAATCGTAACGCGATCTGTGCCAGCAGATTTCGGCTGGTCCGAGTACCGCCGGCCGCGGGCAAGTCCGTGATCACTGCTGCATCCTCGGATCCTCGGTGGGGTCGGCATACTGTGGCGGGCAACCGCTTTCGCCGGCTTCGGGACGCAGTTCGTAGTGCCAGGGCTCGTTGGCGTAGATCTGGCACAGCCCGTACTCGGTGCCGCGCATGGACAGCCACGCCGCAGCCTCGGCGGGCCCGACGTCGACCGCCTCTCCCGCCACATGAGCGGACGTGGTGGGGGTGGCGACCCAGCGGGCAGCTTCCTATTCCGAGCCGTACTTCGAGACCGCGTCACGCAACAGTTGTCGCTGGTATTCCGGGGAGCGCCAGCCACTGTTGACGACGAACGCGACCCCGTCGTCCGCGGCGTCGGTGGCGGCTCGGCGCAGGGCTCCGAGCAGCTCGGGGTCGAGATTGACCACGGATGGATGTTTGTCGTCGAAGATCGACACGCCGCCGGGCACGGCGCCACCGGTGACGGTGGCCGCGGATAGTGTCTCGTGGTCACCGTGCGGAATACCGATTGTCCAAGCGAGGACACCGATGGCCGCGATGCTGACGACCACGGCTGCGAGTATGGGTACTCGGCGGGTGGCCGTTGGTACTTCGCTGTGGTTCATGCCTCGAGTCAAGGCGGCGCGGCGTTGCCAGCGCGTATGCGGTTTTCGATATGCCCGCGATATCCCCGGCCTGGGAGAATCGAGCGTCTATGCGTGTATTGATCGTCGAGGACGAACCCTATCTGGCCGAAGCCATCCGGGATGGCCTGCGCCTGGACGCGATCGCCGCCGACCTGGCCGGTGACGGCGACACCGCGCTGGAGCTGCTGAGCGTCAACGCCTATGACATCGCCGTTCTCGATCGCGACATCCCCGGGCCGTCCGGCGACGAGATCGCCCAGCGCATCGTCGCGTCCGGTAGCGGCATGCCGATCCTGATGCTCACCGCGGCCGACCGGCTCGACGACAAGGCGACCGGGTTCGGGCTCGGCGCCGACGACTACCTCACCAAGCCGTTCGAACTCCGCGAACTCGTACTCCGGCTCAGAGCGCTCGACCGCAGGCGCGCCCACAACCGGCCGCCCGTGCGGGAGATCGCCGGGCTGCGGCTGGATCCGTTCCGCCGCGAGGTCTTTCGTGACGGCCGGTACGTTGCGCTGACTCGCAAGCAATTCGCCGTGCTCGAAGTCCTTGTCGCGGCGGAAGGTGGTGTGGTGAGCGCCGAAGACCTATTGGAGCGGGCGTGGGATGAGAACGCGGACCCGTTCACCAACGCTGTGCGCATCACCGTCTCGGCACTGCGCAAACGGCTGGGCGAACCCTCGATCATCGCCACTGTGGCCGGCGTCGGGTACCGGATCGACACCGGGGACGATCGTGAATAGGCAGCCGGGATTGAGTGTTCGCCTCAAACTCACCCTCAGCTACGCCGGATTCATCATGGTCGTCGGTGTCCTGTTGTTCGCCGCCGTGTGCGTCTTCTACCTGTGGTTCCTGCCCGACGGTTTCATCAGCACCGCCGGTAGTTTTTGGATCGATCGCTCCGCCCTGCTGCGCGCCTTCGTTCCGTTCGTCACCATCGTGATGGCATTCCTGCTGACGTTCGGTCTGGTGGGCGGATGGCTGCTCGCAGGCTGGATGCTCACCCCACTGACTCGCATCACGGCCGCCACCCGCATGGCCGCGAATGGCTCACTCTCCCACCGGATCCGGCTGCCGGGCCGCAGCGACGAGTTCCGCGAACTCGCCGACGTCTTCGACACCATGCTCGCGCGGCTGGCGGCACACGTCGCCGAGCAACAGCGGTTCGCCGCCAACGCCTCGCACGAACTGCGCACCCCGCTGGCGATTACGCGGACACTGCTCGATGTGGCCCGCAACGATCGCGACCGCGACGCCGACGAACTGGTCGACCGCCTGCATGCCGTCAATACTCGCGCGATCGACCTCACCGAAGCGTTGCTCCTGCTCAGCCGTGCCGACCAACGGTCATTCACTCGGGAGCAGGTCGACCTGTCCCTGCTCGCGGAAGAAGCCACGGAAACGCTGCTGCCCCTCGCGGAAAAGCATGGCGTCACCCTCGCGACGTCCGGCGACCTGACCCGCACCATCGGCTCGCACGCGCTGCTGCAGCAGTTGACGATGAACCTCGTGCACAACGCGATCGTGCACAACCTGCCCGAACGGGGCACCGCGTGGGTCACGACCAGGACTCACCCCGACAGTGTTGTGCTGACGGTCGAGAACACCGGCGAAATGCTCACTCCGCCATTGGTTTCCACGCTGGTCGAGCCGTTTCAGCGCGGCACCGAACGCGTCCGCACTCATCACGCAGGTGTCGGTCTCGGCTTGGCAATCGTCAACAGCATCACCCATGCTCACGCCGGAACCCTCACCCTCGCCGCTCGCCTCAACGGCGGGCTTTGCGTCACGGTGCGATTACCCACAGGGCCTTGAGCGAGTGTCCTTGTCGCAGAAACTTTTTCACTCTGTGACGCCGGATTCGATGGCGATCAGTCGACGCAGGGTCGACAGTTGGTGCTCGTAGTCGCCGTCGAGTTTGACCAGCAGGCTGGTTATTCCGGCGGCGCGATAGTGTGTCAGTCGCTCGGCGATCCGCGGTGGCGTGCCGATGAGGTTGGTGAGTTCGCCGAGTTCGCGGGGCACAGCGCGGCGCGCGGCGGTTTTGTCGCCGGACTGCCATAGCTGGGCGACCTGCTCGACGGCGGTTCCGAAACCTAGGCGGGTGAAGGCGTCGTTGTAGAAGTTCCGACCACCTTCGCCCATCGCGCCGATGGTGAATGCGTAACCCTCGGCGTGTTTTTCGATCGCCTCGGCGGCCGCCTGATCGTCGTCGGTGATCTCGACGGCGACCGGCGCGACCAGGTCGAGTTCGGACAGCTCGCGACCCGCCTGAATCGCGCCCTCGCGCAACGGATCCAGGAAAACCTCGGCCGCTTCGGGGATGAACGCGTTGCCGAGCCAGCCGTCGGCGAGTTCGCCGGTCAGTCGCAGGTTGCGCGGACCCATCGCCGCGTTGTAGATCGGGACGTGCGCCGGGCGCACCATGGGTTGCAGTGCCCGCCCGGGTCCGTCGGGCAGTGGCAGCGGATAGATCTCGCCGGGATGTTCGAGGCGTTCGCCGCGGCTCACCGTCCGGATGATCTCGATCGTCTCGCGGGTGGTCTGCACCGGACGGCGGAATCGGACGCCGTGCCACCCCTCCATGACCCGTGGCCCAGAAACGCCGATGCCGAGGTCGAATCGGCCGCCGGACAGCTCCTGCAGGCTCAGGGCCGAGGTCGCCAACAGTGCCGGCGTGCGCGAGCCGAGCTGAACGACGAACGTGCCCAACCGGATCGACGACGTCTTGGCCGCCAGATAAGCCAGTCCGGTGAGCGCGTCATAGCTCCAGACCTCCGCCACCCACAGCGACGAAGCCCCGGCCTGCTCCGCCGCGACGGCGAAGTCCACCGCGCCGGGCAGCCGTGGCTCGATCAGAACACCGATACGCATAGTGCCTCCTGGGCCATAGTGGCAATAGCGTATAGAGAGTTCGGATCGAAGCCGAAGGGAAGGGTGCGGATGCGCTATCGAGACTGTCCCACTATCGAAGTGGCGGAACGGATTTCCTGCGACGCCGAGACCGCATGGGCCCTGGTCACCGACATCGAGCTACCGGTACGGTGCTCCGCCGAACTGGTGTCGGTCGAGTGGGAGGGAACCGCGGACCGGGTCGAGCCGGGCGCACGGTTCCGCGGTCGAAATGAGCACGCCGCGTTGGGGTCCTGGGAAACCGTCTGTGAGGTGGTCGAAGTCGACCCCCAGCGTCGCTGGGTCTGGCGGGTGCTCGGCCCTGCCGACGCTGCCAGCGCCACCTGGGCTTTCGAGATAGACCCGGCCCGCGACGGCGTGATCGTCCGGCAATGGGCGCGCATGGGCCCTGCCCCATCAGGGTTGACTCCCGCCATCACCGCGTCACCGGAACTCGAAGGGCGGATCGTCGCGCGGCGACTGGAGGAATGGGCGGACGGCATGCGCGCGAATCTCGCATGGATCCGCGCCCAGGTCGATTCCCGGTAATCCAGCTCCGCGAATCCGGATTCAGTAGCGCACCATGGCGGGGTCTTCTTGGGCGATACCGCCACACTGAGTGCGGATTCGTCGGGGATGTCGTGCGTTTCGTCGGGTTGGCGCGTGGGCAGTGCGGGTCGGCACAATGGGAGGGCAGCGGTCTGTCGAACATCGCGGTCGGGGTGTCGGTTCCGAGCTGAGGGGGAAACCCATGCATATCACCGTGCCCAACCGCGCTTTTCGCACATCGACCCTACTGACCCGGCGGCTCGCGGTGACGATTCTCGGGCTCCTCACCTGTGTCATTGTGATCAGCGGGTGTGCGACCACGTCGACCCCGTCCACCACCCAACCGCCGGCACCGGCCTCGACGACGGTCGCCGCCACACCGTCCGCATCGCGATCCACCACCGCGCCGCCGTCGACCTCGGCGCCGGGTCCATCGACGCAACCCGCACACCCGCCGTCCGGGACAGCGTTTGCCGGTGAAGGGCTCTCCGCACAGCAGAGCAGCGACCTGCAGCAAGCGGTCGACAACGGTCATCAACCGTGGCGACTGGATCGTGTTCAGGTCGCGAAAACGTTCGCGCTACAGCGATTCGGCTGGTCCGACGTCGCAGCCGAGACCGGCGCCCCGACGGTCGTTTTCTTGACGAATCACGACGGCAGCAGGATCGCTTTGCACCTCGCCCAACCGGCAACGCGCGGCGACCTGGGAATCTGGGTCGTCGACAGCGGTGTGTGGAGCTGAAACCCATTCGGCCTGTACCGGCCGCTGATAGGAGATCGACCAGGTGGATACTCCGTCTGTGGCGCTTGCACAGACTCCGTTGACGCTCTACACCGCGTTCGATTCCTGGCAATGGGATTGGTCGACCGCGCTTGTTGTGGTGGTGATCGGTGGCGCGTACCTGCGCGGTAACGCCGTTGCGGCGCGTGCAGGCACCGCCGTCAGTAGTTCTCGGGTGTGCTGCTTCCTGGGTGTCGGGCTCGGGATGTGGGTGCTGGCGACGATGAGCTTCGTCGGGGTGTACGCCGACACGCTGTTCTGGGTGCGGGCGCTGCAGGTGGTGCTGTTGCTGATGGTCGTGCCGTTCGGGTTGGCGCTGGGCAAGCCGGTGACCGTGCTACGCGAGGGTGGTTCGCCGGCCAGGCGGCAACGCGTCGACGCCCTCTTGGCGAGCAAGGCGGCGCGGATCGCGACCTATCCCGCGACAACGTCGATCGCGATGCTGGCAACGCCGTGGCTGCTGTATCTGACGCCGTGGTATCGCCATGTGCTGGAAAACGAATCGGTTGATCTGCTGACCCGGCTGGTCCTGGTCGCGGTCGGATTCGGTTACTTCTACTCGCGTGTCCAAGTCGATCCGGTGCCACGCCGTTATTCACAGGGCATCTCGCTGCTGATCACGGTCGCGGAGACCCTCGGCGATGGTGTGCTGGGCGTGGTCGTCTGGCTGGGGCCGACGATCGCGGCCGGCTACTACGCCGGGCTCGGGCGCACCTGGGGTCCGTCGCAGGCTACCGATCAGACGATCGGTGCCGGGCTGCTCTGGATCCTCGCCGATGTGCTCGGCCTGCCGTTCCTGTTCGTGTTGATGCGGGCGTTCCGGGTCGACGAACGCCGCAGCGCCGCACACGTCGACGCCGAGCTCGACGGCGGGCACCCTGATGCGAATACCGTTGACGCGCAACCGGTTACGTCAGCGTTGTGGTGGGAGAACGACCCGCAGCTGCAGGAGCGCTTCCGACGAAGCAGGTAGCGCGGTGGTGCGGTGGCGCACCCGCCTCGCGGAACCGGCGCACCGCCTTTCCCGTCGAGCGGTCAGTCGAGGATGCGCGGCCAGGGATACAAGGCCAGGTGAATGAGCAGGACAACCAGCAGGCCTGTCAGTACCGCGGCGACCGGATGTGCCCGGCGCTCGAGATAACCGATCGTGCGAAACAGCGTGGGAAACGGGACATCTCGGCTGGCGAACAGCGCCAGCAGGCTGGGGACGACGACCCACAACAGCGCGATGGTGCCGTAGAGGACGTACGCGCCGAGGTAGGAGTCCGGATTCACCGCCCGGTCGGCCACCGCGTACGCGACCGCGCCGAAGTAGGCGACCCCGGCAAGCACGAGGTATCCCCCGAGACTGGCAAACCGCATACCGCCGTTGGCGCGCGTTACCCGACCACCGGCGGTCACCGGCTTGCCCGCCAAGACACTCGGCGGCATCGCCGGGTTCACCAACAGCTGCGGGATGGCGTAGTACCCGACCACCGCGATGACGAAGACAACCAGCACCCGCACCCAGTCGTGCTGGGTCTCGAGGTGGCCGATCGTCGCGGAAATGGTCGGCCAGCCGGCCAGACCGGTCGCCGACGCGAGCTCGGGCACTGCGATCACCAGCCCCGCCGAGCCCCACATCACATATCCCCAGAATTCCGCCGAGCGACCGGCTACCGCCGGCGGGGTCTCCAGATCTGTTGACTCGCCCATACCGTCCGGTTTACCCCGCCCGCGCCGATCCGGGGCCAGGCGCAGCCAAGATGGCCCCGAAATGGGACCCGTCCGCGCTGCGTCCTGGCCTCGACGTCAGGCCAGGATCTTGCCGAGGTCGTCGAGCACCCGCATCGCGCCGATCGGACCGAGGCCGAGGAACCACACCTCGTCGTCGACCGCGATCGCGTGCCCGGCCTTGACCGCGGCCGAGTTCCGCCAGATCGGACCCGAGGTGACCGCTTTCTGGTCCGGCGAGACGTCCGCGCCGTAGCTCGAGTAGAAGATCCAGTCGGCGGCGGCCTGATCGATGTTCTCCTTCGAGACCTGCACCGCCAGTTCGTCCACGTTCTGGTTCGCCGGTCGCGGCAGGCCGACGTCGGTGAGGATGACGCCGATGAAGGACTTGTTGCCGTACAGGCGAATGTTGCCGCTCATGAAGCGCACGAGCGAAATCGTAGGTGCGCCAGGCATTTTGGCCTTCACCTGATTCGCCTTGCCCTGATAGTCGTTGAGCAGCTTAGTGGCCTGCTCCTCCGCGCCGAGCGCGGCGCCGACCAGCAGGAAGTTCTCTTTCCACGGGAAGCCCGGCCGGATGGAGAACACGGTCGGCGCGATGGCCGACAACTGTGGATACAGATCGTTGGCGCGTAACTTGCTGCCCAGGATCAGATCCGGCTTCAGCGCGGCGATCTTCTCCAGGTCGAGTGTGTTGGTCGGACCGACCGTCGCAATGTTCTGCACCCGGTCGGCCAGATACGACGGCACGCCCTGCTGTCCGGCGGTGGTGGCCATGCCGACCGGCGTAACGCCCAGTGCGAGAACGTCATCCAGCTCGCCGGAGTCGAGAACGATTACCCGCGTGGGCTTTTTCTCGATCCGAGTCGGTCCCATCGCCTGGGTTACTGTACGGGGAAATACCCCGGGCCCGACATCGGCCTTGAGTTTGGCGGTCTCGGTATCGGCGGTGGCGAACTGTGCCCCGCCGGTGGCGACATTCTTGTCACCGTGACCGGTATCGCCCGCGCTCGCGGGGGTGGTGGCGGGGTCGGTTCCGCAGGCGGCGAGCAGCGCGGCGGCGGCGACCGCGACCACCGCTTTCGTCCATCGAGCCATTGTGTGATTCCTTTCTAAGACCGGGTAGCGGGCGCGGCGGCCCGGCCGGAGCGATGTCGGCCGATCGGCACGACCATCGGGGTGCCGGACACGGGGTCCGGGATGATCTGGGACGGCAGGCCGAAGACGTCCTCGACCAATTCCGCGGTGAGGATGTCCGAGGGCGCACCCTCGCGGGCGATGCGGCCGGCTTTCATGGCGATGAGGTGATCGCCGTAGCGGGCGGCCAGATTGAGGTCGTGCATCACGATCACCACCGTGGTGCCGTCGGTTTTGTTGAGGTCCGCGAGTAGGTCGAGCACTTCGACCTGATGGGCGATGTCGAGGAAGGTGGTCGGCTCGTCCAGCAGCATGATCGGGGTGCGCTGGGCCAGCGCCATCGCGATCCACACCCGCTGCCGCTGGCCGCCGGAGAGTTCGTCGACCGAGCGCGACGCCAGTTCGACGGTGTCGGTGACCTGCAGGGCGCGTGCCACCGCGGCGTCGTCCTCGGGGGTCCATCGGCGAAACATGCCCTGATGCGGGTAGCGACCGCGACCGACCAGGTCCGCGACCGTGATGCCCTCGGGCGCGACCGGGGACTGTGGCAGCAGGCCGAGCACTCGCGCGACATCCTTGCTGCGCAACGACGAAATCGGCTCGCCGCCAAGGTAAACCCCGCCGTGCGTGGGGGCGAGCAGTCGCGCCAGGCCGCGCAGCAAGGTCGATTTCCCGCACGCGTTGGTGCCGACGATCATCGTCACCCGGCCCTCGGGGATGCGCACCGTGAGGTCGTGCACGATCGTCACCGGTCCATAGCCGAGCCGCAGCTGCTCGGTGTGCAGAGTTGGTGTCACGCTATCCCTTTCAGACACGCCAAGCCCTTTCAGATTCGCCCGGCGCGGTTGGCCGCGGCGAGCAGCCACAGCAGATACGGCGCGCCGACCGCGCCGGTCACCACCCCGACCGGCAGCGGGGCGCCGAGCAGATGCTGTGCGACGAAATCGGCGATCAGCACGACCAGCGCGCCGGTGAGCGCCGCCGGGATCAAAGCCGTCCGACCGCCGCCGGTCAGCCGGGTGGCGATCGGGTTCGCGACGAAGGCGACGAACGCGATGGGACCGGCCACCGCCGTCGCGAAAGCCACACTGGCGGTGGCGATCAGCAGCAACAGCAGCCGCGTGTACTCCACCCGCAGGCCGAGGCCGGCCGCGACGTCGTCACCGAGTTGTAAGCCGTTGAGCGCGGGAGCGAGCAGCGCGGCGGCGGGTATCAGCACCGCGAGCGCGATCGCCAGCGGCAGTACCTGAACCCAGCTGCGGCCGTTGAGGTTTCCGATCATCCAGACCAAAGCCTGTTGGGCGAGTGCGACATCCGCCCACGTCATGAGGTACGACACCACGCTGGTCAGCACCGCGCCGACACCGACGCCGACCAGCACGAGGCGGAAACCGTTCACCCCGCCGCGCCGCGCGAGACCATAGATCACCGCGCCGGTGCCGACCGCGCCGACGAAAGCGGCCAGCGACAACGCCGCGCCGGACAGTCCGAAGACGATCAGCCCGGCGACGGCCGCCGCGCTCGCGCCCTGGGACACTCCGATCACATCGGGACTGGCCAGCGGGTTTCGCAGCAATCGCTGAAACAGCGTGCCGCCCATGCCGAATGCGATACCGACCAGTGTGGCGGCGACCGCGCGCGGCAACCGCAGCTGGGTGATCACGAACCTGTCCTGCCCGGCCCCGCCACCGAGCAGAATGCCCGGAACTTCGCTCAGCGGAACCGAATACGAGCCGACGGTGAGCGACAGCGCGAAAACCAAGAGCAGCGTCAGGAACAACGCGAGCGTTACCAGCCGTGCGCGAGTGCTGCCGCTGCGTCGCGCGTGAGCGACGGCGGCCAGCGCGGCCACATCGACGGTCGTCAGTGCGGCCACATCGACGGTCGTCAGTGCGGCCGCATCGACGGTCGTCAGTGCGACCGGATCGACAGTGCTCAGTGCAACCAACCCGCCGCCGGGCAGTGCCGCGGCATCGGCGGCGGGCAGCCCGGCCACATCGGCGGCGGGCAGCGCGGCCACATCGGCGGCGGGCAGCGCGGCCGCATCGTTAGCGCTCGACTCCGTCGTGTCCTCGGGGGCGCTGTGCTTTCTATTCGCGCGCTGAAACTCGCTCATGCCTCGACCAACTTGCGGCGGCGGACCAGTATGACGAGCAGCGGGCCGCCGATGACGGCGGTCACCACGCCGACCTGCACCTCGGCGGGGCGCGCGATGACGCGTCCGACCACATCTGCGACGAGCAGCAGGATCGAGGCCAGCACCGCGGCGTACGGCAGTAGCCAACGGTGGTCGGGGCCGGTGATCAGCCTGGCCGCGTGCGGGATCATCAGGCCTACAAAGGCAATTGGCCCGGCGATGGCCGTTGCCGCGCCGCAGAGGATGACCACCGCGAGCGCGGCGACACCGCGAGCGACCGGCACATTCTGGCCAAGCGCGCGGGCAACATCCTCGCCGAGCGCGAGCGCGTTCAACATGCGCGCCGACAGCACCGCGAGCAGCACGCCGACCGCGAGGAACGGCAGCGCCTGGCCGATGGTCGGCAGGTCGCGCTCGGCGAGCGAGCCGACCTGCCAGAAGCGGTATTGATCGAAGGTGGTGGTGTCGGTGAGCAACATCCCACTCGTCACCGACTGCAACGCGGCGGTCACCGCGGCGCCGGCGAGCGCGAGCTTCATCGGCGTGGCGCCGTCGCGGCCGAGCGAGCTGACGAAGTACACCACCGCGCCCGCCACCGCGGCGCCCGCGAAGCCGAACCACACGTAACTGGTCACCGAGCTCAGGCCGAGCACACTGATCCCGAGCACGACGAACAAGGCCGCACCCGCGTTGACACCGAGCAGTCCCGGGTCTGCGAGCGGGTTTCGGGTCGCTCCCTGGATGATCGATCCGGCCAGTCCCAGCGCGATACCGACCAGCACGCCGATCATCGTGCGCGGCAACCGGAGATCGCGCACGACGGCGTGATCGACATCGGCGGGGTTGTAGTGGAACAACGCGTCCACCACGGTCGGGAACGTCAACGCGCGCGAACCGACGGTGATGCTCAGCAGCGCCGCGAACGCGAGCACTGCCAGTAGCAGCACCAGCCCCATTACGAGCGGGAGCGTCCGGTTGCGGGCGCGATCCATGTGTGTCGGTTACCTTCGATAGCGATCAATACGGTTTGCCTACCCTAATTGATGAGCGATGGGCCGCTTGCGCCGCAATCCGTCTCGCCATCACGGGCCCGCCGAACACCCGCGTCGAGCTGCGGAAAGCCCACCGACGGCAGGTACGCTAACCAGCGGCAACCATCAGCTTTGCGGCTTGAAGGGGCGTCGAATGGTCACTCGCAGGGCGCTGTTGTGGATGGTTGCGAGCATGGCCACCGCCGGGACGATGTCGGGTCGGCCCGTCCGCGTCGCGCTGGCCGAGCCGCCGGTATTTCCCATTCCTCCCGCGCCGATTCCTATCCCGGACCTGCCTGCACCGCCGGTGAATCCGACGGGATTCCAGTCACCGCCGATACGCCCGTTCGTCGATGCCTTGCCTCCTCCGGAGGTCCGGTCCGCCGACGGCACTCTGACAGCACGGTCGGGCGCGCACCGATTCCATCGAGACCTGCCGCCGACGCCGACGCTGGGTTACGACCAGGATCACCTCGGTCCGGTTCTCGAAGCGCGTTCCGGCGAGAAGTCCGAGCTGAGCATTCACCACGCGATCGGCCGGCACCCGCTCGCCGACGACATCGACACCACCATGCGGCACGCGACGGAACACGATCGATCCGACCCGCGAACAACAGTGCACCTGCACGGGGCGCCCACCGAGCCGTCCTCCGACGGACATCCAATGGCGAACTGGCGCAAGGGCGGAACCCAGCACAACACCTACGACAATCGCCAGGAAGCCGCGACGCTGTGGTATCACGATCACGCGATGGGGATCACCCGGCTCAACGTGTACGCGGGCCTGGCCGGACCGTATCTGGTTCGCGACCAATGGGATACCGGCCGCGCCGACAACCCGCTCGGCTTACCCGCCGGGGAGTTCGAAGTACCGCTGCTGATTCAGGATCGGACGTTCAACGCCGATGGCTCACTCCAAGCACGCTCGACATTCCTCCTGCCGCAAGGCTATAACCAATCAGCCACCTTCGGCGACGTGGCCTGTGTCAATGGCATCGCCTGGCCGACAATGACAGTCGCGCGCGGCCGCTACCGGTTCCGGATCGTGCAAGGCTCCAACGGTCGCACCTATCGGTTCAGGTTCTCCAACGACATGCCGTTCTTGGTGATCGGCACCGATCAGGGACTGCTGGACGCACCGGTGCGGACGACCTCGATAAGGCTGGGCGTCGGTGAAAGAGTCGACATCCTGGTCGATTTCGGCGATTTCTCGGCAGGTGAGTCCGTCGAACTGTGCAACGACGAACCCAATGCGATCGGCAACGCGATCTTCTTGATTCCGGCGCTACCCATCATCATGCGATTCACCGCGGACGCGAGCAGGGGCCATCGTGGGCCGGTGCCGACTCGATTACGCGGCGACGCCGGGCTACCACCGCGGCTGCCGAAACTTGCCGAGCCGGAACGGGTTCGGACGATGACCCTGCTCACCCACCTCGACACCGCACGCCCCGGCGCGATACTCCCCGGCATGATGAGCCAGAACAACCTCCCGTTCACCACTGACGATGTGGAAATGATCCGGCCAGGCACGGTCGAACGATGGGACCTCGTCAACACCACCATCATCGAACATCCGATTCACTTGCATCTGGCAAAGTTTCGCGTCCTGGGCAGGCAACCGTTCTGGGCCGGGGGTTATCTGGCGGCGCACCTTCCGATCCCGAACTTCGGTACCCGCTGGAATCCGGCCGCCGACCGCTTCGTCACCGCGCCTCAGCAAGCACCGGAGCCGTGGGAGTCCGGTTGGAAAGACACCGTGCTCGCACCGACGGACCACATCACGCGAATCCTGGTGTACTGGCCCACAATCGAGGAACTCGGCTTCGACCCCGACGTGCCCTTCCATGCACCCGTTGACCACGCGATGCACGGGCACCACAGTGCTACGGACGGACCGACTCTGCAGGGATATGTCTGGCACTGCCACATCCTCGATCACGAGGACCACGACATGATGCTTCCGTTCCGGATCTCCGGTAACTGAGGTCGGCGGTCGTGCGCTCCGGTTGAGCACGGTCCGAAGGCCTTGCAAGCCAACGGCACCCGCAGCCCCAGCCGCGCTGGTCGACGTAAGCCGTGCTTCGAGTTATCAACCCATACCGCGAACTTACTCTTAAGTTATGGCCCGTCAGACAACGGTATGTACCGTTAAATGACGGCATATGAAGTGCCGATCGAGAACCAGGTCGGGTGCTGTCCGCCCAGGTAGCACCGGCTTTTTCGCGATGGAGTGCGTGATGACCACATTCAGTACACCTCCCGTCGATGCCGGAACCGTGGCGGTGACGGAGCTATGCCAGGCCGCGCAGGCGCACCGAGAGTATGGCGAGCGGCACGGGACGTTGCATCCGGAGGTGTGGCAGGAACTAGTGGAGTCCGCACTACCGCTGGCCACGCTGCCGAGACAGTTCGGCGGCCTGGAGTGGTCGGCGCCGCAGCTGCTGGCGGCGGTACGCGAGGTATCCGCCGCCGATCCGGCCGCTGGGTGGGTGGCGGCGATCCACGGCCCGGCGGGGGCGTTTCTGTCCCGCCTCGCCCCGTCCGTGGCGCAGGATTTCGCCGGCCGCCGTCTGGTGGTCGGCGGTTCCTCGGTGCCCGTCGGCACCGCCGTCCGGCACGGCGAGCGGGTACGGCTACAGGGCTGCTGGCCGCTGGTGACCGGGGCGCCTTCGATGACTCTGGCGGCGCTCGCGGCGCCCGTGACCGGACCCGACGGGGTCTCGGTCACCCGCTGGTGGCTGGTTCCTTCCGAGGCGATAAGCACCGAAAAAGATTGGGATGCACTGGGTTTGCGCGGTAGCGCCTCCTACACCCTCAGCTGCGACACCGAGGTGCCGCTCGCGCATGGCATCGACCTGACCGGACCGCCTGTCATCGATGCACCGATCTTCCGATACCCGCTCTACGCACTGCTGGCCGGTTGCATCGCGGAGGTTGCGCGGGCGACCGCCGACCGAGCGCTCGCCGCCTTCGCGGAACTCGCGGGCGGCACCCGCACTCGCTACGGGTCTGGACCGCTGGCCGAACAGCCTGTCGCGCAGGCGGCCTACGGCCGGGCGCACGGACGAGTGCAGGCCGCGGTGGCGTTCCTCGACAGCGCGACGAGCGTCGCATGGTCCGACGCGATGGCCGGCGAGGTGCCCACCGCGCAGGTGGCGTTGCTGCGCTCGGCCTGCTGTCAGATGGTCGATGCCGCGGAGCAGGTGTGCCGCGAATTGTTCGACGCCGCAGGCTCGGCGGCGATCCACCGGCGCAACGGGCTGGAGGGATGCTGGCGCGACGCGGTGGTGATCTCCCGTCACGCCTTGGTCGCCGCACGCGGGCGGCAGCTCGTCGGGGCCCATCACCTCACCTCGACGGCGGCGAAGGATCTGTGACGTTACGGGACGAGCCTGCGGTGCTCGTGCCCCGCGCCGATTCGTCCGGCCGCAAGACGCTCCCCTCCGCCGTCAGCCCAACGCACGAACCGTCGACGTGGTTATTGGTCGCGTTGTGCCTCGGCTTCGCCCTGGTCACCTTCGACAACACCATCGTCACAGTGGGATTGCCGCAGTTGCAGGAGCAACTCGGTATCGGTGCCGGGCTGGCGCCGTGGATCGTCGACTCCTATGTCCTGGCCTTCACGGCATTGCTGCTCACCGGCGGCGCGCTCGCCGACCGGTGGGGTGCGCGGCGGATGTATCTGAACGGGGCCGGGTTGATCGCCGTGGGGTCGGCACTGTGCGCGGTGGCCGATTCGGGCGGACTGCTCATTGTCGGCCGGGCGCTGCAGGGGGTCGGTGCGGCGGCGGTGATGCCCGGTTCCCTGTCGTTGCTCAAGGCCGGTTACGTGGACGATCGCCGTCGGGCTCGCGCGATCGTCATCTGGGCGACGGTCGGGAGTACCGCCGCGGTGGCGGGGCTGGTGTGCAGCGGTGTGCTCGTCTCCGCCTTCGGATGGCGAAGTCTGTTCTGGGCCAACCTGATTCTGGCCCTCGGCACGCTGATCCTGTCCCAGCGGTGTCTCCGCGAGACGCGGATCGTGCGCAATCGCCTGAATCTGCTGAGCCAAGGCGTGTTCCTGGCGGCGCTGACGGCGTTCGTGGCCGGGGTGATCGAGTGGGGAGCGGACTCGGCCGCAGGTCCGGTGCTCGTGGCCGTCGGCGTGCTGCTCGCGGTGGGCTTTACCGCGGTCGAACGTCGTTACCCCGCCCCCGCGCTGCAGTTGTCCCTGCTGCGTCATCCGGCGGCGCGCGCGACCGCGGTGGTGGCGTTCGTGGTCAACTTCGGTTTCTACGGGCAGCTCTTTCTGATAGCTGGATTTCTTCAGCGGGTCGCTGGATTGTCGCCCCTGCAAACGAGTTTGGTTATCACAGTGGAGGCCGCCGGGGCGGTGTTCGGTGCGACGTGCGGCGGTTGGATCGCGCGACGATCGTCGAATAACACCGCCATGCTGACCGGCCTGCTGGTCATCGCAGGCGGGTTCCTCGCCATGGCGGTCGGCGTGTGGTCGTCTGCGCTGGGGCTGATCGTCGGGGCGTCGTTCTTCGTCGGTCTCGGGATAGATATCGCGATCACTTCGGCGACCGCTGACCTGCTTCGGGTCGCCACCACCGGCCACGCCGGGGCGGCATCGGCGCTGCTGACCATGGCCCGGCAGATCGGCAGTGTGCTCGGCGTTGCCGTGCTCGGCGTGTGCGGCGCATCGGCGACCGGGTTCATGCGCGCGTTGATCATTGCCGCACTGGGGTGCATCGGTGCCGCGTATCTCGTTCGGCACGCCCGTGCGCGAGAAGCATTGCCCGCTCACGACTTTCGGAAAGCATGGGAATGAAAACATCGATTCGCGTCAACAATGATCTGTCCTACGAAGAACTCCTGCGGCTGGCTTCGGCCGCCGAAGCCGCAGGCGTGGACCAACTCTGGATATCGCACGATCTGCTGCTGCGGTCCGCTCCCGTGCTACTGGGCGCGCTCGCCGCGCGTACCGAACGCATCCAGCTCGGCGTCGGCATCATGAATCCGTACACGGTGCACACCACCGAGATCGCGATGGTGGCAGCGACTGCCCAGGAGGTCTCCGGCGGCCGGTTCGCGCTCGGGGTAGGCGCCGGGGCGACCGACTTTCTCGGCTGGGCCGGTCTACAGCGGCGTCGGCCGATGACGACTGTGCGACAGTCGGTTACGGCCCTGCGGGCACTGCTCGGGCACTCCGACATATCCGAGAACGATCTGCCGGACTGGTGGGGCGAGTCGTCCGCGCTTCGCTTCCCGCTGACCAGCCCGGTACCGGTGTACATCGGAGCGACGGGGCCACAGATGCGGCGGCTCGCCGGCCAAATCGCCGACGGGGCGCTCCCCCTGCTCCCCCGACCGGATATCTTCGACAAGATCAGCGACGATATTCACGCCGGCTTGCGCGACGCGGACCGCGACATCGAAGCGTTCGATCTACCGGCGTGCATCTGGGTGTCCGTCGGGGAGCGTGACGCCGCACGTCGGGCACTCGCCGAGAAACTCGCATATTACGGCCAGTCCTTCTCCCCAGATCACCTGGCCCCGGCCGGTTTACAACCCTCCGACTTCCATGACGCCGGAAGATACGCTCGCGCAGGGGATCTCGAAACAGCCGTGGAGTTCATCGATGACCGCATGATGTCCCTGGCCGTCGTCGGGTCCCCCGACGAGGTGATCGAGGGTTGCCTCCAGCTACACGAACTCGGCGCCCGCCACATTTCCTTCGGCCCCCCTCTCGGCCCCAATCCCCTTGCAGCCCTTGCAGAACTGGGCCGCTCCGTCATCCCAGCCCTGCGTTCGGTTGATCGGTAAAGTCACCAATGTGTGGCCGCCGGGGCCGGCGAAAAGCCCGGACCCGCGCCAGTCTGCCAGCGCACCACCGGAATTCGCGCCAAAACTACTCGCGTTTCCATGATCGTTCCCCAGTCAAATCCCCAGTCGGGCGGCTTTATCTGCGCTGTGCACCATGCACATAATCGTTGTACCGAATCAGAAGCATCCGAATTTCGGATGGCTGGTTTGTTACTTCACTGCTCGCTGTCACGTACGGCTCAATGCAGTCGTGCGTGCGCCCGAAAAGATTCTGAGGAACGGCGATGAAATCGCATTCGGCAACATTTGTTCGCATATCCACGATCTCCGCTCTTGTCTCACTCGCCCTTGCGCCCGTTGCGCTGTTGGCCGGGCCCGCTTCGGCGGACCCGGTGACCGTCAACTTCAAGTGTCAGGCCAGGCCGCCGATCGGTGCCCCGCAGGAATCCACGATGGCCATGCAGGTCAGCGGCACGGCACCGGCTACGGCGACGCCCGGTTCCGCGGTCGCGATCACACTGACCTCCGGCCAGGGGCAGATTCCCAGCAATCAAGGGGGATACAAGATTAATTACGTTCGCGATCTGACACTGATCGCCCCGTTCCCGACCAACTCCACCTATGTTTCCTCGTCCCTGACCGGCGGTACCGTCAACGCCACGATCGACACCAGCGGCGGCCGCGCCGCCATCAAGGTAACCAACCGGCTCGCCGGCGGTTCGACGTTCACGTTGCCCACGATCGGCGTGAACGTGACGGCAGGCAACTCCGGCTCGATCACGACCACACTGGCCGGCACCAGCTACACCGATCCAGGCCTGACCATGACCGTCAACGCACAAGCAGGTCCCTTCGCGGTTAACGTCCCGGTCTCGTGCTATCCGTCCCCGGCGCCGATCTTCACCACGACCGTCATCGGATCCGGCAAAGCGCCGCAGTCACCCCAGCCCGCCGAACCGAGCGCACCCGGCGCCTACACGCTCCTCCCCAACCTCGGGCTAGGCCAGGCGAAGTAACAATCACCGCCAGATGACGTGCGGTATCGACCGGACATACACCGATACCGCACGCCGCCAGTGGAAACAACGCGCGGAGGTGGCTGCCGAAGCTCTCGCTAGCTCAACAAAGTCTGTTCGCCGAACTCGGCTTGCACCTCACTTGATATGCGCGCTGCGCAGGCTGTCGCGGATCTCGACGCTCCTTTGATCCAAACGCGAAATAGCGCTGCCCATCATCTCTTTGAATGACGACACAACTGGCTAATTTCGGTTTCCTTTGTGCAACAATGCATCTGATTTCGGCATCGTCGTAGCGCGCAGCCACGTCGACGGGCTACTCTCTCCGCACCAAAATGATTGAACGGGAATGCCGAACAGGTCTTCCCGTTTTTCTCCGAGGGGAGATCCCCGTCATGCGAGTCTCGATCCGAGCAATTGTCGTGTCAACGGTGCTGCTATTCGTGCCCGCCGTAGCGCATGCCGAGCAACCCGTTCCACCGGGCGGTTGCTCCGTAATTTCCTTCCCGCAACCGCCTTTAGGAAACCTGTCCGCGACCCTCTGCATGCCGGCCACCGCCACGAACACCATCACGGTATTGCTGCCCGGTTCCAACTACAATCACACCTATTGGGATTTCCCGTACAACCCGGAAACCTATAGTTTTCGGCGGGCGATGAACAACGCGGGGTACGCGACACTTGTCGTGGATCGGTTCGGCACGGGCGCCAGCAGCAGGCCACCGAGCGCGCTGCTGACCGCGACCACCTCGGTCGTCGCGCTGCACGACCTCGTCGGCGCCTTGCGGCAGGGGCAGCTGGGTGGACAAGCTTTCAGCAAGATCATCACCGGCGGGCACTCGCTCAGTTCCGGGATCGCCGTCAATGAGGCGAGCACTCATCACGATGTGGATGGCGTTCTGCTCACCGGCTTTTCGCACAGCCTGGATGCGGTCGGCGTGACCGCCGTCGTCGCCACCTATCAGCCGGCCGCGTCCGACCCCAAGTTCGCGGGCCAAGGCTACGACCCGGGCTATCTGACGACGCGGCCGGGAACCCGCGCCGCCGACTTCCACGGCGCAGGCGATGATCCCCAAGTGATCGCCACCGACGAGGCAACAAAGGACGTCTTCGCGCTCACCGAATATCCCGACGGACTGACCTCCACCGTGCCGCCGATCACCAACACCATCAACGTGCCGGTGCTGGTTGTCAACGGGAGCGCGGATCGGTTGTGCCTCAACGCCTGCGCGAATACGGCGACCCTGGCCGCCGAAGAGGCACCGTTCTTCAACTCCGCCGCCCGGTTGCGCACGTTCGTACTCCCGAACAGCGGACATTCGGTCAATCTGGCCCCGAACACCACCGAATACCAAGCCGCCGTTCGCGATTGGATTGGCTCGACCGTCCTGCACTGAGACGGGCCGAATCCCGCTGTCCCGCAACAGTCCCCGATCCCGCGTCGCCCGCCTAGCGGTCCGGCGCGGGATCCGGCGGATGTGGACACTTCGACGATGAGTTCCGCGTCCAGCTCGGCTACTTGGTCAGGATCATCCGGGGGTGAATGAGGCCGGTGACGAGCTGGTGGGCGATCTCGGACAGCCGCGCACTGTGCTGACGTCCGTAGCCGCGCAACGCCTGAAAGGCCTCGTCCATGTCGAGGTTGCCTGCGTGGGCGAGCACGCCCTTCGCCTGTTCGATGACGATGCGCGCGTTGAGCGCGGCTTGGAGTTGTTCGGTGAGGACCTCGCCGCGCCGGATCGCGCGCTCCTGCAGGATGCCGATCGTCGCGGTGTCCGCGAGCGCACGCGCGACCCGAATATCCTGTTCCGACATCGGTATCGGCTTGTCGCCGAACAGATTCAGCGCACCGATGGTCTGCTGGCGCAGCCGCAACGGGACGGCGTGCACCGAGGCGAAGCCCTCGTCGAGGGCGCGAGGAACGAACAGCGGCCACCGCTCGACCTCGCTGGCCAGGTTCGCGATCAGGACCGGGCGACCGGTGTGCACACACTCCAGGCAGGGGCCCTCGTCGGTTTGGATCTGGTACAACTCGAGCATCCGAGTCTGCTCGGTAGACGAGGCCAGCAACTGCACGCTGCCCCTCTCGTCGGACAACACCAGTCCGGCGGCGGCAGCGTCGAGGAACTGGACACAGCACATGACGAGTTCGTGGAGTACCTCGGCGATGTCATAGTCGTCGACCATGGTGTCGGCCAGTTGGACGAACGTGTCCAGCAGGCCGTACTCGCGGTCGTTGCCCGTCAACGTTGCCATGATTTCCTCTCCGCCCTCCACATCACAGAATAGTTCTCGAGCTGCCGTGCGAGCGGCGCGCACACCGTGGTTTCGATTCGCATCGGTCATGGCTGACCGAGTTCGCGGGGGTCGAGCCGACGATGGACCAAGTCATCAGCGACATCATCGACAAGTCTCCCGGCCACGAAGGCGTAGCCGCGCAGCCGGGCGAGTACTTGTTCGGCGGACAACCCCAACGCGGAAATCAGCATTCCGATGGCCTGATTCACCTGCGCGCGGTTGCTCGGCAGTTCCGTCCACCAACGGGCGTCGATCGCATCCAGCCGCAGGCCGAGCAACGCGTGCGTCGCGATATCGGCGATGTACAGCGCGATCGATATCTCGATCGCGGACAACGTGCCGGGATGGCGGCGATAGAGGTCCATCGCGCCGAGGCTGATCGCACCGCGCAACAGCGGGAAGGCGAAAATCGCGCCGATGGGTTCGGCCGCTATCTCCGTCGCGAGGACTGGCCATGCCGGGGTGGTGCTCGTTGCGAGGTCTGCGACGAGCACTGGACGGCGAGTATCGAAGGCCTCGAAGCACGGGCCTTCGCCGAGGCTGAATTGCAGCGTCTCGATCCGCGAGATCACTTCGTCGCTGACATACAACGTTTCGCCCTGTGTCCCCTCGACAACAAGCGAGATCGACATCCCGTCGACCGGCAAACACGTCAGGCCGACCCGGCACACCCGCACCAACGCATCCAGCCCATCATCGGCGGCGTGCAATGCCGCGGCCAACGCAGCACGCACCCGATCCGCAGAGCGGTCGGAACTGCCTGCGGATTCAGGCATCGGCCGCTGCATCGGCACATGTCCGATCGCGGGCGTCGCCTCCAGTATCCGCAGCCATCACCTTGGTTCCTTACCCGTATGCGTGGGTTTCAATACCTACCCAGCGCGGTGCCGTAGATGTAGCCTGGAATTCGAGACACGTTGAAAAATCTAGCGTGTTCCCCAAGTGAGCCTACTGTCCCTGACCCCCGGCAGTTGCCGCGCGATTGTGCGCCAACAGAGGGGTCAGCATGTCTTACAAATCCAGCACGTCGGCGATGCCATCAACCGCCGAGTTCGCGAGCACCAGTCGAGTCCCTCGTACCGCCACAGCGACAGTGGCGACGCCCGCGAGGTCAGCCGCCCGGCACTCCGGGCGGGAGAGCTACGACGACATCGAGCCGCTACTCGGCGAACTCGCCGAGTACGAGACCAGCGATCCACGCCGAATTGTCTTGCGGGAAAACCTGATCCGGCGTTGCCTGCCGTTGGCCGAACACATCGCCCGGAAATTCGCGGGCCGCGGCGAACCCTTCGACGATCTGCTTCAGTCCGCCTCGGTGGGCGTCGTGCAAGCCATCGACCGCTTCGACCCCAGCTACGGTGGGTCCTTCCTCGCTTTCGCGGTTCCCACCATCATGGGTGAGGTCCGGCGCCACTTTCGCGACCGAACCTGGGCGGTACGAGTACCGCGGCGGCTCAAGGAGATTCAGAAAGCCCTCGGTTCGGCGATCGAGACGCTCGGTAACCAGCTCGGCCGCCCGCCAACGGCCAGAGAAGTCGCCACCTACTTGGACGTCGACTTGGTCGAGGTCACGCACGCCCTCGTCGCCCGCAACGGCTATCAGGCCTTCCCCATCGACGCGACGACCAACACCAACCCCGACGACTACACCTCTCGATCGGTCTTGGACCTACTCGGCACCGACGATCCGCACTACCGCACCGTCGAGAACTACCTCACCGTCGGCCCCTTGATCGCGGCACTCCCCGAAGCAGAGCGCCGAATCCTGATCATGCGCTTCTACGAATACAAATCCCAGAGCGAGATCGCCGCACAAATCGGCGTCTCCCAAATGCAGGTCTCCCGTATCTTGGCTCGAATCCTCACCTCATTGCGGGAAAAGGCACTGCGCGACTGAGGGAACGCGCGGCGGCGAACCGAGCACCGCCGCGACTGCTCCGAAGACACGCCTGCCACGCTCGTTTCGAATGATGGAAGGTTTCATGATCCGCACTCCTGCAAGTCCTGAATACCGCCCGCAGATCCTGCGGAGACCAAGCGATCACGTAATCGAATGATGTTGACACCCAACGACACTCACGGGGAGGCGCTGAAGAATAGCTTGACGACGATTCCGTGACGCAACCCTCGCCGGAGGCGGAACACGACACACGTACCACTCCTCTCGTTAGTGAGCGCCTGGGCTTGATCGCATGGTTCAATGAGCCATGTTTGGCGTGGGGGGAACGCAGTGACAGTCACGTTGTCTCATCAGATACCTGATGGCTCGTTGCCTGTCAGCGCGATGAAAGAAGACCTGAGCATCTCCTATGTTCACATGCTTGCCAGTTCGTGCGGGCTTACAGTCGGCACGTGGTCTCAGGACTACGACGGCAGAGACACAACCCTCGCCTCGAGCGTCGACTACTCCCCTTATATGTACGGGCCCAAGATCGACATACAGCTCAAATGCTCCGGTCAGACAGCAATCCAGCGACAAGACACGATAGCGTGGGCGTTGGAGTCTCGGACCTACGACCTTCTGTCAAAGCTCAACCGGTCCAGCCCCGCACTGTTCTGCGTCTTGGTTGTGCCTCCTGAAGTGGGACACTGGCTGAAGCTGGACCGCGAAGGCCTTCTTGCACGAAGCTTCATGTACTGGCAATGGGGCCACGTATTTCCACCCCTGAAGAAGGGGCAAGAGAACCAGACTGTTCACCTCCCCAAGGGGAACATCCTGACACCGAAGTCGATGCTCGAGTTGATGGAGGAGGCGAGTAGATGGCAGCCGGTAGTATCTCAGACTCCATAGCCGAGTACGGCGATGTCCTGACCCCTGCCAACGTCGCCCAGTTCCTCGCGACCCGCAACTGGACCATCCAGCGGGATCGAACATTCGACCAGGTGTGGGTGCTGGAGGGCGCTGCAGGGGAACGGCCGGTGTCAGTGCTGCTGCCCCGCGAGCCGTCCTTCGTCGACTATGCCAAACGTCTGCGTGAGGCGGTCATTGCCATCACCCATACGTACGATCTGGCGTTGTCCGAGCTTGTCGAGCAAGTCGCGTCGATACACGCAGACTTGTTCTTCGTCCGCGTCGACCAGAGCATGACCGACGGGACGATACCCCTGCGCCAGGCGACGTCGTTGCTCGACAACATCGACCAAATGATTCGCGCCGCCGCGGTATCAGCCCACAACCCGTTGGCCAGTGGGCGCGGTCGTGCGCCAGATCTGGTCAATGGGTTCCTTAACGACGACGTTCGCATGGGGCATACCAAAAAAGGCAGCTTCATCATTACCGTGGCAGCCCGCATCGACGACGCCAGCGTCAAACCATCGCGCGAGGTATCCCCTGGTGGCGAGGTCGTACCAAGCTTCACACGCCAAGTAATGACCACCCTCGCCAGAAGCCTCGACGTGACACGCAGATTCGCAGCCAACCAAGGCGAGTTCAATGACGTCGACGAAGCTGTCGACCAGGGACTTAAATTACAGATCGTGCAAGCTCTGCAGGATATCGGCGGGACCGAAGGACTCCGTTCTCTCGACTTGTCCTTCGAGTGGGCAGCCGCAGAACCCCAGCAGGCAGTGGTGCCGAACCGGGTATCCCTGGACCGTGTCCTCATCGACGAGCTGCCGGAGATCGAACGGCGACTGGTGCGGCGAGCCGATCCCGAGAGAGTCACCATCGTCGGCCCCGTCAAAGAGCTGAAGCTCACTGACGACAGCGGAGTACCCGATCACGAGCAGGGTGGCGAGATCGTTGTCCACGCCGACGTCGGCGGCAGAGTGCGTCGAGTTGTCATCCCTCTCGGTGCTGCGGACTACGACTGGGCGATTTCAGCCCATCGAGATCGGCTCCCCTTCACAGCCACGGGTGAATTGGTCAAACGCGGAAATGTGTGGCGCTTGGATGAGCCGATCGATGTCGATCGTTCGTTCCTCGAATTTCGGCGTTCACTAAAATCCACTCCGCCACCGACGACACCAACAGAGGGCCCCTAGCGCATTCGCGCTGCTGAGCATTCCCACTGTCTGGGCGACCTCAGTACCGGCGGTGTGGCCGCATTCGACGACAAGGCGCTGGCGTCGCATGCACCTCTCGAGCAGGTCTCCTGGACCTCGGCCCGAGACCTCACCTCATAACAGGAAAAGCGTTGAGCGACTGAGGGAACGCGCGGCGGCGAACCGAGCACCGACGCAACTGCTCCGAAGACGGCTGCGTGCGTGAATTCAATGCCGACTCCACGCACGCGGTGGCATGCTGTGATCGCCTATCCGAGCCGACGACGAATCGCGGATACGGTCGTCGGCCGAAATCCCTTGCGTTCGAGCCAGTCTGTGTGGTCTCGGACGGCGGGGATGCAGACACGCCGCCGGGGTGTCGGCCAGGGGTTTGCCGTCCTAATCGGTTCCGGCGGCGCGGGCGGCGCGGCGGGACAGTTCGGCGAACGCGACACACAGCTCTGGTGGTGCGATCACCTCGATCTCGGTGTCGAAACGGGCCAGTGCCGCGGCGAGGGCGGGCCAGGACCAGGACCCGGTCGTCAACCTGGTCCGAGTGCCGAGTTCTTCGACGAGGCCGTCGCCCGCGAACGGGGCTACCTCTGTTGCGGGCAGGTCGAGGATCACCTCGCCGCGGCAGGGCCAGGTGTCCGTTGCGGAACCTTTGAACTGGGCCGACAGGAATACGGCCACGTCGCCGCCCGGGACTTCGCGGGGCGGGAATCGCGGTCCGTTCGGGACACGCGGTGTCATGCGGTCGGCGCGGTAGATTCGCCAGTCCGCGCGGTCGGGATCCCAGCCGATCAGATACCAGCGTCCGGTCCGGACTACGAGGTGGTGTGGTTGCACCCGGCGGGGCGGTCTCGGCTCGGTGTCTTCGGGGCGTCCCGGGGAACGGTAGTCGAACCGCAGTTCCTCCCCGGCGCGGACGGCGGCGCTCAGTGTGAGCAGGACACCGGTGTC
Source organism: Nocardia sp. NPDC060255 (assembly GCF_042727395.1). Lineage (NCBI taxonomy): Bacteria > Bacillati > Actinomycetota > Actinomycetes > Mycobacteriales > Nocardiaceae > Nocardia > Nocardia sp. NPDC060255. The sequence goes on along the minus strand of NZ_JBHXAU010000033.1, from coordinate 4,002 downwards.
GACCTGAGGTTCGGCACCGCGCTCGGCCGCGCTGATTTCCAGTGCATCGACGCGCTGCCGTAACCGGGACGGCAAGACCTGCCGGACGGTGGCCAGTGCTCGCGCGGCCGCCTCCTCGATGCCCGCGCCCGTCCCGACGGCGATTCGCAACGCCACTGCGAGCGCGACCGCCTGATCCTCGTCGAACAGCAACGGCGGTACGTGCTGGCCCGCTTCGAGCCGATAGCCGCCGTCGGGTCCTTTCACCGCTTGGACCGGATAACCGAGCTCGCGCAGCCGGTCGACGTCGCGGCGCACCGTCCGGTCGCTGACGCCCAACCGCTGGGCCAGCAGGCCGCCGGGCCAGTCGCGGCGGGCCTGCAGCAGGGACAGCAGCGAGAGCAGCCTGCTGGAGGTTGTCGTCGACGAAGCGAGGGGCATGCCTCCAGGCTGCCATGAGTAGCGGACGTTCCCTGACCGGTACTGGTGACACCGTGGGCTTTGTCGCCGGAAGCCTCCGGCGGCCAACCCATTCATAAAGGACCGAAACACTATGTCGCTCAACGCTGTCGCCCACCTGAACTTCCACGGCCAGGCCCGCGAAGCCCTCGAGTTCTACCAGTCGGTGTTCGGCGGGCAGCTCACCATCGCCACCTACGCCGACTTCGGGATGCCTGCCGAACTGCCCGGCGCGACGAACGTGGTGTTCGGCCAGGTCGTCGCCGAGAATGGCTTCCGAGTGATGGGCTACGACGTGCCCGGCCAAGACGCACCCACCGCGCCGGCCGCGCCTACCACGCGCCGCGAGAACGGCACCACGATCACCGAGGAACCGTTCTTCCTTTCCGTCCGCGGCGAGAGCATCGACGAGGTCACCCCGGTGTGGGAAGGCCTGGCCAAGGACGCGACCGTGATCGAACCGTTCGGCCCGGCCCAGTGGGCCCCAGCTTTCGGCATGCTCGCCGACCGCTTCGGCGTCACCTGGATCATCGACGTCGCGGCCGAGTACCACCAAGCCTGACCTCATGCATGGGGTGCGGCCACTCCGGCCGCACCCCATCGAACAGGAGGACCCGCCCACTCGGCCGCACCGGCACCAGATCAGCGCCTGATCCCTGGGCACGATGATGTTCGGGCCGCACGGCAACCCGACCTGGACGAGTGCGTCCACATCATCCCTCGAGCCCTCGACGGCGATATCAACGCTATCGATACCGCCGAGTCGACCGCATCAATGAAATCGTCTCGCCGGGAACAGCTCTCGGCCCATTGATGTGGCCAACATCCACCGGCGCTCGTGCAGTCGCAACTCCGCCGACGCCGGTGACGACGCTCAGCTCGGCGCTCGCAAAATCCACAACGACGCGCATTCGCGAGATCGGGTTGAATGGGAAATTGTGGACGACAGGGGAATACGGCGGATCGCGGCGCGAATCTACGAGGGCTGGCTGTGGTACGACGAACGACTGTTGTCGGCGTACGTCGAGCGAGTTGCCAACGGAGCCTACGTAATAGCCGACGGGACCGCGATCAGGTGGGCGGCATGGTTGTCGGCGGCCCCTACCGCCGGAGTTCATGCGGCGCAGTTGCTGCGTTGGGGAGTCCCAGCCAGCGTGGTCGACATTGTGGAGATGCTGCGACAACGGCCGCAGGAGCTACCGATCGAGTATGTCGAGAGGATCTTCGTCCGGCGCGCGGCGGCAGTGGTCCGCTTCGCGGAGTTGACGGAGTTGGCCGACGCCGCACCCTCTCGATATCAGCACTGGCGTGCTGCCCACCGGCTGCTCGGCGAGAAACTGGGACTGCCGACACCGGAGGCGCCCGCCCCGGCAGCCATGATCGCGCCGACCGAGCCGACAGAGCACTGGCACGAGTTCGCCGGACAGGTTGCGGCTCAACAAGATCCGCAGGTTCTCGACCAGCTGATCGCTGGTTACCAGACCGGACTTCCTCAGTGCTGCCACGCCGCGGTCTGCGGCGCCATCTACGCCGCCAGCAGCGCGCCGCATGCTGCCTGGCTCGCCGACAAATGGTGGGATTCACAAGACCATTGGGAGGCGATGGTTGCGACAAGAGCGACCACCGACGCCGACCGCCTCCGCAGCCGACTCGCCGACGAGCGCCCCGGGGTGGTGGCAGCCGCGATCACCACGTTGCCACCGGACATCGCGGAGCCCGCCGAGATCGTCACTCTCGGCCAGATAGTGCGGCGCGCCGAGCCGCACTGGCGCTGGTGTCGCCTCGCGGCGGCGCGCAGACTGCGTGCGATCGGCGGGTCCGCGGCCGAGGAAGCTCTTCGAGACCGTTTTCTGTCGCCGCTCGACCCGCCGTGGCGCGAGGATCCGCAGTGGCTGGCGACCTACGGTGCGGCGCTCATTCCGGCTTTCATCGCGAATCTCGATGAGCCCGAATGGTGGTACGAGGCACCATATGCGCTGGGTAAACTCCGCGCGACAGCGGCCGAACCCGCGATCTGCCTGCGACTGCGCGCCCATCCGGACTGGACGCCCGGGATCGACGCCCTTGGCAGGATCGGTTCCGCCGACGCGGTCGCGACTCTGACGCGGACGGCCACCGCCGGGACTGCCGACACCCGCGATCACAGCCTGCGCGCACTCACCCGGATCAGCACCGAGGCGGCGGTGCAGGCCGCGATCGACGCGATGGACGACGTCGACCCGACCGTCCGCGACCGAGCCGCCCGAATCCTCGTGCGGCACGGCGACCAGCGTGCCCTCGCCGCACTGATCCGACTGTGCGACACCCGATATGCGGTAGCCGCCGCACGCGCGCTCGGCCGCATCGCCGACCCGCGCGCCGAGCCGACCCTGTGGCAGCTGTTCACCACCGGTACGCCGCGAGTCCGGAGTGCGGCCGGCCGCGCCCTCGCCACCATGACCGGACCACTGCGATTCCTGGACCATGCCGCATGGGACGCCGACCCCGGACTGCGCCGCGCCTTCATCCGGCTGCTCGGTTACCGTCGCGACTGGATCATGCCGTACGCCATCGAGCGAGGCGCACAAGACTTCGACCCCAAGGTGCGCTCGGCGACAGCCCATTTGATCGCGACACTTGGTATCCACCCACAACACGCAATACTCGACCGCCTGCTCAACGATCCAGATCCCCGAGTGCGGAACGCAGCTGCCAAGGCGGTACGCCGACTCGACAGCAGAAAACGGAAGGCGGCAGCCGATCCCCGCAGAAGAACCCAGTTATCCACCCGGTTCAATGGAAATTATCAACAGATCGGCCGAAGCGGTCGGGTACTTCGAACCAGGCGGTGGAGCATGAACCGGTCCAGAGACGAGATGGACAGCATGGTACGTCAAGAATTCGGTTCTGATATCGTCTTCACTTTCACCGAGTTCCCTTCGGGGGCAATGGAACTCGAGCTCCGCTGGCAAGGGCATTTTGCCGTGATCCAGGGCCGGGACAACGAATGGGGCCTATCGGTCGACATAGCCGACGGAGATAGCTTCACGGGCCACGACCACATCTTCAACTCGTTCGACGATGCTCTCCAATCCACAAAACCGCTGATGCTGAATCCACGAGCGCCTCAGAATGCCCACAGCACCGAAGGATGGCTCCGAAACCGGCTTACGGACATCACTGACGACTGAGTCACGGCCCCGGCCCACCCTGCGTTCGCGGCTCGTCCCCGCGAGACTCCCAGCTCCAGATCACATGTCCCCCACCGCATCCACCCCCAGATCTGCACCCCCACTCGGGATCGGCACCGACTCTAGGGCCCTATTCCGAGTGCAAATCCCGAGAGACAGTGCAGATCCCGAGCGATCCGGCCTCGAACCCCGCCACGGCGGGCGCTGATCGACGCCGCTGCGGCCCCACGTGCCGAACCCACAGAGCGTGCATACCCTGCACAACAGCTAGACACCCTAAGAAGGGTACGCACGCTCTGTGAACCGCCCCCACTTTCTGGCCGGCTTCATGGTTGAGTCATCACCGGCTGGGATGGCTGTTGTTGAGCGTAGTAGGCGGCTTCGCATTCGGCGG
>NZ_JBHXAU010000032.1:0-110352 GCF_042727395.1 Nocardia sp. NPDC060255 | reverse complement strand
ACAACACCCCGCCGTTTTCTCCCAACCCCCCCCCCCCTTTTGGTGCTCTCCCCCTCCCCCGCCCCCGCGTTTTTTTTGCCACCCCCGGGGGTGGGGGGGGGCGCGGGCCCCCCCCCCCCCCCGGGCCGGATCAGCTGTTCGGCCGCGGTTCATTCGTCATTCTGTCCACCAGCTGTCCGTCCAATCGCCGTCGGCCCAATCGCCGGGCCATTCATCTTCGGTCCAACCGTCGTCAGGCATTTGTTCGTCCGTTTCTTCGTTGTTCGGCTTGCCGCGGGGCGGCTTCGGCTTTTCGTTCTGCTGGCAGTCCGGCGCCACCGGTCCATTGCTTCCGGTTTCGAGGAAGCCGTCGCTGACCCACTTGCCGTTGTCGAGTTTGTTCCACAGATCGGTGGCGCCCCACTTGCCGTTGAGCCGCTCACCGCGGGCCGTGCAGGTGATCGTCACGACATCACCGTTGCGGACCGTGCCGACGACCGAATTCCGCGTGCCGGGACCGGATCTCAGATTGACCTTCCGATTGCGGTCGGGAAAGGGACGCACGGTGCCCTTGGCCAGTGTCGGATTGGGTTTGGGGTCGGTCGGTTTCGGGTTCGTGGGAGGTTTCGGGTCGGTCGGCTTGGGAGTCGTCGGCGGCTTGGGGTCGGTCGGCTTGGGGGTTGTCGGCGGTTTCGGGTCCGTCGGGGTGGGCGTCGAGTTGTCCCCGCCGCCGAAGTTGGTCAACCTGCCGCCGGTGCGCACCTGCTGGCCCTCGTGCTCGGCGTATCCGCCGTAGGCCTCGGGTCCTTCGTGGAAGGTCCAGCCGCCGAGCGTCACGCCGTTGACGGGCACCGGCTGCGAGCCCTTGTAGAGCGACATGTGCACATGCGCCCCGCTGGCGAACCCGCCGCACGGCAGCTGAGTACCGGTGTGGCCCAGGTAAGTACCCGCCGCGATCTCGGTGCCGTCGGCGGCGCCGATGATGTCGGTCATGTGGTAATAGGAGGTGGTGTAACCGTTGTTGTGCACGATCTTCACCTCGGCGCTGCCATTGCGCACGCAGGTCTTGTAGATCCGGCCCGCCGCGGGGGCCATCACGCGGCCGTCACCGCCGTTGAAGTCCACCGAGTTGTACGGTCGGCTCTCGCCGCTGATGCCGTGCGGTCCGCCGCCCATGAACCAGGCTTGACCCTGTTTCCACGGCAGGGACAGTCCGGTGTTCGCCGAACGTGGTTGCGGCGCAGTCAAAGCCGCCTTCTCGCCGCCGCTCACCACCGATTCCGGGGCCTCGCTGACCATGCTGCCGAACTCGGGCGTGCCTTCCAGCGCGACCGACCAATCGCCTTCGTCGTCGAGTTTCGCGACATATAGCGTGGATTTCGGCGTTTCCTCGCTCTCCGTGTCCTGCGGCACGGTCGCGGCGCCGAAGACCCATTCGCCGTCGCTGCGGATGCGGTCGATGACCGGGGGCTTGTCGCTGGTCGCGGTCTTAGTGGCCGGTTGCGTCGCGAGGGTGTCGGTGATCGCGTCGTCCAATCCGTCCGCGGTGGGTTCCGCGCTGACCGGGCCGATGGTGACGGTCAAGCCGATGACGGTCGCGAGGACGAGCGTGCTGACTGCACTGGGGAATATCCAACGTCGGGCACGGCGTGGATTGATCGATCTCAAGATGAGGCAACTTTCTCCGTCGGTCGTGATAATCGTCTATCGAGGGCCGAAACGGCCACCGGGGGCGGGGCTTCGGCATATAACGTATCGGTCACGCTTGCCGGATCGGATTCCCGCTTCCCAGCCGAAAGTGTAGGCTAGGTTATTAGCGAAGGGCGGATAAGTTAGCCATTCTATAAATAGAGTTAAGCCGGGGATTCAATAATGCCGAATCCCCGGCTTTGATATCTTCTGTGCATAATCGAGAATTATGCGGAGATGCATGGATCGCACTGCGCTCGCCGGTAGGTCGAGACCGGTCCGCCGCCCCCGGGGGCTCCCCTCCTGCCTGCGCCCTCACGCTTGTCCTCGGCTGGCGTGGCCCGTGCGCGCGCCTATGAATTCAACACTTACTCTAGAGAACTTGGGAAACCTTATAAGCAACCCCGCCTTCGATCAGATATCCTGATCCAACGCACACGATATCGTTCAACCAAGCGTACTGTTTCGCCCCGGTCTCAAAAAGCGGTGCGGTTCGGAAATAATAGCGTGCAGGGTCGACTAGGCGACTTTTGACGGGATCGATAATATCGGAACTGAGCTCGGGTGGAACAATCCACCGTCCCCCGTATGACATATGGATCAATGCGTCATCGTGCGTGCGCAGCGTAAGTCGGACATCCACCGTCATCCCGCGGTCGGGTCGGAACAACGTCCAGTCGCCGCCACCCGGCACCACTTCGCCGCGCAGTCTCGGCCCCTCGAACGACCCGCTCGCCGCACCGTAAAGAATCCGCCGACCGTACGGGCCGACGCCCATGTCCAGTGGCGGGTTCAAGTCGACGACTACGTCGAAAAGATGCGTCGTCCGAACCTCGCCGACGTCTCGCACTCGTAGGTCTCTTGTCGTGTCTTGGCTTGTATCTATGGTCACCAGTTAAAAATACGGCCGTACGTATGTACAGTCAAGAGTGGAAGAGATGCCACCGAGATCACTCGAGTACGTGTTGGGCATTGGTCTTTTCATGGCCTCGCGCGATAACTTGATCAGGTGATCAGCAATTCGGTACCCACGACGGCGGGAGCATGGCGGGCGGGTGACGGCGCCGCGGTGTCGTTGCGGGAGGCGACGGTGGCCTGGGCGCTGGCCGCGCACGGGGAACTGTCCGAGATCGCCACGGGGTACGGACATTTCATCACGGTGGAAGAGCTGGCCGAGCGAGTGCAGGAGGTGTCCGGCGTGCACACCGGGGCGCCGACCCGCACCTGGATGGATGCCATCCTGCGCAAGATCGCGCGCCGCTGCCACAAGGCGGGGGAGCCGCCGCTCACCGCGCTCTCTGTGCGGCAGAACCACACGGTCGGCGACACTTACAAGTACGTGCTCGAACTCGCCGGACTGCCGATCCCGGACGACCTCGAACTGCACGCCGCCTACGCCCGCTGGCAGTGCTACGAGTTCCACGGTGCCGCAATGCCCGCCGACATGGCGGTCCCGCCGCTCACGCCCAAGGTGGCCGGGCGCCGCGCGCCGAGCATCGTCGCGCAGGTCGAAACCAAGCCGCAGCCGACCCGTCCGGCGGTGTGTTCCCAATGCTTTATTCAACTGCCCGCCAATGGAACCTGCGAATACTGCGTTTAGCGGTCGCGCATCAAAAGGCCCGCGCTCGGTACGAGCACGGGCCTTTCGTTTCCTTACCTCTCGTGGGGGCTACGTCGCCCGTGGATCACGAAACCGCCCCGATGAATCCGCCGATGGCGGCACCGATCGCGCAGCCGAAGATGGCGCCGACCAAGAAGAACCAGATGCCGATCACAATACCGACCAGGCAGCCGACGAACGCGCCCGCGAGGATCGCGCCGCCACCGCCGACGGTGTGCACGAACGGCAGGTCCTGCGAGCTGGTCGCGGCGACCGTCGGGCCACCCACCGGAGTGAGGGTGAGCGCGGTATCATTGGTCAATGCCGGTGTGACGGACATGGTTTGGCCCGTCTCGGCCCGCAGTGTCGTAGGGATCGCGCCGATGACGGCACCGTCGTCCGCGACCACCTGAACCGCATCCGGCGTCAGGACGAACCTGCCGGAGGCCAAGGTGACCAGGGCTTGTGAATGATCGGCCGCGAGCGTCGTCGTGTAGCCGACCGATCCGTCCATTCCGCTGACGCTGATATCGGCCAATTCCGCTTCGCCGTGTGCCGTCGCCATCGTGATTCCGGTGGCCGCTATGGCGAATATCGCGGTCGCCACCAACTTCTTGATAAACATGGTCTTTCCAATCCGTGCGGGTTTCCTTTGACGTTCCCCCGACAAACGGCACCGGACGTAAAGATCATGATGCGCTGGTGGTTCAGACCTGTCTATTGGGCGTTTCCCCTGCTCAAAGCATATTTTTGGTTTGGTTTAGACCCCTCGCGTTGGGGGTGGTCGCAGCGGCCGCCCACAGCACGGTCAGGGCGACTGATTCGGCTGTTCGGCGCTGGGCGCGGGGCATGGATCGCCGGCGAACGGCAGGCCGAGAGCTCGATGCACCAGGTAACCGACGGCGGGGGAATCCGGCAGGATGCCGTGGTGGAATGTGTCGGTGGGGCATAGGTCTTGCACCCATAGATTCTCGACGGTGGCATCGCGGCCCGCGCGCAGGAAGGTCGCCTCGGGTGGCGTGACGACGTGATCGACCCGGGTCGCGATCGCCGTGTAATGCACGCCGGGTTCGGTGTCCCCGCCCGCGTTGAGGGTGCGGATGAATTCGCTACCCGTCAGCTGTTGCGCCGCCGAAGTGCCGAGCACCCTGGCGATCACACCGTCCGAAATCCCGGACGCGCTCCCCGAAGGCAGGAAAAAACCGAGTCCATCGGCCGTGGTGCCGTGGTTGGTCCCGGCGATGGTGACCAGGTGATCGACCTTGTTGCGGCTCGGATCGCTGCGATCGGCACCCCCGTCGAACCGCAGATACTGCCGCGTCAGCGGCGCGCCCTGCGAATGCGCGACGATATCGACCTTCGCCGCACCGGTGACGCCGCGCACCCGCTCGATGAACGCCGCCAGTTCTTTGGCGGACGCGCGAATATCCGCAGTGCCGAACACCCCGGGAGCCGCACCGCGAACACTGAACGGCGCATGCCCGTAATTGAGCGAAAATACGCACACCCCAAGCGCTTTCAACTCCGGAGCCAACGTATCCCAGGAGTTCTGGTTGCCCCACGTCCCATGCACGAGCACCACCGGCTCCGGCCGTTTCGCATTCGGAACGCACGTCCAATCATTGGCCCCCGCGGGTGCGACGCTGCCGTCCTCGACGACCTCGGCGAAAGCGGGCGCGGCCGCAACCATTCCCGTGACCGCGAGCGCCACGGTCAGACTGATCCTCCAGCGATACCGACGTGCTCCACGCATCGAGACACAGCTCCCTTCGCCAGCAAACAGCTCTGCTCGGCAAATTGGATGCCAATCCCGTCACCAGGTGTCTCGGCCTCATGGAACCATTGGAGCGAATAAGTGGCAAACATATTGTCGGAGTGGCGGGAAAAGGTTTCGTCGGCTGAGCGCTGCCGTGAAAACATCGGCTGTCCGCTGCGTTCGCGCCGTCAAGCATGCTGGGCCCCGGTAATCGGGCAGCGCGGGTCGACACCCTGACGGCGTTGACCCGCGCTTTCCGCCCGAAGCCAGGGTTTTCCCGGAGGCCCCACGCCTTTCGCCCTGCCAGGCTGGGAACCGTGAAATCCCCTGGAGTGCTACTGATCTCCGCACCGCTGTGCTTCTCCGGATACGGAGTGATTCGGCTGTTCGGTCTGTCCGATGGCAGGTACGGGCCCGGCATCGATTGGCAGGCAGCGCATATCGTCGGACTTATCGGCATGGTGTTGTTCGTCCCCGCGGTGCTCGGCATGGAACGTCTACTGCCGCGCGGTAACTGGCGGACCGGCACGGTTATCGTGACCCTGATCGGGTTGGCGGCAACAATTGTTCAGTTCTGCGCGGATATCGTGTTCGCCGCGCTGGCCACGGACAAGGTCGATATGTCCAGGCTGAGCCACGAATTCTCGGCCATTCCCGGTGTCCGCCCGGCGTTCTACACGGTGGGGCCGCTGCTGTTCTTCCTCGGCCTGATCGTGCTGACGGTGCTGCTCGTCCGGGCCGGCCGGCTGCCGTGGTGGAGCCCGGTGGTGATGGCGATCAGCACCATGGTGCCGCTGCTCACCCTCGACCTGATTCCGATCGCGGGCGTCGGCATCCTCGCCTCGGTGGTCGGACTCGGCGGTGTCACCGAACTCGAGGCGACGTCGCCGGTGCATCAGGCCGAGGCCTGAGGCCGGAAAGGAGTGTCGCCCCCGCCGCGGCTGCGGGCTGTGACCTCGCCGTGGTCACCACCCTCCCCGGCTCGAGGTCGCAGCAGAACGTCCAGAAGCTCGGCTTCCAACTCCTCTACGCCCGCGCGATTCTCGTCCGTTCGGCTCAGCTCAGCTGACCAGCACCGTGTGTATTCGGTGCTGTGGGTCCACCTTTCGGCGGGTCTCGTCGAGCAGCGGGTAGTTGTGCGCGTAGTAGCGCTCCATCGGGTCGCCGGATTCGAGGTAATTGACGTACGCGCCCGCGGAGTACGGGGCGATCAGGTGATGGGCCTCGGCGATCCACGCGGCGACCTGTTCATGCGGGATCTGCTGGTAATTCCCCCATTCCACCAGGGCGGCGTGCTCGCGCCACGGGAAGGCGGTGTCGGCGGGGAGGGTGTCGCGGACCGCGCCGTCGAGGGTGTTGATCTGGACCCAGCCGGTGCCGCCCGCCCGGGAGTGCGCGGTGATCGCCTCGATGATCGCGGCGATGGCGTCGTCGGAGAGTTCGGTGACCACGTCGGAGCCGCAGGTGAAGGTGGCACGCGGCTGGGTGGCGTTGCCACCGGCGAGATACATGACGGTGTCCATGTGGCTCAGGCTCCGGTACTCCACGTTGATCGGTTTCGCGGTGGCGGCCATCAACTCGACCGCGGCCCTGATGCCCTCCTTGGCCGGGCAGACCAGCTGCATCCAGCATTTGAGCCCGCCCTTCCCGTCCGCGTCCACGCTGACGCAGGCCCATTCGGCGGGATCGGCGGTGCCGAGCCAGGCCGACCAGCCGGCGATCACCTGAGCCGCGAGCTCGCCGGGAAAGGCAAGTTGCACAACATCTTTCGGTGTAGCGGGGCAGGTGCGATAGGTGAGCGAGGTGACCACGCCGAGATGGGAGCCGCCACCGCGGACGGCCCAGAACAGATCCGGCCGCGAGGTCGGTGAAACCTCGGTCACCGTGCCGTCGGGCAGCACCATCGACGCGGCGGCAAGCCGGTCGCAGGTCAACCCGTAGCGGCGGGACTCGAACCCGAGGCCGCCACCGAGGGTGAGTCCGGCGATGCCGACCATCGGGCACATCCCCGTCGGCAGCGTCTGCCCGAACCGGTCGAGCTCGCGGTACACCGCGTTCAGCGTCATGCCCGGCGCGACAACAGCTTCGCCGTCGCGATAGGTCACCCCGGACAGCTTGCGCAGGTCGATGATCATCGCCCCGGTCGCCGACGAGGCGCCGACATAGGAATGGCCACCCGCGCGGGCCGACATGACCAGCTCGTGTTCGGCGGCGAAGGCGACCGCGGCGGCGACGTCGCCGACCGTGTCGGCGCGCACGACGGCGGTCGGCTTCTCGTCGTCGAACCGGGTGTTGAAGATCTGCTTCGCCGTCGGGTACTCCGCGTCGTCGGCCAGGAAGACGCGACCACGCACGCGCTGGTCGAGCTTGCTCCAATCCACGCCTGCCGCAATGCGGCTGGCCGGTAGCGGCGTCGGCTCGGCGCGCGCGACCCGAGCGCCGGACGGGCCGGGCAGACCGGCCAACGCCCAGCCGGTCAGGCCGATGCCGAGTGCGCTCCGCAGGAAGGTGCCGCGCGAGAAGTTGGTGTCGATCCCGTCAGCCTAGGGGTGTGACCACCTGAAACAGCGGCACGACACCGGCTGGCAACGCCCAGGCGCGCCCTTTGTCCTGTTCGCGGGCGCTGCGGCGAAACACCCATCCGGGACGGCCGCAGGTCCGAATACCGGGAGATAGCCATCCGATGAATGACCATCATTCCATCACTCGAAGGAGACGTCTGGCGTGCTGGTCGATCGCGGATTTCGGGCAAGGGCCTTGCTGGTCCGGGTGGCGATGACGCTCGGCGTGGCACTGCTGACGGTGCCCGCGGTGGCGGTCGCGCAGCCGGCCGCGGTGCTCGCGGACACGGCGGGCGTACCAGCGGCGGTGTATGGGTGGGACACCTATCGGCGGTTGGACGCTTTGCCGTATCTGAGTGGCGCGGTGCAGGCGCAGCAGTACTCCAGCTACGACCGCAGCGGCGGCAACAAGGACTGGACCGGTGGCTGCATCGACCACGACGGGCCCCGATGCGTAGTCGCCGAGGACGACGGCTCCGGCGAGATCGATTCGATCTGGTTCACCATCAACCGCGGCGACGTCACCGCACTCGGCAACATTCGGATCGAACTGGACGGCAAGGTCATTCTCGACGAGCCGCTGCAATCGGTGGTCGACGGCGCCTACGGCCCGCCGTTCGCATTCCCGCTGGTGGCCAACGCCAAGCAGTCGCCGGGCGGTGTGTACATCAAAGTGCCTATGCCGTACCGGAATTCGATGCGAGTCAGTGTGTCGAACCCGGTGGATTACTACCACGTCACCTTCCGGCACTTCCCGAACTCCGATGGCGTGCGGACTTTCGACCGCGGCGATCTGGCGCTCGACGTGCTGGCCACGCTCTTGGCCGCGGGAAAGCGGGATCCGAAGCCTGTGGCCCTCGGTGCGCGGACGCAGACCCGCACGGTGGCGGTTCCCGCGGACAACGCGGTAGCGATTGCCGAAGCGGCTGGGCCGGGCAGCATTTCGGCGCTGCGCTTGCGGCTGCCCGCCGGAACGGACACCACCGGTGTGCGCTTGCGGATTCGATTCGACGGTCACGATCTGGTCGATTCGCCGGTCGGCGAGTTCTTCGGCGCGGGACTGGGCCCGGTGGACGTGCGGTCGTTGCTGTTCGCATCGAACGCGGAACCGGGCGGCTGGCTCTCGTCGTGGTGGCCCATGCCGTTCGCCCACGACGCCGCGGTGACGCTGCGCAACAACACCGGCAGCCCGATCAGCGGCATCGACGCCGAGGTGGTTGTCGTCCCCGACGCGCAGTGGGGCCCGGCGCTGAGCGGCGGGCAGGCCGGGTATTTCAGTACCCGCTCGCATTCCGGCCCGACCACACCGGGTGTCGACTGGCCGTTCGCCACGGTGACCGGCACCGGCAAGTTCGTCGGCGTCAGCCATGCCATGAGCGGTCGCCACGTAGACACGGCGATGGGCAAAGACGCGGTGTTCATGGAGGGCGACGAGAAGGTCTACGTCGACGGGGCGACCATCCCGCAACTGCACGGCACCGGCACCGAGGACTTCTACGAGGGCGGCTGGTTCTTCGACTACGGCAAGCGCTACACCCTGCCGCTCACCGGCCAGCCCACCGTCCGGATGACCGACGACCGGTGCCCGGATTACTGCGCCACCGCCTACCGGCTCATGCTCGCCGACGCCGTCGGCTACCGCTCGAGCCTGCGATTCGGCATCGAGCACGGTCCCGTCAACGACGAACAAGCCGACTACAGTTCCACCGCGTTCCTCTACACCCAGCCGTAATCGGCGTATTCGAGTAAACGCGGCGATCCGGTGTCCTCCTCGAGGGGGAGAATAGCGTGCGGAAGTAGTTCCCAAGGGGGAGGCCGAACAGGGTCGGCGGAGCGATGTGCGAAACCGCTGATGGCAAGACAATTCTCGGTAGTGCTTGCCATTGAGCCGGGAGGATTTCGTGATGAAGGATATGGTGCGCCGGGCAAGCTATATCGCCGCCACCGTGGATGAACTGCGCCAGCACACCGCCGCCGACAGGGCGGACTGCATGGTCAGCCAGCGCGCGCTGTTCCCGCGGCGCGGTCGCATCGAACTCGGCGACCGGGGGCTGGTGCTGTCCGACTGGAACGGCGCCGGGGATCTGACCCTGTCCCGTGCGGCTATCGTCTCGCTGCGCCGCGAATTCACGCCGCTCTACGGCAGATTCATGGGCGGCCTGCTGAACGCGGGCAAGCCGCTGATCCTGCAGACCACCACGGTCGGCGAGATCTACATCCTGATCAACCGCCGCGAGATTTCCGAGTTCACCAACAATCGGCGCTGGGCGGCCGCGATCGCCACGTGGGCGGGAGTCGGCCGGCGCGCGAAATCAGCACCGGGACAGTTGAATTGATAGCGACACGCTAGTCGGGCGCGGGCTCGGTGGTGGTGAATCGGTGCTGATAGGTGCTCGGTGCGATGCCGAGGTGCTGATGGAAGGCGCGGCGCAGGGTGTCGTCGCTGCCGAAGCCGCTGCGGACGGCGGTCGTCGTGACGGAATGTCCTTGGTCCAGCAGCATTTGGGCTTGTTCGAGGCGGACCTGCTCGAGGTAGCGGGCCGGGGTGGTGCCCAATTCGCGCCGGAACAGCCGGGTGAGTTGGCGCGGACTGGTGTTGGCGAGCGCGGCGAGCACGGGAACGGTGTAATCCCGGGTCGGGTCGGTGTGGATGGTGTCGAGCAGTGCGCGCAGGGTGTTGTCGTGCGGTGCGGGCGTGCGAATCGGCACGGAGAACTGGGATTGGCCGCCCGGTCGCTGCAGGAAGACGACCAGTGCGCGCGCCACGTCGCGGGCGAGGGCCGGGCCGTGGTCCTGTTCCACCAGGTGCAGCGTGAGATCGATGCCTGCGGTGATCCCCGCCGAGGTCATGATCGGACCATCGGTGATGAAGATGGCGTCGGGCTCCACCTGGATGCCTGGGTTGCGCCGTTGCAAGGCGGTGGCGTGCCGCCAATGCGTGGTCGCCCTGCGGCCGTCGAGTAGACCCGCGGCGGCGAGCGCGAAAGCGCCAGTGCAGACCGACGCGATGCGCTGCGTGCGTTCGGCCAATCGCGTTACGGCGCAGACGAGTTCAGTCGGCACCGGCGCGGCGACGAGTTCCTCGGAGCCGGGCACCACGAGGGTGTCGAGCCTGCGGATGTCCCCGGCGGCGCGGTCGACGTCGAAACGCAGGCCGGTGGACGAGCGCACCGGTGCGCCGTCGGGGGAGATCAGCGTGATCCGGTAGTCGGCGCCGAGCCGGTTCGCCTCGGTGCACACCTCGCTCGGCCCGGCCACGTCGAGCAACGTGACGCCGGGAAACACGAGCACGCCGACCGCGTGCGGACGGGACACGCTCATTCGGGCCACGGACTGTCTTGGATGACCTCGACGAAATCGGTACGGACAAAGCCCGGCAGGAAGTGCGCGAGCACGTCGGCATTGACGGTGCCGAAGGTGCTGTCGGGGCGATCGGCGAACCCGTTGGTGAACGCGGCGAGGATCTGCCGCTTGAAGTCGGGGCGCGGATGCGCCGCGGTTACCGCCGCGATGTCGGCGTGGTCCAGATCGCGGTAACCGATTCCGAGGACGTCGGTTTCGACGCCGGCCGTCACCAGCGCGATCTCGGGTGCCATGTGCTCGGGAATGCCCGGCGTGGTGTGCAACGCGATGGCCGCCCACACTCGTTGCGCTGCCTCGGCATCGATGCCGTGCTCGGCGAGGAAGCGACGGGCCTCGTCGGCGCCGTCGACCTCGAACCGCTGGGTGGCCGTGCGGTAAGTGTCGGTGAGGCCGAGGTCGTGGAACATCGCGCCCACATACAGCAGCTCGGGATCGGGCTTCAGCCCGCGCAGCTGTCCCTGCAGCATCCCGAACAGATAGACGCGCCGGGAGTGATGGAACAGCAGCGGCGGCGCACTGGTGCGCACCAGCTCGGTGGCCTCGGCGACCAGGCGGCTGTCCGGAATGGCGATGCCTGCGATGTGCTCTGTCATGGGAACGCTCCTGTGATCGACGGTGGCTTACCTGTCCCAGAATGCGTGCCGCAGTAGCTCGGCCGCCGTGTCCGTTCAGACCGATATACCGCAGATTAGGACATTCTCCGCCGGTCGTCCGCACGTATCAACTGGGCTTCGGTGATCACCTGTGGTCGGCGTGCCACGGGTACCGGTACGGACGGTCGTGGGTTAATGAGCGAATGGTCATTCGTTGGCTGGTCGCGGCATCGGCGGCCGGGGTCGCCGGGCTGATGGTGCTGTTCATTTACGTGATCATCGCGGTGCGGATTCCCGCGCCCTTCGTGGTGCTGACGCATGTGGTGAGTGACTATGGGCTGTACCTGATTCCGCTCGGGCTGGCCGGATTCGTGTTGTCGCTGATCGCCTTCGGGAAGAAGGGCCGGGCCGGGGTGCGCCGGGTGGCGGCGGCGACCGGGCTGGTGTGCCTGCTCGGCGTGGTCGCCGCCGGCTTCCCGATGGCCGCGTCGTGGGGGACGGCCGTGCGGCAGGACGCGACCCTGTCGATCGGCGACTATCTGTCCGGCGGCACGAACACCGGCGCACCGGTCGAATCGTTGAGCACCGTGTACAACACCGTGGACGGTCAGGACCTGAAGCTCGATGTGAAGCTGCCCGAGGGCCCGGCGGAGCGGCCGCGACCCGCGGTGGTGTGGGTGCACGGTGGCGGCTGGCGCAACGGTGACCGCGGCGAGGCGCCGATGTGGCATAAGTGGTTGAACGACAAGGGATATGCCGTCTTCGCCATCGACTACCGGCTGACTCCGCCCGCGCGCTGGAATCAATCGCCCGCGGACGTGAAGTGTGCCGTCGGCTGGGTCAAGCAGCAGGCGGCGAAGTACGGCATCGATCCCGAGCGGGTGATGCTCGCGGGCGGTTCGGCGGGCGGCAATCTCGCGCTGATGGGGGCCTACGCCGACGAGCGGGTGGCGCCGAGCTGCGCGGTCACCGACACGGCGGTCAAGGCGGTCGCGGCGTTCTATCCGGTGCCCGACCTGGTCGAGGCGTGGCGCGACACCGGTTTGCCGGGGCGGATGCACACCTTTCTGCAGGACTACACCGGTGGCACCCCGGACCAGGTCCCCGATCGCTACAAGGCGGCCTCGCCGGTCACCTATGTCCGCCCGAACGTGCCGCCGACGCTGCTCATGCACGGCAATCGGGACCACGTCGCGCCGTACCGCGGCTCGGCCGAACTCGCCGAACGGTTGCGCCGGGTCGGCGTCGAAAACCAGTTGCTCGCAGTGCCTTACGGCGAACACATCTACGACTTCACCTGGGCGAGCTGGGGCACCCAGCTGTCACGGCAGGTCTTCGGCAAGTTTCTCGCCGACCACTTCCCGGCCGCGTGAGCGCGCCGCGTGCGCGTTGCCGGTAGGCCGGCCGCCGGGATGACGGCGGCGCCAGATCCAGAACACCGCACAGGCCACCAGTGCCCAGCCCGCGAGCACGAGGAACGGTAGAAGGTGTTGGTGCGTATGGAAATACACCGCTGTGTGCTGCGCGTTCACCGATGCGCCCGGCGGCAGCCAGCGGCCGATGTGGCCGAGCAGCGACGGCAGCAGCGGCCAGGACACCGCGCCGCCGGAGGACGGGTTGCCGAGCAGCACCATCAGACCCCAGGTCGGCAGGATCGCCCACCGCCCGAACAGGGTGTTGAACATGGTGAACACCATGCCGGAGGTGAACATCGTCAGCGACAGAATTCCCCACGACTCCAGATACGGCAGGCGGACCGCGCCGAGCACCCAATCCGCCACCGCCGCAATGGCAAAGCCACCGCTCACCGCGTACAGCGCGGTAAAGCCGATCCGCTCGAGGGGGTTCAATGCCGCGGCGTGCACGCTGAATTGGGTCGCGCCGACGAAACCGATGATCACCGCGGCCAGCGAGATATAGAAGATCGCGAGTCCGCGCGGATCGCCGCGTTGCAGTGGCACCACGTCGGTGACCTCGACCGGAACCGCCACCGCGGGTCCGGCCGTCGTGGCGACCTGGGTGATCAGCTGGGCCACCGATTGGCCGGAAGCGCTCGAGATGTCGAGGCCGACACCGGGCCGGCGCGCGGTGACGATCGCGAAGACCTTCTGGTCCTCGATCGCCGACCGCGCCGCCGCGGCACTGTCGTACGAGCGAACAGTCAGCGAATTATCCAGTGAGCGTTGCAACTCCGTCAGGAATCGCTGAACCGACGTTTCCTGCTCCGCCCCGATCACGGCAATCGGAATCTGGCGCGGCGTCGGATTCGCCAACGCGTAGGTGTACGACCCAGCGAACAACCCCGCCGCGGCGGTCACCAACAGCACCAGCACCGTCGCGGGCAGATACGGCGAAGCCCGCACCATCGCCCACCATTCGGCCCGTGTCCGTCGCCGCTCATGCTGACCGCGCAGGTTAGCCATCCCCGAACACTAGGTCCCACCAGCGAAGATACCCACTACCCGCGCGGCCTGTCGCCCGCGAGCCCGCTGTCACGGACCGCCGTGCTGCTCGAAACTGGGTGAACAGCTTAAATAGAGAGGCGGTCGCGCGGATCGTGCGGACCCGGCACCGGGAGCGGGTTCGTCGATTCACCGAGTTGGTCGAGGCGCGGACGCCCGAGGAGCGAGCGGCGATCAGCGCGGCGCTGCCCGCGCTGGATCGAATGGCCGCGCTGCTGGACACCGAGCGCTGGTCGATGGCCGCCGCTGTGCCGGAAGGACTTTCATGACATCGACGTTTCCACTCCAGGCCGCGCCCATCCACGTCGCCGACGACGTGCTGGACGATCTCAGGGCGCGGCTTCGGCTCACCAGATGGCCCGACGACGTCGGCAACGACGACTGGCACTACGGCATCGGCCGCCGCTATCTGCAGGAACTGGTCGACTACTGGCGCGACGAATACGACTGGCGCAAAGCCGAATCCGCGATCAACGCCTACGACCACTACCGCGTGAGCGTCGAGGGCGTGCCGATCCACTTCCTGCGCAAGCCGGGCGTCGGCCCCGATCCGACCCCGTTGATCCTCACGCACGGCTGGCCGTGGACCTTCTGGCACTGGTCCAAGGTGATCGACCAACTCGCCGACCCGGCGGCCTTCGGCGGCGACCCGGCCGACGCGTTCGACGTCATCGTCCCCTCGCTGCCCGGTTTCGGGTTCTCCACGCCGCTGCCGAAGAACCCCGACATGAACTTCTGGAAGGTCGCCGACCTCTGGCACACGCTGATGACCGAGGTCCTCGGCCATCCGAAGTACGCCGCCGCGGGATGCGATGTCGGTGCTCTCGTCACCGGGCAACTCGGCCACAAGTACGCGGACGAGCTGTACGGCATCCACATCGGCTCCGGCCTCAAACTCACCCTCTTCAACGGCGATCGTGCCTGGGATCTCAGTGGGGGACAACCGATTCCGTCGGGTCTATCCGAGCCCGCCTATCAGCAGTTTCTCTCCTTGGAGCACCGCTTCGCCGTCCATCTCGCCGCCCATGTGCTCGAACCGAGCACGCTCGCCTACGGTCTCACCGACTCACCCGTCGGCCTGCTCGCCTGGATCCTGCAGCGCTGGGTCACCTGGAGCGACAACCACGGCGATATCGAGACCGTCTTCACCAAGGACGACCTGCTCACCCACGCGATGATCTTCTGGGTCAACAACGCCATCGGCACCTCGATCCGCTACTACGCCAACGCGAATCGCTACCCGTGGACGCCCGTGCACGACCGTGTCCCCATTGTCGAGGCGCCCACCGGTATCACCTTCGTCGGCCACGAAAACCCGCCGGGCGTAACCACTCCCGAGCAACGCGTGCAGAGCTGGCTCGGCAGCGACCGCGCCGACTGGTACAACCACGTCAACCTCACCGCGCACGAGGCGGGCGGTCACTTCATCCCCTGGGAAGTTCCCGAGGCCTGGATCGCGGACCTACGCCGCACCTTCCGGCGTTGACGCCAGCCGGGGCTCCGCCGTCACCGGGATCGGCAGGCGGCCGAGCTCGGGCGTCACGTTGAGCAGCCGCAGCAACGGCGACGTCATGGCCGTGGTCACCAGGGCCATCACGACCAGGATCGAGTACAGCTGTACACCGATGAGTCCCGTGGTGAGCCCGATGTTCAGGATGATGAGTTCGGTGAGCCCCCTGGTGTTCATCAGGCTCGCCAGCGCACCCGCCTCGCGCGGCTGGATGCCGTTGGCACGCGCGGCGAGATAGGTGCCGCCGAGCTTTCCGGCCAGCGCGGTCAGCAGGATCGCCAGCATCTCGAGGACGCCCGCCCGGTCCAGCGAGGTGAGATCCACCTGGAGTCCCGCGATGACGAAGAAGGCGGGCAGAAAGACCGAACTCAGCAGTTGCGCACCGGTTTCCACCACCGGCCGGTGGGTGCGCGGGAAGATGACGCCGAACAGGAAGGCGCCGAAGATCAGGTGTAAGCCGATCCATTCGGTGGCCGCGCCGCAGATCAGCGCGCCGCAGACGGCGAGGAAGATCATCGTATTGTTGCTGGTCGCCGCCGTGGAGCGGGAAGCGCGGGTGAGCAGGGGGCGCACCAGCCACCACATCGCCGCGACCAGTGGCACGAAGAGCAGCAGCTTCCACTGGGTGCTCGCGCCCGGTCGGGCCAGGCCGATGACGAAGGCCAGCACGGTCCACGCCAAGATGTCGTCGATGGCCGCGCTGGCCATGCTGAGCTGCCCGATCCTGGTGCCCATCAGGTCGCGCTCGATCAGGATGCGGGCCAGCACCGGGAACGCGGTGACGGCGAGCGCGCAGCCGATGAACAGGGCGAAGGTCAGCCGGTTGCCCTGGTGGTATCTCGACAGCACGGCGAGGGCGACCCCGCAGCCGAGCGCGAACGGCACGAAGTAGGCCGACAGCGAAACACTGGCCACGGCACGGCGATTGCCGTTGAACGAGCCACGATCGATCTCCAGCCCGGCCAGGAACATGAAGATCATCACGCCGACATTCGCGAAGGCGCTCAGGTAGGAACGGACATCCTGCGGAAAGACGATGCCGGACAGATGTGCCCCGAGAATCGTGGGTCCCGCGATGATCCCGGCCGCGATTTCACCGATGACCGGCGGCTGGCCGAGCCGCCGGGCCAGCCTGCCCAGCAACCGCGCCGCCACCGCGATGAGCACGAGATCCACCAGCAGGAACACCATTTGGTTACTGGGCAACGTTCGCTCCGTTCGAAATGGGCGCGCCGAGACCCGCCCTGCTCCTCCATCGAAGCCGTGCCGCGAACATCTCCCGGCCAGGCTCCCGACTCCCCGGGACAACGATAACGTGCGCCGCTCGACCCCAGCGAGTCTCGACGAGCTAGCCGGGCCGGTGGACGTCGAGTCCCGCCGCCTGCGCCGCCGTGCTCAGCACCGCCTCGACCATCGCGGGGGTGAGCCGGCCGGTGAAGGTGTTCTGCTGGCTGACGTGGTAGCAGCCGAACAGATGCAACGGTGCGCGGTCCGCGTCGGCGGGGGAGAGCTGCACGTGCGCACCGTGCCCGAACTTCGGTCGCGGGCGTGGCATGGTCCAGCCCGCGTCCGCCAGCACGGGGAGCAGCGCCTGCCAGCCGAACCCGCCGAGCACCACCACCGCGCGGACAGTCGGTGCGAGCAACGCGAATTCGGTCGCCAGCCAGTGCCTGCACCGGTCGCGCTCGTCCGGTGTCGGCTTGTTGTCCGGCGGCGCGCAGTGCACCGGCGAGGTGACCCGGACGCCATGCAGGCGCAAGCCGTCGTCGCGGTGCGTCGCCGTCGGCTGGCTGGCCAGGCCGACCGCGTGCATGGCCGCGTAGAGCACGTCACCGCTGCGGTCGCCGGTGAACATGCGGCCGGTTCTGTTGCCGCCGTGCGCGGCCGGCGCCAGCCCGACGACCAGCAATCGCGCATCGTCCGGCCCGTACCCGGGAACCGGCCGTCCCCAATAGGTTTCGTCCCGGAACGCCGCGCGCTTCTCCCGCGCCACCTGTTCCCGCCAGGCGACGAGGCGCGGGCAGGCGAAGCAGTCGGCGACCGCGGCGTCCAGTTCGGCGATGGTGTGGCACACGAGAGTCACGGTAGGCGTGGTGCCGGCGCGCCGGTGGGGTGGTCGCCACTTTCGCTCTGGCAGGTCATTTGTCCAGTTCGGGACCGTCGCGAATGTGAGAAACAAGGCGGACATGTGATCGTGACCACGCGGTCTGTGTTGATAGCATGGCCTTTCTGACCGACCGGATGTGCGCTCAGCCCCCGGATTCATCTCGAAAGAGTCTTTCCATGCAGTTTGAAATCGTCGAGCGGGACGAGACGTGGGTTGCCGGGTTGCCGGTGCGCAGCCCTAAACGTGCGCTCGGAGAGCTGCGTGATCACGACCTGGAGGCGGCCTGGGCGACCGTGCTGCACCAGGAGCTCGGTGGCCCGCTCGCCAGTGCCTACACCGACTACACCGGCGAGCTCGGCACGTACAACACGCAGATCGTCGGCTACGAGTGCGCGTCCTTCGGCGACGTCACCCGCGGCCATCTGGTGGCCCGGCTGCCGCGCGGCACCTATGCGAGGTTCTCCTCGGTCGGTAACTTCCCGCAGGTGATGACCGACCTCTGGACCCAGATCGCGTACGCCGAGGAACACAACCAGATCAAGCGGACCTACACCGGCGACTTCGAGTGCTACCCGCACGCCTACAAGATCGAGCTCTACCTGGCGGTCGACGCCAAATGAGTTATGCGATCGCAGTGCGTGGTGAGGCGATTTACGGCGGCCTGGTGGTGCCGAGGGTGCGTCCGAGCTTCAAGGTCAGTAACAGTGACCTGATCGAGTTCCTGAAGGACCGGCTGCGCGACCGCAAGGGCGCCGACCGGCCGATGTTCACGGTGTACGTGCCGGACCCGGCGGGCAACTACAACGCGGTGGTCTGCTTCGAGTACCGCGAGCCCGAGTCGGTGCCGATCGGCGATGTCCTGGTGCGCGTGCCCAAGGGCGTCTATGCCCGCTTCGCACCGAACGGGGACTACCACGATCCGGTGGAGGACGTGTGGGCCCAGGTCGACGACGCGACCGCCTCGGCCGAGATCACCAGGGCCTATCGGGAAGAGATCGAGATCTGGCAGGGACCGGACTCGGTGGAGCTGTTCATCTCCATCCTCGTCTAGCTTGCTGATGGTTAGCTGCACTAGAACCGACCGGTCTCTCTGGTATTTTGCTCAACCGCAAGATGGGTTCTGACCAGGGGGAATTTGCGAGGGTCCATCCAGTTTTCGGAAGATTAACCAGACATCTGGTCAATTCCTGCTGGATGACGGATACTGCCCTAGGCAAACTCGTCCGGAAAGCAGGATTCGGGTGGGGATGTCGGCCCCGGTTCGACGACCGCGTGAGGATGCGGAGCAACGGAGTAGGAACAGTATGGCTGTCGAGGCGAGCACCGCCGCCGCGCCGATCCGGGTTGCTGGCGGCTTCGGTGGGACGGTAGCAGGTCATTTCCCGCCGGGCCCCGATTCGGAAGATCATCGTTCGACCGATCCGATCCGGTGGGATAATCGGTCCCATTGGGCAATTGCCGATGAATTGCAAGGCTCGCCGATTCGAATCGAACGGCACCGGCGCCGTGCGTCGGATACCGACCCCGGAACGGTGGGGTGACGATGCGTGACGACAGCAGCCGAAAAGCGCGACTCCGCCGCGCACCGGCCACGATTTTCCCGGTTTTCGTGGATAGACTGGCGTCGCTTCGTTTCTCGGACCTGCTCTCAGTACCTGAGCATGAGACCATGGCGTTGGTGCCATGCCTGAGCGATTCGGCCGCCGCCCGGGGTCGTAGCCGGCGGCTCCCGGGCCGACGGCGGCCGATGCCTGGCGTGGACACCCGTGGATAGCGTGATCGGAGACAAGGTGCCTCGGCGGACGCTCGACTCATTGGTGACCCAGGTCGCCTCCGAGCTGATGGGTGTCGACGCCACGACCATGGCCGAGGCGACCGAGCGGGTGCTGGCCCAGCTGGTCGAATACTTCGACGTCGACTTCAGCTACGTGCGCCACACCGACCGCGAGCGCAGAGCATCGGTGCTGATCGCGGAGTGGCCGCACCGCCCGCAGGTGCCCGATCCGGATCCGCTCGAGGTGGTCTACTTCGAGGGCGCCGATCCGGTGTTCCGCGCGTTCGAGCACGCGACCGAGCCGATGATCGCCCGGCCCACGCCGGAATTCGCCGACTATCAGGAAACGATGCGCCGGGCCTCCGGCATCCCCGTCGTCACCACCGCCGCGGTGCCGCTGCTCTCGCGCGGCGAGTCGACCGGCGTGCTCGGCTTCATCAAGACCGGCGATCGGGAGTGGAGCACCCGCGAGCTCAACGTGCTCAAGGCGATCGCCGCGCTGTTCGCCCAGCTGCAGGCGCGGGTCGTCGCCGAGGAACGGCTGCGCTACATCGCCTTGCACGACGACCTCACCGGACTCGCCAACCGCCGCGCGCTGCTCGAGCACATGGAGGAGCGGCTCGAGCCGGGCAGTCCCGGTCCGGTGGCGGCGTTCTTCCTCGACCTGGATCGGCTCAAGGCGCTCAACGACTTCCTCGGGCACACCGCGGGCGACAACTTCATCCGCACGCTGTCCTCGCGGCTGCGCGAGCACCTCGACCCGGACGACATGATCGCGCGCCTCGGCGGCGACGAGTTCGTCATCGTGCCCGCCAAGCCGATGGACGCGGTCGCGGCCGAGGAGGAGGGCACCCGGATCCAGCAGCTCATCGGACGCCGGGTCACCGTCGGCGGCGAATCGGTGAGCCGCGCGGCCAGCATCGGCGTCGCCGTCGGCATTCCCGGCGAGACCACCGTCGCCGATGTGCTGCGCCGGGCCGACCACGCGCTGCTCTCGGCGAAATCGGGCGGCGGCAACGGCGTTGCGGTGTTCACCGATGCCATGCGGGCCCAGTTCGAACTGCAGGACGACGTGGAGCTGAACCTGCGCGGCGCGGTGTCCGACGGGTCTCTGCTGTTGCACTATCAGCCCGAGGTCGACCTGCGGACCGGCCGGATCGTCGCGCTGGAGGCGCTGGTCCGCTGGCTGCATCCGACCAGGGGCCTGCTGCCGCCCGCGGCGTTCGTCACCGTGGCGGAGGCGACCAACCTGGCCGGCGAGCTCGGCCGCTGGGTGATCCGGTCGGCGTGCGCCCAGTTCGCCGAGTGGCGCAGGCGCGGCCTGGCCGCGAATGTGGTTATGCGGATCAATGTTTCGCCGGTGCAGCTGGTCAGCCTGGACTTCGTGGAGCGGATCGAGGACATCCTGCGGCTGTTCGGCATCGACGGCAGCTCGATCTGCCTGGAGATCACCGAGCATGTCGTGGTGCAGGATCTGGCGCGCACCCAGGTCACGTTGCGTGGGCTCAAGCGGATGGGCGTGCAGATCGCGATCGACGATTTCGGCACCGGCTACAGCTCGCTGTCGCATCTGAAGGCGCTGCCGGTCGACGCGGTGAAGATCGACCGCGGCTTCGTGCAGCGCCTCGGCGCCAGCACGGACGATCTCGCGATCGTGAAATCCATTATCGGACTTGCCGGTTCGTTCGGTCTCGGGGTGGTCGGCGAGGGCGTCGAGACCGCGGTGGCCGCGCGCACCCTGGTCGGGCTGGGTTGCTATCGGGCACAAGGCTTTTTGATCGCCAGGCCGATGCCCGCCGACGAGGTGGAGGCCCATCTCGCGGTCGGCCGCATCCCGCTGGATCTCGATCTGCCTCGGGCCAGCCGCGGTACCGCGGGAATCTGACCCGCGGCGGAGCCGTCGCCGATGTCTGCCGAAAGCGGGCACCGGCCCATCTCAGTGCGCCGGGAATACCGCTGACAAGCAGGTTCGCCGGGTCTTTCACGGGTGTTCATGCCGCGTTGGGCGCACCGGTCCCGAAGGTAACCCGACTGGCTGCACCATCGGCGATGTGCGCATAGTTCAGCTTGCGAACTTCTACGGCCCGCGTTCGGGTGGGCTGCGCACTGCCCTGCATCATCTCGGCGAGGGCTATGCCTCGGCCGGGCACGAAGTGGTGCTCATCGTGCCGGGTGCGCGCCGATCCGAGGAGATACTGCCAACCGGCGTGGTGCGAATAACCTTGCCCGCCTTGGCTATTCCGTGGACCGGTGGCTACCGGGCGGCCGACCCGCGGCGGGTGGCCGATGTGTTGAACGGGCTGCGGCCCGATGTGCTCGAGGTATCGGACCGGCTGACGCTGCGTGGCTTCGGCCGCTGGGCCAGGCGGCGCGATGTGGCGGGCGTGATGATCTCGCACGAACGACTCGACCGGCTGCTCGGACAGTTCATGCCAGGTCAGGCGGCTCGTCGCTGTGCCGACGTGGCCAACGGCCGCACCGCCGCCGATTACGACATCGTGGTCTGCACTACCGAATTCGCGCGCGAGGAGTTCCTGCGGATCGGCGCGCCGAACGTCGAACTGGTGCCGCTCGGGGTGGATCTGGAGCTGTTCAGCCCGCGCAGGCAGGACGACCGGTTGCGCGCCGATCTCGGCGCGCCGGGCCATCCGCTGCTCGTGCATTGCGGCAGGTTGTCGGTGGAGAAGCGGGTGGAGCGCAGTATCGAGGCGGTCGCCGCACTCCGCAAGGCGGGCACCGAGGTTCGGCTGGTCGTCGCCGGTGACGGCCCGCGCCGCGAGGCGCTGGAGCGCCGGGCACGCGCGCTGCCCACCTTGGCCAACGGGCTGGCCGCTGTGCACTTCACCGGCTTCATCTCCGAACGTGCGATGGTAGCGAAACTTCTTGCTACCGCGGATGTTTCGCTGGCTCCCGGTCCGCACGAGACCTTCGGCCTGGCCGCGCTGGAGGCGCTCGCGGCGGGCACGCCGGTGGTGGCGAGCCGGTCCTCGGCGCTCAAAGACATCGTGACCGCGGAGTGTGGCGCGGTCGCCGACGATCGCGGCTCGGCATTCGCGCAGGCGGTCACTGATGTGCTCGCGCTGCCCACGGTCGGCCGGCGGAAGGCGGCCCGCAGCCGGGCCGAGCAATACACCTGGCCACGGGCCGTGGCCGGAATGCTCGCCGTACTGGGCCGCTGAGCGTTCCCCAAGTACCCTGCGGTGAGCCGATTCGAGCAATTCGAGATGGGGATGCGCAGTGCGAGGTAATGGGCGACCAGGCCGCAGGACATTGCGGGATGCGAAGGTGCTGATCACGGGCGCGGCGAGCGGAATAGGCCGATCCACCGCGCTGGCGGCCGCCGCGGCGGGCGCCGAGCTGGTACTCACCGATATCAACGCAACCGGGCTGGACGCGACGGTGGCCGACATCCGGAGTGCCGGTGGCGTCGTGCTCATCGCCGAGGCGTTCGACATCACCGACTACGACGCCGTCACCGCGTTCGCCGAGAAGGTGCACGCCGAACACGGCAGCCTCGACATCGTGATGAACGTCGCGGGCACCTCGGCCTGGGGCACCGTGGAGAACCTCGAACACAAGCACTGGAAGCGCATGGTCGACGTCAACCTGATGGGCCCGATCCACGTGATCGAGAACTTCATGCCGCCCATGGTGCGGGCGGGCAAGGGCGGCGCACTGGTCAACGTGTCCTCGGCGGCCGGGCTGCTCGCGCTGCCCTGGCACGCGGCCTACAGCGCGAGCAAGTACGGCATCCGCGGCGTCTCCGAGGTGCTGCGGTTCGACCTGGACCAGCACGGCATCTCGGTGCACCTGGTGGTGCCCGGCGCGGTGGACACGCCGCTGGTGCACAGCGTCGAGCTGGTCGGCGTGGACCGGGAGTCGCCGCGGATTCAACGGCTCACCAAGTCGTTCACCAAGCACGCGGTGTCGCCGGATCATGTGGCGGCCTCGATCCTGCGCGGCGTCACCCGCAACCGGTTCCTGATCTACACGTCGTTCGACATCAGATTCGGCTACTGGTGGGCGCGAAAGTTCGCGCTGCCCTACGAGATCGTGATGCGTCGCGCCAGCGCCCGCTTCACCCGGTTGCTGGCCGCGCGGAGCAATTGAGCTGCACGTCGAGCACGCGCGCGCCGGGACCCTCGGTGCCGAGCCGGTCGTGTTCGTTGACGAGTTTGCAGCTGCCCAGCGACAGGCAGCCGCAGCCGATGCAGCCGGTGAGGTTGTCGCGCAACCGAATCAGCTGCGTGATGCGGTCGTCGAGGTCGGCGCGCCAGGTGGTGGACAGCGTCTCCCAGTCGCGCCGCGTGGGGTTGCGGCCTTCCGGCAGCTGATCGAGGGCGTCGCGAATTTCGCTGAGCGGGATGCCGACCCGCTGTGAGATACGGATGAAGGCGACCCGCCGTAATGTCTCTCGCGCATATCTGCGTTGATTCCCGCTGGTCCGGCGGCTGCTGATGAGTCCTTCGCGTTCGTAGAAGTGCAACGCGGAAACTGCTACTCCGCTACGCTCGGAAAGCTGCCCGGGGGTCAGCTCCTTTGCTCGCCAATCGGCTGTCGACATGCACGCTCCTCCATTCCCCTCAACAATACTTGAGGTTAGGGTGAGCTCGGGGAGGAATCGGCCAACGGCAAGTCGGCCCGATAATCCGAGAGCGAGCGACTTCACACGCGGCAAGACGGCAACGAAGGCCCGAATTACGTGCTCTTGTGGCCGCGGCGAACTACGGTCTGAGCATGGGAGCAGACGCTGTGCCCGCGCGGCACGGAGAGGACTCGGACTCCGACGGGCTGGACCCCGACAGTCCGGGCACGCGGTTGACGGTGACCTCCGAGGTCGGCACGCTGCGCACGGTGCTGCTGCATCGGCCGGGCGACGAACTGCGCAGGCTCACCCCGCGCAATAACGATCAGCTGCTGTTCGACGGCATTCCGTGGGTGGAGCGGGCCCAGCAGGAGCACGACGCGTTCACCGGTGTGCTGCGCGACCGCGGCGTCGAGGTGCTGTTGCTGGCCGACCTGCTCGCCGAGACCCTCGCGGTCAGCGGCGCCGCCCGCATCCAGGGCATTTCCGCCGCCGTCGACGCACGCAGGCTCGGGCACTCGCTGGCCGACCAGCTCGCCGCCTTCCTGCGCGGCGTCCGGGCCAGGGACCTGGCCAACATCCTGATGGCCGGGATGACCTTCGACGAACTGCCGTTCGGGCCCGACGCCACCTCGCTGGTGCGCCGGATGCATCACGGCGCCGACTTCGTCATCGATCCGCTGCCCAATCTGCTGTTCACCAGGGACTCCTCGTTCTGGATCGGGCCGCGCGTCGCGATCACCTCGCTGGCGCTGCCCGCTCGGATCAGGGAGACCTCGCTCACCGATCTGATCTATGCCTTTCACCCGCGCTTCCTCGGGGTGCGCCGGGCCTATGAGTCACACACCGCGCCCATCGAGGGCGGCGATGTGCTGCTGCTCGCGCCCGGCGTGGTCGCGGTCGGCGTCGGCGAACGCACCTCGCCCGCGGGCGCGGAAGCGTTGGCGCGCAGCCTGTTCGACGACGATCTCGCGCACACCGTGCTGGTCGTGCCGATCGCGCAGAACCGGGCGACCATGCATCTGGACACCGTCTGCACGATGGTGGACAGCGACGCGCTGGTGATGTATCCGGCGGTGCGTGACTCGTTGTGCGCGTTCACCATTCAACGCGAGGACGACTACAGCGCGCGCAACGGCGACGGCAAGGTGGCGATGAGCGGACCCGATCCGTTCCTGGTCGCCGCGGCCAAGGCGATGGGCATCGACAAGCTCCGGGTGATCGACACCGGGTTGGACGGCGTCACCGCCGAACGCGAACAGTGGGACGACGGCAACAACACCCTCGCGCTGGCGCCGGGCGTGGTCGCCGCCTACGAGCGCAACGAGATGACCAACGCGCGCCTGGAAGACGCGGGCATCGAGGTGCTGCGCATCCCCGGCTCCGAATTGGGTTCCGGTAGAGGCGGACCCCGCTGTCTGTCCTGTCCACTCTCCCGGGATGAGTTGTGATCCAATCATGTTCAACATCACCGTGTCGCATGAGTCGGCCGTCCCGCCCTACGAGCAGTTACGCATGGGCATCATCGCCAAGGTGCGTTCCGGCGAACTGACCGCGGGCACCAAGATCCCCACCGTGCGGGCGCTGGCCGCGCAACTCGGCCTCGCCCCCAACACGGTGGCCCGCGCCTACCGTGAGCTGGAGGCCGACGGCGTAGTCGAAACCCGGGGCAGACAAGGCTCTTTCATCGCCTCCTCAGGCGACCCGACCCGCGACGTCGCAGGCCGCGCCGCCACCGCCTACGTCGCCACCGTCCGCCGTCTCGGTCTGGACGACGCCGCCGCGTTGCGTTATGTCAAAGCGGCACTGGAGGGTTAGCGCCAGCTCGGCAGCCAGAGATGGTCGTGCCAGTTGCCGGGGGTGATGGGGAGTGCGGTGAGGATGGGCCAGAGCCAGATGAAGTTGGCGATCACCAGGCCGAGGTAGAGGCAGACGGCTAGGAGACCGAGGGCGTGTCGTTCGTCGGGGGAGACCGGTAGGTAGGTCCCGACGGGACTGCGCGGCACCGGTATTCGACGGGACGGGCCGAGGATGTCGCCGAGCACCAGGGCCAGGCCCATCACCAGGAACGGCGCGAGGGCGACGGCGTAGAAGTAGTACATCTGCCGGTCGAGGGTCAGGAACCAGGGCAGCAGCGCCGCGCCGTAGCCGACGAGCACCGCGGCGTACCGCCAATCGCGGCGAACCACACTGCGCCACACCATCCAGCCGATGACCGGGAAGGCGAGCCACCAGATCGCGGGGGTGCCGATCAGCATCACGGCCTTGACGCACTGGGTCTGCCCGCAGCCGCTGACGCCGTTGTCGGCGTAGTAGTAGAGCATCGGCCGCAGGCCCATCGGCCAGGTCCACGGCTTGGATTCCCACGGGTGGTGGTTGCCCGCCGAATTGGTCAGGCCTTCATGGAATTCCAGTGCTCTGGCGCTGAAATACCATAGCGAGCGCAACGCGTCGGGGACCCAGCTGAAGAAGCCGCCGGTGCCGATCGGTTCCGTCGGGGCGGACGGGTTGCCGACCATGTACCGATCGATACCGGTCTCGCTGGCGAACCAGGCCCAGTAGGTGCCGAGGTACACCCCGAGCGGGATCAGCACCAGCGCGTACAGCGCCGGCCCGACATCGCGGATCCCGGTGCCGAACCACGGACTGCGCACGCCGTAGGCGCGCCGCGCCGCCACATCGAAGCAGACGCTGAGCAGGCCGAAGGCGACGATGAAGTAGACGCCGGACCATTTTGTCCCGCAGGCCAATCCGAGCAGCACGCCGGCCCCGAACCGCCACCAGCGCACGCCGAGGCGCGGACCCCACGGGGTCTCGTCGATCCGGCCCTCGGCGTCGGCGCGCGCCATCCGGGCCCGCACCTCGTCGCGGTCGACGATCAGGCAGCCGAAGGCCGCGGTGGCGAAGAACGCCAGGAAGATGTCGAGCATGCCGATGCGCGAGGACACGAAGGTGGTGCCGTCGGCGATCAGCAGGATGCCCGCGAACGCGCCGATCAGGGTGGACCGCGCCATCCGCCGCACGATGCGGATCACCAGCAGGATCAGGATGGTGCCGACCATCGCGGAGGCGAAGCGCCAGCCCCAGCCGTTGTAGCCGAACATCGCCTCGCCGATCGCGATGAGCTGCTTGCCGACCGGCGGATGCACCACCAGCCCGTAGCCGGGATTGTCTTCTACCCCGCCACCATTGAGCATCTGCCAGCCCTGCGGCGCGTAATGCTTCTCGTCGAACACCGGGGTGCCCGCGTCGGTCGGATAGTTGAGCATGGTGAACCGCGTCACCGCGGCGATGGCCGTGAGGAACGCGGTGACCAGCCAGCCGCGCAGGGTATCGGTCGGCCCGAAATCGGGCGATGGCCGCCGCGGCGCGGGGCTCGACCAGGAGGGCACGGCCCCGAACGGAGCGGTCGCGCGCTGGTCGGTCACCTGTGTCACGCCCCGATCGTATGCTGT
This sequence comes from Nocardia sp. NPDC060255, assembly GCF_042727395.1. NCBI lineage: Bacteria > Bacillati > Actinomycetota > Actinomycetes > Mycobacteriales > Nocardiaceae > Nocardia > Nocardia sp. NPDC060255. The sequence continues at coordinate 82,918 of NZ_JBHXAU010000032.1, read as the reverse complement.
GCGCGCCCCTAGGTCCCGCAGCGGTGAGCCCGACACCGTGTGAATCTCATAGCACGCGCCCCCGCACCGCGTGGTCACGATCACATACCGAACAACACCCCGCTGCGCCCGACACGCCGCTGCTCGCGCGCGGAATCGAGCCGCCGCGCATGTCGTGTCCTGCCGCGCGCGAAATTGCTGGCGATTCCGTGCGCGTGGCGCGATTGTGCGCGCGTGGCCCAGTCGGGCTGTGCGTGCGCGCTGGGCGAGTCGATAGGCTGCGGAGGTTCGGCGGGCGCCGGGCGTGATCGAGACGGGAGTGCGGTGGCGGACGAGGCGACAGGGCCGGGCAGGCTGGTGCTCGCGGCGACACCGATGGGCGACATCGGTGACGCGTCGCAGCGGCTGCGCGATGCGCTCGGGTCGGCCGACATCGTGGCGGCGGAGGACACCCGGCGCACCAAGTCGCTCGCCAAGTCGCTGGGGGTGGAGATCACCGGGCGGGTGGTCAGCTTCTACGACCATGTGGAGATCGCGAAGATTCCCGCGCTGCTCGGCGATATCGAGGCCGGGCGCACGGTGCTGCTGGTGACCGACGCGGGGATGCCCTCGGTCAGCGACCCCGGCTATCGACTGGTCGCGGCCTGCGCGGAGCGGGACCTGCCGGTGACCTGCCTGCCCGGTCCGTCGGCGGTGACCACGGCGCTCGCGCTGTCCGCCCTGCCGGTGGAACGGTTCTGCTTCGACGGTTTCGCGCCACGCAAGGGCGGTCAGCGCCGAGAGTGGTTGCGTACCTTGGCCACCGAGTCGCGTGCCTGCGTCTTCTTCGAGGCGCCGCACCGCCTCGCCGACTGCCTGGCCGACGCAGTCACCGTGCTCGGCCCCGACCGCCGCGCCGCCGTCTGCCGCGAACTGACCAAGACCTACGAGGAGGTCATTCGCGGCACCCTCGCCGAGGTGGCCGCCTGGGCCGTCGACGGCGCCCGCGGCGAGATCACCGTCGTCCTCGAAGGGGCGCAACCCAAATCCGCCGACCCCAACGATCTGGTCGACGAGGTCGAGGCGCTGACCGCCGACGGCATCCGCCTCAAGGACGCCTGCGCGCAAATCGCGAGCGCGAACGGCGTCTCCCGCAACGAGCTCTACGACGCGGTGCTGATCGCCCGCCGCGAGGGCGCGGACTGACCGACTCGCAACGTCGGTCGACGCACCATGGTGCGCGGTGCGGGGAGGCGGCATGATCGTCCTATGACCTCTCTCGAAAGCAAGGCCAAGGCATTTCTCGCACTGCACCGTCCCGGTGATCCCGCTGTGCTGCCCACCGTGTGGGACGCGTGGTCGGCGACGGTCGCGGTGGAGGCCGGGTTCGCGGCGCTCACCGTGGGTAGTCATCCGGTCGCCGATTCGATCGGGCGGGCCGATGGTGAGGGCATGACCTTCGCCGAGTCGCTCACCCGGGTTCGGCAGATCACCGACGCCGTCGAGGTGCCGGTGTCGGTGGATATCGAATCGGGTTACGGCCTGGAACCGGCTCAGCTCATCGAGGGGCTGCTCGAGGCGGGTGCCGTCGGCCTGAACATCGAGGACACCGTGCACAGCGAGGGCAAGCGGCTGCGGGCACCACAGGAGCACGCCGATCTCGTGCACGGGCTGCGGCAGTTCGCCGACGCGGCCGGGGTGCACGTGGTGGTCAACGCCCGGACCGACCTGTTCCTGCGGCAGGACGGCGACGAGGCGGATCGGGTCGACCGCGCGATCGAGCGGCTGCAGCTGGCCACCGCGGCGGGTGCCGACGTGCTGTTCCCCGCGGGCGCACAGGCCGATGCCGATGTGCGTCGGCTGACCAGCGAGCTGACGCTGCCCATCAGCATGGTCGGCCTGCCCGACAAGTCCGACAAGGCGGTGCTGGCGGATCAGGGTGTCGCGCGCATCAGCTTCGGTCCCTTCCTGCAGCGCGCCCTTACCGCGGAAATCGAGCGCCTGCTCGCCCGCTGGAAGTAATCGGCAATAGCCAAGCGGGAGAAACGCTTTCAGGCACCCAGGCCGAGTGTCGCGCTGACGAATTGGACGAACAGCGGAATCAGGTCGGGGACGCGAGCGGGGCCGTCGGTCACGATGACTCGACGGGTCCGCTCGCCGATCGCGTCGGGGATCAGGGCGATCAGCTCGTCGGAAACCTCCGGCAGCGACGGATCCGCCTGGCGCGCTTGGTCATAGAAGAGGCGGTAGAGCGCGGCGAAGCGGTCCACGGCCAGGTCGCGGTAGTCGACGGCGGCCTGATTCACCTTGAACGATTCGACGAGGATCAGGCGGGCGAAATCCGGTTCGGTGGCGACGGTTTCGCAGAAGGTGGCGACAATCGACTCGATCCTGGCCGGCACATCGGCCGTCGGCGCGAGCTGGGCCAGCTCCTCGGTGATCCGGCCCGCCACGATATCGACGCCGGTGTGCACCGCCTCGACGAAGCACTCTTCCTTGTTCGCGAAGTGCTCGTAGAAGGTGCTGCGCGAAACCCGTGCTCGGGCAACGATATCGGTGAGGGTGGTACCGGAATATCCCCTGCTGTCGACGCATTCGACCATCGCTTCGATGAGGCGCCCGCGCTGCGAGACCAGGACGGCGTCGCGGGCCGCCCGGTGCCGGTCGGCGAAGGTGTTCTGCGGCATGGGTGTCGAGTCGGTCGCCTGTTGTCGGCGCATGGGTGCCCTCCCGGTTCGGCGAACATGAACATTCGTAACCCAGCATTATGCGACTGTGCGCCAGTGGGTTCCGCGCCGGTGCGCGACGAAGGCCGTTCCGGACCGCGATCAGGCCGGTGGGACCGCGGCACGGTCTGTCGCCGGAAACACGAACGCGGCACGGGCGCAGCCTGATTCGGCGCAGCCCGGCCGCGTACGTCGGGTAAGGATCAGTCCTTGGGCTCGATGTACTTGGGGTACACCGGTTCCGGGGCGGGCAGTACCACGCCCGGCACGATCGGCGTCGCGATATCGGCGAACGTGCGCTCCTGCTGACCGAGCTGATCGAGGATCTTGCTCGCCGAAGCGGGCACCACCGGCTGCACCAGGATCGCGACGATGCGCAGCACCTCGAGCGTCACGTACAGCACCGTCGCCTCGCGGGCCAGATCCTCGGGCGTGCCGGACTTGGCCAGCGCCCACGGGGCCTGCGCGGAAAAGTACTTGTTCGTCTCGCCGAGGGTGAGCCAGATCGCTTCCAGTGCGAGATGCATTTGCTGCGCGTCATATTCGGCGCGGCAGCGATCGAGCAGCCCGTTCGTCAGATCCAGCAGCGTGCGGTCGGCGTCGGTGAATTCGCCCGGCGTCGGCACCACGCCGCCGCAGTCGCGCGCGACCAGCTTGGTGCTGCGCTGCACCAGGTTGCCGAATTCGTTGGCCAGGTCGGAATTGATCCGGCCGACGATCGCGTCGTGGCTGTAGCTGCCGTCCTGCCCGTAGGAGATCTCGCGCAGCAGGAAGAAACGCACCGCGTCGACGCCGTAGGTCTCGACGAGTTCCAGCGGGTCGACCACATTGCCGACCGACTTGGACATCTTCTCGCCCTTGTTGTACAGAAACCCGTGCACGAAAACGCGTTTCGGCACCTCGACGCCCACCGACATCAGGAACGCCGGCCAGTACACGGTGTGGAACCTGGTGATGTCCTTGCCGATGATGTGCACGTCGGCGGGCCAGAACCGCTGGAACGCAGCGGATTCCGTGTTCGGGTAGCCGACACCGGTGATGTAGTTGGTGAGCGCGTCCACCCACACGTACATCACGTGATCGGGATGGTCCGGCACCGGCACACCCCAGTCGAAGGTGGTGCGCGAGATGGACAGGTCCTTCAGACCGGCCTTGACGTAGCTGACGATTTCATTGCGACGCGTTGCGGGCGCAATGAATTCGGGATGCTCCTCGTAGAGCGCGAGCAGCTTGTCCTGGTAAGCGGAGAGCTTGAAGAAGAAGTTCGACTCCTCGGTCCAGGTGACCGGCGTCTTCGACTCGGTGGAGATCCGGGTGCCGTCGTCCAGCAGCGTGGTCTCCTCCTCGGTGTAGAAGGCCTCGTCGCGCACCGAGTACCAGCCCGAGTAGTTGCCGAGGTAGATATCGCCGTTGGCGAGCATCCGCTCCCACAGCGCGACGCTGGACGCCTGGTGGTCCTCGTCGGTGGTCCGGATGAACCGGTCGTAGGAGATGTCCAGGGTCTTGTCCAGCGCCTCGAACACGTCCGAGTTGCGGCTCGCGAGCTCCTCCACCGGGACGCCCGCGGCCGCGGCCGCCTGCTGCATCTTCTGACCGTGCTCGTCGGTGCCCGTCATGAAGAAGACGTCGTATCCGTCGAGCCGCTTGAAGCGGGCGATGGCGTCGGCCGAGATGTACTCGTACGCATGGCCGATGTGCGGCGCACCGTTCGGGTAGGCGATGGCCGTAGTGATATAGAAGGCGGGGCGGTCAGCTTCGCTCATGGTGTGTCTACTGTAATGGCCGTGGTTTCCTACCTTCACGCGAATATCCGCCGAGCTGATTCGCTGGTCGCGGCGATCCTGCCTGCCGGTGCCGATTCCACTGTGTCCGGCGGTTTTCGATGAGTAACAGGCGTCCAGCGCCGGACTTGCCGGAGCCGCTCGCCCCGATCATCGACGCGCACACCCACCTGGATGCCTGTGGCGCCACCGACGCGGCCTCCACCGCCGTGATCGTGGACCGCGCCGCGTCGGTCGGCGTCGGCCAGGTGGTGACCGTCGCCGACGACCTCGCCGCCGCGCAGTGGGCTGTGCAGGCCGCCAACTGGGACCCACGTGTCTACGCTGCGGTCGCGCTGCACCCCACCCGCGCGAACGCCCTCGACGATGCCGCGAAGGCCGAACTCGAACGCCTTGCCGCCGATCCCCGCGTGGTCGCGATCGGCGAGACGGGCCTCGACTACTACTGGCCGGGCAAGCTCGACGGCTGCGCCGACATCGAGACCCAGGTCGAGGGCTTTCGCTGGCACATCGACCTGGCGAAGCGGCTGCGCAAACCGCTGATGATCCACAATCGCGAGGCCGACCACGATTTGCTGACGGTGCTGCTGGACGAGGGTGCCCCGGCCACCGTGATCTTCCATTGCTTCTCTTCGGATACCAACATGGCGCTGGCCTGCGTGGCCGAGGGGTATGTGCTGAGTTTCTCCGGCACGGTGAGTTTCAAGAATGCGCATGAGTTGCGCGAAGCCGCCAAAGTTGTGCCCGACGAGCTGATTCTGGTCGAAACGGACGCGCCGTATTTAACGCCACATCCATTCCGTGGTGCTCCCAACGAACCATATTGCCTGCCGTACACCGTGCGCGCGCTAGCGGAACTACGCGAAACGGACCCCGCTGAATTGGCGAAGATCACCACGGCGAACGCGCGCCGCGTCTACGGAATCTGACCATTCCGCTATTTTCCGGCAATGGGAGTACCCGCAAGGGGGCTGGATATACGTGGTGTGTCCTAGGTCACATCGATAGGCATATTTCGTGATCAACCTGCGGTAGCGATATCTGTTCGTGATATTGAAAGACCCAGCTGAAGCAAGTGAAGGTTGTCTACCCCCAAACCCCTCGTTATCGTACTGTGACCATGTCCCCATTCACGCGAATCAACCAGTCTCGCTCCCCGCTGCTATACGCAGCGGTCGGTGCGCTGTTGATGACGCTGATCGTCGGTGCAGGGCTGGCGATCGTGAATCGCAAGACCGTGACGGTCGTCGTCGACGGTGAGAAGCGCGTCGAGACAACGATGTCGCTCAACGTCCGCGGTGTGCTGCGGGCCGCAGGCTTTGCCGTGACCGAGCGCGACCGGGTGGCCCCGGCACTCGCAGCGAAGATCGGCGACGGTGCCACCATCACGCTCAACCGGGCGCGTGAGGTCAAGCTCATGGTCGACGGCCAAGCGCGCACGGTGTGGACCACCGGCCTGACCGCGGGCGAGGCGCTCGAGCAGCTGAGCATGCCCAAAGAGGTGTACGTATCGCCCGGGCGCAACGAGAAGCTGCCGCTGGAAGGCGCCGCGCTGAATGTCGCGACACCGCGATCGGTCTCGCTGCTCGACGGCATCGGCGCCCCGGTCGACGTCCGGCTCGCCGCGCCGACCGTCGGCGAATTCCTTGCGGTGGCGGGTATTCCGTTGATCGAGCAGGACACCGTCGAGCCCGCCGCGGCCACCCCGCTGACCGACGGCACCCGAATCACGGTGACCCGCAAGCGGATCGAGAACCGGACCGAGACGCTGCCGCTCGACCCGCCGGAGAACGTGATCGAAGACCCGACCATGAACATGAGCCGCTCGGTGGTGGAAACCCAGGGTGCGCCCGGCGTCCAGGACGTCACCTTCGCGGTCACCATGGTCAACGGCGCCGAGGTGGACCGCAAGCCGATCGCCTCGAACGTGACGATCACCGCGCAGCCGAAGACCATCCGCAAGGGCGCCAAGCCGGGCACCGAGGTGCCGCCGGTGCGTGACGGCTCCACCTGGGACGCGCTGGCCCGCTGCGAATCCACTGGCAACTGGGGTATCAACAACGGCAACGGTTACTACGGCGGCATCCAGTTCGACCAGGGCACCTGGGAACGCCAGGGTGGCCTGAAGTACGCGCCCCGCGCCGACCTGGCCACCCGCGAGGAGCAGATCGCCATCGCCGAGATCACCCGCGCCCGGCAGGGCTGGGGCGCGTGGCCCGCCTGCACCAGCCGCCTCGGCATCAGCTGACCATCGCCGCACGCCTTCTGATTCCCCGCACCTGAAATCGCATGTGATTCTCGGTGCCGGAAATCAGGGAGCGTGCGTCTGCGGTGGGGTGAGCGCGGTTACGGGCCGGACCCCGTGGTGTTGCTTTGGATTCGCCAGGTAGTCACGCTGAGCTGGCAGTATCTCGCTGATCTGTACACTCGTCCAGGTTTGTGGCGGTGTGGGTCGGGTCAGTGAGGTGTGGTCGATGAGGGTTGTTCAGGTGTGCAGGCGTGCGGTGGCCGTGGCCACGATGTCGGCCAGTGCCGCGTTGTTCGTGAATGTCGCTCCGGCGCAGGCGGAAACTCCCGGGTCGCTGATCTCGGTCGAGGCGCAGCCGGACGGCTGGCACGGGGTATCGGGTGGCTCGGTGCTCGAATACTGGATGCGCGGCTCGGACGGGACGCCGCGACAGGCCAGCGGCGCACTGTTCGTTCCGCAGGGCACGCCGCCCGCGTCCGGCTGGCCGGTCATCGCCTACGACCACGGCACCAGCGGTCTCGGCGCGGGCTGCGGCGGCCAATCCGATCCGGCGGGCCATCCGTATCAGCAGATTCGGTCCAAAGAGGATCAGTTGATCCAGGGCCTGCTCGGGCAGGGCTTAGCCGTGGTCGCGCCCGACTATCTCGGACTCGGCCGCTTCAACACCGGCCCGCACCCGTACCTGGAGGTCGCCAGCGAGGCGACGGCCACCATCGACCTACTGCGCGCCGCCCGCACCACCCACCCCGAGCTGTCGCGCACCTGGGCGGTCCTCGGCGTTTCGCAGGGTGGCCAAGCCGCGCTCGGCACCGGCCACCTGCAGGCCACCTACGCTCCCGATCTGGACTTCCGCGGCACCATCGCGATCGACCCCGAATCGGACGTGGAGAAGATATTGCCGCTGGCCGGCCCGATCATCCCGACCGTCCCCGGCAACGACGGCGCGATGAGCTTCTTCGTCAGCATCCTGGCCGGTCTGCGCGCGGCCCGCCCCGACGTCCACGTCGACGACTACCTCACCCCGCAGGGCCGCGCGGTCCTCGACAGCGTCGGCACCCTCTGCCTGGACGGCATCACCGACCGCGTGCACGGTCTCGGCGTCGGCGACCTGCTCGCCAGACCGCTCGCCGAAGAGCCCATCCGCTCCGCCCTCGACGCCTACCTCACCGTGCCCACTTCCGGCTACAACGCCCCGATCCTGTTGCTGCTCAACCTCACCGACACCACCGTCCCCTCCCCACTACACGCCGCCCTCGCCGCGCAACTCGCCGCCAACGGCGTCGACTTCCAGACGGTCACCGGCACCGGCAAGCACACCCAACTCAACCCCGCCATGCAGGCGGCGATCGACGCCTTCCTCAACCGCATCAAAACCACCCCGTCTCAGTAGTAAGGACAACCTCGCGGGTTGATAGGTTCTTCAGGTGTCCGAACCTGAAGTTGCTGCTCGTGGGAGTGCCGCGTTGCTCGGGCCCGCCGAAGTGCGGGTGCTGGCCGAGCGGCTCGGCGTGCGACCGACCAAGCAGCTCGGGCAGAACTTCGTGCACGACGGGAACACGGTGCGGCGGATCGTCGCGGCGGCGGGCGTCGGGCGCGACGATGTGGTGCTCGAGGTCGGGCCCGGGCTGGGTTCGCTGACGCTGGCGCTGCTCGACGTGGTCGATTCGGTGGTCGCCGTCGAGATCGATCCGGTGCTCGCCCGGCATCTTCCGGTGACCGTCGCGGACCGTGCGCCGGAGCTGGCCGACCGGCTGACCGTGGTCGAGGCGGACGCATTGCGAGTCGCCGCCGCGGACCTGCCGGTCGCGCCGACCGCGCTGGTGGCGAACCTGCCTTACAACGTGGCGGTACCGGTGCTGCTCCACCTGCTCGCCGAATTACCAAGCATCGCAGTCTCTTTGGTGATGGTGCAGGCGGAGGTCGCCGACCGCCTCGCCGCTGCCCCCGGCAGCCGCACCTACGGCATCCCCAGCGTGAAAGCCGGTTTCTTCGGCACCGTCCGCCGCGCGGGCGCCGTCGGCACCCAGGTCTTCTGGCCCGTCCCACGCGTCGACTCCGGCCTGGTCCGCGTCGACCGCTACCCCGAACCGCCCTGGCCGATCGACGACGACCATCGCCGCCGCGTCTGGGAGGTCGTCGACGCCGCTTTCGCCCAACGCCGCAAAACCCTGCGCGCCGCCCTGGCCGGCTGGGCCGGTTCCCCCGCCGAAGCCGAACGCCGCCTACTCGCCGCCGACATCGCGCCCACCGCCCGCGGCGAAACCCTCGACACGGCAGCTTTCGTCCGCCTCGCCGCCCAAGGCTGACCACATAGGCTGGTGCGGTGCCTGGGATCGTTGCGAAAGAAGTGCAGGTTCGTCGACTTGGTGTAGCGGATCTGGCGGCCTGTCTGGATCTCGCGGCGGACCGTTCGTGGCCACGCGAGGAAGCCAAGTGGCGGCTGCTGCTGGAACTCGGCGGCGGCTACGGGATCGATGACCCACATGGTGGTTTGGCGGGGACGGTCTTCCTGACCGAGGTGGCACCGGGGATCGGCGCGGTGGGCATGCTGCTGGTGGCCAGCCGGTATGGCGGCCGTGGTCTGGGCTACCGCTTGATGGACGAGGCGCTGAGCGCTGCGGATTGCGCGACAGTGTTCTTGTATGCGACTGAGGCGGGTCTGCCGCTGTATCAGAAGCTGGGATTTCGGGTCGTGGATGAAATCGCCAAGCACACTGGAGTTTTCGAACCAGCATCCGCACCGGCATCAGGCATGCGGCTGGGCGATACCGAGGACTTGCCGACGCTGGCCACGCTGGACCGGCAGGCGTTCGGAGCCGACCGGACCATGCTGCTGCGGCGCTTGCTCCCCATGGCCGAACGGGTAGTGATCGCGGACGGTGGTTATGCGGTTGCTTGGCGCAATCTCGGCACCGTGCATGTCGGCCCATTGGTCGCGAATTCGATGAGTACCGCGAGTGCATTGCTTGATGCCGCTCTCCCGGAAGAGAATTCGATGACGCGCGTCGATGTGTGCGCCAGCGCGGGCGCCGAGCTCAGCGGCTGGTTGGCCGAGCGTGGTCTGACCGCCCAGCCGTCGTGTCCGCTTATGGTGCGCGGCGCGGATCTGCCCGGAAATCGCGCGATGCTGCTGGCACCGTTCACACAGGCGCTCGGCTGATCGGCCGATACTGGTTGCAGTACAAGGACTGTCGTTGCACCGAGGCGACACTGGTGTTCAGCGGAATGAGCGCAGACGCAGACTGTTGGTGACGACGAAGATGCTGGAGAGGGCCATTGCGGCACCGGCGAGCATGGGGTTGAGCAGGCCGGCGGCGGCCAGCGGGATGGCGGCGATGTTGTAGCCGAAGGCCCAGCAGAGGTTTCCCTTGATGGTGCGCAGCGTGGCGCGGGAGAGGCGGATGGCGGCGGCGACGGTGCGCAGGTCGCCGCGGACGAGGGTGATGTCGCCGGCCTCGATGGCGACGTCGGTGCCGGTGCCCATGGCGAGGCCGAGGTCGGCTTGGACCAGGGCGGCGGCGTCGTTGACGCCGTCGCCGACCATCGCCACGACCTTGCCGTCGCGTTGCAGGGTGCGGATCGCGTCGAGTTTGCCGCTGGGCAGCACCTCGGCGACCACCTCATCGATGCCGACCTGTTCAGCGACGGTGTGCGCGGTGGCGGCATTGTCGCCAGTGAGCAGGATAGGCGTGAGTCCGAGGGCACGGAGTTCGGTAATCGCTTGTGCGCTGGATGGTTTGATCGCGTCGGCGACGACGAGGAGGCCGCGCGCGATGCCGTCCCAGGCGACCGCGATCACGGTGTTGCCCGCGTGTTCGGCGGCCGATTGAGCGGCGGTGAGTGGGCCGGGGAGCGGAATGGATCGACTGTCGAGCAGTTCGGCGCGGCCGATGACGATATCGCGGTTGTCGACGAGACCCTCGACACCTGTGCCGCTGTGACTGACGAACTGCCGCACCGGCTTCGGCGCGAGCCCGCGTTCGGCGGCACTCGCGACGATCGCCCGCGCGATCGGATGCTCGGACCCATGTTCCACCGAAGCGGCGAGCACGAGCAGTTCGCCCGCGTCTATACCGTCGGCGGGGACGATGTCGGACAACGTCATTCGTCCCGTGGTCACCGTCCCGGTCTTGTCCAGCACCACGGTGTCGATGCGCCGAGTGGATTCCAGGACCTGCGGGCCTTTGATGAGAATGCCCAGTTGCGCGCCGCGCCCGGTGCCGACGAGCAGTGCGGTCGGCGTCGCGAGTCCTAATGCGCACGGGCAGGCGATGATCAGCACGGCGACGGCGGTGCCGATGGCGACCGCGGCGGGCGCACCGGTGCCCAGCCAGAAGCCGAGCGTCATGGTGGCGATGGCGAACACGATCGGCACGAAGACCCCGGCCGCCCGGTCGGCGAGGCGCTGCACCGGTGCCTTGCCGTTCTGCGCGTCCTCGACCAGCGCGGCCATCTGTGCCAGCTGGGTGTCCGCGCCGATCCGGGTGGCGCGCACGGTCAGCAGGCCGCCCGCGTTCACGGTGGCGCCGACCACGGCAGCGCCGGGCCCGACCTCGGCGGGCAGTGCCTCGCCGGTCAGCAGGCTCTGATCGAACGCCGAATTCCCTTCGACCACAACGCCATCCGTGGCGACCTTCGCGCCGGGCCGGACCAGGAACAGCTCACCGACCCGCAAATCCGCTACCGGAACCAGGATTTCGACGCCGTCACGCAGCACCGGCACGTCCTTGGCGCCGAGTTCGAGCAAGGCCCGCAGCGCCGAACCCGCTCGTTCCTTGGCGCGCGTCTCGAAGTATCGACCGGCCAGGATGAAGACGATCAATCCGGCCGCCACCTCGAAATACACGGTGGCCGAGGCGTCCGAGCGTTGGATCGCCAAGCTGAACGAGTGCTTCATCCCGGGCATTCCGGCCTGCCCGAAGATCAGCGCATACAGCGACCAGCCGAACGCGGCCAGCGTGCCGACCGAAACCAGCGTGTCCATCGTCGAGGTGGCGTGCCGGGCATTCGTCCACGCCGCGTGGTGGAACCCGGCGCCACCCCATACCACCACCGGCGTGGTGAGCGCGAGCGAAACCCATTGCCAGTTATCGAATTGCAGCGCAGGCGCCATCGCCAACACGATCACCGGCACGGCAAGTACGAGACTGATCAGCAGTCTGCGACGCAGTGAACCGAGGTTGGCATACTGGTCGGTTTGTGTTGCGGCCGAACTGAATACGTGCGCCGCGTACCCCGCATCGACAACGTGTTCTACCAGCGAATCCGGCGAGACAGATTGTGGATAACGTACCTTTGCCTTTTCCGTGGCGAAGTTCACGGTCGCCGTGACACCGTCGATCCGGTTGAGCCGCTTCTCGATCCGCGCGGCACAGGAAGCGCAGGTCATCCCGCCGATCTCCAGCTCGATCGAGCGTAGGTCGGCGGGTGCGGACATCAGTGCCCGCCACCCTGATGCGGTGCGCCGCCGGATGTGGATGGGCCTGTGGATGATTCGACCATGGGCGTTTCCATGGTGAACTCGGCGGTGTGTACCGCGCCGCCGTGCGAGAAGTCTAGATACAGCCGATAGTCGCCCGCACTCGGGGCCTGTGCGTGGAACGCGACCTCGGGCCCGGCGGGGGTGCGGCCGACTTCGCCCTCCGGATGCACGTGCAGATAGGCGAGGTCGTTCGCGCGCAACGCGACGAGATGCGCGTAGGCGCCGAGATACGGTTCGAGATCGGTGACCGGCGTGCCGTCGCGGGTGACCGTGAACCGCAGCTCGCTGCCCGCGGTGCTGAGATCGCCGGTCGCGGTGACCTGGTAACCGTCCACTGCCGCGGTGCGCGCAGGCGGCGGAAGTGGTTGCAGTGCAACTATTCCCGCCACCGTGACGGTCCGGCTGAGCACCAGCCCGGTGCCGCCGGCCTCCGGCATGAAGTCGGCGAACACGCGATACGTGCCCGGCTGTGCCCAAGTCCAATCGATCGACCAGGTGCCTGCCGTGTCCATGGTCGGATGTACGTGCCGGTATTGCGTGGCATCGGATCGGACGACGATCAGGTGCAGCTTCTTGTCGTGCTGGGTCCGGAACCCGACGACCGGCGCGCCGTCCGGCCCGGTGATCCGAAAGTGCAGGGCACCGGCCTGATTCGGCTCCGTCGGCGCGGTGAGGTCGGCGAGGGTATAGCCGGATCTGGTCTCCGACAGTCCCGTGTCCGACCCGGCCGGGTGCGCCATGTCGTTCGATGCGGGCTCGGCCGGATCGCCCACCAGGGCGCCGATGCCGAGCGCGACACCGAACAACGCGACAAGCGCACCGCCGAAGGCGGCGAACTTCAGCCGGTCCTGCATCAGACCGCGACCTCGTAGCCTGCCTCGTCCACGGCGGCGACGATGTCCGCGTCGGCGATCGGCGCCGCGCTGGCCACGGTGACCGCGCCGCTCGCGAGATCGACCTCGACACCGGTGACGCCGTCGATCTTGCCGATCTCCGTCTGGACGGAGCTCACGCAGTGCCCGCAGGTCATCCCCGTGACGGTGTAGGTGGAACTGGGCATCTCCGACTCCTTCGCTCATTCTCCATCATACGGGCCGGGGGTACCCCGACCCGTATGAAGATACCCCCAGTGGGTACCGCGCGCAAGTGGCCGGATCGCCGCTCAGCGCGCGCGCAACGACCGTACTGCCGGCGTCACCGCAGCGACGAAAACCGCTCCGAGCGCGACGATCACGATCTGCGGCCGTACGAGCGTCGCGTCACCCGCCGTCAGATAGATCCCCACGTTGATCAACCAGTGCCCGACCGCCGCGACCAGCACCCGCTGCCAGAAACTGCCGGTGCCGAGCGTGCCGAGAAGTACGGCGAACGCCATTGTCGAGACGAAGAACGACACCGCGACCACCGGGCCCGCACCGAACGCCTGCACATGCCACAGCGCCCACGCCGCGCCGGTCACCGCGATCGCGGCGAATCGGCGCATCCGCGTTTCGAGCAGCGGTTGCAGGAAGCCGCGCCAGCCGATCTCCTCGCCGGTCGCACCCACGAACTGGACCAAGAAGAACACCACGAACGGCACCCCGCCGACCGCAACGGGACCGACCAGATCGTGACCCGTCAATGCCGTTGCCCCGGCGACCAATAGCCCGAGCAGCAGGCATGCCGCCAGGATGTAGCCGAGATTCTCGCGAACCTGTCGCGTGGGTACCGGTGCGGGAAGCAGCGGGCCGAGAACTGTGCGGCCGATAAGCCAGGTGGCCAGTGCGCCTAGCGCCGGGGCGAACTGCACCAGCGACAATGCCGCCCGATCGATGCCCGAAACCGGCTGCAGCGCAAGCATCGCGACCGAGCCGAGCAGGGTGGTGAGGACGTAGGTCCCGATGAGGGTCCAGAAGATTCGGCCGCTCGGCGCCGAAGTCGACTGCTCGGTCCGTGCGGCTGGACCGGTGGGAGTTTCAGGCTGAGCTATCACCTGAAAATCGTCACACCGCACCTACGCGGGGCGGCTCAGTCTTCAGGGCCATTTATCCCGCGGTGCTCTCATTCTTGCGGTGCCGTCCGTCCCCAGCCGTACATGGCCAATTCGGCAACCTTCGCCAGTTCCGCTCGGCTCGCGCCATCCCTGGAAGCGTGCGACATCCCCTGCAGCACCGTGCCGATATAGCGCGCCAGTGTCGGCGCATCGTCCGCGGCGACCAGGACGCCCGCGTCCATATCGGCCTGGATCCGTTCCGTGAACATCCCGAGATTCCGGCTGCGCAGTTCGTGCAGCATGTCGGCGATCTCACCGCTGTTGGTGTTGAGGCCCGCGCTGATCACCAGGCAGCCGCGCGGGCAGTCGGACCGGGTGTATTCCGCCGCCGCTTCCCGCAGGGTGCGCCGGATCGCCGCCTCGGCGGTCGGCTCCTCAGCGAATGCGCGCTCGATGAAATTGCCGTACTGCGCACCGAAGCTCTGCACTGCCTCCTTGAACAGCGTCGCCTTGTCGCCGAAGGCCGCGTAGAGACTCGGCGCGCCGATGCCCATCGCGGTGGTGAGGTCGCCGATCGAGGTGGCCTCGTAACCGCGCGCCCAGAACAGCCGCATCGCCTTGTTCAGTGCGGCGTCTCGGTCGAACGAACGCGGCCTGCCTCGGGTTGCGGTGCTCATAAAAGTCATTCTATAGCGATCGCTAGAGAATGTGTTAGTGTCCCAGTTCTGTAGTGATCGCTAGAGAAAGGAACCCCGCAATGGGCGCACTGACAGGCAAGACCGCACTGGTAACGGGAGCGAGCCGGGGCATCGGCCGCGGCATCGCCGAACGGCTCGGCCGCGACGGGGCGCGGGTCGCGGTGCACTACAACGGGAACGAGCAGGCGGCCAAGGAAACAGTCGCCGCGATCGAGGCCGAGGGTGGTTCGGCCTTCGCGATCGGCGCCGAACTCGGCGTACCCGGCGACGCCGCGGCCCTGTGGTCCGCCTTCGACGCACACGCCGACGGAGTAGACATCCTGGTCAACAACGCGGGCACCGACGGCATCCGCGAACCGATCGAAGGCACCGACGAGGCGGCCTACGACCACGTGTTCGCGGTCAACGCCAAGGCGCCGTTCTTCGTCACCAAGCTCGCCCTGGATCGGATGCGCGACGGCGGCCGCATCGTCAATATCTCCACCGGCCTCACCCATGGCGCGCGTATGCCGGAACTGATCGCCTACACGATGACCAAGGGTGCGCTCGATGCCTTCAGCAGCGTGCTGGCCAAGCAGGTCGGCGTGCGTGGCATCACGGTGAACGCGGTGGCCCCCGGCATCATCGACACCGACATGAACGCCGGGTTCTTGAACAATGCCGAGACGGTGGCGGCGGTCGCGGCGATGTCGCCGCTGAAGAAGCTCGGCCGATCCGCCGACGTGGCCGATATCGTCGGATTTCTCGCCTCCGACGACGCCCGCTGGGTTACCGGGCAGTGGATCGATGCCACCGGCGGGGGACTGCTGTGACCGAATGATTCACAGCGGGTGAAAGGCCGATATCGACTCGCGCGACCGCCGGGGGCACCCGTTAGGCTTGGGCACCGTGCTGTCAGTTGTCCCGAGCCCCATCACCGTGCGCGCGCCGTCGAAGGTGAACCTCCACCTCGGAGTCGGTGACCTGCGTGCCGATGGGTTTCATGACCTGACAACGGTGTTCCAGGCGCTGTCGCTGAGCGACGACGTGGAGATCGCCCCGGCGAGCTCGCTGGCCGTGCGGGTCTCCGGCGAGGGCGCCGCCGACGTGCCGACCGACCGCACCAACCTGGTGTGGCGGGCGGCGGTCCGGCTCGCGCATCTGGCGGGCCGGGCGCCGCTGGTGGAATTCGCTATCGCCAAGGGCATTCCGGTGGCGGGCGGGATGGCGGGCGGCAGCGCGGACGGCGCCGCGGCGCTGGTCGGTCTCAATGAACTGTGGGATCTCGGCCTCACCCGCGACGAACTCTCCGCCGTCGCCGCCGAACTCGGCAGCGACGTGCCGTTCGCGTTACACGGCGGCACCGCGCTCGGCACCGGACGCGGCGAACGACTGCTTCCGGTGTTGTCTCGCAACAGCTTTCACTGGGTACTCGCGCTGGCCAAGGGCGGCTTGTCCACTCCGGCGGTCTTCGCGGAACTCGATCGGTTGCGTGAGAACGGTTCTCCACCGCGGCTCGGTGAACCGCAACAGCTGATGCAGGCCTTGGCCTTCGGTGACCCGAAACAGCTTGCGCCGCTGCTGGGTAACGACTTACAAGCGGCCGCGCTGTCGTTGAAACCGGAATTGCGTCGTACGTTGCGCGCCGGCGTCAACGCGGGCGCGCTGGCGGGCTTGGTCTCCGGCTCCGGCCCCACCTGCGCATTCCTTTGCGAGAGCGAGGAATCCGCAGTGGCCGTGGCGGCAGAACTGGCCGGCGCAGGCGTCTGCCGCAGCATCCGCACCGCAACCGGCCCCGTCCCCGGCGCCCGCGTCCTCACCAGCGAGCCCCCCGCCAAACGCTGACGGCCGCCCGCCGGCCGGTAGTTCAGGCGATGGCGTCGGCCAGGCGGTCGACCTGGTCGGGGTCGGCGCCGTAGCAGTAGAGCATGACCTCGTCGGCGCCGAGATCGTCGAATTGCTTGATGGCGGAACGGATCGCGTCGGGGGTGGTGAGCATGCCCTCGAGCATGTAGTCGGCGCGGCCGCTGAATTCGTAGTAGCCACCCATCGAGGCGCGGGCCTCGTCGATCAGGTGCTGGTCGCCGAGGACGACGTTGACCTGGGCGACGATGCGCGGGGCGCCGGCGCGGCCGTTGTCGGTCCAGGACTTGCGCACGGTGTCGAACAGCCGGCCCGCCCAGGCGGCCGGGGCGGCGGCGAGAAAGCCGCCGCCCCAACGGCCTACGCGTTCGAGCGCGGCGGGCTGGAAGCCGCCGAACAGGATCTCGGGTCCTGCGGGTGTCAGGGGCGCCGGGCCGATCGGACCGCAGTCGGGGCCGTACGGCGCGCCGGACCAGATGCGCTGCATGATCTCCATCTGTTTGTCCAAGCGGCGACCTCGGGTCTTGAGGTCGGTGCCGGAGGCTATGTGATCGTCCTCGCGACCGCCGACGCCGAGGCCGAGCACGAAGCGCCCGCCGGACATCCGGTCCAGCGTCGCGGCCTGCTTGGCGAGCAGCGACGGCTCGCGCAGCGGCGCGATGAGCACCTCGGTCTGCAGCTTGATGCGGGAGGTGGCGCCCGCGGCGATGGCGAGGGCGACGAGCGGTTCGGGATTGTCGTAGACGAGCCGGTCGAGCAGGCCGAGGGTGGAGAACGGGCCCGCATCGGCGCGGCGGGCCCAGTCGAGCAGAACGGTGGGGTCGGAGATGGGCAGACCGAGACCGACGTGCATGGGAGAACCTCCTGGGAGAAGCGAACTGGATGGTGCCGCCCTCTCGCCTCGTCATCCGAGGTGGGCTCCCATTCTGCGGCTGTGTACTGGAGAGCGCCCAAACTTCGTTCGTAACGAACGTTGTTCGTTGAGATCAATCTAGACGAACATCGTTCGTTCCGCAAGGGGGTCTGCTGGGGGCTTGACGCGGGGAGGTGGCGGAGCGGGTTCGGGGAGCTCAGTACGCTGGCTGAGGGCACGCAACTCGCCCGCCGCTGCAAGAACCGGAAGGATTCATGTCCAACCTGATCAACCTCGAGCAGGTCTCCAAGAGCTTTGGGATCACGCCGCTACTGGACAACGTGTCGATGGGCGTCCATGCGGGCGAGCGGATCGGCGTCGTCGGTCTCAACGGCGGCGGTAAAACCACGCTGCTCGAGGTGCTCACCGGGCTGGAACCGCCGGACAGCGGACGGGTCAGCCGCGTCGGCGGGCTGCGCATCGCCACGGTGACGCAGCGCGGCGTGCTGCCCCCGGGTTCGACCGTCGGTGATGTCGTGCTGGCGGGTCTGGCCGACGACGCGATGACAGACGATGTCGCCGAACACGAGTGGGCCGCCAATCCGCGCATCCGTTCGGTGATGGAGGGCATCGGGATCGCCGGGCTCGGCCTGGAGACGTTGATCGACAATCTGTCCGGAGGTGAGCGCCGCCGCGTCGCCTTGGCCGCCGCCCTGGTCCGCGACCTTGATCTGCTCGTGCTCGACGAGCCGACCAACCACCTCGATGTCGAGGGCGTGCAGTGGCTGGCCGAGCATCTGCTGAACCGCCGCAGCTCGCTCGTCGTCGTGACGCACGATCGCTGGTTCCTCGACACCGTCGCCACCAACACCTGGGAGGTCGTCGGCGGCAAGGTCGAAACCTATGAAGGCGGTTACGGCGACTGGATCTTCGCCCGCGCCGAGCGCGCCAGGCAGGCCGACGCCTCCGAGGCCCGGCGCGCCAACCTGGCCCGCAAGGAACTGGCCTGGCTGCGCCGCGGCGCGAAGGCCCGCACCTCCAAGCCGCGCTATCGGGTGGAGGCCGCCGAGGCGCTGATCGCCGATGTGCCCGCGCCGCGCGACAGCGTCTCGCTGGCGGCGTTCGCGCGAAAGCGGCTGGGGCGCGTCGTCATCGAGCTCGAGGACACCACGCTCACCACCCCGGACGGCCGGGAGTTGGTGCGCGACTTGACCTGGCGGCTCGCGCCGGGGGAGCGGGTCGGCCTGGTCGGCGTGAACGGCTCCGGCAAGACCACCCTGCTGCGCACGCTGGCCGGCGAGACGGAACCGGCGGTGGGTAAACGCATTCAGGGCCAGACGGTGCAGATCGGCTGGCTGCGGCAGGAACTCGACGATCTGCCGACCGATATGCGGGTGCTGGAAGCGGTGCAGCAGGTCGCGCAGCGAATCATGCTCGGCGACAAGGAGATCTCGGCGGGGCAGCTCGCCGAACGGCTCGGCTTCACCCCGGCGCGGCAGCGCACCCCGGTCGGCGATCTGTCCGGTGGCGAGCGGCGCAGGCTGCAGCTGACCCGCATCCTGATGGCCGAGCCGAACGTGCTGCTGCTCGACGAGCCGACCAACGACCTGGACATCGACACCCTGCAGCAGCTCGAGGACCTGCTCGACAACTGGGCGGGCACCCTGGTCGTCATCAGCCACGACCGTTACCTGATCGAGCGCATCTGCGATTCGACCTGGGCGCTGTTCGGCGACGGCAAGCTCACCAACCTGCCCGGCGGCATCGACGAGTACCTGAAAAAGCGTGCCGCACAGGGGGATGCGGTGATTCGCTCGGGCGACGCGAAGGCCGCACCGGTGACCGACGCCGCGACCCAGCGGGCCGCGCGCAAGGAACTGTCCAAGCTGGAACGCTCGATCGAGAAGTTCGACGAACGCGAGCGGCAGCTGCACGCCGCGCTCGCCGAGGCCGCGACCGACCCGGACAAGCTGGTCAAGCTCAACGCGGAGCTCAAGCAGGTCGTCGCGGAAAAGGAAGCGGCAGAGGAACGTTGGATGGAGCTGGCGGACGGGTAACCGGCCGGTCAGTGCCCGGCGGCGCGATCGTCCTGGATCGCGACCGGCAGGCAGGTCCGCACGAAGTCGCCACCGAACCCGGTGAGCGACACGCTGCGGTAGATCACCTTCGTGCCGAAGCCGGAGCGCTTCAACAACTCCCGCACCGGCCCCTGCGCCTCCAGCAGCTGGTACCGGTGCGGGTTGCCGACCGGCTCGCGCGCGTGCTCGACCAGCCCGAGCCTGCGCAGATTGGTCAGATACTGCTGGATCCGGTTCGGAAAGCGCAGCCCGGCCTGCTCGCCGACCAGCGTCAGCATCGACCCGACGCGTTCCGCGCCGAGCGCGCGCGGGCGTCCGGTGCGGATGTCGATCGAGGGCTGCGGGCCGTCCAGGTGCAGGAAGCGCAGGATGCGCGCCTCGTCCGGGGTCAGCTCGGCCAGCATGCCCGCGAAGGCCGGATGGTTCTCCTCGTCGCCGTGCGTGCTCGCCGACAGGCGCAGCAGCGCGGCACCCTGCTCGCGCAGCGTGGGAACGGCTTGTGCGGCAGGCTCGTTCGGGGCTTCGGCGAAGCCGAGCGCCCGGCGCAGCCGGTCGCGCACCTCGGACTCGGCCTCGGCCAGCACTTCTCGCGGCGGCACGCCCTGGATGCTGCGGCGGACCACCGTCGAGGTGACGCCGACGGCGGTGCCGAGACTCCACGCGGTCATCCCGGTCGCCGCGGTCCACGCCACCCTGGCCACGCCGGTGGCCGCGCGCACGCCCGCGATGGGATAGGGCACCCGCGAAGATGATTCGTCATGGCGGACGACTTCGCGGCCAGGCCGCCGCGCGATCTCCGTCGACGGCGTAGCCGCCTCGGGGGCGTGCTCGACGTCCCCGGCAGCGTCGCCGGGGTCGGATTTCGCTACAGCCATGTGGTCGCCACTCCTGTTCCGAATATCAGAATATGAGCGTATCCGGCGAACAGGCCCAGCACGCCGCCATGGAGAAAAAGCAGCCACTCATCTTGTTTGATGGCCGATCGCAGCATGTCGACGAAGTCCGGCGGCTTCAGTGCCGCCATCTGTTTGGCGATGTAGGTGTTGATCTGGCGGCCCTGGCGGACGTTGAACTCCGGGTCGGCGAAGGCGATCGGGGCGATGGCCATGGCCTCGGCGGTGAAGGTGTCCTGCAGGGAGTCGTAATCGCGGCTACCGAGCATGAACTTGACGGCGGGCCTGGCCGGGCCGAGCGCGCGGTCGGCGGCCGGGCGCAGGGTGTCCTCGAGCATCTGGATGGTGCGGTCCGAGCGCGGCCCGTTGAGCAGCTCGTCGCCGATATTGGCGACCGTCAGCACCTGGCTGGACACCAATTCCGCGTAGCCGTCGGTGATTTCGGACTGGCGCTTGATCAGCAGCCCCTGCCGCCACGGGCACCACCACTTCGGGTAGGCGGGCGCGAAAATCATGTTGATGCCGACCCAGTTGACCACCCAGCCGATCACCACGCCGCCGATCGGCAGCACGACCAGCGTCGACCAACCGGTGAAGTGCAGGATGGCGACGAGCACGACGCCCATCGGCGCGCCGAAGTAGAAACCGAAGTTGATCATGAACCGCAGTTCTTTCGCGCCGAGCACTTGGAACAGCGTGTTGAGCAGTTGCGGCCTGCCCTGGAAGTAGCGAATCACCATCTGCTTCACATCGAGCAGTTGATCAATATTCGCGCCTAATTCATCGGTCAGCTCGCGCAGAATATCCGGCAGTTGCTGACGAACCCTGGCCTGCACCATGTCTCGAACTTGGCTCGGCAGGTTGTACCAGAGCTGCGGATGTTCGCGCTTGAGAATATCTTCGACGATGGTCTGGATCTGTTCGTCGGCGATGCTCGCGAGATGTTCGGCGAGCTTGTCCGGCTCCAGCTCCCGATAGAAATCGGCGACGCTACCCAGTTTTGCCAAGCCCTTGTCGACCGCGATGCTCGCCATCTTGTCCGCGCGCGACGGGACGATGCCCTGCCAGCCGAATCTGCCGTCGTAACTCAGTAGCGGAAGCACCTGAATTCTTTTGGGCAGGAAGGGATACAGCGCGCGAAGTCCTGGGAGGCGGAAGCCGTGGAAGGCGATGGGCTGGAACAGCATGAGCACGCCGGTCCAGTTGGTGATGTATCCGATGATTCCCGTGAAAAGTGGGATAGTCAGAAGCTCTAGCAGGATTGTTGGGTGGACACCGAACACACTCTCTAACACGACACCCTCCTGCCGACACACCGGTGACCGCCGCCTCACCGGAACATCAAAGTAGCACCATGTCGGCACCGGGACCTTATTGTGAGGGGAACAGCTGGGTCCACCTCGAGTGCGTGCTGCCACACTGGCGCACGCCGAGATATCGGTCACAGTGTTTGTGTGCAATGCCGCATCGGCCGAGACCGACGGCGAGAATGACCAGCGACACAGGGGGAAGTAATCTGTGGGGCGGGATTCGTTCACCTGGCGATATCGGAGTATGACGTGGCAGACGACAGGACCGGACAGGACATCGCTCGAGCCGGTTCTCGCGCCGTTGAGCGCAGCTCGGATGTCGAACAGCGGCAGATCAGCAACGAGGCACGGTTGATTCGCGGCGTATTCCGCGCGGCCGGACTCGCGGCGGGCAGTGTGGTGCGCGGCGGTCAGTGGGCGGTCGGCACCACCTTCGAGGTCACCAAGGAGATCACCCAGGCCGCGCTGGACGGTGAATCGTCCGCCGATATCGCCGAGCGAACCGGAAATGCGTTGCGCTCCATAGCCCGTAGCGCGCTCGGTGTCACCGAGGGGTCGGTGCGCGAGATCGTGAGCTACGTGCCGACGCCGAACGGGCCGGGCAATAACAGCGGCGCGCAGCAGCAGGCGCTCGCCGTCGGCTCCTACCTTCGTTCGGCGAGCACCGATGAGCTCCGCCGTCGCGGCGACGCGCTGCTCGCTCGTTCCGCCGACGTCTATTTCACCGAGGACGTGCACCCCGCCTACGACCGCATCCTCGACGAGCTCGCGCCCGACGAGGCCCGCATCCTGCGCTTCATGGCGCAGAACGGCCCGCAGCCCTCGGTCGATGTACGGACCAACCGGCCACTGGGCATCGGCTCCGAACTGGTGCAAGGCGACCTGACCTCGGTGCCCGAGCAGGCGGGCGTCCGCTACCCGGATCGGTCGCGCCCCTACCTGATCAACCTCAGTCGACTCGGACTGACGTCGGTCTCCGACGACCCGGTGGTGTTGAGCCGATACATGGTGCTCGAGGTGCAGCCGGTAGTCGAGGCCGCGCTCAAGAAGGCCGGTCGCGCACCGAAAATCGTGCGCAAGAGTCTGCGTCTCACCGAGTTCGGCGAGGACTTCTGCCGCACCTGCTTCACCATCGCGAACTGACCCGCAGTTGATCTTGGGCGGAATCTCCCCCGATCGGTGATAGCAATCTGGTACAAATCTCCCAATTCGTGAAGCCAATGGCCTTCGGATGGGATTGTTAAGTATGGAGCAGGGAACCGGCGGGCAAGGCCGCGGCGACCCGAGTGCGGGTGGCGGGCAGGAGCAGGGTAATCCCCGGATCGACATCGGACGGCTGGAACGTGGCGACCAAGGGGCGAACGCAGGCGAGCAAGAACGTCGCGAGGGGAAACCTCGCGTCGACGATCGCGGACTCGACGACATCACCGCTATCAGCAGATTGAAGTTCCGCTACCTACGCAGCCTCGACACGAAATCCTGGGATGAGTTCGCGGACACCATGATTCCGGACGCGACCGCCACCTACAGCGAATACCTGCAGTTCGAATCGCGCGACGCGTTCCTCGCGTTCATGCGCAACACCCTCGGCCCGCACGTCATCACCGAGCACCGCTGCGACCACCCCGAGATCGACGTCGACGGCGACGCCGCGACCGGCACCTGGTACCTCGCCGACACCGTACTCATCCCCGGCCACAACATGCTGCTGCGCGGCGCGGCCTTCTATTCCGACGAATACGTGCGCTGCGACGACGGCAGCTGGCGCATTTCGCACACCGGTTACGAACGCACCTACGAAGTCGTGCTTTCCCTGAGCGATCTGCCGAGCCTGCGCCTGACCTCGAGCCGCTGGGGCCTCATTTCCAGAGAAGACGGCGTCATCTCCTCAGTCGAACGCGACCCGGGCGCACCACCCGTCCGGCGCGAACCGGAAGCCGGGTGATCAGTCCGCCGTCGCGACCAGTGGCTCCAGGGTCAGCTTCGGAAATTCCTTCTCGATGTACTGCAGCCGCCACTTGTCGCTGAACAGCGCGAGCATCGCACCGTCGCTGCGGGTGAACACCTCGACGCCGCGTTGCTTGCCGAGTTCGTCCGCCGATCCGGCGTCGGTGCGCCTGGCCAGCGTGTAGGGCAGGTTGTCCATCTTGGTCTCGACGTTGAACTCGGTGAGCATGCGCGCGGTGACCACCTCGAACTGCATCGGGCCGACGGCCGCGAGCACGGGTGACGCGTCGCCGCGAATGTCGTTGCGCAGCACCTGCACAACGCCCTCGGAGTCCAGCTGGTCGATCGCCTTGCGGAACTGCTTGTACTTGCCCGCGCTCTCCGCGCGCAGCACCGCGAAGTGCTCCGGCGCGAACGACGGGATCGGCGGGAACTCCACCTTCTTGTCCACGAACAACGTGTGGCCCGGGGCCAATGCCGTCGCGTTCACCAGGCCGACCACGTCGCCGGGGTAGGCGGTGTCGACGGTGTTGCGTTCGCGGCCGAACACGGTCAGCGCGTATTTCGTCGCGAACGGGCGCCCGGTCTGCGCGTGGGTGACCACCATGCCGCGCTCGAATTCACCGGACACGATCCGCATGAACGCCAGCCGGTCCCGGTGCGCGGCATCCATCCCCGCCTGCACCTTGAATACGACCGCGCTGAACGGCTCGGTGATCTCGCGGGCGCCGCCGTTCACGTCGGGCCTCGGTCCCGGTGCGGGCGCCAGCGAGACCAGGGCCTCCAGCAGTTGCCGCACACCGAAGTTCAGCATCGCCGAGGCATAGATGACCGGCGAGGTCTGCCCGGCGAGGAACATTTCCTGGTCGTGATCCTGCCCGGTGGCCGAGAGCAGCTCGCTCTCCTCGACCGCGGTGGTCCACGGCTCGCCCTCGCGCGCCTCGGCCTGCGCCGGGGTCAGCGATTCTTCCGGCGCGATGGTCGCGCCGCCCGCGGTGCGGGTGAAGTGGATGTATTCGAGCGGGGCGCCCTCTTCGCCGCGGCGAAGCAGCCCGCGGAAGTCGCCCGCGATACCGACCGGGAGGAACAGCGGTGTCGGGGTGAGGCCGATCCGCTCGTTGATTTCGTCGAGCAGTTCCAGCGGCGCCTGGCCCGGCCGGTCCCACTTGTTGATCACGGTGATGACGGGGATACCGCGGTGCCGGCACACCTGGAACAGCTTGAGCGTCTGCGGCTCCAAGCCCTTCGCGGCGTCGATCAGCATCACCGCGGCGTCGACGGCGGTGAGCACCCGGTAGGTGTCCTCGGAGAAGTCGGAGTGGCCGGGCGTATCGACGAGGTTGATCACGCTGTCCACGTCGGAGCCCTCGGCGCGGTAATTGAACTGCAGCGCGGTCGAACTGACCGAGATGCCGCGCGCCTTCTCCATCTCCATCCAGTCCGAGACGGTGGAGCGGCGGCCGGCCTTGCCGTGGATCGCGCCCGCCTCGGAGATCATCCTGGCGTGCAGCGCGAGCGCTTCGGTGAGCGTCGACTTGCCGGCGTCGGGGTGCGAGATCACCGCGAACGTGCGCCGTCGGGAAACCTCGGCGGGCAGTCCCTCAGGGGAGGCGGTCAACGGAACAACCTTTCACAGACGACCGATCGGCAACCTGTCTAATCTACGCGATCCGTATGACCCCGACACGACCTGTGCCCGGCCACCCGATTCCAACTGCGCATAACCATTGCGGTATGGTGTTCGGGTTGTCTCGGCGAGGGTGACCGCAGACCTTGTTTTGCGTTCACCGTGATCGACGCGGCTCGGCTTCCGGCCGTCCCCGTTGGTTCTTTCGTCGGACGAGTAGACCAACCCAG
This sequence comes from Nocardia sp. NPDC060255, assembly GCF_042727395.1. Classification (NCBI taxonomy): domain Bacteria; kingdom Bacillati; phylum Actinomycetota; class Actinomycetes; order Mycobacteriales; family Nocardiaceae; genus Nocardia; species Nocardia sp. NPDC060255. The sequence goes on along the minus strand of NZ_JBHXAU010000032.1, from coordinate 57,273 downwards.
CCAGGGCGGAAACAGACCCTGGCGCACTGTTGACAGCCCGGAACAGCCGTAGGGAGTAGATCCAGTCATGTCCGACGCCAACCTTCTCGAAGCCGCCGTACGCACCGAGTTCGGTAAGGGTGCCGCCCGCCGTACCCGTCGCGCGGGCAACGTTCCCGCCGTGCTGTACGGCCACCAGGCCGACCCGCAGCACCTCTCGCTCGACGCCCGTGCCTTCTCCGCCATTCTGCGCGAGCACGGCACCAACGCGGTGCTCAGCCTCGTCATCGACGGCAAGAAGCAGCTCGCGCTCACCAAATCCGTTGTCGTGCACCCGATTCGCCGCTACATCGAGCACGCCGACCTGCTCATCATCAAGAAGGGCGAGAAGGTCACCGCCGATGTGAACGTCATCGTCGTCGGCGACGCCGCCCCGGGCACCCTGGTCACCCAGGACGCCAACACCATCTCCATCGAGTCCGACGCGATGAGCATCCCGGAATCCATCGAGGTTTCGGTCGAGGGCATCGAAGCGGGCACCCAGATCAACGCCAGCCAGCTCACTCTGCCCAAGGGCGTCACCCTGATCGTCGATCCGGAGACCCTGATCGTCAACATCATCGCCGCCCCGCAGTCCGAGGCCGAGGCCGAGGAAGCCGCCGAGGCTGCGGAGGCCGCCGCCGACGCCGCGAGCGCCGAGTAAGTAGCACCGGAATCGGTTGTCGATGACCGAATCCACCACCGGGCCCGCGCTCGTGGTCGGACTGGGTAACCCAGGAACCGAATACGAGCGGACCCGGCACAACGTGGGGTTTTTGGTCGCCGACGTGCTCGCGGAGCGCGTCGGCGGCCGTTTTGCCGTGCACAAGAAGTCCGGCGCCGACCTGCTGCAGGCCCGCCTCGACGGCCGCCAGGTACTGATCGCCAAGCCGCGCTCGTTCATGAATCTGTCCGGCCGCCCGGTCGCCGCGCTGGCGAAGTTCTTCTCCGTGCCGCCGACCGAGGTGATCGTCGTGCACGACGAGCTCGACCTGCAGTTCGGCGAGATCCGGCTGAAGCGCGGCGGCGGCGAGGGCGGACACAACGGCCTTCGCTCCATCTCCAGCGCACTGACCACCAAGGACTACCTGCGCACCCGGATCGGCATCGGCCGTCCGCCCGGTCGGCAGGATCCCGCCGACTACGTGCTCAAGCCGTTCGCGGCACCGGAACGTAAAGAGATACCGGTGATCGTCGAGCAGGCCGCCGACGCCGTCGAGCTGTTGCTCCGGGTCGGGCTGGAAGCCGCGCAGAACCGAGTGCATTGATCGTCGCCCGGTCCTCGTCGTAGCCGCGCTTGCCGCGCTGCGGTTTCCGGAACTGGACGTTGCGGATGTCATCGGAAGCGCGCGGCAACGGGGTGCTTTCAGCGCAGGTGGACGGCGGTGGCGGCGCGGCGGAGCTTGCCGGAGGAGGTCTTCGGCAGTGCGCCGGGGCCGAGCACTGCCACGGTACGCGGGCGGGAACCGACCTCGGAGAACACCGCGTGCACGATTTCGCGCTCGATTCGCTTGACCGCCTCGGCATCCTGGTATTCGTTGCTCTCCACCACCACGGCGAAGCTCTCCCGCTTCTGCCCGGCGTCGAGGCGCACCGCCACCGCGTTGCCCGGCCGGACGCCGGTCACCCGGGTGGCGGCGCGTTCGATGTCGGTGGGGTAGATGTTGCGGCCGCCCATGATGATGACGTCCTTGATCCGGCCGCACACCACGATCAGGCCCTCGTCGGTGAAGTAGCCGATGTCGCCGGTGTCGAGCCAGCCCGCGTCGTCCTGCGCCGGGCGGAAGCCGTTCACCGTGACGTAGCCGGAAGTGACTGCCGGGCCGCGTAATTCGATGACGCCGACCGATCGGCTCGGCAGTTCTTGGCGTTCCGCGTCGACCACCCGGCCTTCCAGATGATCGACTAGGTAACCCAGCGTGGGCAGTCGGCGGATATTGCCGGGGTGTCCGTGCGGGTCGAGCACCGGCACGGCCTTGCCGAGTGCTTCCAGCAGGTCGGCGTCGATGACGTCGAGCACTTGGCCCAGGCCCGGATCCGGAATCGACACGGCCAGTGTGGTTTCCGCCATGCCGTAGACCGGGGTGAGCGCCATCGGGCTGAGCCCGAAGCGCTTTCCGGCGGCGGCCAGCGTCTCCATGGTGTCCGGGTCGACCGGCTCCGCGCCGTTCCACATGTAGCGGACGCTGCTCAGATCGAACGCGCCGTCGTCGGCCTGCTTCAGCCGGCGGGCCAGCAGTGAGTACGCGAAGTTCGGTGCGGCGGTGACGGTTCCGCGATATTTGGCGATCAGCTCGGCCCATAACAAGGGTCGCATCAGGAAGTCGATCGGCGTCACACACACCACCTCGGCGCCGATTTGCATGGGGACACTGAGGAATCCGACCATGCCCATGTCGTGGAACAGCGGCAGCCAGCTGACCATCACGTCGTCGTCGAGCTGGAACTTCACCCGGTCGAACATGGCGTAGGCGTTGACGAAGAAGTTGCCGTGGGTGATCCGTACCGCCTTGGGTGACCCGGTCGATCCAGAGGTCAACTGCTGCAAGGCGATATCGTCCTCGGCCGTCGGTACCGGGTCGGTGTCTTCGCCGTCGTGCAGTTGGTCGATCCGCACCACGGTGATGCCGCGCTCGCGGAGCAGCGGTTCGGCCGCCTCGAACGGGGCGCCGAGCACCACCGCGCGCGCCTCGATCATGGTCAGCACGGTCTCGGTATCACGCGCCCAGACGACCAGGTCGGTCCGCGGAGTCGGCTGATGCAGCATGGTGATCGACGCGCCGCGCATCCAAATGGCCTGGCAGGCCGGTGCGATATCGACCGGCATGCCCGCGAGCACGCCGACGGCGTCACCGTGTCCGATACCCGCCGCCGCGAGGCCGCCGGCCATCCGCCGGGCGATCCGATGGATCTCACCCCAGCCCTGGCGCCGGGGCGCGTTCGGCTCGCCGGTCACCAGCCCCCGGGTCGACGCCTGCGCCGTCGCATACATCTCGTCGGTGAACCTGCTCAACGTCAACTCCCTCATCACCAGCTTCGGGCCGCCTGCCGACCTGACTCAACTATCCCGCCATTCCGGCGTGGCGTTAACCCTTTTCCCGCGTGTCTGAGTTTGCTGGAGTGTCGCGGGTATCCGGCGGTCGTCGAGGGGTGACACCCGCTATGCGCTGGTAGGCCACCGGCGTTCAGCGGAACTTGGTGGCGTACTGATCGACGTAGTGGCGGCCGGAACGGGCCGCGAGCTCGCGCATCAGCTCGTCGGTGGCCGTGCGCGCGACGTGATGCTGCTCGGCGGGCAGGTAGTAACGCGGGGTGCCGAAGCTGATCCGGACCTTGCCGAACCGGGGCAGTCGACGGTTGCGGGGGTTGACGCGGTCGGTGCCCGCGAGCACGACCGGGATCACCGGGGCGCCGGTCGCCATCGCGACCCGCAGGGTGCCCGTGCGGCCGCGGTAGATCCGTCCGTCCGGTGAGCGGGTGCCCTCGGGGTGGATCGCCCAGACGCCGCCCGCCTCGAGGATGTGGCCGGCGGCGGCGAGCGCGTCGGCCGCGGCGCTGCCGCCGGTCCGGTCGACCGGCACCTGGCCCGCCGCCGAGAAGAACCAGCGCTTGAATCGGCCGCGCAGGCCGGTCCCGGTGAAGTACTCCTGCTTGGCCAGGAAGGTGACCCGGCGCGGCAGCACGAGCGCGAGGTAGAGCGAGTCGATCACCGCGAGATGATTGGCCGCGATGATCACCGGTCCGGTGCGCGGAACATGTTCGAGCCCTTCGACTTCCGGCCTACCCAGCACCCGCAGCAGTGGGCCGAGAAAGACGTACTTGAAGAGCCGATACCACACGTAGACCTCCCGAAAAGAATGTGTAGACACTGTCTACCGCATTCACGTAGACAGTGTCTACACCCCGGTGCGGAGATTCGATGGTTGCCGTAGACAATGTCTGCATGGTCGAGAGTGAACCGCTGCGGGAACGCCTGGTCGGTGCGGCCGTCGACCTGTTGGAAGAGGTCGGCGCGGCGCAATTGGGACTCCGCGCCATCACCAGGGCCGCCGGTGTCTCACATGGGGCACCGCGCAGACACTTCCCCACCCACCGCGCATTGCTGGCGGCCGTCGCGGCACGCGGCTTCGCCGACCTCATCGCCCGATTCGCCGCAGCCGATCCCGATGGCGAGTCCCCCCGAGATCGCCTGGCCCGCATGAGCGTCGAATACGTCGAATTCGCCGGAGCCCGCCCCGAAATGTTCACCCTGATGTTCCGGCACGACCTACTCGAAGGCTCCGGCGAAAACCTGCGCGCAACCACCCTCCCCCTGTTCGCGCGCTACGCGACCCTGGTAGCCGAAGCCGCACAACACGATTCAGCGCCCCCAGCGGACCGCGCGCTCGCCCTATGGACGAACCTCCACGGCATCGCAACATTGCAAGCGAACCGCAGCCTACGACTGATCGCCCCCACCGCCAACACCCGCGCCCTTGTAGACCGCGCCCTCCACCTACACCTATCCTGACCCCCTTCCCCCCTCCAGAGATGACAGGGAAATCGAGTCGAGTCAAAAGGTTGCTGTTGAAGATCTTTTGGCGACCATTCGACTCGACTCGATGGTTCGTAGCGCTACAGCGCGGTGACGGCGGCGATGAATCGGTCGAGTTCGTCGAAGGTTACGAAGCAGTGGGGGGAGGCGCGGATGACGGCGCGCAGGTTGCGGGCGGTCATGTCGAGCAGGGTGGAGCTGGCGTGGCTCACGGTTACCGTGATGTGCTGGGCGGCAAGCTGATCGCGCACTGCGAGGGGGTCTAGGCCGTCGACGGTGAAGGACACGATGCCGCTGTGTCGAATGCCGTTGTCGCGCACCGTCACTCCGGGGATTCCGGGAAGCTCCTTGCGTAGGTGCTCCGCGCGGGCGGCGATGGCGTCGTACACGTTCTCGGGGCCGAGGTCGAGCAGGTACTGCACGGCCGCGCCCAGGCCGAGGCGTCCGGCCACGTCGCATTCCCAGAATTCGAAGCGACTGGCATCCGGCGCGAGGCGGTATTCGTCCGGGCCGACCCAGGACGCGCCATGCAGGTCGAGCCGGCCCGGTTCCAGGGATCGCGCCAATTCCGGTCGGACATACAGGAATCCGGTGCCGCGCGGTCCGCGCAGCCACTTGCGGCCGGTGGCCGAGAGCGCGTCGACGTCGAGCTCGGCCACGTCGATCGCGAGCTGTCCGATCGACTGGCAGGCGTCCAGCAACACCAGCGCGCCCACCGAATGCGCGATCCGGGTGGCCTCGGCGGCCGGGTTCACCAGGCCGCCGTTGGTGGGTGCGTGTAGCAGCGAAACCAGCTTGACCCGTTCGTCGACCATCGCGGCCAGCGCATCGAGATCGAGCTGCCCCGTACCGTCGTTCGGGATCTGCTCGACCGTGGCCCCGGTGGCGCGGGCCCGCTGCAGCGCCGCGATGGCGTTGCTCGCGTAGTCCGACCCGGAGATCAGCACGCGGTCGCCCTCGGCCAGTGGAATCGAGTAGAAGAAATCGGCCCACGAACGAGTTGCGCTGTCGCTCAACGCGATGCTGGTCGGTGCCGCGTTGATGAGCCTGCCGATCGCGGTCTTCACCGACGCGAGATCGTCGAGGCGTTCGTTCGCGGCGCGGTAGCCACCGATCGCGGCCTCGCGTCGCAGATGGTCGATGGTGGTGTCGAGGACCACCTGTGGCGGGAGTGACGATCCGGCACTGTCGAGGAACACCGAACCCGGCGCGTCATCGGACGCACAACCCGGAGTGTCGGCTCGGACACGCTCTTCATCCAGCATGATTCCGACTTTAACGGGCATTGCGGGACGGAGTCCGGCCGTCCCCGGCTGGTCCCCAGTTCGGATTCTTGTCGATTTCTTGTCGGTGCCGCTCGCTACTCTGGATGGATCGCCGCGAGCGGAACACAGCACGGCCACGCGGTGGTTACAGATCAACAGCGGACACGAAACCACAGCAACTCGGACGCACAACGGAGGTTGGCATGGCGGTCACGCTGGAATCAGAGCTGGTCAGTCGGGTAATCCACGATGGAGAGCTCAACTCGCGAGCCGCCGCCGAGGCGTATATCGGGGGTGTCTGCTTCAAGCAGGGACCACCCACGCTGATCGGCGCCGAGCTCGAATGGCTCACCGTGCAGGGTGAGTGTCAGGCGTCAGGCCCCTCGGCCGCCCCGCGTCCGCAATTGACTGCTCTTGCGGATGCCCTCGGACCTTACGCACCACGGTCCATCGCCCCCGATTCTCCGGAAAAGCCGTTACCAGGGGGCAGCCGGGTCACCATCGAACCCGGCGGTCAGATCGAATTATCCAGCGCACCATTCGCTGATGCCGCGCAGCTGAGTACCTCGCTCCGCGACGATGCCCGCCTCTTGCGGGAACTTCTCGAATCCCGGTCCATCCGAACCGTTTCCGCCGCCGCCGACGCGGACCGCCGCCCCAAGCGGCTGCTCCAGTTGCCGCGCTATCGCGCCATGGAACAGACCTTCGCCGGCATCGGCCCGTTCGGCAAACTCATGATGTGCAATACCGCCGCGACCCAGGTCAGCGTCGATGCGGGCGCCGACCGCGCCGATATCGCCGCCCGCTGGACCGCGCTGTATGCCATCGGCCCGGCCATGCTCGCCGCCTTCGCCTGCTCGCCCGCCTTGCGCGGCGCGCCGGCGGGCGACTGGGCCTCCCAGCGGATGCGGGCCTGGCTGCGCCTCGACAACGCCAGGACCCGGCCGCCGCTGATGGACTGGGCGGATCCGATCGTCGGCTACAGCAGATGGGCGCTCGACGTGCCGCTGCTGTGCGTCCGAAGACCGGACGGTGACGGGCCGGGCACGAACGGTCACCACCCGGACGGTCACGGCGCGGGCTGGTCCCCGCCGCCGGGCGCGACCTTCGCCGACTGGCTCTCCGGCGCCTTGGACGACGAGGTCGGCCGCAGGCCCGATCGCAACGACCTCGACTATCACCTGACCACGCTGTTCCCGCCGGTGCGTGCGTCCGGGTATCTCGAGGTCCGCTACATCGACGCCCAGCCCGGCGACAGCTGGACCGTCCCGATCCACGTCCTGGACGCGCTCATGTCCAGCCGCATCGTGGTGGCCCAGGCGATCGCCATCGCCGCGCCATTGGCCGGGCATTGGCTCGACGCCGCGCGCTACGGCTTAGCCGATCTGGAGATCCGGGCCGTCGCGGTCGAACTGCTGAGCCTCGCCGCGGCCAACGCGGCGTCGGCCGAGGCCGCCGGGGAGATCGAATCCGCCGTCGAGCGATGTCGCCACGGCCAGGGACCCGTGGCGGAATCCGCCGCGGACGGTGCCGGGGCGGGCGGTTCCGGAGTCGTCTTGTGACCGACCTGTCGCGAGACGGGGTCGGGCACGCGCGTCCAGCCATGCCACGAGCCTGTCCGCATTGCCGATCCGGCCCGGCGTACCGAGCTGCGCCGAAGCCGACAGAAACTAGCACCGGAGACCTATCGTGACCATTCACCATCCGCCTGCCACGGACAATTCCGGCACCGAGCAATTACGCGAGCAGATCGCCGAGGTGCTCACGCGGGCCAGGCAGCGCACGCTCACCCTCACCGACTGCATCGATGAAGCCGAGCTGGTCGCGCAGCATTCGCGGCTGATGAGCCCGCTGGTGTGGGATCTCGCGCACATCGGCAATCAGGAAGAGCTGTGGCTGGTCCGCGATGTCGGCGGCCGCGAGGCGGTGCGCGCCGACATCGACGAGCTGTACGACGCGTTCAAGCACGCCCGCTCGAACCGTCCCGCGCTGCCGTTGCTAGACCCGACCCAGGCCAGGGGATACGTCGGCACCGTGCGCGACAAGGTGTGGGATGTGCTGGACCGCAGCGACTTACGCGGTTCGCCGCTGGTCGACGGCGGTTTCGCGTTCGGCATGATCGCCCAGCACGAGCAGCAGCACGACGAGACCATGCTGGCCACCCACCAGCTGCGCACTGGCGCTGCGGTATTGACGGCGCTCGCCGTCCCGACCGTGGCCGCGCCTGTCACCGGCGAAGTCGTTATCCCCGCAGGCGAATTCACCATGGGCACCTCCACCGAACCGTGGGCGCTGGACAATGAGCGGCCCGCGCACCGAGTTCGGTTGCCCGGCTTCGCGATCGACGCCGCGCCGGTGACCAACGAGCAGTACCTCGCCTTCATCGACGACCGCGGCTACGACCGCCCCGAACTGTGGTCCGATCGCGGTTGGGCGCACCGGCAGGAGGCGGGCCTGGTCGCGCCGCAATTCTGGGAGCGCGACCCCGCCGGGCACTGGTGGCGCCGCGTCTTCGGCACGCTCACCCCGCTGCGCCCGCACCAGCCGGTGGTGCACGTGTGCTGGTTCGAGGCCGAGGCGTTCGCGAACTGGGCGGGCAAGCGACTGCCCACCGAGGCCGAGTGGGAGAAGGCCGCGCGGCACGACCCGGCCACCGGCGCCGCCCGCCGATACCCGTGGGGCGACACCGAACCCGACGCCAGCACCGCGAATCTCGGCCAGCGCCACCTGGAACCGGCCGACGTCGGCGCCTATCCGGCGGGCGCGTCCCCGGCCGGTGTGCACCAGCTCATCGGCGACGTCTGGGAGTGGACCGCTTCGGGTTTCGAGCCGTACCCGGGCTTCCACGCCTTCCCGTACCAGGAGTACTCCGAGGTCTTCTTCGGCGGCGACTATCGCGTGCTGCGCGGCGGCTCCTTCGGCACCGACCCGGTCGCCTGCCGCAGCACCTTCCGCAATTGGGACCACCCGATCCGGCGGCAGATCTTCTCGGGCTTCCGGCTCGCCAGGGACCTGCGGCCGGGGGAGGGCGAGTGAACATCGCGCCGATCCACTCGGCGGGGTCTGACCGGTTCGGCATCGCGGCGGCAGGAGGCGGGCACTGATGTGCAGACATCTCGGTTACCTCGGTCCAACGGTGAGCGTCGGTGAGATGCTCACCGCCGGTACGCATTCGCTGCGGACCCAGGCCTGGGCACCGCGAGACATGCGCGGCGGCGGCACCATCAATGCCGACGGGTTCGGCGTCGCGTGGTGGCGGGCCGTTGAGCCGACCGACACTCAGCTCCCATCGGCAACCGGCGAACCGCCCGGTGGCGCTGCGACAGCGAGCACCGCGATCGCCAGCCGGTACCGCAACTCCGCCCCCATCTGGACCGACCCGGCGGTGGAAGAGGTACTGACGCAACTGCATTCGACCGCTGTGCTCGGCTCGATCCGGTCGGCCACCGTCGGCATGCCGGTGGAGCGGGCCGCGTGCGCCCCGTTCACCAGCGCACAGTGGGCCTTCAGTCACAACGGCTCGGTACCCAACTGGCGCAACGTCATCACCGCGGCGTCGTCGGACCTGGACAATGCCGCCACCCGATTCGGCGCGACCAGACTCTTCGAGACGATCCAACTACTCGAGGCCGAATCACCCACCGACGCCGCGACGCTCTGGGTGCTATTGCGGCAGTTGCTCACTGCGGTGTCGCTGGACGGTTTCGTCGATTCCCCAGGCACGGCCCTCGCCCTGCTGGCGTCCGGCGTGCTGAAACACGCACCGGCCGCACGGCTCAACTTCCTGCTCGGCGACGGCGAAACCCTCTGGGCCACCACGGTGCACCACGCCTTGTCGGCGCTGGTCACCGACACCTTCGCCGTGCTCGCCTCCGAACCCTATGACGACGACCCGAATTGGCAGTCGATCCCCGACCGCAGCCTGGTCGTCGCCCGTCCCGGCAAGCTCACCATCGATCCGCTGCCCGACAGCACGAAAGGCGCCTCACGATGACCGCACCGACGCTGGAGATCCACCTATCCGACGACGACCTCACCACGGCATTGCGCGCTGATGCCAGGCTCGGCCTCACCGCCGACCCGAAGTGGCTGCCGCCCAAGTGGTTCTACGACGCCCGCGGCAGTGAACTGTTCGAGCAGATCACCGAGCTGCCCGAGTACTACCCGACGCGCACCGAACGCGCGCTGCTGGAGCGGGTGGTCGGCGAGATCGCCCGCGTCGCGCAGGCCGAGGTGCTGGTCGAGCTCGGCGCGGGCTCGGCTGCCAAGACCAGGCTGCTGCTGTCCGCGCTGACCGCCGAGGGGCCGCTGAAGACCTATGTGCCGCAGGACGTCTCGTCCTCGGCGCTGCGTGCCGCCGCGGACGAGATCGCGACCGAGTTCCCCGGCCTCGCCGTGCACGGTGTGGTCAGCGATTTCACCGACACCCTGCACAACCTGCCCGGCGGTGGCCGCCGGATGATCGCCTTCCTCGGCGGCACCATCGGCAACCTGATTCCCGCCGAACGCGCCGAATTCCTCGCCAGCATCTACGAGGTGCTGGAACCGGGCGAGCAACTGCTGCTCGGTGCGGGCCTGGTCATCGATCCCGCCGTGCTGGTCCCCGCCTACGACGACGCGGCCGGTGTCACCGCCGAGTTCAATCGGAATGTGCTGCACGTGTTGAACTCTCGCCTCGACGCCGACTTCGCACCGGACAAGTTCGAGCACATCGCGCTCTGGGACGCCGAGCACGAGTGGATCGAAATGCGCTTGGCGGCAACCGAAGACATGACCGTCAACGTTCGCGACCTGGACCTCACCGTGCAGTTCGCCGCCGGTGAGCAGATGCGCACCGAGATCTCCGCCAAGTTCCGCGTCGACGGACTGAACGCGGAACTGTCCGCCGCCGGGTTCAGCACCGAGGAGGTGTGGACCGATCCCGACAACCGCTTCGCCCTCGTCCTCGCCGCGCGGGACTAGTCGCAATGCCGCTTAGTTAAGGCGGCGGGCGGATCGTCAAGTCGGCTGGTGTGGGGTGGGTGCCGATCGCTGGTTGGTCGGTGTGGTGATGTCGAATTGTGTTGGCTGTCAACGTGTGTCGGTGAGACGAAGACAGCGGAACTCCGGGTATTGATGGGTTTGTCCTCGCAAGACAACCTGTCGCCACCTCTGGAGTTCCGCTGTCTGTTCAGTCTGTCATCGGTCGTGTTGTTTCGGTAGCGGGGGGTGCGTTCGCGCCTGGCCATCTCGGCGAGTTGACCCAGATCGTGCCGTTCGAGATGGTCGATGCTGTTCTCGATTCGACTATGAGTACCCAGCGGCGCGTGCGGGACCTGCCCTCACGGGTAGTGGTGTATCTGCTGCTGGCTGCCGGGTTGTTCGCCGAGACCGGTTATGGGCAGGTCTGGGCGCGGTTGACCGCGGGGTTGGATAGATCGGCGAGCCCGAGCACCTCGGCGCTGGCCCAAGCCCGGCGTCGCGTCGGGGTCAAACCCCTGCGGGCGTTGTTCGAGTTGCTCGCCGGCCCTGCCGCCGGGACGCGACGGTGGCGGGGCCTGCTGGTCTGCGCAATCGACGGCACCTTGATCTCGCTACCCGACAGCGCGGCCAACCTGACCCGCTACCTGCGCCACAGCGGCAACAACGGCGGCAGTGGATACCCGCTGATGCGGCTGTTGACGGTCGTGGCTTGCGGCACCCGCACCGTGATCGATGCCGTGTTCGGCTCGGACCGGATCGGCGAAACCAGTTACGCCCCAACCCTTGTCCGCTGCCTGCGACCGGGCATGCTCCTGCTGGCCGACCGAAACTTCGCCGTCACGGCCCTGATCGCCGCGATCGCGGCCACCGATGCAGATCTGCTGATCCGATGCAAAGACAACCGGGTTCTTCCACGAATCCGAAGCTGTCCCGACGGCTCCTACCTCACGATCCTCGGCACGGTGAAACTACGGGTCATCGACGCTGAGATCGCCGTCACCGGCATCGGGAAACACCAGGCCAAGCGCCGCGTGGGACGCTACCGGCTACTCACCACCCTGACAGACCACCACACTTTCCCAGCCCGCGATCTGGTCGAGCTCTACCACCAGCGCTGGGAAATCGAGACTTCTTACCTGGAACTGAAATCCAGCATCCTCGGCGGACGTGTTCTGCGCGCCCGCACCCCGGCAGGAATCGAACAGGAGGTCTACGCCCTGCTCGTCACCTACCAAGCCCTACGGTTGGCAATCGCCGACGCCACCGCAAACCACCCCACCGCCGGACCCGACAGAGCAAGCTTCACCGTCGCGCTCCACACCGCCCGTGACCAGCTCATCCACGCCGCAGGCGTTATCGCCGACACCATCATCGACCTGGTCGGCCGAATCGGGCGCGCTGTCCTGGACAACCTACTGCCCCCACGCCGAACCAGAATCAGTCCCCGCGTCGTCAAACGCGCCAACTCCAAACATCAAGCCAGAGCAGGCACCGACCGCACCAACTACCAAGCCGAAATCAGCGTCCAAGTCCTGCCCGGTTGACAACCGGGCAGGAACCCAAACTGAGCGGCATTGGGACTAGGCGAGCAGCGGTGACCGGGTAGTCGCGCCGGTCACCACCGCGCCGAGCCAGTCGACCAGGGGCCGCATCGTCTCCCAGGCGGTGCGGATCTCCTTGGCGGCCTGTGGCTTGTCCAGCCACGGCGGTGCGCCGATTTCCTTGTTGCAGACCAGGGCCTTGTGCCGGAGCAGGTCGATGCGCGGATGGTCGGCGTCGTAACCCTTCGGCTTGGTCTTGAGCTGTTCGCCGCCGATCGTATACCCCGCCTTGCGCAGCTTCGCCAGAATCGCCGCCAGTTCCGGGCCGCGTACATCGTGATCGATGGTGGCGCGCAGCTGCGCGATCTGCTCGGACGAACCGCCGTAGAAACCGCCCGCGACATACAGTCCCGCCGCACCGACCTGCACATACCAGCCGGTGCTCGGCGCAACGGACACATACGCGCCCTGGTGATTCTTGTACGGCGTCTTGTCTTTGGAAAAACGCACGTCCCGATACGGCCGGAAGATCTTGGCCGCACCGAAATCCGGCTCCAGCTCGGCGGTCAGCGCGAGCATCGGCGCCTTCACCGCCGACTCGTACACATCCTTGTGCGCGGTCCAGAACATCTTCGAGTTGTCGGCCTCGAGATCCTCGTAGAAATCCAGCCCCGCCAGCGGAAAGCCGCTGAACTTGGTCATGATCGTGCCTCGCTCATACAGAGCAATCTACGTTCTCAGGTCTCCGTTGAAGATCAGGAACCCCACCAGGAAGCCGATGATCATGGTGACGCCCGACGCGATCGCGGCCCACTTACCGAGCGACTCGCCCTTGTTGTGGCCGACGATGCCGAGCACGATGCCCGCGGGGCCGAACAGGATGGGGCAGAACAACACCGCGATCACCGCGCAGACGAAACCGATGATCGAGAACACCTGGGTGCCGGAGGACTGCTGTGGGGTGGCGTAGGGCTCGTACGACTGTGGCGGGTAAGTGCCGTAGCCGCCGGGCGGTGGATTCTGCTGCTGGCCGTAGCCATCGGCGGGCGGATAGTTGTAGACCCCGCCCTGCGGGTACTGCGGCGTGCCGCCCGAATCCTGCGGTTGGCCGCTCCCCGGATACTGCGGGTACTGCGGCTGACCCTGCTGCGCACCCCACTGCTGCTGACCGGTCGGCGCACCCCACCCCTGCTGCGATGGATCCGCACCCCAGGACGTCTGGCCAGCGGCGGGTCCAGCAGGTCCACCGCCCGGCGCAGGCTGACTGCCAGGTGGCCCAGCGGGCCCCGAATCCCGGGGCGGTTGCCCGCTGGAAGGCCCAGCGGGTCCGCCGCCCGATGGCTGTGCTTGCCCGCCCAACGGCCCGGCGGCAGCTTCTGTCGGCTGCCACCACTCACCCGCCGGCGGCGGTGGCGCGGCGTACGGCTCACTCGAAGGTTCTGCCGCACCAACGTTTTTCGACAACGACGGGGCAGCGTCCGCCGCTGTCGCGGGATCTGCCGCCCCGGGCACGCTCGACGACGCGGACTCCGCCGGCTCCGGTGTTCCGCCGGTGGGTTTCGGATCCTGTGGCGTGCTCATCGCGCCTCCTCGTGTTGTCCGGTCGCCACCTCTGCGTACCTCCGCCGGCGCGGCCGTCCGCGCGTAGCGGACGGACTGCGTCCGGCATGTCCGTTATGCGTACCACGACGGTCGGGCCGTCATAGCCGATTGCGCTAGGTGGCGCAGTCGGACATCGACCGGGTGTCAGAGATCCTTGTCGTCCACGATGTCCATGGCCACCACCTCGGCGGGCCGCTCGTCGTCCTGGGCCTTCTCGGCGCGCTGTTCGCGCGGCGTCGACTCCTGCGCCAACTCGTCCGCGATGCCGAGCCTGCCGTCATCGTCGTTCTCGTGATAGCGAATGCGCAGGTCATCCGGCGGATCCTCGATATTGCGCTCATAGGCGCGGATCTCGTCGGCTTGGTCGTCGTCTCCCATGTCTGTGTCCAGCGATTCACGGTCCATACCCCTCAGTATCCCCGCGTATTGCCACAACTAACGGAGCGGACGCAAAAGAAATGGCGGCCCGGACCGAAGTCCGAACCGCCATCTCGTGGTGAAGATCTATGCGTTGCCGTTGAAAAGGCCGGTGACGGAGCCGTTTTCGAAGACCTCGCGGATGGTGCGGGCCAGCAGCGGCGCGATGGACAGCACCGTCAGCTGCGCGAACTTCTTCTCTTCGGTGATCGGCAGCGTGTTGGTGACCACGACTTCCTTGGCACCGCAGGCGGCCAGCCGCTCGGCGGCCGGGTCGCTCAGCACGCCGTGCGTCGCGGCGATGACCACGTCGCCCGCGCCGGCGTCCTTGAGCACCTTGACCGCGCCGGCGATGGTGCCACCGGTGTCGATCATGTCGTCGATCAGGATGCAGGTGCGGCCCTCGACATCGCCGACCACGCGGTTCGCCTTGATCTGGTTGGGCACCAGGGGATCGCGGGTCTTGTGGATGAACGCCAGCGGCGAGCCGCCGAGCGAGTCGGCCCACTTCTCGGCCACGCGCACGCGGCCCGAGTCGGGGGAGACCACGGTGATGTGGTCAAGGGTGTAGTTGGTGCGGATGTATTCGGCGAGCTGCAGCTGCGCGTGCATGTGATCGACCGGGCCGTCGAAGAAGCCCTGGATCTGATCGGTGTGCAGATCGACGGTGATGATGCGGTCCGCGCCCGCGGTCTTCAGCAGGTCGGCGACCAGGCGAGCCGAGATCGGCTCGCGGCCGCGGTGCTTCTTGTCCTGGCGGGCGTAGGGGTAGAACGGCAGCACGGCGGTGATCCGCTTGGCCGAACCGCGCTTGAGCGCGTCGATCATGATGAGCTGTTCCATCAGCCACTGGTTCAGCGGTGCGGGAAAGCTCTGCAGCACGAACGCGTCGGAGCCGCGGACCGACTCCTCGAACCGGACGAAGATCTCGCCGTTGGCGAAGTCGCGTGCGGTCTGCGGCGTGACGTGGACGTCGAGTTCCTTGGCGACCTGTTCGGCCAGCTCAGGATGAGCGCGTCCCGAGAAGAGCATCAGGTTCTTCTGGTTGTCGATCCATGACGCGGTCACTGCTGTTTGCCATCCTTTTGCTCGTGTGCCTGACCGGAGTCCTCTTTGGCGGCGTTGGCTTCTGCCGCCGCGCGCGCCGCGGCCGTTCCAGGACGGTGGCGTTGCACCCAGCCCTCGATGTTCTTCTGCGGCCCGCCGGAAACCGCGAGTGCCCCGGGCGGAACGCTTCTGCGCAGTACAGTACCCGCCGCCGTATACGCGCCGTCACCCACCGTTACCGGTGCGACAAACATCGTGTCGCTTCCCGTTCGCACATGCGAGCCGACAGTGGTGTGATGCTTGGTCACTCCGTCGTAGTTCACGAAAACACTTGAAGCGCCGATGTTGCTGTACTCGCCGATGGTGGCGTCGCCCACATAGGTCAGGTGCGGCACCTTGGAGTGCGCGCCGATCGAGGCGTTCTTGGTCTCCACGAACGCGCCGAGCTTGCCGGAATTGCCGACCACGGTGCCCGGCCGCAGGTAGCTGAACGGGCCGATGGTCGCGCCGGGGCCGATCATCGCGCCCTCGCCGTGCGTGCGGATGACCCGGGCGCCGTCGCCGACGACGACATCGGTCAGCGTGCTGTCCGGCCCGATCTCGGCGTCCTCGCCGATCACGGTGTCGCCGAGCAGTTGGACGCCGGGGCGCAGCACCGCGTCCCTGCTGATCCGCACGCTCGCGTCCACCCAGGTGGAGGCCGGGTCGATGATCGTCACGCCGGCGCGCATGTGCCGTTCCAGGATGTAGCGGTTGAGCCTGCTCGTCGCGTTGGCCAGCTGGACCCGGTCGTTCACGCCGGTGACCTTGGCCGCGTCGACCAGGCGGGCGCCGTGCACCGGATGCCCGGCCTCGCGGGCCAGCCGCAGCACGTCGGTCAGATACAGCTCGTGCTGGGCGTTCGCGGTGGACAACCGGCTGATCATGGTGCGCAGCACATTCACGTCGAACGCGTACACACCCGAGTTGACCTCGGTGATCGCCGACTGCGCCGGGGTGGCGTCGGCGTGCTCGACGATCTCGACCACCTGGCCGTCGACATCGCGGACGATGCGGCCGTAGCCGTTCGGGTCGTCGGGCACGAAGGTCAAGACCGTCACGGCGGACCGCTCGGTGTACGAACGGTGCTCGTCGAGCAGCGCGGACAGCGTGTGCCCGTCGAGCAGCGGTACGTCGGCGGAGGTGACGAGCAGGTCGCCGGTGAATCCGACGGGGAGCGCGGCGAGTGCGCACTGCACGGCGTGACCGGTGCCGAGCTGTTCTTCTTGAATGGCCGGAGTGATCTCACGGCCGAGGTCGGTGGCCACCGCGTTGACTGCGGCGCCGACCTGTTCGCGGTCGTGGCCGACCACGGTGATCAGGTATGCGGGGTCGATCTCGTTCGCCGCATGCAGCGCGTGTGCGAGCATGCTTCGACCGGCCAGCGAATGCAGCACTTTGGGGGTCTTCGACCGCATTCGCGTCCCGGCACCGGCTGCGAGAACGACGACGGCGGTCTGCTGTGGCATGGATCTCCCTCGGCTGCCTGTCATCGTGCTGCTGGGCTCTGCTCATCGTGCTGGGGTCTGCTGTGCTGGGCGCAGATGTGCGGGCCAACGATAGGTCATCGTGCTGCCGAGCTCCGCCGCCAGGACTCGAACCTGAACTATCTGAACCAAAATCAGAGGTGCTGCCATTACACCACGGCGGATTGTCACATCGGCGGATCGGGAACACCCGCCGCTGTGCCACGGCACGGGAAAGATCCTCGCATACACCCCCGCCTCTCCGCGATTCTTGCCGGTAGTTGGAGCGTTGAGAGAGTCGCAGCGGGAGTTGATCGATGGCGCGCCCGGGGTTGACGGGGCAATCTTGCGGGCTGTCTGGAACAGTTAAGGCACTGGACGGTCGTGTGGCGAAGGGAGGCGGAACTGATGTCGACTAGTGAACCGCCCAAGGTGTCGCGTCCGCGGATGACCGGTACCCAGCGGCGACAGCAGCTCATCGAGATCGGTCGCGCACTGTTCGCCGAGCGCGGATATGACGCCACCTCCATCGAGGAGATCGCGCAGCGGGCCCAAGTCTCCAAACCTGTGGTGTACGAACACTTCGGCGGCAAAGAGGGGCTGTACGCGGTCGTCGTCGATCGCGAGATGTCGATGCTGCTCGACATGATCGTGTCCTCGCTCACCCAGAACCGATCGAGGGTGCGGCTCGAACAGGTCGCGCTCGCGCTGCTGACCTACATCGAGGAACGCACCGACGGCTTCCGCATCCTGGTGCGCGATCAGCCCGCGGGCAATGCCGAGGGGCGCTACTCCAGCCTGCTCAACGAGGCCGTGAACCAGGTCGCACACATCCTCGCCGGTGATTTCGAGCGCCGCGGTTTCGACACCAGCCTGGCCACCCTCTACGCCCAGGCGTTGGTCGGGCAGGTCGCGACCGCCGCCACCTGGTGGCTGGACGAACGCAAACCCTCGAAAGAGGTTGTCGCCGTACATTTGGTGAATCTGTGCTGGAACGGGCTGAGCCATCTGGAGGCCGACCCGCATCTCAGCTCGGAGTGGCGCGCCGGTATCGAGGAGTGACTCGGGTTGTTAACCAGCGAATTGCGAAGTGGGTCCAGTCGAATGCTCGAATTGACTGCCGAGGGCCCGCCTGGTGGTACGGTTCACCCATCCTTTGGGTGCTGTTCGGGCGGTAAGTCGGTCTACTTCGTGATGTCGGTCTACTTCAGGATGGCTGGTTTTTAGGATGACAGGCGGATCTGATGGCTAGGCAAGCGCGCGCGGAGATCACCCGCGACTCCGTTCTTGCGGGCGCTGCCGATGTCTTTCTGCGCTTGGGTTACGCGAACGCGAGTCTGAGCGAGATCATCGCGCAGTCCAATGTGACCAAGGGCGCCTTGTACTTTCACTTCGGCTCGAAGGAAGAGCTGGCGCGTGCGGTGGTCGACCAGGGCAACGAGCGGCTGGTCAGCTCGTGTCAGGGTTTCTTCGATCCCCGGGTGCCCGCGCTCGAGGCGTGCATCGGCATCACCTATGTCGTGGCCGACCTATCGATGAACGATCCGATGGTCGGCGCGATGCTCAAGCTGACCCACCAGATCGGTGACTACCGCGGCGCCCAGGGCGACAACATCGCCAAGACGTGGGGCGACACCTACCGCGTGCTCTCCGAAAGGGCTATCGCCCAAGGCGATTTGCAGCCCGAGCTCGACGCCGACGTGATCGGCATGCTGCTGCAGGAGATGACCGCGGGCGTGCACATCATCGCCGTCGGCACCGAGTCGATCGATCAGATGGCGACCCGGATGGAACGCGTCTGGTACTTCCTGCTCCCGTCGATCGTGCCCAGCGAGAAGCTCGCCTACTTCCGCGAGTTCGCCGCCAGGCGCCTGCGTCGCTACGTCCCTTAGCAGCCTCAGCTCTACGTGTCGGCGGCACTGACTAGACTTTCGCCTGTTGCTCGAAATACCCGGCTTGAGCTCAGGAGTTGTGATGCCGACCCATCGTCCACCGCTTGCGGGACTCGCGGCGGTCGCCGGTGCCGATGCCGCCCTGCGGACCGTCACCGAGCTGGTCGGTAAGTCCTCGGTCGAGCTGGTCGGGCCGTCCGGTGTGCGGGCGTTCGTGGCCGCGACGATCGTGGCGCAACGGCCGCTCGTCGTGGTGACCGCGACCGGGCGCGAGGCGGACGATCTGACGGTCGAGCTGGAGGAAATGCTCGGTCCGGCGGTCGCGCAGTTCCCGTCCTGGGAAACCCTGCCGCACGAGCGGTTGTCCCCGGGCGCCGACACCGTCGGGCGCAGGCTCGAAGTGCTGCGCAGGCTGGCCCATCCGGAAGACCCGGCTTTCCCCGAACCGTTGCGCGTGGTGGTCACCACCGTGCGCTCGCTCATGCAGCCGATGGCGGCTAGCCTCGGTCACATCGAGCCGATCGTGCTGCGCGTCGGCGCCGAGCTCGACTTCGACGAATTGCTCACGCGCCTGGTCGAATTCGCCTACAGCCGGGTCGACATGGTCGGCAAGCGCGGCGAGTTCGCGGTGCGCGGCGGCATCCTCGACCTGTTCCCGCCCACCGCGGATCATCCGGTGCGGGTGGAGTTCTGGGGCGACGAGGTCACCGAACTGCGCCCGTTCGCCGTCGCCGACCAGCGCTCGCTGACCGAGGTGCCGGTCGATGTCGTTGTCGCGCCGCCCTGTCGCGAACTGCTGCTCACCGCCGATGTGCGCGAGCGCGCGGCCGAGGTCGCCGTCGACAACGCGGCCGATGCCGCGCTGGTCGAGATGCTGGAGAAGCTGGCCAATGGTGTCCCGGTGGACGGCATGGAGGCGCTGCTGCCGGTGCTGAAGCCGGGCGAACTGCGGCTGCTCACCGAGGTGCTGCCCGAGGGCACCCATCTGCTGCTGTGCGATCCGGAGAAGATCCGCACCCGCGCTGCTGATCTCGTGCGCACCGGCGAGGAGTTCCTGGAGGCGTCCTGGACGGCGGCCTCGTTCGGGGCCGACGCACCGCTCGGCGCGCACGGCCTGGACCTGGCGGCGTCCGGCTATCAGGCACTGCCCGATGTGCACGCCAGCGCGGACGAGCGCGGCCTGCCCTGGTGGACGCTGAGCCCGCTCACCTCGGGCATCCCCGCCGAGGTGGTGCTGCCGGTGCTGGCCGGGCCGACCGCCCGCGGCTCCGATGAACTCGTCGCGACCATCTTCGCCTCGCTGCGCGCGCACGTGGCCACCGGCGGCCGGGCAGTGGTCGTGGTGGCCGGACACGGTACGGCGCAACGCATTCTGGAACGACTGGCCGACGCCGACGTGCCCGCCGCGACGCTGGAACCCGGTGCCGAACCGGGCAACGGGGTCGTCGGCGTGCTGTGCGGCTCGCTGCACGACGGTCTGATCTTCGACGACGCCGGGCTGGTCGTCGTCGCCGAATCCGATCTCACCGGCAACCGGATGACCGCGCCCGGCGACGGCAAGCGGCTGCCCGCCAAGCGCCGCAACCAGGTCGATCCGCTCGCGTTGAACGCGGGCGACATGGTGGTGCACGACCAGCACGGCATCGGGCGCTTCGTCGAGATGATCGAGCGCACCATCGGCGGCGCGCGCCGCGAATACCTCGTCATCGAATACGCGCCCGGCAAGCGTGGCCAGCCGGGCGACCGGCTGTTCGTGCCGATGGAGTCGCTGGATCAGCTGTCCCGCTACGTCGGCGGCGAGCTGCCGAGCCTGTCCAAGCTCGGCGGGTCCGACTGGGCCAACACGAAACGCAAGGCACGCAAGGCCGTTCGGGAGATCGCCGGCGAGCTGGTGCAGCTGTACGCCGCGCGCCAGGCCGCGCCCGGGCACGCGTTCGGTCCGGATACCCCGTGGCAGCAGGAGATGGAGGACGCGTTCGCGTTCACCGAGACCGTCGATCAGATGACCGCCATCGCCGAGGTCAAGTCGGACATGGAGAAGCCGGTTCCGATGGACCGGGTGGTGTGTGGCGACGTCGGCTACGGCAAGACCGAGATCGCCGTGCGCGCCGCGTTCAAGGCGGTGCAGGACGGCAAACAGGTCGTCGTGCTGGTGCCGACAACCCTGCTCGCGCAACAACATCTGCAGACCTTCACCGAACGCGTCGCCGGTTTCCCGATCAACGTGAAGGGCCTGTCCCGGTTCACCGACCCGGCCGACGCCCGCGCCGTCATGGAGGGCATGGCCGACGGCAGCGTCGACATCGTGGTCGGCACACACCGTTTGCTGCAGACCGGCGTGCGCTGGAAGGACCTCGGGCTCGTCGTGGTCGACGAGGAGCAGCGCTTCGGTGTCGAACACAAGGAGCACATCAAGGCGCTGCGCACCCACGTCGACGTGCTGACCATGTCCGCGACGCCGATTCCGCGCACCCTGGAGATGAGCCTGGCCGGCATCCGCGAGATGTCGACCATCCTCACCCCGCCGGAGGAGCGGCACCCGGTGCTCACCTACGTCGGCGCCTACAACGACAAACAGGTCACCGCCGCCATCCGGCGCGAGCTGCTGCGCGACGGCCAGGTCTTCTACGTGCACAACCGGGTGTCCTCGATCGACAAGGCCGCCAAGCGGATTCGCGATCTGGTGCCCGAGGCCAGGGTCGCCGTCGCGCACGGTCAGATGAACGAGGACGCCCTCGAATCCACCGTCGAGGGCTTCTGGGAGCGCGAATTCGACGTGCTCGTCTGCACCACCATCATCGAGACCGGCCTCGACATCTCCAACGCCAACACCCTGCTCGTGGAACGCGCCGACGCCCTCGGCCTTTCGCAGCTGCACCAGCTGCGTGGCCGAGTCGGCCGCAGCCGGGAACGCGGCTACGCCTACTTCCTGTACCCGCCGGAGAAGCCGCTCACCGAGACCGCCTACGACCGTCTCGCCACCATCGCACAGAACTCCGACCTCGGCGCGGGCATGGCCGTCGCGATGAAGGACCTCGAAATCCGCGGCGCGGGCAACGTGCTCGGCGCCGAACAGTCCGGTCACGTCGCCGGTGTCGGCTTCGATCTCTACGTCCGGCTGGTCGGCGAGGCCGTCGAGGCCTACCGGGCCGCCGCCGACGGCAGGCCCATCACCACCGAGGAACCCAAGGAAATGCGCATCGACCTCCCCGTCGACGCGCACATCCCGCCCGACTACATCGGCAGCGACCGCCTGCGCCTGGAGGGATACCGCAAACTCGCCTCCGCCCAAGACGATTCGGCCCTCGCCTCCGTCGTCGAGGAACTCGTCGACCGCTACGGTCCGCTGCCGGTCGAGGTCGGCCGCCTGGTCTCCGTCGCGAAACTCCGCCTGCTGGCCCGCGAATACGAGGTCACCGAAATCGCGGTCACCGGAACAACGCTCAAGGTCTCCCCGCTGCACCTACCCGACTCGAAACAGATGCGCCTCAAACGCATCTATCCCAGTGCCAGCTACCGCGCCGCCAGCGGCGTGATCTCGCTGCCGCTGCCGCGCGTCGAAGACAGCGTCGGCGCCGAACGCGTACGCGACGTAGTGCTCCTGCAATTCGTCGCCGATCTGCTGCTCGCCCTGGACGGAAAAGCCCAGGGCGCAGTAGATCTCACCACCGCGACCGAGGTCTCGGCCGCGCGATGAGTGCTGATCGTGACGAGGCCGTATTACGTGCGGCTCGCCATGCTGCTAGCCAGCTGAACGGGACCCCGTCCGACACTGCTGTAGTGGCAGCGGGTTTGACCAAGGCCGTCGAGGTGATGGACCGCCTCTGGAATTTCGGCGGTTGGGAAGTAACCCAAACCCACGACTCGTTGCGCCCCTACCTGCTCGAGGAAACCTACGAACTCCTTGACGCCATCCAGCACAACGACGCGGAGACCATCAAGGAAGAACTGGGCGACCTCCTGCTCCAGGTCCTCTTCCACTCCCGAATCGCCCAAGCAGCAGGCGAATTCACCGTCAACGACGTAGCTGCCGCCCTGGTGGCCAAATTGGTCAACCGCAGCCCCTACCTCCGCGACACTCAATTCGCCGCCGACACCACCCTCGAAGAAAAGATCGCGGCGCAGGAAAGCGCTTGGGAAGAACGCAAATCCGCCGAAAAGTCCCG
Source organism: Nocardia sp. NPDC060255 (assembly GCF_042727395.1). Classification (NCBI taxonomy): domain Bacteria; kingdom Bacillati; phylum Actinomycetota; class Actinomycetes; order Mycobacteriales; family Nocardiaceae; genus Nocardia; species Nocardia sp. NPDC060255. The sequence continues at coordinate 34,324 of NZ_JBHXAU010000032.1, read as the reverse complement.
CCGTTCCTGCCTCGACGGTATCGCTATGGCCCAACCCGCCTTAGCCCTCGCCGAAAAGATCCGCGACCGCAGCAGCAAAGCGGGCCTGCCCGAAGACCTGATCCCCACCGACCTTCGCGTCGTGCACCTCGGCCTCCCCGACAGCGCCGAGGAACGCCTCCGCAAAGCCACCCGCACCTTCGCCGCCGCCATCCGCGCCACCGAGGATGCGGCGGAAGCCGATCGCGGGGAACGACTTCCGCTTGCCGGCGACGACTGGCGCAAGTACTGGGTTCACTGAGACGAGACGGGCGGCGCATCCACGATCTCGGTGAGTGTGCCGGGTTCGGCTTTGTCGACGTAGAGGACGCCGTTGAGGTGGTCTGTCTCGTGCTGCACGATGCGGGCAGGCCACCCGCTGAACTCCGCGAGCCGGGAAGTTCCGCCGAGATCGGTGAAGCGCAGCGTGACATCGGCGTGGCGGCGTACCACCGCGCGGTATCCGGCGACGCTCAGGCAGCCCTCGGGGAGATCGGCGGTGCGCAGTGACGAGGGCGAGTATGTCGGATTGGCGATCACCAGGAACTCCTGCGGATAGCGCTCGCGGGTCCTAGCGATCTCCTCGCTGACCGCAGCCGAGTCCTCGATCACCGCCAGCTGCACCGGCAGGCCGATCTGCGGAGCGGCCAATCCAACACCGGGAGCCGCATGCATCGTCCGCCGCATCAGCTCGACGAGCGCCGACAGATCCTGGTCGTCCAGCTGCCCCTCGTACCGTTGCGCGACTGTCCGCAGCCCAGGATCGTCAACCTGGACGATGGGCGCGACACCATCGCCATATCGATCCAGCAACTCCCTGACCCGACGCCGCAAGCCAGCCGCGTCGTCACCTTCTACCGGCGTTGCCATGACCTACTCCCACCTCGAACTCGCTACGACCGTCGACAATGCCACACCCGTCACAAGGCCGCCGGATGGCCAGAAGGTGAGCTCAGAGCTGGCGACTACCAGGTATCGTCTTCGTCTTCTCTGAGCCGTTGTACGGCCATATCGATCCAGGTCGTGAACTGGGTGGCGAGATCCTGTGGGGCGGTGGGGCGGATCTTGATCTGGTCTATTTTGCGGGCTTCGGTATAGCGGCCGTCGTCGGTGATGTCGTACCACTGCAAGGTTTCCCACGGCTCGGGGCGGTCGAGGATCGAGCCGGTGTAGAGGGTGGCGCTGCCGCCGCCGTCGGAGGGGCGACCGAGGAGGCGGCGGTAGCGTTCGCGGGGGCTGGTTCTGGGGTCTTCCGCGTAGTGGCCGTCGCGGGGTGGCTTGGTGTCGTCCTCATGGAAGGTGGCCGGTGGGTGGGTGCCGGGGTTGGCAGGTAAGAGCCAGTTGATGATTCGGGTGGGGAGGTGTTCGGGGCGGCACATGCGCAGGCGGATGGGGCCGTCGGTGTCGTCGATGACGGATTGGGAGAGGACGACGGCGTGGTGGGGGTTGCGGGCGCCGAGGATGCGGTACTGGCGGATCGCGGCGTTCTTTGTTCGTGTTGTGCCGCCGAGGATTTCGATGCGTATGTTCGAGGTGGTCAGAGTGTGAATGGCGAGACGGATCTGGTCCATTTCGTCGAATGAGTAGCTGTTGCAGACCTTTTCGCGATGTGCGTCGAAATCTTCGAGGTAGCGGAAACGGCTGAGGTAGTGCAATGGGCGTGGGAAGCGGTCGTTGGCGTCGCTGTACCAGAGGGCGGCGAAATCGTCTGGTTCCCAAGTCCATTCAGCCATGTGTGATCCATTCGGTAATGCGGGCAGCGCAGTAGCTTTGTTCTCGTGCGGCGGAGCGGGTAGTTATCGGTCGGCGCCGGGTGGATCTTCCGCCGGCTTCACCTGGGCCGATGCGTATCCGCCGCCGAGGACGCCCCCGGGAATTGTCCGGGGCGTTTCACCGAGGAGTTCGTTGGTGTTCTCCTCGGTCTTGAGGTAGTCGGGCGTTTGGTGCTCCGACTCGTCCTCGCCTTTGCCGCGGCCGCCACCGGGAGACATCATGCCGGGGGAGCCCGCTGCGCCGCGGGCAGCGGTGGCGCCAGCGGGAACCGTTGACCTGGTGGTTGTTCCCGGGGTGCCGGGGGCGCCGGGAATGCTGCGGCCCGGGCCTCCTGGTTGCTTCGAAGGACTTCCCGGACTGCCGGGGCTGCCAGGACTTCGCGGGGTGAGGCCTGTCGGGACGCCCGGAGTAGTGGGGTGTGTGGTGGAAGGCGTTGTCGGCGTGGTGGTGCTGGGGGACGTCGGTGTAGTCGGCGTCGTGTTGGCGGGGGTGGTGCTCGCGGCCGTCGTCTGCTGCTTTGTGGAATCGGTTGGGCTCTGGTTTTGGTTCGGCTGGTCGGAGGTGGACTTGTCCTCCGTAGTCTTGCCGGACTCGTCCTTCTTCTGGTCGTCAGGAGTCTGACCGGGCTGATTGGGTTGGCCCGAGTGGTTATTGGGGTCGTTCGGAAGGCCGCTGGTACCCGGGGTATGGGTTCCGGGGACGACGGGCGGGACGTCGGACTGTTGGACGAGGTCGACCGGTCGCGGCAAAACTGGCAGCGACTTGTCAGCCTGGGCTAGCCCGTCGACGTAGTAGGTGCGCATGATGGTTCGCGCTTGCTCTTCGGCGTCGTTGCGCTGGTTTTCGAAGCGGGAGCGGAAGGGCCCCCAATGCTTTGGGTTGTACCAACTCGGGTCGCCTTGGCGTTCGGGTACCCCGGTTTTGACGTCGACGGCAGCTTGGGCAGTATCGGTGATGACTTTGCCGACGGCGCCGAAAGTGCTGGTGAGCTGGTCGGCTTTCGTCGTGTAGTTGATGATCGCTTTTTTCGAAGCCTCCGCGGCTTGCCCTTCCCAGGACTCGGCGATGGACGACATCATGCGCTGGCGGAACGTTTGCAGTCCGTCAGTCCACTTCTGCTGCGCCTTCAGGTATTTGGTGGCGGCCTCGTTAGCGGGGGTGGTGGCGACCGGCTCGAAGGCTTTGAGGATTTCTGTGTGCCGGAAGCCCTCTGGGTTCTCGGTCCGCGGGGGAATCTGGGGCGGCTCGGTCCCGGTCATTTGTTGTCTCCAGGGATCGGGCCGGTAACGCCGGGCTGGCCGTTGGGATCGGGTAGCTGGTCGAGTCGAGCGATCTCGGCCTTGAAGCGGGCGGCGAAGTCGGCGTCTTGTGCGATGAAGCGGTCGCGGATGGTGGCGTGGAGCTGGCGGATGTCTTCGACTGCGCGCCAATGCTCGTCCAAGACGGTGTAGAAGTCATCACCGCCGGGGTGTCCGTTGGACTTCGCGCGAAAGCGATTGGCCATTGTGGGTGCTGACGTCAACATCGAACCAGGGTGATCGCCGAAACCCCAGGTGGAGATTGAGGAGATCCGCATCACGTCGGTCTGTATTTCGCGAATAACTTCCTGGAAGTTGGTGCACTCCCGGTCGAGTTTGGCGAAGTCTTCCGCGCTCATACGCACCGATAACCGACCGTCCCGCCCTTCGTCGATCAAACTCTTGAGCGGACTCTGTGCCCCTTCATCAGCCACGTACTTGCCTCCCCTTAGCTCGTCCGGTCAGAGACTCATGCATTTGCGGGAACGCTGGGAACGACCTTCCCTGCCAGCGTCCGGGCGAGTTGGCATGAGTCGATGCTGCCTGTGTCCTTGTTCGACTTCGGGTTGTCGAGCAAGAACTCGAGGCTGCCGCCATTCAGCTCCACGTTGACCCAGCAGGTCGTGTCACCCTCGGGTCGGCGTGAGGAGAGAGCATGCCTGCTGCCGATCATGAATTCCTGGGTGTCAGGGAACTGCTTGCTGCGAACCGCGTCCAGGGTGATGTTTGTGGTCGTTATCTTCACGCCGTAGCCGTTGCCGCCGCGCGTGACCCAACCGCAGCCTCTCCACTTAAACCCTCCCGGCGCGTCTGTATCGTCGCGCCCGGTGGCCTTGAGATTCTCAGAGGCCAGCACGTCTGCAGGTATTCCTGTGCAAGGGTCAAACCCATGTGGCACGTCCGCTGCCAAGGATGGCGCGGTACCGCTGGTCGTCGAGGTACTTGGCGGGCCATCCTTGCCGTCCTGGCAGCCAGCCAGGGCCAGCGTGACACCCAGAGCAAGGGTTATCGCACGCAGCTTGTTTCCCCTGCTCAACATCGGCGTCCCCTTCGCAGCCAGCTGACGACATGAGTATGGGGGCATGTTCTCCCCCTATAACTATGGGCCAGACCCTACCGCTCGGCTCGAAGTGACTGCAAGCAACGGCGTCGCTCGCGGCTAGTGGCAGCCTGGCAGTCGGCGGCGGCCTGAGTTGACGTCTGTGGCGAGGTCCTCGTAGCCGATCGCTAGTTCGGCGAGGCGCTCCCAGGCGTCCCAGAGATCCCATTCGCAGGCGCTGGTGAGAGCGGCGTACGCGGCCGCAGTCAGTTGAGCGAGGCGGTCGATTACTTCGCCGACTGTTTCTGTATGTACTGAGGCGGCGCCGTGGGAGGGCGGTAGTTGTTGGTCGAGCCAGTTGTCGATGGTGCGGACCGAGGCGGCGCGTTGCCGGTCTGTCTCCTCGTGCGCGCAGCAACTCTCGGAGAGTCTGCGTTCGTGCAGGACTGTGAGAGTGCGGGCGGTGTGGAGTACGGGGTGGTCGATCGGCAGGTCTCCTCGACATGCTTGTAGCAGTTGGTTTTTCGTTGGGAACGGGTTTTTCAACGGAGGGGCTCCCGGGATGCGCAAGCCTGCACCGCTGCGATGATCGTCAGTCCGGACGGGCGGAAGGTGTCGCGGGGTGGGATCACCCATTGCCGGTGTGCGGGGCCATCGGCGGGGGATGGCAGGGCGATTTCGCCGCCGAAGGGAACGATCGAGACGTTGAGGTGCAGTAAGGCGGGCGCGAGGCGGATGTCGTTCGGCAGATCGGGCCGGACGAGATAGGTCCAGCGACGCGAGCGGATATGCGCGATGATCGGTCCGAGGGTGAATCGCTTGTGCAGCAGGTCATCTCGTACTCGCTGGCCGAGGGCTGCTGGCATGGTGATGCCGCCGACCAGCCCCGCCTTGATGACGATACGGCCGAGGTCGGGGTGGATTCCGGCGGGTAATCCGCAAGTTCGCCGGTAATAGGCGCATCGGGTGATGGGTGTATCCGCGAACGCCGCAGTATTCATGGGAGCCTCGTATTGGAATTGGTTGTTTTGGAATTCGCCTGTCCGGAACCTTTGATTCCTGGTCTATTCCGGACTGGCGCATAACAAGAACACCATCGAACGGGCAGCCGACGAGCCCACAGCGAAAATTCTCTGGAAAGTGCTCCGAATTCCCAGATGAAGTGTCACCCTGAAACCGCTTGTTTCCCATGGCAAGACGACAGTAGGGGGTGTACATGATCGATGAAGGTGGCTCGACCCTCCCGCGACGCCAGCTCGGGCGGTATCTCCGTGACGGGCGCAATGAGTCCGGCCTGACTCTCGAGCAGGTCGGAGTAACGATGCAGTGGAGCAAGAGCAAACTCTCGCGCATCGAGAAGGCGGAAGCAGGGGGGACGCTCCGGCAGGTCGATATCCGAGAGTTGTGTCGTATCTATGAATTCGATGACGAGATGACGGCGGCGATGGTCGCCTTGGCCGAGCAATCTGATGCGAAGTGCTGGTGGCACACGTTCGATGATGTAATCCGCAATAGCTTCAACATGTACGTGGGCCTGGAGGCTGCAGCGAAGTCTCTGATCATGTTCCGACCGGATTTGGTGCCCGGCCTGCTCCAGATCCCCGACTATGCAAGGGCTCTCGATCGTGTCTACTTTCCCGCGGACTCGGCTGAGGATCTCGAACGACGAGTGCAGCTCCGAATCAAGCGGCAAGCCATCATGACTCGACGTTCGGCCCCGATCACCGTCGAAGTGGTGTTGCACGAATCCGCTATACGGTCCGTGGTCGGTGGCCCCAAGACGATGGCCGCGCAACTCAGGCATGTCGCTGACGTGAGCACCTACACCAATGTGACTGTGTGGGTGCTGCCCTTCACGGCCGGTTTCCCGGTGGGCTTGTATGTCGGACCATACGTACACCTGGACTTCGGACTGGATACCAAGGGGCAAGAGGTTGCGCCAGCTGTCGTTTTCGTCGAGGGATACGCCGGGGACATGTACCTTGAACGAGAGCAGGACACGCAGATGTACCAGCAAGCGTTCGCAGCTATGAAGCGCAGTTCGTTGGACGAAGTGGCGAGCAGGACCCTGTTGCGACAAACAGCGAAGGAGTTTGGGGCATGAACAGCGATGTATCCACCGCCAAATGGTTCAAGAGCAGCCGCAGCGCTGGTGGTTCGGAATGCGTAGAAGTCGCGTTCCTCGACAGCGACATGATCGGTGTCCGCGACTCCAAGAACCCCGCAGGCCCAGCCCTGATCTTCACTCCCACCGAGTGGGCCACCTTCACTGCCGGCGTCACCGCTGGCGAGTTCGGCTGTCCGTAACTGACTTTGGAGCCCGCAGTCGAGCAGGTCGAACCGGTGGCGCGCACCAGCGTGCGACTGCTGCTTGTCGACGACAAGGACCGGCTACTGCTGTTCGTCAGTCATGACGATTCCGACGGCCACCGATATTGGTATCCGATCGGCGGCGGGATCGAGCCGGGGGAGTCGCTGGCGGAGACGGCGGCGCGGGAGGAGACCGGGCTCAGCGAATTCCGTTTGGGCCCAGAGGTTTGGCGGCGGCGTGCGACTGCCTCGTGGGGCGGCGTCACGTACGACTGCCGCGAGCACTATTTCTTTGTCCGAGTCCCCAGCTTCGACGTCGACACCTCGGGTTTCACCGAGAACGAGCGCGAGACGGTCAAGGGCCACCACTGGTGGACGCTGGACGAGATGAGCGCGACCGATGATCGACTGGTGCCGAGGGACTTGCGGTTGCTGATGGGTGACCTGCTGGTGTCCGGACCGCCCGATGAGCTGATCTTTCTGACGACCTAGCGCGTAGCGTTGGGCGGAACGAATGGCGGCGGTTGGGCAGTGGTGTGCTCCGGAGTCGGCGCGGCTCGCCCTGGGATCGGGAGGTGTCGGATGTTGAGTGTGTTTTCCTCGCCGGGGCATTACGTGCAGGGACGAGCGGCGACCGAACAGCTCGGGGCGGAGATGGCTCGGCTGGGGATTGGCGGCCCGGTCACGATCGTGGCGGGGCGTAGTGCACAACGGTTGCTGACCGAGACGTGGGATCGGTCGTTGACGGACGCGAAAATCACTTACTCCGTGCATCTTTCGAACGGGGAGTGCACCAGGGCGGAGATCGCCAGGATCACCGCGGGCGTGCGGGAGAACGGCAGCACCGCCGTTTTGGGTGCCGGCGGTGGCAAGGTGCTCGACTCGGCGCGAGTTGTCGCCGACGATCTCGGCCTGCCGATGATCAGTTGCCCGACCACCGCGTCGAGCGATGCCCCGTGCAGCGCGCTGTCTGTGATCTACACCGACGCTGGCGAAGTCGAGACCTCGCAACTGCTCCGCCGCAACCCGGCGCTCGTCCTCGTCGACACCTCCGTCATCGCCCAGGCGCCCGCGCGGCTGCTCGCCTCCGGCATGGGTGACGCGCTCGCCACCTGGTTCGAGGCACGCACCTGCTCCGCCGCGCAGGTACGCAACCTGCGTGGCGGCGCGTCCACCCGCAGCGCTACCGCGCTCGCCGAGCTCTGCTATCGCACGCTGCTGGCGGACGGCCCGCAGGCGCTGGCCGCCGTGCGCGAGCACGCCGTCACCCCGGCCTTCGAGCGGATCGTCGAAGCCAACACCCTGCTGTCCGGTCTCGGTTTCGAATCCTCCGGTCTGGCCGCCGCGCACGCCGTCCACAACGGGCTGACCGCCGCGCCGCAAACCCATCGGTTCCTGCACGGTGAGAAGGTCGCCTTCGGCGTCATCACCCAATTGGTCCTGGAAGGCGCCCCGTCGGCGGAGATCACCGCGGTCCTCGACTTCTGCCTCGAGGTCGGCTTGCCCACCACTCTCGCCGCGATCGGCCTGGCCGACGTCACCGAGCCGACGTTGGCCGCGATCGCCACCCGAGCGACCGCACCGACCGAGTCGATCCACAACGAGCCCTTCACCGTCGACGCCACCATGACCCTCGACGCCCTCCGCGCCGCCGACGCCCTCGGCCGCGCCCACCCACACCCGCACCGTCCCTGATTCCCGCACCCGGAAATCGCATGCGATTCTCGGTGCGGGACATCGGAAGGCGTGCGGCGCAGGCGTGAACCGCGTCACTAACGAACCACAGCCCGGTTAACGTCCGAGCACTTCGGCGGGATTTCGACATAGAAACCTCACCTTCCCGCAAGCATGTCGTCACCGTCCGTCGGGAAACCTGTCAGTAGTCCTTCGCTATTGTGGCGGTGGAACCCGAAGCCAATGGCGGGCAATCCGCCGGGGAGGACGTTCGGTCCGGTGCACATCAGCAGAGTCGCGGAGCACCCGCGACCGGATCATGTGTTGTTCCACTTCAGCGACACCCATGTGATTGCCGGCGACGGCGATCTATACGGTGACGTCGACGCGGACCAGCGATTACGCCAGTTACTAGCGCAGGCCGCGGCCAGTCGGATCCAGCCGACCGCGATCGTGTTCACCGGCGACCTCACCGACAAGGGCGAGCCCGCGGCGTACGACAAGCTCAAGGCGCTGATCGAGCCGTTCGCGAGAAGTTTGCCAGCGCCCATCGTGTGGGTCGCCGGAAACCATGACGACCGCAGCCTGCTCCGCCGGAAGCTACTCGGTGAGCGTGCCTCGACCGCCCCGCTGGACCGGGTGCATCTGATCGACGGCCTGCGCATCATCGCCCTGGACACCTCGGTCCCCGGCCACCACTACGGCGAGATCTCCGACGAACAGCTGGATTGGCTGCGTTCCGTGCTCGCCGAACCGGCCCCGTTCGGCACCATCCTGGCCATGCACCATCCGCCGGTGCCCTGCGTGCTCGACCTCGCGGTCACCGTCGAACTACGGGACCAGCGCAAACTGGCCGATGTGCTCGACGGCAGCGACGTCCGCGCCATCCTGGCCGGCCACCTGCACTTCTCCACCAACGCGACCTTCGCGGGCATCCCCGTCTCGGTGGCCTCGGCGACCTGCTACAGCCAGGATCTCGGCGTCGAGCAGGGCGGCCAGCGCGGCCGCGACGGCGCGCAGGCCTTCAACTACGTGCACATCTACCCGGACACCGTGGTGCACTCGGTGGTCCCGATCGACCGCGGCGCGACGGTCGGCAAGCCGTCGACTGCGGAAGAGGCCGCCCGGACGCTCGCGGCGGAGGGGATCGTCATCCCGCCCGCCGCGCGCATCCCGCATGTCATGCGGCGCCGGGCGACGACTCCGGAAACAGATGACGAGTCGGTGCGCTGAGCTGTTCCCACGGCGCCGGATCGGGGAAGTAGCGCGACAGGAACTCCGAAACCGCAAGTACCCGATCGGTTTCGGAGATCTCGGGGAAACTTCCGTCGTTCAGGCAGAAGAAGTCGACGTTACGTTTCCGCGCGATCCCGTCCAGCAGCGCCAGACCCTTGTGGCTCGTCGTGTCGACGTAACGCACCTTCGCCGTCTCCTGCGGCACCGCACGTCCGGTCAGCATCGCGTAGTAGTGATACAGCGAGTTGGTGACGGAAATGTCGGTGGCCGAACGGAACCGGCTGGTCCTGGTCCGCGCGAAGTCGGCGGCGAACTGCTCCTCCATCTCCAGTAGCACGCTGCGGCGCAACGGAACCGGCGTGTGCTCGAGATGCCGGGAGATGATGTGCCCGAACCGCTCGGCGAGCAGTTCCCGGTTCACCCGTGCGGCGTTCTCGAATCCGCTGCGCCGCTCGTTGTTACGGCCCGGCCCGATCCTGGTGTCCGCCTCGATGAACCGGCTGATGCCCGCCGCGGTGAAGAACATCGACGGCCGCACCGGGCGGGCGAAGAACATGTCGTCGTTGGAGTACAGGAAGTGCTCGCTGAGCCCCTCGATGTGCTGCAACTGTGATTCCACCGCATGGGAATTGAAGGTCGGCAGCCCGCTGGTGTCCGAAAAGTGGTCCAGCGCACGGACAACCGTCACCCGGGGATGATCGGCGAGCCAGGCGGGCATGGTGGAGTCGGTGGCGATGAAGATCCGCCGGATCCACGGCGCGTTCTTATCCACCGACCGCAGTGCGTATTTCAGCTCATCGATCTGCCGGATGCGGGCGTCCGCGTCGTCACCTTCGCCGACCACCACCTGCGCGAGCATGCCCGCGCGGCGGGCCCGGAACTCCGGGTCCGACCCGTCCACCCAGGAAAACACCAGGTCGATGTCGAAGCTCACGTCGCTCGGCTGCGGCGCGAACATATCCACCAGGGTCGGCCAGGCCCGATCGAACAGCAGCACCTGCGTCTGCTCGACATCGGCCAGGTCGAACATGGTGCGGGTCAACGCGTTCGGGCGCGGGCACTCGACCGTGTCGCCGTGGTACTGCCACAGCTCCAGGTCGACCCGGTGGGCCGGGTCGCTGTCGCGTCCGATCCGGAAGACGTTGTGCTGCACCTCTTCACACGCGAAACCGGCCGCGATCGCACCGGCCGTCACCCGGCGCACCATCAGGTGATGCGCCGCGTCGGTGGCCAGCACCAAGCGCTGCCCGCGGTCGCGTACCAGCAGGAACGGCACTTCCGCCGCTGCCAGTTCGGAGCGCAGGTAGCCCAGATCCTCGATCATCGAGGCCGATACGACGAGGTTGCCCGCCATCGGCCGGGCCACCATTTCTACTGTTGCGGGATTTACCGCCCCCATGTCCATCATCAGCTTGTTCTCCACATTCGTTCGTGCTCCGTTGGGGCCGACTACCGAGGCACCGCGCCGGAGCCGAGCGGCCGCACCGCCGACCTCGGGTGGTCGGCCGTGCAGTGCCGCGCCCGGCGCGGTCGCATTCAGAAGTGGGGCACGATGCCGTAGCGCAGGAACGAAGTGATCACACGGTATGTAGACGACAGGTAAACCATTCGTTTTCACCTCACTCACGGCAGAACGCACAAGCGTCAAATGGGGTGTGCTGCATCCGTGCGCGCGGGCGAGAACGACCGAGCGTGCGCACGGGAGACAGCACGCTGGGCCGGACAATCATCGGCCGGCAAAGAGAAGATGTCCCAGACAACAATGGGGACTGTACGAATGATGCATCGACGGTGACATTTCGTCAATCGGGACACTCCGTCTCACCCGCTGCCGTTCCGCTGCCTCTGGCGGCCCGCAGGTGCCGCAACGTCCCCGCTTGGCCTGGTAATAGCCAGTTGACGGCCGAATTCGGGCCGTCACGCACCAGTTCAGCTGGGTGGTTGTCGTGACAGGCATCATGCCGGGCCCGCGGCCGGATGGACGAAGGGGTGGCAACGACGGGTCGATTTAATTAGGCTAGCCTCACCAACATTGTAAGGACCTGTGGAGAAGGGAGTGCACCGCTGTGCGCGTCGTCATTCTGTTCGGATCCGAGATGGGCACGGCCGAGTCCGTCGCGGACAGCGTCGCCGACGCGCTCTCGGCGCACGACGTCTCGGTCTACGACCTGGGCGATTTCGCCGTCGACGACCTCGACGTGCACGACTTCCACGTCATCGTGTGCTCCACCTACGGCGACGGCGACCTGCCGACCGGCGCGGAACCGTTCTTCGACGAGCTCACCGCGGCCGCGCCCGATCTGACCGGCCTGAACTTCGCCGTCTTCGGCCTCGGCGACAGCATCTACGGCGACACCTTCAACCGCGGCGGCGAGATCGCTGCCGAGAAGCTCATCGAGTGCGGCGCAACCCAACTCGGCGAGCACGCGCGCCACGACGCGTCGACCGAAATCCGGGCCAACGACATGGCCCGCGACTGGGCGGCGACGCTGCCCATCCCCGCGCTCGCCTCGGCCTGATAGTCGGCTGAGAGCAGTCCGGACATAGGGTGCAGCGCCAGCGGACAAGCGGCCCAGCACTTTAGACTGCTATCAAGCGTGGCACAGCCCGTCGCGCTCGACGATCCATGAGGTGACGAAGATGGTAGCCGGAGCGAGCCACGTGCAACGTCAAGACCACTCGACAGATCACGAAGATCACCCCGAGCTGGACGTGCTTCCGGAATGGCCCCAGGAAACGATCGCGGTGCTGGTGACCACCGACCCGGGGCCGCACGCGATCCCGGTGTCCTGGCCGGTGCGGGCCGGTGATCGGCACATCCTGCTCAGTCTCAAGTTCGATCGCGGGTCGTTGGCCCGGTTACGCGAACGCCCGCAGGTGGCGCTGCTGATTCTCGGCGGCGGCAACGTCGCGCTGTGCGCGCGGGGTACCGCGCGGGTCATCGCGGAGGAGATGCCCGATGCTGCCGAGTATGTCGCGGTCCGGATCGATGTCGACGCGATCGATGACCATCGGCAGTCGGCCTTCGCGGTGGCCAACGGCATTCAGCGCACCGTGCTCGACCCGGCCGAACTGCATGCGCTGGAAGGTCGCGTGAGCACGCTGCGCTCCTGGGCGAACGACCAAAACTGAACCGGCATAACAGTTTCGGGACTCACGATGATAATCGGGAATGAAGGCGGCGCGAACGGGCCGCACGAAAGGGATTCATGAGCGAACGAAGTGAGCGAATCATCTGCCAGCGCGCCTCGCGCATGACGGAGCCGAGCGTCAGCGAGGCGCAGTCATGAGCGTCACATTGGCCAAAGGCGGAAATGTTTCGCTGTCTAAGCAGGCAGCCAACCTGACCAAGGTCGCGGTAGGACTCGGCTGGGACGTGCGCACCACCACGGGCGCCGACTACGACCTGGACGCCAGCGCGCTGGCCACCGGGCCGAACCTGAAGGTGCTGTCGGACCAGCATTTCATCTTCTACAACAACCTGCGTTCGCCCGAGGGGTCGATCGAGCACACCGGCGACAACCTGACCGGCGAGGGCGAAGGCGACGACGAGACCATCAACGTCGACCTCAGCGCCACCCCGCCGACCATCACCAACATCTTCTTCCCGGTGTCCATCCACGACGCCGACGCGCGCAGCCAGTCGTTCGGGCAGATCCGCAACGCCTACATCCGGGTCACCGACGGGGCGACCGGCGTGGAACTGGCCCGCTACGACCTCACCGAGGACGCCTCGACCGAAACCGCGATGGTTTTCGGCGAGCTCTACCGGCACAACAACGAGTGGAAGTTCCGCGCCATCGGCCAGGGGTACGCCTCCGGGCTCGCGGGCATCGCCCGCGATTACGGCGTGCATATCTGACCGATCGCGGCGCGGATCTTCCGGAACCTGCCTGCTCGCAGCACATCCGGAAGATCCGCCCAGCGATCAGCTCGGGCTGCTGAGGCTTTCCGGCGCCTCCGCGATCACCTGCGGACGGTCGCGTTCCCGGCTGTCGAGCAGCGCGAAGTAGCGGCGGAGCATGAGGCAGGCCGTGGTGGCAAGGCCCGCGGTGAGACCCCACCAGACGCCCGCCGCGCCGAGGCCGACCGGGAAGGCCAGCAGCAGCGCCACCGGCAGGCCGACACACCAGTAACCGATGACCGACAGGCGGAAGCCCGCGTTGGTCTCCTTCAATCCGCGCAGCAGTCCGGTGCCGATGTTCTGCGCGGCATCGAAGAACTGCAGCACGATGCCGATCAGCAACAGGGTGTGCGCGATCTGAATGGTGTTGGTGTCGCTGGAATTCAAGAACGGGCGCAGCACGAGATCGGGCGCGATCACGTACACCGCGCCGGTGATCACGGCGACGACGGCGACATGGCGCAGCGCGAGCCAGGCCAGCGCCCTGGCGTGCTGGTACTCATCGCGGGTGACCGCGTGGCTGACCAGGATCGACGCCCCGTGCGACAGGCCGATGGCGACCTGGAACACGATGTAGATGATCTGGTAGACGATGTTGTGCGCGGCCAGCGCGGCCGGGCCGATGCTGCCCATCACGAGGGCGAGCACCGAAAACATGCCTGCCTCAGAGCCATAGGTGAGCGCGATCGGTGCGCCGAGGCGCAGTTCGGCGAGGACGGTGGAGCGCCGCACGGGCCACGGTCGCACCGGCAGCGTCGCGCCCAGTCGGGCGTCGCGCCGCACCATCGCCCAGAACACCGCGAAGGTGATCAGGAAGACCAGCGAGGTCGCCACGCCGATACCGGTGAGGCCGAGCTCGGGCAGTCCGCCACGGCCGTGGATAAAGGCAAGCGCCAGCACCAGATTCAGCGCTACCGAGCCGAGCGTGACCAGCAGCAGCGCCTGCGGGCGTTGCATGCCGACGGTGAATTGCCGCAGCACCTGGAACCACAGGCACGGCAGCAGACCCGGCGCCAGCGCCACCATCAGCGGCCGCGCGTCGGCCAGCACGCCGGCGTCCTGGCCGAGCCATTGCAGCGCCCAGCCGAGTCCGATGAGCAGTGCGCCACCCACGAGGCCGGCGAGCGTCGCGATCAGAAAACTCGACCGCAGCACATCTTTGATCTCGTCATCGGCGGACTCGCCACGTTTACCGGCCGAACTCACCGCGGTGGCGATCTGATTGCCGCTCGCGGTGATCAACCCGACGCACATGGTGCGAATCTGATTGAACAGCGCGATCGCCAGCCCGCCCGCGGCCACCTGCTGCACGCCGAGCGTGCCCATCAGCACCACGTTGGTGGTGGATACCGCGATCTGCGCCAACTGCGTCATCGCGATCGGCGTGGCAAGCGCGGTCAGCCGACCACTGTCGGCCCGGTAGCCCGACAAATTCACCGGGCCACCTCCGCACGCTCGAACCCGCCGCGCGCGTTCTCGCCGGCTGCGCACGAAACTGCCGGCAATTCCGTGCGCAGCAGGTTGATCCGTGCGCGGCATTGCGGCGCGTACCGGCGCTTCATCGCGCCTCGACGAGTTCGGCGGGGCGGCGGGCGGCGGGCGCGTAGTGCTGCAGCATTGTTCGTACCTCGGCTTCGGCGGCGGGGTCGAGCAGGTCGCGTTCGGACATCCAGGCGTCGTCGAAGACCGTGTCCAGGTACTTCTCGCCGCCGTCACAGACCAGGGTGACAATCGTTGAGCCGGGCGGGAATTCGTCGAGGCGGCGGAGCGCGGCATGCACCGAGCCGCCCGCCGAACCACCGATCATCAGGCCGAGTTCGGCGGCGACCGCGCGGGCCGTGGCGAAGGCGTCCACGTCGGTGACCTTGACGCCCTCGTCCAGCAGCGAATAGTCCACCGCGGTGCCGATGGTGGCGCCGGGCGGGGTGCCGGTGCCGGACTGCCAGTACGGGCCGCCCTCGCCGCCGAACGCGATCGAGCCGACCGGTTCGACGCCGATCACCCGTGCCGGGCGACCGAGTTGGCGCAGCCGGGTCGCGGTGCCGAACAGCGAACCGCCGGTGCCGACCGAGGAGAGCAGAATATCGACCCGCTCCACGTCCTCCAGCAATTCGTCGGCGACCGCGTAGTAGCCGACCGCGTTGGCGTCGTTGTTGTGCTGCTCGGTGAAAAACGCGTCCGGCCGGGCGGCCGCCATCGCCTCGGCCAGGTCCTCCCGGGCCGAGGTCGCCAGGTTGTCGTCGCCGTCGTCGGCGACGAACACCAATTCCGCACCCATTGCTCGCATAGCGCGCAGCTTGTCCTTACATGCGTGATGATCGACCACTGCGGTAAAGCGATACCCACGTTCGGCAGCTACTACCGCGAGACCGAGTCCGGTATTCCCGGAGGTGGACTCGATAATATGCCCGCCACTTCTCAGCAAACCGCGACGCTCCGCATCGAGAACCATCTCGCGGGCCATCCGGATCTTGGCCGCGCCGGTCGGGTTGAACTGCTCGAGCTTGAGCAGTAACCGGGTGCCGGTGGACGTCGCCGCCAGTTCGAACAGCGGCGTGCGGCCGATCAGATCCGTCACGCGCGTGACGAGCGGCATGGAGTATCTCCTCGTTCAGGTGGGGTGGGTGTCAGCGGTCGAGCGTCCAGCGGAACCGATCGCCCGGCGCGTCGTGCAGCACGACCTTCGGCGGGATCGGCAGGTCATGGAAGGCGGATTCGTTCGAATCCATTTGGTAGCCCGCGGTATTGGGATAGATCAGTAGGTCGCCGACTGCGGCGGCACGTGGCAGCGGGATGCGTCGCCAGCTGAGCATGTCGGAATCCAGGCAGGTGGCGGCACCGACGCTGGTCGGGGTCGGGGTGCCGGGTCGCGCGGGCCACAGCAGCGGGTCGGGCAGGTATTCGCTGTCGAACCACTGCTCGGACAGGCTCAAACTCGTGCCGTCGACGGTGAGCAGGCAGTACGGCGCACCGTCGGCGTGCCGGATCTTGCTGCCCTGTACCCGGAAGACGGTGAATCCGGCGTGCGCGAGCAGCGCGCGGCCCGGTTCGATCGCCAGCCGGACGGTGTTGGCGCGCAGCCGCTGTGCGAGCCCGTCGTGCGCGAGGATCGCGGCGAGCATGGCCGGGCCGGGGGCCGGAAAGTGATAGGGGTAGTACGAATCGAACGATTTGCCCGAGTGGAACCACCGCCGATCGACGTGTTCGGTGAACTCCGCCCACGCCGCGGCAGACGTGTAGTCGACGCCGAAGCCGCCGCCGATCGACAGCGTGGTGGCGGGATGGCCGAGTGCCCGCGCGTGCAGGCAGCGGTCGATGAGGTCGCGGGCCAACTCGGCCCGTGCCACGGCGTCGTAGCCGGACAGGTGAAAGCTGAAGCCCTCCAGGCGGATCGATTCGCGGTCGGTCACAGCGGTCAACGCGTGGCCGATCTCGGCCTCGGTCATCCCGAACCGGCTGGCCGACGCGGCGGGCAGCACGCGGAGCAGGACCCTGGCGGGGGTGGCCGAGGCGCCCAGTGCGGCAAGGCGTTCGAGCTCGTCGAGGTCGTCCACGGCGATAAGCGCACCGTGCCGGGTCGCCAGCCAGAGCAGGTCGTCGGACTTCGCGGGCCCGGTCACCATCAGCTCGGCACCGCGAACGCCTTGTGCGAGTGCGGCTGTCAGCTCTCCGGTACTGGAAACATCCACGCCGGCGGCGTTTTCCGCGCAGGCACGCGCTGCGGCGGCGGACTTGTTCGCCTTCTTGCCGAAGTAGATGTCGCCGTCGACCCCGGCGTGCTCGAACACCGCGCGGAAACCCTGGATATTACGGCCCACCAGCGGCGGATACATCACGTGGAACGGCCCGCCCACGGCAAAGCCGATGTCGCCCAGCAGATTCGGGTCGTCGAGCACGCGGCGTTCCCACTCGGCCAGGTGCGCCGGGACCGGGGCGGCGCTGATCGAATCGCGCGTCACCCCGATCCCGCCGATGTCTAATCCCACAGGGGCACCTCCGTGCCACGGCCCTCCGCGATCGCTCGTTCGGCGAGGGCGTGCGCGACGGCGATGTCGGTGAGCACGAGCCCGCTGTTGTAGACGAAGATGCGCTCGTCGTCCGAGCGTCGCGCGACCGCGCGACGGGTGAGGATCTGCGGCAACTCGGCGTCCACCGCGCGCAGCTTTCCGTCCGGCCCGGCCATGTCGGTACCGGTCAACGCCATTTGCTCAGCGCTGGTGGCGATTACCCGGTCCGCGTCGATCAGGGTCGAGGGCGCCAGGCCGTAACCGACCAGCACCACCGTCGAACCCGGTGCGAGATCAGCGGATTCGAGCGCCACCTCGGTGCCCGGACCGGCGGTGGCCAGCACGACGTCCGCGGTGGCCGCGGCGACCTTCGGGTCCTCGACCGTTTCGAGCAGCGCGTGCGGGTGGTACTCCGTGAGGTGCCGGTGCACCGCGTCCAATCCTTCGGGATGGGTGCCGTACAGCATCAGCTTGCGCAGCTGCGGGTTCGCGGCGAGCAAGTGCGGCAACGCGTTCCGGCCCTGGGTGCCGGTGCCGAGCAGCAGCACGCTCTCCGCGCCGCGGCGGACGGTCTCGCGCACCAGCAGCGCCGACACCGCCGGGGTGCGCAGCGCGCCGACCCTGGAGCAGTCCATCATCGCGATCGGCGCGCCCGTGCTGTCGTCGTACAGTGTGATGGTCGTGTAGTAGCGCTTGGTGCTGCGATCGTGACCGGGGTCGAACTTGTACGACGTCTTCATCGCGACCACCCGGCGGCGACCGTCGCGGCCGAGCATCGCGTACGACACCGACGAGCCGTCCGGGTTGGCCACGCTGAGTTTGCGTGGGTTGTCTGAATCACCGGCGGCGAACGCGAGATACGCGTCCTCCACCGTGCGCACGACATCGCCGGGCGTGATCGGCACGCCCGCCAAGTCGCTGCGGCTCAGCACCCGTAAGGGGGTGCTGCGGTCACGGATGTTCAAAGGGTCCTCGATCATGTGCTGCTTCCCGCTCTATCGGAACCGGAGGGTTCGCCCGGTGTTTGTCCGGACGGGCTGGTTCGCCGCTGCCGGACACGAACGCGGAATTCACTGCTGCTCGGAACGGGGCGACGATCCGTTGCCCGTATCCATTCTCGTCGGCCTCTTCGGCCCGTCGTGGTCGATCAGGCAGGTGCACGTTCACCCGCTTCAACCAGCGGTCGGTGCCGTCATAACGCGCGACGAACGGTACTCGACCGTGCACCGCGACGTCATTGTCCACCAGCAGCACCTCGCCGGGCGCGAGCGCGGCCGTCACGCAGACGCGTTCCAGTTCGGTGGTGAGCCTGGCGTAGGCGGCACGGAAATCGGCATCGGCGTCGTCGAGCGGGGTGTAGGCCGGGTCGTAGCGCAGCGTCGTCTCATCCGGGCCCGCCGCGCTCCACAGCGTCGGCAGCGGCGCGGCCGAATACCGTTCGTGCCCAGTGCCATACGACACGTCGGGCAGGATCGGCAGCGTGGGCGTGCTCAGCAGTCGCCGCTGGTCGGCGGTGAGTTCGACCCGCCGGACCGAGGACACCGTGGTGCCGACCATGTCCGGATTGCGCAGGCAGCCGAGCATCAGCAGGTTCGCCCGCTCGGGGTGGAAGGCGTCCTCGGAGTGCGGGCTGAGCAGGGTCTTGCTGCTCGCGCCGGACTGTTCGTGCTCGTGGCCGGGCGAGGGCAGGATGTTGTTGACCAGCCGTCCACCCTGCTGGCCCTGCCAGCCGAAAGGCTCACCGGTGCAACGGGCGAGCAAGAGCATGACCAGGTCGAACTCGAACGAATGCGCGCGCAGGGCGGCGGTGCCGCTCCACTGGGCGGCCTCGCGCCAGCTCGGCGGGGTCGGGCCGAATTCGGCGTCGGTGAGCGGGAGGCTGCTCACGATGGTCGCGCCTGCCGCGGTGGCGGGCGGGCGCATGGTGCGGCGGACGTCAGCGGGTAATTCGGTGACTCGGGCGTCGATCTGCGCGATCAGGGCCGGATCGGTCAGCGTGGTGGCCAGCGCGGCGGCGTCGTGCGGCGTCGAATCCAGAGTGGTGGATATCTCCCGTGCGAGCTCACGCACCGCACGCCCGGCGGCGGCGGGGAGCTCACGACGTTCGATATCCAGTGGGTGAAGCGTCTTACGTTCGGAGAGAACGCCTTTCACCGAGGGGGTCCCTTCTTCGCATCGTTCGAAAGTGCAGGAGTGACGTCGATATGCGAAGCTATCCGTTCTGGCCGCGTTAAGCAAGGCTTACCTAAGCGAGTCTGCCGAAAATAGCAGAAACGAATAAATGTAGTGAAGTGTCGCTCAACCCGCGGTGGCGTGGCGCTTAACGTTTTAGGCTAGCCTGTCCTGATCATATCGGCGGTCGCGTCAGCGGATCGTGTACCGCCCGAAGGTGTTTGTCCAGGAAGAAGGCGGCGCAATGGGTTTGAATCGGCGGCAGCTCCTGCAGTCGGGACTCGGCATCGGGGCGGTGATCTTCGTCGCCGCGTGCTCGAAGGGCACCGAGTCGACCGGGCCCGCGCAGCGCGGCGGCACCCTGCGGGTCGGCGCGCTGGGCACGTCGGCGCGGGCCGAACGCGACCCGCACGCCAACCTGAGCAACGACAGCGACTTCCTGATCACCTCGCTGGTGTACGACGCACTCACCGTCCCCGGTGGCGACCCGAATGTCGCGCCGCGCTTGGCAACTCGATGGGAGCCGGACGCGCAACGCCGGCGCTGGACCTTCACGCTCGCCGACGGTGCGACCTTCCACGATGGCAGCCCGGTCACCTCCGACGATGTCGTGTGGTCGCTGCGCAGGCTGCGCACGGTCGGCGGTGCGTCGAAAATGCCGGTCGCGGTGGAGGACATCACCGCCGACGGTCCGAATCGGGTGGTGCTCACCGTGCCCGAGCCGAATACTCAACTGCCGCTGCTGGTCCGGCTGATGACGTTCACCGTCAAGAAGGACACCACCGATTTCACCAAAGCCATTGGCACCGGGCCGTTCCGGCTCGAGTCCTACCAGGGCGGCAATGCCAGGCTGGTGCGCAACGAGCGCTGGCATGGCCCGGCGCCGCTGCTCGACGCCATCGAGGTCACCATGTTCGAGAGCGTGACCGCGCTGAGCAACGCCGTGCTCGGCGGGCAGATCGACCTCGCCTCCAATGTCGGCGCGATCGCCGGGCGGACGGCGGAGGGACGCGGCGACCTGCGGGTGGTGCGGCGGGCCGACGACACCATGCTCGGCGTCGCGATGCGCGCCTCGGATGGGCCATTCGCCGACCCCAGGGTGCGCACCGCGCTGCGCCTCGGTGTCGATCGAAACGCGCTGGTGAATCAGGTGCATTCGGGCTACGGCAAGATCGCCAACGACATTCTTGGCACCGGCGATCCACAGTACGACAAGGCCATCGCGCAGCGCGCCCGCGATATCGACCGGGCGAAAACGCTGCTGCGTGAAGCCAATTTCGACACCGGCCGCAGCTATCCGCTGGTGACCAAGGCGGAGGCGCCCGGTGAGGTCGAATCGGCCAAGGTCATCGCGACCCAGCTGGCCGATATCGGGGTCAAGCTCGACGTGGTCACGCAGGAGTCGAACGCCTTCTACGACCAGACCTGGCTGAAGGCCCCGCTGTACACCGTCTCGTGGGGCACCAACGATTCCGTGCTGTTCTATGCGGACAAGTTGATGGCCAGCGCGTCCAACCGCAACGAAACCGATTTCAAAGACGCGGCATTCGACACCGCCACCGCGAAAGCCCTGTCGGCACAGAGCGACTCGGACTACGCGCAAGCCTGCCGCGACGTGCAGCAGATCCAATACGATCGCGGCGGCTACCTGGTGTGGGGCATGGCCGACGGCATCGATATCGCCTCCGCTCGGGTGCATGACCTGCCCACCCTCGGCGGCTTCGCCAGGGTGCAGCTGGAACGGGCCTGGCTGGCCGGATGATCTCGTTCGC
This sequence comes from Nocardia sp. NPDC060255, assembly GCF_042727395.1. Taxonomy (NCBI): domain Bacteria; kingdom Bacillati; phylum Actinomycetota; class Actinomycetes; order Mycobacteriales; family Nocardiaceae; genus Nocardia; species Nocardia sp. NPDC060255. The sequence continues at coordinate 13,121 of NZ_JBHXAU010000032.1, read as the reverse complement.
GCGCCTGCTGATCCGGCGCATCGCCCTGCTGATCGCCTTGCTGGCAACGGTCTTCGTGGTCGTCGACCTGTTGCCCGGCAATACGGCGCGGGCGGTGCTCGGACGGGACGCGACGCCGGACCGGATCGCGGCGAAGGAACGCGAACTCGGCCTGGATCGCCCACTGCCGGAACGCTTCTGGAACTGGATCTCCGGTGTGCTGACCGGCGACTTCGGCCACACCGCGCGCGGACGCTCGATCAACGATCTGCTCGCCGACAAGTTCCCGCCGACCCTGCTACTCGGCGGGCTCGCGTTGACACTGACCGTGGTCGCGTCGCTACTGCTGGGCATCTGGTGGGCGATGCGGCAAAGCGGGGCTTCGGATGTGCCGACCGCGAAGGTGCTTCGGCAGGGCGCGGTCAGGTTGCTCCAGCCCGCGACGACCATCGCGGCGGCGGTACCGGAATTCGTGGTCGCGACGCTGTTGATCCTGGTGTTCGCGCTCGCCGCCGGTTGGTTGCCTGCCGTCACCATCACCGGCCGCTCGGGTTTTCCGGCGAGCCCCGACATGCTGGTGCTGCCCGTGTTCGCGTTGGCGATCCCGCAGATCGGGTGGAACACCAGGGTCGTGCGTGCCGCGATGGTGGACGCGGCCCAGGCTCCGCACGTGGAAAGCGCCGTGCTGGACGGCATTTCCGCGCGCGCCGTGCTGCTCCGGCACGTATTACCCTTCGCGCTGCCGACGATCGTGGCGAGCTTCGCGACCACCGTCGGGATGGTGCTCGGCGGATCGTTGGTGGTGGAGACCATCTTCAACTACCCGGGCCTCGGTGCGGTGCTGGCCGGTTCGGTGGCGGATCGCGACGTGTCGTTGATCGCCTCGGTGGTCGCACTGTCCGGGGCGGTCATTATGGGCATGCTCGCGGTCGCCGATGGCATCCGCGCCTGGTCATTGCGAGGTCGCGGATGAGTCAGCTATCTGTTGCCTCGGCAGAGGTGCGGGCGAACCGCCGTCGGGGGCAACGCCTTCGGTTGCTGACGGTGCTGCCTGCAGTACTGGTTACTTTGCTGGCCGTGCTCGGGCCCGTACTGGCGCCGCACGCGGCCGAGACCCCCGTCGGCATCCCGTTCGGCCCTGGTAGTTCCGACGCCTGGCTCGGTACCGACCGGCTGGGCCGCGATGTGCTGAGCCAATTGCTCTACGGCGGTTGGGGTCTGCTGTTGCTGGCCGCAGTGATCGCGGTCGCGGTGACGGGGTTGTCGTGTGTGCTCGGCGCGATCGCCGGGCTGCGACCACGGGTGGGCCGGTTCATCGAGCTCGCCACCGACTTCGTCATGCTGTTGCCCGCCGTCCTCGGCATCCTGCTGGTCTTGACCTCCTGGCCGGACGCCGGTGTTTACGGTCTGCTCGTCGTCGCCTTGCTTTTCGGTATCCCGTACTGCGCCAGGGTTTTCGCCGCCGCGGCCGCGGGGGTCGCCGCCTCCGGCTACATCGAAGCCGCCCAGGCCAGCGGCGAGACCCTGCCGCACTTGGTTTTTCGTGAAGTGATCCCGAATCTGCGCGAGGTGATCACCGCCCAGCTCGGCCTTCGATTCGTGGAGGCCGTCTACCTGGTCAGCACTGCCTCGTTCCTGCAACTGCCGACCACCCTCGGTGCGAGCAACTGGGCGGTCATGGTGCGCGAGAACGCTTCCGGCATGCTGCTCAACCCCTGGGCGGTGCTCGCGCCGAGCCTGGCCATCGCCGTCGTAGCGGTGAGTGTGAACCTCGCCGTCACCGCATTCGGGAGAGGTGAGCGACGGTGAGCGAACCCGCTGTCGAGGTCGACGCACGGATCGATGCAGACTCTCTGAGCCTGCCGGAAAGTTCGTACGGCGGCGATGTCTCCCGCAGCGGTGCGGGGGAGTCCGTGCCGGTAGTGGTGGACGAGTTGTCGGTGCGCGGCTCGACGGGGCTGGAGCTATTCGGGCCCACCAGCTTCCAGATCGCGGTGGCACAGATCACCGCGCTTACCGGCCCCTCCGGCTCCGGCAAGACAACGCTGATGCGAGCGCTACTCGGTCAGTTGCCGACCGGCGGTTCTCACAGCGGCTCGGTCTCCGTCGCGGGCCACGACGTGTTCGCGCTCGATCCCGTTGCCCGGCAGCGATTCCGGCGCACGCATGTCGCTTACGTCGGGCAAGATCCGGGGTCGGCGCTCAATCCGCTGATGCGAGTACACGGACTGCTGCACGAGGTCGCCGGACACGCCTCTCGCGAGACTGTCGTAGAAACCTTGGCGCTGGTCGGCCTCTCGGCGGAACATCTGCGCCGCCGCTCCGGCGAGCTCTCCGGCGGCCAGCAACGCCGAGTCGCCTTGGCCCGCGCCCTGATCCGCCAAACCAGTGTCCTGATCCTCGACGAACCCCTCGCCGGCCTGCACGGCGCCCTGCGCACCGATATCGCTCGCCTGCTGACCGAGATCGCCGCCAAACGTTCCACCGCGATCTTGCTTTCCGGCCATGACACCGAAACCGTGCACGCGATGGCGGACAACGTGATCGAACTCGGCACCGGAGTTGCCATCCCGGAGCCCGGAGTCGATCGCCACAATGATCCGTCCGCAGCCCGACCCCTGATCGATCACTCGGCGAAATCCGATTCGCCAGCGGCCTTTCCGACCCAGCCCGCAGCGGCGAACGACGGAGCCGTAACTCCGGTCAGTGAGCAATCCGTACCTGTGCGGACCACCATCCCCCTATTGCTGCGTGCCAAAGGTATCGGTGCCTCGATCGCTGATCGGGAAGTCCTCTCCGGAATAGACCTCGAACTCACACCGTCCTCAGCGCTGGCCATCGTCGGTGTCTCCGGCGCGGGCAAGACGACGCTCGCCCGGGTGATCGCGGGCCTGCACCGCTCGGCATCGGGATCGCTCGAGCTACACGGAGCGCCGATTCCGATGGCGAACCGCGGACGAGCTGCCCATGGCAGCAACGGCATTCAGCTGGTCACCCAGAATCCGCGATCCGCGCTCAACCCGCGCCGGACCGTCGCACAGACCCTCGGCCGCCCACTGCGTCGCATCGGCGGCGTGCCGAGACGCCAACTCACACAACGGGTCAGCGAACTACTCGCCTCAGTCGAGCTCGCTCCCGAACTGGCAAGCCGCTACCCACACGAGCTGTCCGGTGGCCAACGGCAGCGAGTCGCCCTCGCCCGCGCCCTCGCCGCCGAACCTGCCGTCCTGATCTGCGACGAGATCACCTCCGCCCTGGATCACGCCACCGCCGCATCGATCATGACCCTGCTGGATCGCATCAAGGCCGACCGCGCCATGGCCCTGCTGGTGATCAGCCACGACATGGCCCTGGTCGCCGCGCACTGCCCGCGCATCGTCGTCCTCGACCACGGCCGAATCGTCGAATCCGGTGAGACGCACGCCATACTCGCTACTCCAGCGCACACCGCGACGCGCGAGCTGCTCGGCTGAGTTCCGTGAGGTACTCCGCCGCATCTGGATGATAGGTGGAGTGCTCCTCAAGAAGACCGGCGCTGTGGCCGCCGTCATGGTGACCCTCGCGCTCGCCGGTTGCGGGATCGATCGCGATCTCCCGCCGATTCCCGAGGGCATCCCGCCCGGCCCCGGCACGCCGCTGCCGGTGTTCGATCTGGACGGTCCGGGCCGGACAGCGATTCAGTTACGCGGCTGGGCCGAGGAACAGGCGGACCGGATGGCCATTCCGCCGGTCGCACTGGAGGCCTACGGTTACGCGGCGGCGGTCATGGCCAGGTCCAAGCCGGAATGCGGCATCGCATGGACCACCATCGCGGGTATCGGCAGCGTGGAGAGCAAGCACGGCTCGCACGGCAGCTCGCGGATCGACGAGGACGGCACGGTTCGCCCGCCGATCATCGGCATCCCGCTCAACGGTGCTCCCGGCGTGGCCCTCGTCAAGGACACCGACGGCGGTGCGATGGACGGCGACCCGGAGTTCGATCGCGCGATCGGCCCGCTGCAGTTCATCCCGGAGACCTGGAAGCGCTGGGGCGTCGACGCCAACGGCGACGGCGTGGCCGACCCGCAGAATATCGACGACGCGGCCCTCACCGCGGCCCGCTACCTGTGCGCGAGCGGCGGCGACCTGACCTCTGAGCAGGGCTGGCAGAAGGCGCTTCTCACTTACAACCAGTCCACCAGTTACCTGCTGACCGTGCGGGACCGCGCCGCGGCGTACAGCGTCGGCCGCCGGGTATGACCTGCTCCACCGGAGTGCCGGTTACCCGCCCAGCTCAGCGGACGCTAGGCTCGCAGCGCACGGCAATTTCCGTAATACCCACCGTGCCTGCAGCCTAAGGAGTGTCGTTTTCGTGGCCATCATCGAACAGGTCGGAGCTCGCGAGATCCTGGATTCTCGCGGCAACCCCACTGTCGAGGTCGAGATCGCCCTCGACGACGGCACCCTGACCCGGGCCGCTGTGCCCTCCGGCGCCAGCACCGGCGAGCACGAGGCCGTCGAGCTGCGTGACGGCGGCGAACGCTACGGCGGCAAGGGCGTACAGAAGGCCGTCGAGGGTGTGCTCGACGAGATCGCGCCGGCCGTCATCGGCCTGGACGCGGTCGAACAGCGCACCGTCGACCAGGTGCTGCTCGACCTGGACGGCACCCCGGACAAGTCCCGCCTCGGCGCGAACGCCCTGCTGGGTGTCTCGCTCGCGGTGGCCCGTGCCGCCGCCGAGTCCTCCGGCCTGGAGCTGTTCCGCTACCTCGGTGGCCCGAACGCACACGTGCTTCCGGTGCCGATGATGAACATCCTCAACGGTGGCGCGCACGCCGACACCAGCGTGGACGTGCAGGAATTCATGGTCGCCCCGATCGGCGCGCCCACCTTCAAGGAGGCGCTGCGCTGGGGTGCCGAGGTGTACCACGCGCTGAAGGCGGAGCTGAAGGCCAAGGGCCTGTCCACCGGTCTCGGCGACGAGGGCGGCTTCGCCCCCGACGTGGCGGGCACCCGTGAGGCCCTCGACCTGATCAGCGTCGCCATCGGCAAGACCGGCCTGAAGCTGGGCAGCGATGTCGCGCTGGCCCTCGATGTCGCGGCCACCGAGTTCTACACCACGGGCAGCGGCTACAAGTTCGAGGGCAGTGTCCGCACCGCCGCTCAGATGACCCAGTTCTACGCAGACCTGCTCGGCTCCTACCCGCTGGTCTCCATCGAAGACCCGCTGTCCGAGGACGACTGGGACGGTTGGGTCTCGCTCACCGACGAGATCGGCGAGAAGATCCAGATCGTCGGCGACGACCTGTTCGTCACCAACCCGGAGCGCCTCGAAGAGGGCATCGCCAAGGGCGCCGCGAACGCGCTGCTGGTGAAGGTCAACCAGATCGGCACGCTCACCGAGACGTTGGACGCCGTGGAGCTCGCGCACCGCAACGGCTACAAGACGATGATGAGCCACCGGTCCGGCGAGACCGAGGACACCACCATCGCCGACCTCGCGGTCGCGGTGGGCAGCGGCCAGATCAAGACCGGTGCGCCTGCGCGCAGCGAGCGGGTTGCCAAGTACAACCAGCTGCTGCGCATCGAGGACGCGCTCGGTGACTCCGCGCGGTACGCGGGCGACGTCGCGTTCCCGCGCTTCGCATTCGAGGGTTAGTAAACAAGGGATCGCTATGACGGAGCGACGTGCGCGTGGAACCAGTCCAGCCGGGCGTGGGGACCGCCGCACGTCGCGTTCGGCGAGTTCGCGGCCCAAGGCCGGATCCGATACGGAGACGGCCGCCAGGCCGGCGGCGGTAAAACGCACTGCGCGTAGGCGTTCCGACGCCAAGATGGCCGAGCCGCAGAAGGTCGGCCTGCGCAGTTCCGGCAACGACAAGCACGACCGCACCATCCTCGGCCTGTCCACCGGCAAAGCGGTGATCCTGGCCATCGTGGTGTGTGCGCTGGCGCTCACCCTGGCCGTGCCGATGCGCACCTACTTCACCCAGCGGGCCGAGGCCGCGCAGCTGCATCAGCAGCGCAAGGACCTGGAGTCGGATCTGGCGCGGCTGCGCGATCGCCGTGCGCAGCAACAGGATCCGGCCTACATCCGGTCCGAGGCGCGCGACCGGCTGCGGCTGGTGCTGCCCGGCGAGACCCCCTACATCGTGCAGGTGCCCGGCATGGAGGCCGCCGCCCCGCCGACCGCGGTGACCAGGTCCCGGGAGCCCGACCCCTGGTACACCGAGCTGTGGCGCAGCATTTCCGAACCACAACCCGCCCCGGCGGCCGACAAGGCAGCACCACCCGCACCGCCCGTCGCGCCGCCGCCAGGACCGGAAGGACCCAGGTGACACCGAACGACCAGGATCTCGCGATCATCGCCACGCAGCTCGGCCGCGAACCGCGCGGCGTGCTCGCCGTCGCCTATCGCACCCCGGACGGGATCCCGGCCGTCGTGAAAACCGCGCCGCGCCTGCCCGACGGCACGCCGTTCCCCACGCTGTACTACCTGACCGACCCGCGGCTCACCGCCGAGGCGAGCAGGCAGGAATCCGCGGGCGTGATGCGCGAGATGACCGAACGGCTCGGCAGCGACCGGGAATTGGCCGCCGCCTACCTTGCCGCGCACGAGAGCTACCTGGCCGAGCGCAACGAGATCGAGTCGCTCGGTACCGATTTCACCGGCGGCGGGATGCCGGAGCGGGTGAAGTGCCTGCACGTGCTGATCGCGCACGCGCTGGCCAAGGGGCCGGGCGTGAATCCGTTCGGCGACGAGGCGGTGGCGCTCGCCGCCGAGAACGGGTTGCGCGGCACCGCGATTCCGGCCGACTGGCCGAAGTACGAGCGGGTCGTGCCGGAAAGCGGAGCGTAAGCATGACTGATCGGGTAGCCGCCGTCGATTGCGGGACCAACTCCATCCGACTATTGATCGCCGACGTGCTCGACGACGGCACGCTGGCCGACGTGCACCGCGAGATGCGGATCGTCCGGCTCGGCAAGGGCGTCGACGCGACCGGCGCACTGCAGCCGGAGGCGATCGAACGCACCAGGGTCGCGCTGGCCGATTATGTTGCGCTGATGCGGAAGACGGGTGTCACCCGGGTACGCATGACGGCCACGTCGGCCACCCGCGACGCGTCCAATCGCGAGGACTTCTTCGCCATGGCCCGCGCCGAACTGGGCACCGTGGTGCCCGGCGCGGAGGCCGAGGTGATCTCCGGCGACGAGGAGGCGCGGCTCTCGTTCGCCGGTGCCATCGGCGAACTGTCCAGTGAGGCAGGGCCTTTCGTGGTGGTCGACCTCGGCGGCGGCTCGACCGAGCTGGTCTTCGGTGACAGCGACGGTGTGCAGGCCGCGTTCTCCGCCGACATCGGCTGCGTCCGGATCACCGAACGCTGCCTGCCCGGCGACCCGCCGACCGCCGAACAGATCAGCGCGGCAAGGGAATTCGCCGCCGAACGACTGGCCGAAGCGTTCGCCAGGGTGCCCGTCGAAGGCGCGCACACCTGGGTCGGCGTCGCGGGCACCATGACCACCCTGGCGGCCGTCGCGCTCGACCTCCCCGAATACGACTCGGAGAAGGTCCATCTCACCCGCCTCACGCTGGATCAGCTTCGCGCCGTGTGTGATCGGCTGATCGCGACGACGCACGAGGAGCGCGCCGCGCTCGGCCCGATGCATCCCGGCCGCGTCGACGTGATCGGTGGCGGTGGCGTCATCGCGGAGGTCCTTGCCGACGAATTGTCCCGTCGCGCAGGCATTTCCGAGATTGTCGTCTCCGAGCACGACATCCTCGACGGTATCGCGCTCTCCATCGCGTGACGCGCGCCTAGTCGGACTTGCCTTCGCGCGCTCGACCGGTGACCAAATCGGCCAGCCTGGACAGTGATTCTTTGTTACGCGGTGCGAGCAACTGCGTCTGAACCAGGTCGGGGACCAGCGCCGCCGGTCCGCTGATCGCGCGCTCGAACATGCTGATCCGGGTGCGATCGGGCGTGATCTCGGTCAGCTCCAACCGAATCCACGCCGAGCCGACCGGCCACAGTCGCGCCTCCAGCTCGAGCATCCGCGGCGGGTCCACCTCGCGGACCTTGGTGGTGTCGGACAGGTTCAGCGGCCACGGCCCGACACTGTGGTGGATGCGGGTGCCGACGGCGGGCCAGCCGGGATCGACATCGCGAATGTGCGAGGCGCCGACCACCCAGAGCGGGTACAACCAGCCGTCGGCCAGCACCGCGAACGTGTCCTCGACCGAGGCGGGCACCGTGATTTCTATCGGATCCATCCGTGCGTCACTTTCGTCGTCGTACCGGACTGTCGTGGCCGGGACCGCGGGTGGCGGACCGTTCCCGGGGTGCCCATCCGGGGCCTGAAGAAACGCTCCGATATGCAGTCTGGCACGATCCGCTACCGTGCGCGACGCTGCGATGATCTTCGAGATTTGGGCGTTGATGCCGAAGAATCATCGCAAACATGGGAAGGTCTGAGGATGTCGGAAGTAAAAACGGCTGATTCACCGCTTGTCGGTCGGACTATCTTCGGTCATCCGATCGGGCTGACCAACCTTTTCGGAGTAGAGCTGTGGGAACGGTTCTCGTACTACGGCATGGTCAGCATCCTCGGGTACTACCTGTACTACTCGGCGACCGAGGGCGGGCTCGGGCAGGACCAGAGCACCGCGTTCGGCATCGTCGGCGCCTACGGTGGCCTGGTCTATCTGTCCACGGTGCTCGGCGGCTGGATCGCCGACCGGCTGCTCGGCATGGAACGGACGGTGTTCTACGGCGGCGTAGTCGTGGTGGCCGGGCATATCGCGCTGGCCGTGCTGCCCGGGCTGCTCGGCGTCGGCGTCGGCCTGGTGCTGGTCGCGCTCGGTAGCGGTGCGCTCAAGGCGAACGCGTCCTCGCTGCTCGGCACCCTGTACGACAAGGGTGACGCGCGCGCCGACGGCGGGTTCACCCTCTTCTACCTCGGCATCAACCTCGGCGCGTTCAGCGGTCCGCTGCTCACCGGCCTGCTGCACGACCACCTCGGCTTCCACTACGCGTTCGGTGCCGCCGCGATCGGCATGGCACTCGGCCTCATCCAGTACGCCGTGTTCCGGCGCAACCTCGGCACGCACGGCCGCGACGTGCCGAACCCGTTGCCGCGCAGCGCGATCGGCCCGATCGTCGGCCTGCTCGCCGTCGCCGCGGTGGTGGTCGCCGCAGCCTTCCTGACCGGCCTCGTCACGCTGGACAATCTGCCCGACGTGACCACCGGCGTCATCGCCGCCGCGGCGGCCGTCTACTTCGTCGTCATGCTGACCAGCGCCAAGGTGACGCCGATCGAGCGCAGCCGGGTGCGCGCGTTCATCCCGCTGTTCATCGCCAACGCGGTGTTCTGGTCGCTGTTCCAGCAGATCTTCACGGTGCTCTCGGGTTACTCGGACAACCGGATCAACTGGAACCTCTTCGGCTGGACCGCACCGTCGAACTGGATCAGCTCGGTCGAGCCGGTCTGGATCATCACCCTGTCGCCACTGTTCGCCATCATGTGGACCAAGCTCGGCTCGCGCGCGCCGAGCACGCCGCGCAAATTCGCGCTCGGCGTGATCGGCATGGGACTGGCGTTCATGCTGTTCGTGCCGCTGTCGTTCATCAGCGGGCAGCAGGTGCCGATCCTGCTCATCGTCGCCGTCATGGCCGGGTTCGCGATATCGGAATTGCTGCTCTCACCCATCGGTCTTGCGGTCACCACCCAGCTCGCACCGGAAGCTTTCCGGGCACAGATGATGGCGCTGTACTTTTTCTCGGTTGGCATCGGCACGTCGATGTCGGGTACTTTGGCTCGGTTCTATGACCAGGACCACGAATTCGCCTACTTCGGTATCACCGGCGCCGTCGCGGTCTGTGCCGGACTGATCGTGGCCGCCATATCGCCGCGGATCAGCAAGTACATGGAGGGCGTGCATTAGCCTGCCCCCGGGCCGTAGTCAGCTCGACAGCACGACAAGAGGTAGAGGAGAAGGTGTGGCGATCCGCAAGCCGGACGACGCGACGGGACAGGACCCGGCTCGGTGGGGCGGGCTGTTCCGCACCAAATCCGTCGAGCAGTCGATCAAGGACACCGACGAGCCGGACTCCAAACTCCGCAAGGACCTGACCGCGTGGGACCTCACGGTCTTCGGCGTCGCGGTGGTGATCGGCGCGGGCATCTTCACGCTCACCGCACGCACCGCGGGCAATGTGGCCGGACCGTCGGTCTCGCTCGCGTTCGTCTTCGCCGCGATCGCCTGCGGGTTGACCGCGCTCTGCTACGCGGAGTTCGCGTCCACGGTTCCGGTGGCGGGCAGCGCGTACACGTTCTCCTACGCCACGTTCGGTGAGCTCGTCGCGTGGATCATCGGCTGGGACCTGATCCTGGAATTCGCGCTGGCCACCTCGGTGGTGGCCAAGGGCTGGTCGCAATACCTCGGCGAGGTGCTGGGCACGACGCCGATCGTGCACATCGGCTCGGTGTCCTTCGACTGGGGCGCGGTGCTGCTGATCGCCATCCTCGCCGTGCTGCTGGCGACCGGGACCAAAGTGTCCTCGCGGGTGTCGGCGGTGGCGGTCGCGATCAAGCTGGCCGTGATCGCGCTGGTGCTGATCGTCGGCATCAGGTACTTCAAGTCGGAGAACCTGACGCCCTACATTCCACCGTCGCAGCCCAGCGAATCGAGCGACGGGCTGCGCCAGTCGCTGTTCTCCTTCCTGACCGGCGCCGGGCACACCAGCTTCGGCTGGTACGGCCTGCTCGCCGCGGCCAGCCTGGTGTTCTTCGCGTTCATCGGCTTCGACGTGGTCGCGACCACCGCCGAGGAGACCAAGAACCCGCAGCAGGCGGTGCCGCGCGGCATCCTCGGCTCGCTGCTGATCGTCACCATCCTGTACGTCGCGGTGTCGCTCGTGCTCACCGGCATGGTGCCCTACACCGAGCTGTCCGGTGACAACGCCACGCTCGCAACGGCTTTCGCGATCCACGGCGACACCTGGGTGAAGAACATCATCTCGGTCGGCGCGCTCGCCGGGCTCACCACGGTGGTCATGGTGATGTTCCTCGGGCAGACCAGGGTGCTGTTCGCCATGTCGCGCGACGGGCTGATGCCGCGGAAGCTGGCGCACACCAGCAAGTTCGGCACGCCGGTGCGGATCACCGCGATCGTCGGCGTGGTCTGCGCGGTGCTGGCCGGTTTCGTCGACTTCGGCACGCTCGAGGAAATGGTCAACATCGGCACGCTGTTCGCGTTCGTGCTGGTCTCGATCGGCGTGCTCATCCTGCGCCGCACCCGCCCCGACCTGCCGCGCGGGTTCCGCGTTCCGCTGGTGCCCGTGGTGCCGATCCTCGGTGTGCTCGCCTGCTTCTGGCTGATGCTGAACCTTTCCGTCGAAACCTGGCTGCGGTTCATCATCTGGATGGCGCTCGGCTTCGTCATCTACTTCGCCTACAGTCGCCGGCACTCCGTCCTGCGCAACACTCCCGCGGAGTAGGCCATGGCTCACGCGCGCGAGGCGCGCTCTCGACGCTCTGTCGCGGGCCCGCTTCGTGCGTTGGCGCGCGGGTAGCGTGACGAACGTGTCACAGCGGGAGCTCGTCGTCCTCGGGACCGCCAGTCAGGTGCCGACCAAGCAGCGCAATCACAATGGGTATCTGCTGCGCTGGGAGGACGAGGGGGTGCTGTTCGATCCGGGGGAGGGGACGCAGCGGCAGATGACCTACGCCGGGGTTTCGGCGACCGACATCACCCGGATCGCGATCACCCACTTCCACGGCGATCACAGCCTCGGGCTGGCCGGTGTGGTCCAGCGGATCAGTCTCGACCAGGTGCCGCACCCGGTCGACGTGTGCTTTCCCGCCTCGGGCACCGAATATTACGACCGGCTCGTCAACGCCACCTCGTACTACCGGCGGGCCGAATTGCGCCCGCGCCCCATCGATCTGCCAGGTCCGGTGGACTTCCCCGGCGCGCCGTTCACCGTCACTGCGGTTCCGCTGTCACACCCCGTCGACACCTTCGGCTACCGGCTCACCGAACCACCCGGCCGCCGCATCCTGCCCGACCGCCTACGCGCCTTCGGGCTGAGCGGTCCGATCATCACGCAACTGCAGCAGCAGGGTCGCGTCGAAATATCCGGTCGCACCATCACTCTCGAAGAGGTCAGCGAACCGCGCCCCGGCCAGAGCTTCGCCTTCGTCATGGACACCCGCCTCTGCGACGGCGTCCACGAACTGGCCACCGACACCGACATGCTCGTCATCGAGGCCACCTTCCTCGACACCGACGCCCACCTGGCCGCCGAATACGGCCACCTCACCGCGGGTCAAGCCGCCCGCATCGCCGCCGACGCGCGCGCCCGCACACTAGTCCTCACTCACTTCTCCCAGCGCTACCGCGACCTCTCCGACCACCTGGCCGAAGCCCGCCAACACTTCCCCGGCACCATCCACATAGCCGCCGACCTGACCCGAATCCCCCTGCCCCCCAGGCGATAACCCCCACCCCCCAAACCCCCCGATCTCCCCTTCCCTTTTGGTCGACTGCCCAACATTTTCCAGGAGGACGCCGACACGTTGCACACCTTGAACAGTCGGAATTCCGGTACACCCGTACGACTCGGTACGCTGTCCCGGACGCCCCCATAGCCCAATTGGCAGAGGCAGTGGACTTAAAATCCATCGAGTGTCGGTTCGAGTCCGACTGGGGGCACGTACAGCATCTACAAAAGGCATGTCAGACAGGCTTTGCGGCATTTTCTCCGGTGCGGTAGCGAGGTTGAGCCTGAGATAGGGCATGCCACAAGCCATCAAGGCTCGGATGGCTCGTCAGCGACTGATGACTGCCGCGAGCCCGTTGCACCTGGAGGTCGTCGTAGAAGACGACACGCTTGGCCGGCTCGTCGGCGGACCCGAGGTGATGTTGGCGCAGCTGCGGCATCTGCTCGATCTGATGAAGCAGCCCAACGTCAAACTGCAAGTCATGCCGAAAGCCGCAGCGGTCCATGTCGGTCTCGATGGCGACTTCACGCTGCTGAGCTTCGGCGAGGCGCAGGAAGCGTTCGATGAGCCGTGCCGTGGGGCCGGGCGACAGGAGCGCGTCGCCCGCCGTCACGGTACGTATGGCGTCGAGGAGTTCGGCGGGTCTGGTGTCCTTCACC